>NZ_DATLKJ010000135.1:0-82752 GCF_035538455.1 Chitinophaga sp.
AATTAAACTCTTCCACAAAGTGCGGGAATATTTTCAGGAACACGCGGTCAAAATTTGTAAACAACTCCTCCCTCTCCTTCCGGATATTGATATTATTTACAAGGTATTTTAGTTCTGAGGGTTTATTTTCTGATAATTTCTGTTCAAGGGTTTGTTTGATTTTTTCGATTTTGTTGATATAGCTCGCGTTGATGTTGAAGCAATAGCCTACATATTCTTCCTTGATCTTGTTGGCCTCCAGGAGTTGGTTGTTGATCTCCTGCTGTTTCAGGTGGGCTGCCGTGATGATCTCCTGCGCAGCCTTCAGTTTGCGGACCTGCCGGAACACCGTGATAGCCAATATTACGAGTGCAATCAGCAGCAGGGTCACCACAGCTGCATATATAAATACGGAGCGGGTTCTTTCTTCAGCGGTATTAATCCGCTCCTGCTCAATAATGGGGAGAATACTGCTTACCTGCACCTTTCGCTGTCGTGCGCCATAAAAGACCGCTTCTGAAACTGCCTTTTCTATAAATACAGATGCATTTTTAATGTCCCCCTTTTCAAACAAAAGGGTGGCCAGCATATATATGGCCATCGTTTCTTTGGTGGAAGAGCGGATGTCTGCGATGGCAGAACGTATCATCAGTGTGATGGCTGTATCCCGGCGGTGACTTTCGAGGTAGATATAACCCAGCGTACAAGCGGATACCGCCAGCTGTCTGTAATTCAGTCCTGGTTGATTAAGGTCGGGGAAACAGGCGATGGCAGCGTGGTGGTCTCCCATTTTGAATAGCTGCAGCCCCTTATTATATTTCTATTCAAACGAGGCGGTGTCCAGCAGATGCAGGGCGGAATCCATGAACATGCTGCCCTGTCTGATGTAGGTGGGAGAATAGAATTTATCCTGGCTGTAATCGGCTAAGTCATAATAGAACCTGCTCTTCATCAGGTAGAATTGTGTACGGATGCTGTCGGGCATGCCGGTCACATCTATATTATTCAGCAGTGAAGAGGTTTCTGTAAACATCCCTGACGATAGCAGCACATAGCCCTGCCTGGTTCTGGCATAGGTGAGGCGGACGGGGTCCTGCATGGTGGCTGCGACCTGCTCTAATTGCCGGGCATAATAGAAGGCTGAATCAAAGTTGAATACCTTGTATTCTTCATACAGGCGGCGATAGAGGTCAAACCGGAGCGGGAGGTTATTGCCAACAGAGGCGAGCCTGCGCCTGGTGCTGTCAATGCCGCGCAGCTTGGCGGCATCATACTCACCCGCCTTTGCTATATTATAATATAGTTCCTTCAGCAAACTATCCTGGCGGGTGTTTGCAAGTACGGCAATGTGCGACGATAACAGAAAAAACAAGCAAGCTACAATGCGCCTCATAGAAAACAGGATGATAAAATGTCACTGGTCAACGCTAAATTTAAGCGACTTTTTTGAAATAACCCCTGACGCTGGTTTTTTGAAACCAGTGTATACATTATAAATGATCATCCATTCCGGAGTTAGGGATTACTTTTGAGGGTATAGTTCAAGGCGCTTTCTATGGGTTGCTGGCTATTGTCCAGCATTTTCAGTTCGTGGAGGCCGGTTTGCTGAAACGACCGTTGCAGGTTTTTATCTTTATCCGGGTTCAGGAGTATACAGGGCTGGGGGCCACTTCCCTGTACAATACGGTATATGCCATCGCTGCGGAATACCTCATCTCTGCCGGACTTAGTGCCCTGATAGGTTTCCTTCAGTTTGAATTCTGCTTCGTTGCTCCCGGGCATTTCGTGTATGGTAAGCTCCGTGAGTATTCCGCCGCAGTCTGCGCAGGGTAGTGTTCCGGAGTAGGTTACCCAGGTGTCCGCTTTTTTCCCTGTGTCATCGTTTTTTCCTGTGCCGGACCCTGCATGCTGGCATGCGCCCAATGCCAGCGCTGCCACCAGTAAAGGTAGATACTTCATAGCGAGCTATTTTTCTACCATATATAACAAACTGTCGCTGCATTTGGTTGGTTACGGCACCAATTCAAACAGGAAGAACTGGCTTTCCTCCAGCGGGGAAAAGTTATTATCCGCCACAAACACCAGGCTGCGATGACCATTGGGGAGTACCGGCCCATAGGTCACACCTTCTATATTATCTATATAGGTATTCAGTGCAGTGAAATCGAAAAGCAGTTTTTTCTCAGCAGGCCTGAGGCCTTTAACAGATTTCAATGCGTTGTACCTGCTCACATCTGTAGTGTGACGCAGATCTGTCAGGTATACCTTGATAGTACAGTCTTTTACGCCGGTGGAAAAAGAACGTTCAATGGTTAGCAGCCGGTTGTCATCCAGTACCATTATATCAGAGATGCCATTTACCTTAAAGCCGCTTGTTGGTGTGGCAGGATGCGCCACCGGTTCCAACCGGTAGGCATATTGGGCCACAGCCTGCCGGGTGCTATTATCAAACTTAATGATACGGGTAAGCGCGGTGGTATCGTTTATATCCGCCCTTGGACCATCTTCATACCTGGGCTCTTCGAGACTTACGTACATGAAGCGATAATCGGGGGTAAATCCCAGGCCCTCAAATACGCCGTTACGTCTTGGACCTTTTTCCGCTGCCTGCATCCTGAACTGCGATGGCAATGCAAATGAATCAATGTATCTGCCAGCAGTAGTGATTTCATAGATGCCGGGGTTGGTGAGGATGGTATCTTTATTATTGACGATGCGTTCTCCCTCGCTGCTCCATACCAGGTATCCCTTCCGCGCATTGTACCGCATCGCTTCGGGGTCAGGGGTGAGAGCGGCATTGACTTTATTACCCGGGTAGGTTGCCCCGTTAGCCTGTAATAAAGGAGTTACGGCTGTAAACCTTATACTGTCAAATGAAGTTTGTGAGAAATATAGCTTTGCGGTATAGAAACGTGCCGGGTTATGTTCGGAACGGTCGTCACAGATCATGTAATATTGCTGACTGCGGGGATCGTAATCAATACCGGAAAGGCCGCCGGTTACAGTGCCTTCAAGCGGCATATTATAGGGAACCACCTGTTTACCGATATATTGCAACCGACCTATATTACCGGTCGTATTGCCTGTTGTTTTGCGGGTAGTAGTGCAGCCTGCGAGGGTACCGATCAGCACTGCGGCCATAAAAAACCGGGAATTTTTCATGGCCGCAATTTAGGTAATATCTGAAACTAATCTCTTACACCGCCCTACCTCTGATGATATTGATCAGGATAGCAATGATAGCCAATACCAGCAATGCATGAATTAGACTACCTGCTGAATAAACAAAGACGCCAAGTAACCATCCAATAATCAGAATGACAGCCAACAAATACAAAAGAGTGTTCATGACTAAATGGATTTGTTTCATTGTTGAAGGTTGGGAAAATTGTGCCAACCACTAATCCGCTTAAATACAATACAGGACTGTGCCAGCGCAACGGCTGAGTTGTGGAGGTGATTCCCCTATACGTGAAGCAAAAAGGGCGGAAGAAATGTATCCGTCATATGCTGAAGCCTGACTATTAAGGTTCTGCAAAATGGTCGCGTTTTTGGGCATATAAATATGATAATGTCAATCTGTTAATTAGTATAAAAGGTAATCGATTATGCAACAGGAGGAAACCCTAACCACAATTTTGAGTGATCTTGTCAGAATAAATAATGACAGGATTGATGGTTATAAGGAAGCGATCAAAGCCACGGAGAACATGGACCTCAAAGCATTGTTCCAGCGTATGATAGATGACAGCAGACTATATGCGGCACAGCTTAACCGGGAGCTCGTTGACTATGGTGGCTTTCCGGTTACAGTCACTTCGCTGTCCGGTGAACTATACCGTATCTGGACCAACATTAAAACAGCATTTACCGGATATAACAGGCATGCAATTTTTTCTTCCTGCGAATATGGTGAGGACGCAATACAGCGTACGTATTCAGAAGCACTTAGCATTGATATTGCAATGCCGTACAGCATACGGGAGTTGATAGCCTCGCAACGGGCCAGACTCAGGGATGCGCATGATACTATTAAAACATACAGGGATATAGTGAATGTGGTATATTGATCTGACGATATTTTGTGCAGTCGCTTTCAGGCTGTTCATTTTGTTCAAAGTGACCTGAAATCTGGTTGTTCAGGATTATCCATCTACTTTTAGGTAATGGTATTCCAATCATACTTATGTTGATAAGTAATATGGCAACTACGGGATTTTTCGGTACAGGGGCTGCTTCTTCATCGTTTGAAGCAGCCCTTTTTTATGCGGCCATGTATATTGGAAATCACTATTTATATCTCATGAATGCTATTTAGACTACGTTTTTATTCATTTTTACGCGCCCTGTTCATTTTGTTCATTTTATTCATGATGATTTTTGAAAGTGCCCAGGGTATTATCTTTATAGAGATTGAGAGAAGTTTACTCCCATAAAAATTTTAGACTGCTATAAAACAATCAGGGACGCATTTATGCGTCCCTGATTGCTTCTGGATATTATGTAAGGAATCCTTCCTTATGAAAATACCTGGTCCCAGTCTTTCCACACAGGTTCGTATCCCTGGTTTCTGAGCATGGCTGCAATCTCGGCGGCACTGCGTTCATCAGAGATTTCAAACTGCTCGAGCGATTGTCTGTCAACAGTGTACCCACCGGGGTTGGTCCTGGAACCGGCACTCATGGCTGTGACGCCCAGCTTTACAATATGGTTCCTGAAACGCTCTTCCTCCCGCGTGGAAATGCTCAGTTCAATATCCTGGTTGAGCAGGCGATAGGCACATATCAGCTGTACCAGTTCGCGGTCATTCATTTCCACTTTGGGAGCCAGTCCACCGGAGAATGGCCGCAGTCGCGGGAAAGAAATGCTGTACCGGGTTTGCCAATATTTTTTCTCCAGGTACTGAAGATGTAAGGCGGTGAAGAAGCTATCTGTGCGCCAGTCTTCCAGGCCGATAAGCACCCCCAGCCCAATCTTATGAATTCCTGCCTGACCCAGCCTGTCGGGGGTTTGCAGCCGGTAATCGAAATTTGATTTTCTGCCTTTGGGATGATGCTTCCGGTAGTCATCCTGATGATAAGTTTCCTGGTATACCAGTACTCCGTGCAGTCCCAGCGGAATAAGTTCCGCATAGTCTGTTTCATCCATTGGCTGTACTTCCATAGAGATGTTGGCAAAATGTGGCCGCAGTAACTGCAACGCCTTTTTGAAGTACTCTACTCCTACCTGCTGATGGGCCTCACCGGTGACGAGCAGTACATGATTATATCCCATCCCTTTGATGGCTGCGGCTTCCTGAACGATCTCCGCACTGCTGAGCGTTTTGCGCCGTATTTTATTATCGAGGCTGAAGCCGCAATAGGTGCATATATTCTGGCATTCGTTGGACAGATACATGGGAATATACAATTGCATGGTATTACCAAACCGTTGCAGGGTGAGCTCATGGCTGATGGCAGCCATATCTGGAAGAAATGCTGCCGCCGCTGGTGAAATGAGTGCGGCAAAATCGTCGAGTGTCCGCCGCTGGTTATGAAGCGCCTGTTCCACATCGGCCTTCGTTTTGGCATAGATGGCCGCTTTTATATCTTCCCACTTATGCTGTTCAAATATGCTTGTAAACATAGCGAATGATTTTTCTGAGTTGATTCAATATGCATCAGGCTTCATCCAGGAAAGCAACGAGCGGGCTGGATGCCACTGCATGTGTGGTTGCAGCCGGTAAGCCTGCTTCATAGGCCATGCGCCCCGCTTCCACAGCTGTTTTAAATGCTGCCGCCATTCGCACCGGATCTTTCGCAACTGCTATTGCAGTGTTCACCAATACGGCCGCAGCGCCCATCTCCATTGCTTGTGCCGCCTGCGAAGGGCTGCCGATACCGGCATCCACCACTACGGGCACATTGCTCTGTGAGATGATGATCTCCAGGAAATCAGCGGTGCGAAGTCCTTTATTGCTACCTATCGGTGAGCCAAGCGGCATCACTGCTGCGGTGCCAACTTCCTCAAGGCGTTTGCATAATACAGGATCGGCATGCACGTATGGTAATACAATGAATCCAAGTTTTACCAGTTCCGTGGCGGCCTGCAGGGTCTCCACAGGATCGGGCATCAGGTAGCGGGGATCTGGATGTATCTCCAGTTTTATCCAGTTGGTTTCAAGCGCTTCGCGTGCCAGCTGTGCTGCATATATTGCTTCCTTTGCGGTGCGTACACCGGATGTATTGGGCAGCAGCTGTATATGCGGATGCGACAGGTGCTGCAACATATCATCTGCCTTATTTTGCATATCCACTCTCTTTAGCGCCACTGTTACCAGTTCACTCTCAGAAGCCAGCAGTGCGGATTCCATGACTGCTGCGTTGGAGAATTTACCGGTGCCGGTGAAAAGCCTGGAGGAAAATTGCCTGCCGGCTATTATCAATGGTTCCATGTCAGCGGTTTTTGTGTGAGTGTATAGAGTTCTTTGACCAGTACCTGTTTATCAGGAGCAGATGTTACCAGTCCGCTGGCGGCGATGCCATGAATACCGGTTTGCATCAATGCCGGGATATCTTCCAGCAGTATACCTCCGATAGCTATAACCGGAATGGGTAGGCGTAGTTTATCCAGCTCCTGCATGATGCGCATATAGCCACCCAGGCCGAGTATCGGGCTGAGATTTTCCTTGGTGGTAGTAAAGCGGAAGGGCCCTACGCCTACATAGTTAGCGCCGTCTGTTACATGATTACGTATGTCCTCTACTGTGTTGGCAGTACCGCCAACAATCATACTGGTGCCCGTAATGGCCCGGGCTGCCGCCACAGTCATGTCGTTTTTACCTACGTGCACACCTGCTGCATTAACGGCAACTGCTATATGAGGATAATCATTGATGATGAGTGATGCCTGGTAGCGATCGCACACTGCTTTGGCCGCTTCTGCCACTGGCAGGATGTTTTGAGGCGTGTCATTTTTAATGCGGAGCTGTATCCATTTGCAGCCGGCTTCGCAGGCGGCGAGGATATTGTTGAGATGATCAGCCGGTGCTGATCCCTGTGATATGTAATGAAAGGTACTGATCATTGGTGGTGGTATCCTGTTAGTGATGAATGACTGGCCAATATTTTTTCCGTATATGCCTTACCGTTACAGCAGGCTTCCTGTATCGACTGTCCCAGCGCCAGCGATGCGGTGATGGCTGATGATAATACACAGCCTGAGCCGTGTTTCGGAAAAACAGCAGCACGCCCGGGACCATAAGTATGGACCATATTGCCTGTATACAGTATGTCTATACCCTGCTGCTGTGCATGATGACCGCCTTTGAGCAGCACTGCGCAAAAGGCTGAGAGCCGCCGGGCGGCTTCTTCTCCGTCGTTGCAGCCGGTGAGCAGCTGCGCTTCGGGGTAGTTGGGCGTGAGCAGGTAAAGCTGTTGCAGCAACTGTTGCCAGTGTTGCTGTTGTATATCGTTATGGAAGGAGAAGCCGGCGGAAGCTTTTAGTACAGGGTCCAGCACGATCCGGATGTCGGGCGCCAGTTGCTTAAGTCCGGAAACCACTTCCAGCATGGCTTTCACATCTTCCATAATTCCGATCTTACAATACCTGATCCGGTGATATTCCAGTAATGGCTTTACCTGTGCCAGTATCTTCGATACAGGCAGCCAGTCCACCGAAATGAAATCGGAAGCTGTTTGCACGGTAATGGCGGTGCATACACCGAGACCATACACGCGGTGTTGTTCAAACGTTTTTATATCTGCCAGCAGGCCGGCTCCGCCGCTGGGGTCAAGACCGGCGATGCTCAGTGCGTATGGGCGTTCTTTTTCCATAATTGCTGCATGTTATGATATGACGCTACCGCCCTGGCCGGATCTTTCCAGAGAGCGCCGAGTACGGCTGCGCCATCAAATCCCCATTGCTGTACACTTTCGATATTAGTACTGTCCACTCCGCCCAATGCAAGCACGGCATATGATCCTTTTGAGAGCGGGAGGCGTTCAAACCGGCCCTGGTAGCCTGGTTTGGAAATGCTGTCGAACACAGGACTTAACAGTAATGTGTTAAACGTGTTGCAATGTGCAACTAGTTGTGCCACGTTGTGCACGCCTGTACTGCTGCGGGAATAAGGCTGCAGGTGCTGCAGTAGCGCTGAGGCAGATATGCTTTCCCGCATCTGCTCACTGAGATGGATACCTCCCAACGCATATTTATTGCAGACCTGGAAGTTATCGCGGATGATCAGCCGTTGGTAATAACGGGGATCTATAGTCTCCACGAGTGCCTCATACTGAGCTGTGTTCCAGCCTGGTTTGCGCAGCAAGATGCCATCGGCGCCGGCTTCCAAAAGGGAAGACAGTATTCGTACTTCTTCGTGTACACGTTCGGGTGATGTGATAGCCCAGATCATGATTTACACAAGCGTTTCGCGGAATGACTTTGCCTTTTCTTCCAAACCAGCTTCCAGCGCTTCTTCAGTCTTAATGCCCTGTTGTTCGGCAAACTCCCGTACTTCCTGTGTGATCTTCATAGAGCAGAAGTGAGGTCCGCACATAGAGCAGAAGTGAGCTACTTTGGCGCCTTCTGAAGGTAATGTTTCGTCGTGGTAAGAGCGGGCTGTTTCCGGATCGAGGGAGAGATTGAACTGATCTTCCCAGCGGAACTCAAACCTGGCCTTGCTCAGTGCATTATCGCGATGCTGTGCACCGGGGTGACCTTTGGCGAGATCCGCAGCATGTGCCGCGATCTTATAGGTGATAACGCCCTGGCGTACGTCTTCTCTGTTGGGAAGTCCAAGATGCTCTTTGGGTGTTACATAACACAGCATGGCCGTGCCGAACCAGCCTATCATGGCTGCGCCTATACCGGATGTGATGTGATCGTATCCGGGAGCGATATCAGTAGTGAGTGGTCCGAGTGTGTAGAAAGGCGCTTCATGACAGCATTCCAGTTGCTTGTCCATATTTTCTTTTATCAGGTGCATCGGCACGTGACCGGGGCCTTCTATCATTACCTGCACCTGGTGTTGCCAGGCTTTTTTGGTGAGCTCGCCGAGTGTTTCCAGTTCGGCAAACTGTGCGGCATCATTAGCGTCGGCGATACTGCCGGGGCGGAGGCCATCACCGAGGGAGAAGGATACATCATATGCCTTCATGATTTCGCAGATCTCGTCGAAATGCGTATACAGGAAATTTTCTTTGTGATGAGCAAGACACCACTTGGCCATGATAGAGCCGCCGCGGGATACGATGCCGGTAGTGCGTTTAGCTGTTAGCGGTATATACCTCAGCAATACGCCTGCATGTATGGTAAAGTAGTCGACACCCTGTTCGGCCTGTTCAATGAGCGTGTCGCGGAATATCTCCCAGGTGAGGGCTTCGGCTTTACCGTTCACTTTTTCCAGCGCCTGGTAAATAGGTACGGTACCAATGGGTACAGGAGCGTTGCGGATGATCCATTCCCTGGTTTCATGTATGTTCTTTCCTGTGCTGAGATCCATAATGGTATCTGTGCCCCAGCGACAGGCCCATACTGCTTTTTCCACTTCTTCTTCTATGCTGGATGTAACGGCAGAGTTGCCAATGTTGGCATTTATTTTCACCAGGAAGTTGCGGCCGATGATCATCGGTTCGCTTTCCGGGTGATTTATATTAGCTGGTATGATGGCTCTGCCTGCGGCTACTTCCTGCCGTACAAATTCCGGTGTGATGAATTTCCCTGTCATGGCGGCGCCCATGGTATCGCCTTTATGTTGCTGCCACAGAGCGTTATTTTGCTGCCATAGCTGGTCTGCCAACTGGTTTTCACGGATAGCAATATATTCCATTTCGGGAGTGATAATGCCCTGTTGTGCGTAATACAACTGTGTAACATTTTTTCCCGGCTTTGCCTTCAGCGGTCTGCGGGAGATGCTCATGAGCGGCATCCGGCCACCTTCCTGCTGGAGCTGTCTGACATATTCACTGGAGTACTGGCTCAGGTGCTCAACGTCTTCCCTGCCGGTGATCCATTCGTGGCGCAACGGTGAGAGGCCTTGGGTTACATCGATGTCGGCCTGCAGGTCAGTGTAGGGGCCGCTTGTATCATATACTACTACAGGATCGTTAGGAGTGGATACGCCCTGTTTACCATGTAGGCGTGTATCCGTTAACGTTATACGGCGCATTGCTACCTTTATCGGATGAATGCTGCCATCCACATAAATTTTTTCTGATGCCGGAAATGGCGCACGGCTTATTGCCGCCTGCTGGTGTTGCATGTGATAAGAATTTTAGAGCAATAGAATCCCTTACCGTATTATCAATACGGTGACGGTTATACGATAATTAAAAGAATGGGCTGCTATCCGCCCTGTGTAGCGCGGATAATAGTTACGCTATCATCGGCGCATAGCGACTGATCATTCCAGGAATTTTTTGGTATTACCTGGTTGTTGACGGCTATGGCAATGCCTTTGTGAGTAGTGAGCTGAATAAACTGTAAGAGCGCAGCAATTGTAGTTCCCTGCTGCACCGCATAAAGTTTATTGTTTACAAGCACGTCCATATTGAATGGAAATTTAGGTGAAACAATAAACTTTAAGGATGTGGAAAGATGAGAAAGTTCAGTTACTTTTCCCTACGGCAGTATGAGCTGCTTCAGGTACTGAGGGTATCATCTCAGCTTATCCGGTGAAGGATAAACACCCCTAAAGTGAAAACAAAAGTAGTTTATTTTTTTGTCTGAACTGTGATTTTTTTGATTATTGAGATTCAGGTGATGTGCGAAGATTCTGTTTAGGGGATAGTTATCTTTAAAATTTTTTTCCAGCTACATAATTATCAGGATATAATCTTCGCACATCACCTGAATCTCAATAATCAAAAAAATCACAGTTCAGACATTATCTGTATTTTTAAGCCATGAGAAAGAACTGGTTCCTCTTATTATCTTTACTGGTAACGATGATGGCATGTAATTCCAGGAAGGGAGAGCAGCAGGAAGATATTGTACATGACAGCAGTCTGCTTGTGATAGCAGACAGCAGCAATGCCGGCGTTGCCGACAGCACTGCTGCTGTTATTGATACACTGCATGTTGATGCAGTTAAACTCATAGGAAAATGGATACAGCCTGTAGCAGGCCTTGATAGGGAGATGCAGGGTTTTCAATTAAGGAAGAACGGTGTAGCCCGTTCTATCAATATGTATACGCTTGTTTACGACAAATGGTCGCTGGCGCATGATACGTTATTGTTGTGGAGCCACTCAGAAGGAGTAAAAGATACATCCGCTATTATAGACACCACTATTATCAGGGAATTAACAGATACTTCCCTGGTGCTGTTCCCGGTAAAAGCCGCAGAAGGCTACACGGAAAAATACCACAGAAGCTACTAAAAGCTATTAGCTATCAGTTATAGATCTGCCATAACCCTACCAGGCAGGATACCACAGCCATAAAGATACCGGCGGCGGCAAGCTGCATATCATCGATATTTTTTCTGCCGATGTATAATGATACAAGGCCTATCAGTGTTGCTACAGCGCCAGCGGTTACTGCATAGGCAGGCGTTTTGGTGGTGAAGGCGAATGCTGCGGAGAGCACGCCGATCACCAGCGCCGCTATACAAGTTGTTTTCGTCAATGTTGTTGAGTGTTGCATATGTAGTTTAATTTAAAACAGGTTAAGGAATAGTATACAGTCTATAGGTGCTGTTGTCCGCTGAAGTTTGTTTCCTCCTTGGTATAAGGTGTCATAGTCTCCCAGGGCACTTTCATCAGTGGTCCTACTTCCTGGTAGCGGGCATCCTGGTATTCATCAAGCCCGTAACGGATAGAGGTGGTATCGGGTATCTTCACGAAAGTGCCGAACAACCTGTCCCATATAGAAAAGATGTTGGCATAATTAGAGTCTGTTTCCGGCTGATAATGGCTATGATGTACTTTATGCATGTCTGGTGATACAATGATCCAGCTGAGTGTATTATCGAGCCATTTGGGCAGCCTGATGTTTGCATGATTGAACTGCGACATGAAAGCGGACAGCGACTGGTAAAACATGATCATCCAGAAGGGGACGCCCATTGTGACGATAGCGACGAAGAGGGCCATTACCCGGAAGCCGCTTTCCACCGGATGATGCCGCAATGCAGTAGTGGCATCAATCTGTGTATCAATATGGTGTATCTTATGGAACTGCCACATCCATGCAGTTTTGTGCTGAACAAAATGGATAAGGTAAGCGCCTATCAGATCCAGCATTAATATGGCCAGCAGAGCATGCAGCCAGAGGGGCAGCTTCATGAGGTAGAACAGTCCGAAGCGATTTGCACTGGTCCATTGAGATGCTTTTACAATAAGAAAGGCACAAGCGGTGTTTATAACAATAGTAGTTAGCGTAAATACCAGGTTGGTGCCTGCATGGCGGTAGCGGCTGTTCCGGAAGCGGAAACGGGGAATCATTCCTTCAATGATCCACAATAGCAGCAGCCCGCCAACCAGTATAGCTGTGCGGTAATACGAAGGGATATTTTCGAAAAATGATACCATAACTGGTATTTATGGGTATATATGGAAATCCTGTCTTTATGTCTATAAATCTGATAACGGTTTTCCTTATCTGGCCAACAAAATCTCTGCTTTGGATATGGGGTCAATGATGAATAGTGACTGTTATTTTCTACGTTTTCAACAACTGTTTCTGATTATAAATTACAACTATTTGGGGAATTAATAAAGGCTGTTAAAGCCCGCCGGGAAAGAAAAAAGCAACCTCTTTGTGGGAGATTGCTTTATATATTAACTTAATGTTCTCAGCGTATGACTTACCGGAAAATTATTCTAGTATAGCCATTCCTGTTAGTATTAATTGTTGAGCATGAGAGGCATTACCAGCATGAGGAGGTCTTCATTTTCTTCTTTCTCGGAAGGTTTGAGAATACCTGCTTTGGTTGCAGTGGCCAGTTCCACGGAAATTTCGTCGCCTTCAGCAGCGTTGAGCATCTCGATAAGGAATTTGGCGTTGAAAGCGATCTGCATATCGTCGCCGGTATACTGGCAGCTCATGCGCTCGTTACCTTCAAAGGAGAAGTCAACGTCCTGGGCAGACAGCTGCAGTTCACTGCCGGTGATATTCAGTGCTACCTGGTTGGTGCTCTTGTTAGCGAATACGCCTACACGTTTCAGGGCGTTCTGGAAATCACTTTTTACCACAGTGAGGCGGTATGGATTATCCTTAGGTATTACCACTTTATAGTCAGGGAAACGTGCATCGATGAGGCGGCAGATCATCTGAGCGCCATCATGTTGTACGAAGAAATGGTTCTGGCTATAGGAGATTTTTATTTCAGAGTCGTTGTCCGGTACTGCGGATTTCAGGAGGTTCAGCGGTTTTTTAGGAACGATGAAACTGTCTGCACGCGGGCATTTCACATCTGTTCTCACGTATTTGACCAGGCGGTGAGCATCTGTGGCAACAAAGGTGAGGCTATCGGTACCGAGTTCGAAGAACACGCCGGTCATAGCGGGACGCAGGTCGTCGTTGCTAACGGCAAAGAGTGTTTTGTTGATAGCTGTTACCAGGCCGGTAGCGGTCATGGTAAAAGATGTGGTGTCGTCAGCAGCAGGTTCTTTCGGGAAGTTTTCAGGATTTTCACCCATTACTTTGTACTTACCGTTGTCTGAGGTGATTTCCACCGCATAGGAGTTAAGATCAATGTGGAAAGTGAGGGGCTGGTCCGGCAGGTTTTTGAGAGAATCCATCAGGATTTTTGCCGGGATACAGATCCGTCCGTTTTCCTTTGCTTCTACCTCCAGCTTCACGCGCATCACGGTTTCCAGATCAGTAGCTACTACGGTCAGCTCGTTTTTTTCAATCAGGAACAGAAAATCCTCCAGTATCGGCAATACTGTGTTGGAATTGATTACCCCGCTGATCTGTTGTAATTGTTTTAATAAAGTAGAGGAAGAAACAATAAATTTCATGGTCTATATAAGTTTGCTTGTCATTCTTGCTTAGTTGGTACCTGTACGTCTGTCCTGTCCGTTCACATGATACCTGTATAAAAGGTGTAAATGTAATGTAAAACAAAGATAGAAACTTTTGTTATTCTCCCGAATTTCATCACATCTTATACACGTAAAGGTAACCGGTTTTACACACGGGGGATGAGGATTGAACATATTTTGAATAAATTTAATGCTGAATGGATGAAGCAAAATGCCTGGTTTGATTGGATGAAATTTAATATTTTGTGCATCAATTTGATTGTTGTAAAAAGAATTGACCTATTCTTTTAAATTATGTTCAAATCGGTTACTTTTGCCGCGCGAAAAATTTATTCAAAAACAATAAAAAAAGCAGGTTATGAAACTGTCTCATTTAGCCGAAACATTGATAGGCTCCGAAATCATCAAGCTGGCAGCTGAGGTAAAGGAGAAACAGGCGAAAGGCGAGAAGATCTACAACTTCACCATCGGGGACTTTGACCCGAAGGTATTTCCTATTCCGGTTGAATTTGAACAGGAAATCATAACTGCCTATAAGGAACACCTGACGAACTATCCTCCGGCAGATGGTATTGCTGACCTGAGGCAGGCTGTAAGTGAGTTCATTTCCTCCAGGGAAGGGCTTACCTATAACCCTGCAAACGAGATCGTGATTTCCTGCGGCGGCCGCCCTATTATCTACGCTACCTTCCGGGCTATCGTAGACCGCGGTGAGAAAGTAGTATATGCTACTCCTTCCTGGAACAACAACCACTATACGCACTTCCTTGAAGCGGAACACGTAGTGCTGGAAACTACTCCTGAAAATGATTTCATGCCTACGGCGGCTGAGCTGAAACCCCTGCTGAAAGGTGCTACGCTCCTCGCTCTCTGCTCTCCGCAGAATCCTACCGGCACCGCCTTCGGTAAACAACAGCTGGAAGAGATCTGTGACCTCGTGATTGCTGAGAACAAAAGCAGGAGTGCCGACCAGAAGCCGCTGTACATCATGTTCGACCAGATGTACTGGGTGCTTACCTTCGGCAATACCCATCACTACAATCCCGTTCAACTGCGTCCTGAACTGAAAGACTATACGATCTTCATTGATGGTATGAGTAAGGCGTTTGCTGCTACCGGTGTAAGAGTGGGCTGGGCGCTGGGTCCCGCACACCTGATCGGTAAAATGAAGTCCATCCTCTCCCACGTAGGTGCATGGAGCCCGATGGCTGAACAGAAAGCTGCCGCCCGCTACCTGGTACAGACAGAGAATGTGGATAAGTACCTCCAGCACTTTAAAGGCGAAATTGAAGAACGACTGGTTAAAATATACGAAGGCTTCGATAATCTGAAGAAAGCAGGTCATCCGGTGGAGGCTATCGCGCCGCAGGCTGCTATCTATCTCACCGTGAAACTGGACCTCGTTGGTAAGAAAACTGCTGATGGCACTGTATTACAGGATCAGGCAGCCGTTACTTCTTACATCCTCAACGAAGCCAAACTGGCACTGGTACCATTCTATGCTTTCGGCGCCGCTAAGAATTCACCCTGGTACCGCCTCAGCGTTGGCACCTGTGTGAAGGAAGAGATCCCGGCTATGTTCGAGAAACTGCAAGCCGCCCTCAGCGTGATATCATAGTAATATTATTGATTCCCCACTGCGGGAAGATAAAGGTGTATGGCCCGTTTAGATTGAGTTCTAGACGGGCCATACGCATTTTATGATACTATTCTCCTTCTTCCCCGCCGGACATGACCATGTTACAGTACTGAGTTACAGTACTGATCAGTACAGGAATACCGGAGTATAGGCGGACTTGATGCGGACATGATATGGAGGTAAGATACTACCATAGGTCATTATTTTGACTTTTTGACTTTTCTCATTAAAAAGTTAAATGCTTGTTAAATGCCGAATACTTATGAATTTTATGGAAAATGGTACTAATTTTGACCTTGAAACAAAAAAAGTCAGAAAGTTAATGCAGGCAGAGAACAAAGATGAAATGCGGGACAAGATCCTGGAAGCCGCACTGCGGCGGTTCACTCATTATGGCGCCGCCAAAACGACCATGAATGAGATTGCCGATGATCTGCATTGCTCAAAAGCATCGTTATATTATTACTACCCTGATAAGAATGCAATGCACATAGCAGTATTGCAGAAAATTGCGGAATCGTTTTTCAGCGAAATGGAAGAAGAGGCGCGCAATGTTAAATCCGCCACCAGGGCATTGGAACGGATCATAGAAATAAGAGAAACCTTTCTGACTAAATTCTGCCGCCTTGAGATCTTCAAGATACTGCAGAACCCATCTCCCACCATTCTGGAAGAGATGGAAAAAGCAAAGAAAAGAGAAATAGAGATTCATACACAGGTTATAAAGGCTGGCGTTCAGTCAGGTGAGTTTAAGGTGAAGCATCCGGGTAAGACAGCAGAGTTGCTGGTGCTGGCCGTCAATGGTCTGCGCTTCTCGGTACCGAACCATGTAAGGCCTGACATGGAAATGGATGATGAGCTGTTTGCTGAAATCATAGACAAACAGAAACAATTACTGGAAATATTTATTAAAGGAATGAAGGCGTAAATACTGCAATCATGGTAGCTCGGCAAAGGATACTGGAAACGGCGTTAAAGATGTTCAGGATATATGGGATAAAAGGTGTTACCATGTTTGATATAGCCCGTGATTGCGGTATTTCCAAAAAAACAGTATACGAGCATTTTTCAGACAAACAGGCGCTCATTGATGAAGGCATGCAACAGTTGTTGCAGTCTCATACAGACTTCTTTCAGCATGCGATTGAAGAAGCCGATAACGCGATTGATGAGCTGGTGCGGAGTATGAAGTATATTACCGGTATTGCCAAAACACTGAACCCGGTTATGCTCTTCGAGATCCAGAAGTATCATCCGGAAACCTGGAGTACCATCGAAAGGTTTAGAGGAAATTGTATCCTTTTCGGTATCAAAGAAAATCTCAAACGAGGTATGGCGGAAGGTGTATACCGCCAGAATCTGAATATAGAAATTGTTGCCCGTATGCGCCAGTTACAGCTGGATGCTGCCTTTGACCCGGTGCAGTATCCTGCGGAGAATTTTGAAATGCACGAAGTGATGGAACAGGTGACAGCGCATTATATTCTGGGAATAGCTACAATAAAAGGACATAAACTGGTAAATCAGTACCTACAAATCAAAGAAGAAGAATAACATCAAATTTATGAAGCGATTAAAGTTAACGCTTATCCTCATGTTGGGGATAGGGGGGTACCATGCTGCTTATGCTCAGGCGCAGCTCACGCTCCAGGAGGCGTTGAAGTTTGCCCTGAACAACAATAAACAATTGGCCAGAACCAGGATGGAAGAGGACATGGGGAAGTTTAAAACACAACAGGTACGTTCTCAGGCTCTTCCACAGGTAAATGGAAATGCGAGCTATACTGATAATATAAAGCTGGCGCAGTCGCTGATTCCCGGAGACGCTTTGGGAAAACCTGATAGCTCCATATTGCTCACCTTTGGCGTACAATATCAGGCTACTGCCGGCGTGGAACTGAACCAGGAGATATTCAACCAGGCTGTATTTACCGGCCTCAAAGCTGCTAAATCCGGTGAGGAGTACTACTCATTGCAAACGCAGCAGTCTGAGGAAAGCGTTATCTACAGCGTATCACAGCTGTATTATCAGTTGCTGGTTACACAAGAGAAGATTACTACTATCAACAGCAACATTGAAAAGCTGAACCAACTGGTGACAGCTACCAAGTCTCAATACGATAACGGTCTGGCCAAAAAGATAGACCTGGACCGCATTAAAGTGAACCTCACCAACTACGTTACACAGCGCACACAATTGCTCAATCAGTACGCCATGCAGACCAATAATATGAAACGTATGATGGGCATGCCTTTGCAGTCGGCCTTTACGGTGCCCGCTGCATCGCTTAAAGAGATAGAGAACAAAGCCGCCGGTGTACTACAGTACGACGATATGAACCTCTCTGGCAGAACAGAATACAAGCTGCTGAAGAAACAGGAAGAACTGCAGCTGTTACAGAAGAAAGCATACCAGGCAGAATATTATCCTTCGTTATCACTCTTCGGGCGCTATTCCTATAATGGTATGAGTAAGCAATTTGTGTTCTCGAAAGATCCAGGCAATGCTACCTTCTGGTATGGCGCCGCGGCTGTAGGTCTTACGTTGCGTATTCCCATCTTCGATGGTTTTGGCCGCCGCTCTAAAGTGAGCCAGGCAAACGTAGCACTGCGCCAGATAAACAAACAACTGGAAGATACTGAGTTGTCGCTGAACACAGAATATGAAAATGCCAAACTACAGGTAAGAAGTAATCTTTCTACCATCAGCACACAGAAAGAAAATAAGGACCTGGCCAATGAAGTGTATTATTCTACACAGAATAACTACAAGCTAGGCCTCGCCAGTCTCACTGACCTGCTCAATGCTGAAACTTCGCTCACGGATGCACAGAACAGCTACAATGAAGCACTGCTGCAATACAAGCTGGCAGAGCTGGACATCATCAAGAGCAAAGGCAGCCTGAAACAACTTCTTAACTAATACGTATATACGAAATTAAATACACCCTGCGCATAGCGCAGCGACCTAAACACACAAACGATTTGCAGATGAAAAAATTTATTATCTGGGGCCTGGTAACTGTAGGTGCTGTAGTACTGATCCTGTGGAAGCTCAACGCTAATAAAAAAGCCAACGCAGCTAAAACTGAATTTGTAAAAGAAAGCAATACAGGAGAAGTACCGGTGCTGGTGCAGAAAGTAACCCGCAACGATTTCTCACAGGGGTTTCTGGCTAACGGCAACTTCGCTCCTATCCGTGAATTGACTTATCTCGCTGAAACATCCGGCCGTATCACCAAGCTGCTGATAGATGAAGGCAGCATGGTAAAACAGGGGCAGCCCATTGCCTACATCGACGGACAGATCGTAAATACAGACCTGGAGTCTGCAAAAGCCAACCTGCAGCAGCTGAAAATAGATAAAGAAAGATATGAAAGCGCATTTGAAACCGGCGGCGTTACCCGCAAGCAGGTGGATGATGCACGCCTTCAGTATGATATTGCCAAAACGCGCTATGAGGCGGCCAGCCGTCATGTGAGCGATACTTATGTAAAAGCGCCTATCTCCGGCGTGATCAATAAAAAATACATAGAGCAGGGAGCTTATCTCTCTCCGGGTACAAAAATGTTTGACATCGTGGATGTGTCCAGGCTGAAACTGGCGGTGGCTGTACCTGAAGCACAGGTGGTGCAGCTGAAGGAAGGACAGAAGGTGAACGTGACCTCCAATGTATATCCTGAAGCAAATTATGAAGGCACTATATCCTTCATTGCTGCCAAAGGCGACAACTCACTGAACTATCCGGTGGAAATGGTGGTGAACAATGTTGCCGGTAAACCGCTGAAGGCTGGTATGTATGGCACTGCGCATTTTGAATCACCGGAAACAGACAAGGCTATATTCATTTCACGCACGGCTTTCGTGGGGGGGGTGAACAGTAATGAGATATATGTGATGGATGGCAAGACCGCCAGGAAAAAGAAAGTAGTGGCAGGCCGCATTGTTGGCGACCAGGTGGAAGTAAGGGATGGGCTAAACGAAGGTGATACCGTGATCACCAGCGGTCAGATCAACCTTACAGATGGGGCAACGGTAACCGTACAGGGCGCCGGCAAGTAAATAAATATAGTATCCGGTGTTTGAACAAATTTTTGCGACATGAAGATTACTGAAGTATCCATAAAGCGGCCTACCATTGTGGTGGTGGTGTTTACCATCCTAACCCTGCTGGGGGTTATGAGTTATAAATCGCTGAACTATGAGCTGCTGCCCAAGTTCAGCTCCCCGATCGTCACTATTTCCACGGTATACCCGGGAGCGTCTCCCAATGAGGTGGAGAGTACGATTACCAAGAAGATTGAAGATGCGGTGGCGTCAATGGAAAAGATTAAGAAGATCAGTTCCAAATCTTCCGAAAGTCTTTCCGTGATTACCGTTGAATTGAATAACGATGCCAACGTGGATCTCGCACTGCAGGACGCGCAACGTAAGGTAAACTCCATCCTGGCCGATCTGCCGGGTGATGCGAAACCGCCTTCCCTCAATAAGTTTTCCATAGATGACCTTCCGATCATGACACTGTCCGCCACTGCAAAGATGGACGACAAGCAGTTTTTTGATCTCGTGGACAAGAAGCTGCAACCCATCTTATCCCGCTTGCCAGGCGTGGCGCAGGTGTCGCTGATCGGTGGCCAGGAGCGTGAGATACAGGTGAATGTGGACCCTGCAAAACTGCAGGCTTACAATATGTCCATCCTTCAGCTGCGTCAGATTATCACCAACGCCAACCTTGACTTCCCTACCGGTAAGATCAGGAACGCCAAAGAGCAAATCCTCATCAGGCTGGCAGGTAAATATAAAAATGTGGACCAGCTACGTAACCTGGTACTCACCACAACGGCAGACGGTACACAGGTGCGTCTGAAAGATGTAGCAGATGTGCAGGATGCCCAGAAAGATGCGGAACGTATTGCCCGTGTGGATGGCGTAAACGCCATTGCGCTCCAGGTACAGAAGCAGACAGACGCCAATGCTGTAACGGTGAGTGAGGAGATGAAGAAGACGATCAGCCGTATTGAAAAGGACTACGCAGCGAACAGCCTGAAGATACTGGTGGCCAATGACTCATCAGACTTTACACTGGAATCAGCTGACTCTGTGATACATGACCTTATCCTCGCAGTAATACTGGTGGCTGTGGTGATGTTATTATTCCTGCATAGCATACGCAGTGCGCTTTTTGTAATGATCTCCATCCCGGCGTCCCTGATCGCTACTTTTATCGGTATGAAGCTGATGGGCTTCTCTCTCAACCTGATGTCTTTATTAGGTTTGTCGCTGGTGGTAGGTATCCTGGTGGATGACGCCATCGTGGTGCTGGAGAATATATACCGGCATATGGAGATGGGGAAGAACCGTGTACGCGCGGCTTTTGACGGTGTGAAGGAAATAGGGTTTACTGTTACATCCATTACATTGGTAATTGTGGTGGTGTTCCTCCCGATCTCTCTGACTAACGAGCTGGTGTCAAAGATCCTGCGTGAGTTCTGCGTGGTGGTGATGATTTCCACGATGCTCAGTCTGTTGTCTTCCTTCATGATTGTTCCGCTGTTGTCATCCCGCTTCGGTAAACTGGAACATATAACAGGTAAGAACTTTTTTGAGAAATTCATTCTCTGGTTTGAAAAGCAACTACAGCACTTCACTGTATGGATGACCGGTATGCTGAAGTGGGCGCTGGCGCATAAGCTCGTCACTATTATTGTTTCGGTAGGATTACTGATTTCTTCATTCATGTTGATTGGTAAGGGTTATATCGGTGGAGAGTTTATTCCGAAAGGTGACCGTGGCCAGTTCATCGTGATGCTGGAGATGCCGAAAGATGCATCTGTAGAGCAATCTAACCAGGCTACCCGCAAGGTGGAGCAATATCTCAGCAAGAAATCGGAGATCACCAGGTTGATCACTACTGTGGGCCAGACCAGTGAAGACGGTTTTGGTACCTCACAATCCACTGCTTATAAGGCAGAGATTACCGTAATGCTGGTGGACCCGGAAAAGCGCAAAGATGCCTCTGATATTTATGCCGCTAAGATTAAGAAGGAGCTGAAAAGCATATTGCCTGGTGTGAAAGTGAAGACGACGGATGTGAGTATTCTTGGTACCGCGGAGAGAGCGCCGGTGGAACTGATCGTGATGGGCTCTGAACTGGATAGTGTAATGGCTTTCGCCAGAAAAGCGATGGATACCCTGAAGAGAATAGATGGGGCCAGTGAAGTGAAGCTGTCAGTGGAAGATGGTAACCCGGAGATTAATGTGCAGGTGGATCGTGATAAGATGTCGGCGCTTGGCCTTACCCTCGATCAGGTGGGGGGCACCATGCAGACTGCTTTCAGCGGTACTGCCGATGATGCCAAAGTGAAATTCCGCCAGGGTGATTACGAGTACGATATCAATATCCGCTTTGATGATTTCAACAGAAAAAATATTCAGAACGTTTCCAATATCCAGTTTGTGAACAACCAGGGGCAGTTGATTAAACTGTCGCAGTTTGCAGCGGTGACGGAAGGTTCGGGCCCCAGCCACCTGGAACGCAGGGATAAGAATACCTCTGTATCTGTACAGTCGCAGGTAATGGGACGCCCTTCCGGTACCGTGACGCAGGAGTTTGCAGCGCGGTTGGAAAAGATGGAGAAGCCCGCAGGTATCAGCTTTGTATTTGGCGGTGACGCAGAGAATCAGGGCGATTCCTTCGGTACACTGGGTGCAGCGTTACTGATTTCTATTGTGATGGTGTATCTGATTATGGTGGCATTGTACGACAACTATATTTATCCTTTTGTAGTTTTGTTCTCTATTCCGCTGGCTATTATCGGAGCATTGCTTGCACTTGCCCTCACCAACAATACGCTCAACATCTTTACCATTCTGGGTATGATCATGCTGATCGGTCTTGTTGCCAAGAACGCGATCATCCTGGTTGACTTTACGAACCAGATGAAAGAGCAGGGCCAGAGCACTTATGACGCGCTGATTCACGCGAACAACGCACGTCTGCGTCCGATCCTGATGACTACCATTGCGATGGTGATAGGTATGCTACCCATTGCGCTGGCAACAGGCGGTGTGGCCTCTACCAAGAATGGTCTGGCATGGGTGATCATCGGTGGACTGATCAGTTCCATGTTCCTGACGCTGATAGTGGTGCCGGTAGTTTATATGATAGTTGACAAAATAATGTCGAAATTTGGCATCGGAAAACTGTCGACCAAGCGCTATATCAGGCAGCGCATGGTGGCTTCCTATGTTGAAGTTCCTTTGAATGATCTTCATTCGAATTAAGATATTTTAAAGAGATGTTACTAACAGTGTAACAGTTGTAGGTTTAGGTAAATGGCCGGGATATTCATGTCCGCGGCCTTTTCATTTTATGATTTTTTTATGTTGTTATTTGGGTATTTGAAATGCGGCGAAATCGTTTTATTAACTCCGCTGCGTTTCAAATATCACAATAGCAACATAACTACATAGCAACATACCTTTGATTTTAACAATTATTTCTTTTAATTTCATAAGTGTTGTTGATGGCCCCGGGTTTAATTTTAATTCAAAAAAATCGTCTTTATGAAACTTTACCTTACACTGCTGGGCAGTTTGCTGCTTCATTTTTCAACACAAGCCCAGCATAGTATCAATGGCTTACAGAGCCCCGAGAGTGTTGTGTCCTACAAGAATGGCTATTTTGTATCTAACATCGGCCCTAAGCTAGAGCCTTTAGCTAAAGATGGCGACGGTACTATTGCGTGGATTAACGGAGAGAAACTAGTCACCCTGAAATATTTTGATGATACGTTGAATGCACCCAAAGGGCTGGACATTATCGGAGATATACTATATGTGGCAGACATTGACCATCTCAAAGGATATGATATCAACAGCCGTAAAAAAGTATTTGACCTTAACCTGGAAGGTCAGGCTGGCCTGCTGAATGATGTGAATGCTGCGAACGACAGTATGGTATTAATATCAGACACGTTTAAGGGAAATGTGCTGATGGTGAATGTGCGTGGCGGTAGCTATGAAGTGCTGAAAGGAGATGTGCCAGCTGCCAATGGCGTACTTTATGATCCAAAAACAGATATAGTGTATCTCAATACTTCTGGTCCCAACTTCGATGGTAACGGTAAGCTGTATGCAAAAAAACTATCTGACAAAGAAGCTGCCTTCACTGCCGTAGAAAACTCTCCTACGGGGCTTTTCGATGGTATTGTGTTATTGGATGATAACCGCATTGTGCTGTCGGATTGGATCACTGTAAAGAACCCCACAAGTGGCCGGCTTGTAATATATGATCTGAAGACAAAGCAATTTACCAGCATGGATGTCAAACATGGTGCTGCTGACATTGCGCTGGACAGGAAGAAACACATGCTGTTGCTTCCGCTGCTGCCGGATAATACACTGGAAATAATGCCACTGGCCAAGATCGGCCACTGACTGCTATTTGCGCGCTAGTAACAACATATGGGAATCAGGGAACCGCATCGGCTCTACGGTGCGGTTTTCGTTTATGCGCAGCAGTTGTACCTTCCCTTCCAAACGGTTCTTTACAATCCACTCGTTGCGGTAAGCATTGGAAAGGTTGTCCAGTCTGAAGCCGGCTTCTTCCAGTGCGGATTTCCAGTCGTTGAAATTCCAGAAGCAGAAGGTTTCGTGCATTTCGCTGAACCAGTTGTCGTGGTAATCTTTTTTGAAGAGGAACTCGCAGGCGTCCTGCATGGATAGTTTGCAATAGGTATTATCGTCGATGGTAACCCACTCATGAGGCAGGCGGTAGCCTTCGTGATGACGGAAATCCTGTGCAAAGCGTTTAAACAGTGCGGCGGTGGAGAGCTTCCCGAGCCATACCGCCAACTCGTGGGTGCCGGGGTTTTCCGGAGCGGGCAGGTCGTTCTCGCCGTCATTAGTATTGAGCCACAGCAATACGGTTTCATTCCTGTTTTCGGGACCTACAACGTCTCTGTTGATCCATACGCCGCCGGGTACCAGTTCCTGATAACGGTTATGTATAAACGCAATGAGATCTTTTCTGCTGCCGTATGATTCAATTTCGTGGGTCAGGGAGGAGGTGTGTATGGTGTTCATGCTACCGGCTTCGAAAACGAGGCTGGTAACTGCATTTTTCTGTGCAAAGAAAACGGAAGGATTGGCGAATTCGCGATTATGCTTACGTTGCAGGCATACATCGTAGAGGTGGCGCGATACTTCAATACCGTAAAAATCGCATTCATGGAGGCGGTCGTCTTCACAGCCTATTTTGATCCATGAACCGGCGGCGCAGCCAATATCCCCGATTTTTCCGGGTTGTATATAGGGGGCGGTTTCGCGGTACTTCATTGCAGCAATATCGTCCATCTGCTTCACGTAAACACTGTAATCCCGGGTAGCCGTAAGGTCGCCGTCAGCGCCAATGATAGGGTCTTTGAGTATCTGTTGTACCTTCTCTCCTATGCTATACAGCGACCAGATATGAAATGCCGCAGGATGCATCTGATCGAGGACCGTTTTATTTTTCCGCCACTCGCCTTCCTGTGCAATCAATTTCACCACATCCCAGGGCATAGGTTGTGTGAACGTATTGGTAACGGGGTCCAGCTCTGCCGGGAGTACACGGAAGCCACGCTTCAGATACATCTCCTTTACAGAGGTAGAGCAGATCACGATCGTATTATCAGGAGTAAGGCTATGCACACTTTCACTGGAATGGCGTATAGTCTTTACCGTATATTCAGAAAAGTCGGGGATAACACCCACGTCATCGATACCGTATACATACACCGGTACGTCCAGAGAGTTGGAGAACTCCTGTATCACCATCGCGCGGATATAGAATGGAACCGGGTTACGTTTGGTACCAAGGTGGTTGGCAGAGGTGACTGCGAAGATGATACCTTCAACAGTCTGCGCTTCCAGCGGTAGGCCATATACGTCTTTTTCTCCTTCGAGATTGCATTTGATCAGGCGGTTCAGGTATTTGAACTGAAAATCTGTAAGCAGGTGGTGACGGCCGGGAATAAGTAAATACATGACATGAAATTAAGGAAAAAACCCTCCTGCAGCGTATACCTGCGGAGGGAGGGGTAAAAACCTGGAAGAAATAAGCATCTCTTTTATATCGCGACGGTTTTGCGCACCTCTTCAAAGGTGTGGCTTTGGGTGACTATGCCGTTTTCAAATACTGTTGTGAGGAGATCTGGTAATTCAGGGGCATCGTTGACAGCAAGTGTTTTGAATTCCCCGTTTTCCTTTACTAATTTAAGTTTGCCGGCTTTTGATTTTTTGAAGGAAGTACGAAGCTCCCCGTTTTTATCCATCTCCACTGGCATCTTCTGTACATTGATACCTTGGCCATTCACTTCGGCATAGGAGCATTTAAGTGCGAACTCCTGTGTATCTCTGTTGACACGCTGCAATAATGCACCTCCCATTCCGAGCACGAGGTTTTCAGCGCTGATACCAGCCTCTTTCAATGCAGCAAAGATGGGCGGAATAGATGAGTAGCTGATACCATCGCCTTGTATCACACGAACCTGTGGTGGCAGTACCTTGTAGCCTTTTTCATTGACGGTGTAGCCGAATGTTTCCATGAGGATGTTGAAGATCGCCAGCAGCGTTTGTACAGGATCGCCGCTGTCGGGGCGGATAACGAGGGTACCGTTTCTGCTGAGAATCTGTTCTTTCAGTGCGTCACCCCAATATTCTTTGCATGCTCTGAAGATGTTGTAGGAATCGGACACGCAGGCGATCGTGCCGGTAGGGAAAGTATTGAGCACATGTCTGAATATGTCCAGCTCTCCTTCTTCACCGAGCAGCGTACAGATGGAGTGTTCTGTGGCGGGGATAGAGAGGCCCGGAGCGGTAGCAGCCTGATAATATCTTTTTGCAAATACAGAGCCGGGGATGGTATCACTGCCTGCAAAGCTGATGAGATGCGCGCTTCCGCCGATACCTGCGCTTTCTACTGAGCTGGCGCCCCGAAACCCGAAATCGTTCAGTACGAAGTCGATTCCTGCAAAGGCTGCTTCGCTGGCTGTTTCATCATAGTATTGCTTCACTACCTTTTTGATCTCACGTGATACAGAAGCAACTGTACATGGGTACCATACCTGCATCAGCAGTGTTTCCAGGAAGTTGGTGAGCCAGAAACATTCAGGGTCGGTATTTTCAATGGTCATCAGTACATTTCGTACAGGCACCACTGTGCCTTCAGCTACCGCCTTGATGCGGATGGGGAGTTTACCTCCATATTTGTTGATGATATACTCAAAGCGGCTGCGATCGAAGACATCGTTACGGCCAAAAACCTCCAGCAGTGTGGTTTCCGCTTCGTCGAGCTTTTCTTTTGTGATGACAACGCCTTCCAGGTATTCTTTTATGAAATATTGTAATCCATAGAACACTGTTTCATTGAATTTGCCTCCGCGGCTTTCCAGGTAAGAGTAGATGAGCTGTGTGCCTGGGATGTATAATTTGTGGTGAGAGTATTTGTATGCGTCAGCGAGGAGGATGAGATTTTCCTTTGTCATAGCTCTGAGTTTTTATCTGTTAGCATATTTCTCTGCCAGTTTTTCCAGCAGGGGGATGTGTGTATCATTGATTTCACCTTTGACAATCATTTCCGGTATATCCGTTACCGTTACCCAGCGAAGTTCTGCGAGATCGTCTCCTGGTGTGGGTTCACCGAAGAGGAGGTCTGCGCTGAACAGGGTGGTGATGATTTTGTTTGTTTCGTTGCGATAGCGCCAGTCGTTAACGCGTAGTGATGCTACGTAGGTCATGGTGCTGGTTTCCACCTGTCCGCATTCTTCCCGAAGCTCCCTGGCGGCGGCATTTTCAAAGCATTCATCGGTGGGGTCTGAGAAGCCGCCGGGCAGGCGCCAGCTTGTTTCGTTTGGTTTGCGGCCGAGCAGCAGTTGTTGTTTGTTGTTTTTGAAGAGGGCGATATCTACCGTAGCATATACTGACGGGAAGAGGTTGTAGGTATTGTAGATGATACCTGCGCGGAACTCTTCGGTGTCGAACACCTTATCAGATATGGCTTCGCGCATAGCTGTGGCGTTGTAATCCTTTACGGGAGGCAGCGCTTCCGTAGGGTATTTGCCCTGATAGGTGACCATGAAGCTATCGCGGCTGCCGTAGAGGACAAATGTTTCGTGTGGGAAATTGGTGTGAAGCAGTTCATCTAATTTCCTGGACCATACGATATCACTTTTCTGATCACTGAGCGGTAGTACGATCACTTCCGGAAACTGTTGTTTGATCATGCGTTCACGTGTATAGAAATCGAGCGGGTTTTTGCGGCTGCCTTTTACAGGACTTACTCCCAAGATGATCAGTATGCGGTTGTGTTTCTGCTTTACCTGCCTGATCAGCGCCAGGTGGCCTTCGTGGAGGGAAGGTGTTTGAAACCTGGCTATGATTACCCCTGTGGGCTTGGTGATTTGCATATCGGACAATTAATTTGTGTAATTGTTACACAAATATATAAAGGCATTTTATATTGCCAAAATATTTTCTGTAAAAAGTACACAAAATGAAAGATGAGAATAAAGCAGATGCACGATAATAATATACATCTGGATACGACCTTTAATTTCAGGTTGTTTTTAATTTCATTAATTTTTTCAAGGCGGCAGCAGCCCTTTCAGGAGGTATAATAATCCCTTCGATGCGGAAAGAAGCAACCATATCTTCCACTATTTTTTCTTTCAGCATTATTATTCTTTTTGTAGAAATCAAGTCTGGTTTCTTTTTTACTAGTGGAATTCATTTTATATAGGTTTTCAAAAGTATTATTCCTATATCTCAAACATCATCCCTTCTTTCTTCAATTTAAAATATTGTTGTTCATCAAAACTATAAAGTTTTGCGGGGCGGCCTTGTGAAACCTGTTTTTGTTTTTCGCTGTGGGCGATTAATATACCCAGGTGGTTGATCTTCTTCTGAAAGTTGCGACGGTCAATAGGCCTGTCGAGGAGCGTTTCGTATAGTTTTTCAAGATCGGTGATAGGGAATTTTTTATCGAGGAGCTCGAAGCCGATAGGCTCATAACGGATTTTATTGCGAAGGCGTTGTACTGCTACGTTGATGATGGCGGCATGATCAAAAGCGAGGGAAGGCAGTTCCTTGATATTGAACCAGGAGGCATCTTCTGCGTCGGAGCTGGCGGCCAGCTTAAAATTGGTGGGATTGACCAGACCGAAGTAAGCAATTGACACTACCCTGCCGCGGGGATCGCGCTCCGGCAATCCAAATGTATAGAGCTGCTCCAGGTAATTGATATTTACGCCCGCTTCGGTCAGTAACTCGCGGGTAACAGCAGATTCCAGGGATTCATTGTCCAGTACAAAACCGCCGGGAAGCGCCCAGCTGTGCATATAAGGATCTATGGTACGCTTGATGAGCAATACCACAATGCCTTCTTTTGGTATATATCCGAACACAACCGCATCAACGGTTAATCTGATGTTTTGTTTTACTGGCAAGCTTCAACGGATTATTTTGCTTTAATGTATTGTTCTATCTGGCTGGTGCCTTTGTGTAAATTTATGAACAAAGGGTTTTTCTGCGGATCAAAAACGATGATGGTATTGGCTTCCCAGGCATCTTGCGGAGCGGGCAGCTCTATCATCACCTCCAGACCATTGGCCCTGCGGAAGAGCAAACTGTCTTTACCGGCAATGTGTGCTTTGAACTGTTGCTGGTCCAGGTAATCAGTGATCTGTTTCCTCAGCTGCAGCACAGAGTCCATCAGCGGACTGGCGGCGGGTTTGAACTCTCTGTATACGTAGCACTTCCCGGTGATCACATCATACGCTGACTTATCAACCTGGTGATCATTACGTGTAGGGTTACACGCAAACAGTGCGGCGGTAACGAGAATAAATGATATTATTTTTTTCATAATGTCTGCCGTGGTTTTGCGTCGCAAAGCAACACAATGAAGACGAATATACCAAAAGATGCACAACTAAACGCAGTGTAACGAGGACAAAAATAAATGCAGGCATCCCTGGAAAGGGCCGGAGATGCCTGCTGGTGGAGGGAAACACGTAGATGCCCTCTATGCTGCAACTATATGTTACTGTGGTATTGGGTTATTGATTGGGTATGCAATATTGATGTAGAGCGTGTTGGAGTATTTGGTACCGACTGATTCGTAGTAGAAATTTTTCATAGAAGCGCCATTCACAAACAGTTGGTTGGTGCCAATTACAAGGCGTACTATTTTTTTATTTTATCAACCCAGTTCCCTGAACTTAGCAGTGAGTTTAACATTTGGCAATAAGAACTTGTTTAAAGTTCCGGCAAATCCTTTTACTGACGGTGGGTTCTGTGTCGTTTTTATCTTCCGGTTATTTCCTGGCTGTCGCCTGCAATTCACGGGTTGGGGTGAACGCAAGTTTTTCCATGTTATTGGTCTGGTCAATAATATCGTAAATCATTTTTACGATAGAAAGCGTGCCGTCGTAGTTGATCTTGTCAGCTACGTCACCGGGCTGATGGTAGTCGCTGTGGGCGCCGGTATAGAAGTAGAGTACCGGAATATTTTTTTTGTAGAAAGACGTATGATCTGATGGCCCGGTGCCGCTGGAATCGAGCACTACACGGGTTCCTTTGGAAGCGGTGGTTATGATGGAAGGCCAGCCGGGGGAGGTACCTATCCCGCCTATTTGCAGGCCTCTGCCGGGGTCGAGACGGCCGATCATGTCCATGTTGATCATGTAATTGACTTGAGCGGGATCGATATTGTTGTGGGATGCAAAATATTTTGAACCGCAGAGGCCCTGCTCCTTACCGGAGAAGGCGGCGATGATGTAGTTCTGGTTATGAAGGCGCGAGGCTTTCAGTATGCGGGCCAGCTCCAACAGGGCTGCAACACCGGAGGCATTGTCGTCTGCGCCATGGAATATGGTTTTGTCTTTTATTTGTTCATCCTCTCCTAATCCAAGATGGTCGTAATGAGCACCGATGATAATGGTCCTGGGTGCTTTATTGTCAATATAGCCAATCACGTTAGTACCGGTACGTTTCACTTTCTTCAGCGATACCTGCATATCTATCAGGAAGGCATTGGCTTCATCGTCACTGAGCTTTTTACTGATGTCTCCATTCACCCATACAGCTGGAATGGTGGCCGCAGGTGGATTGTGTTCGAGCCACTGGCTTACTTCCGCAGGGGTTTCCTTTCCATTGAAGAAGATGATACCTGTAGCGCCGGATTTGGCGGCGATCTGTGTTTGTTGTTGATATTGTTCCAGCCTGGACTTGCGTTTGTCTGTATCCAGCTCATTGATATTGATGAGCCAGATATTATCTGGTTCATTTGCGTTAGGAAGCACTTCGCCCTTGGCAGATTTGGCGGCGCTGAAAGGCAACGGAATGAATTGTGCGCCCACGTGCAGCTGCGTATGATTGAGGCTCATGGTGCAGTTTTCGGCGGGTTCGCGGCCTTCTTTAACGATAAATACCTGTTTGAATCCGTCGTCGCCTTGTGGTGCAACACCTATTTGCTGCAACTGTGTTGAAATGTAAGCTGCTGCCAGCTGCTCACCGGCGCCGCCTGTTCTGCGGCCTTCCAGCTTATCGCTGCTGAGATAAGTGATGTGTTGTTGCAGGTTATTCAGGGTTTTTCGGTCAGTCTTCTTCTGTGCATCGGCAATCATGGTAGTAAATACCAATGGTAACAGCCAGGTTGTCTTTTTCACGCCAACATTTTTTGGGTACTACTGCAAAAATACGGATTACCCCTTATTGATTGGCTATTTCAGCAGAAAGAAACTTTTACTATCTCATTGTATTTTAAGTATTTGTAATATAATGTCCGGTCTGAAAACAGTCATACGTCTGCGACTGTTCATGATTGGTAATTTTCAATTCGCTATTTTTGCCCCGTTTTAAAAACAAAGTATGAAAAACACGCCTTTTACTGAGAAACACATTGCGCTGGGCGCCAAGATGGCTGCTTTTGCGGGTTACAACATGCCTATTTCCTACTCTGGTATTAACGAAGAACATCATGCTGTGCGCACTAATGCCGGCGTGTTTGACGTTAGCCACATGGGTGAATTTATGCTGAAAGGCGAAAACGCCCTGGACCTGATCCAGCGCGTTACTTCCAACGATGCATCCAAACTGACTGGCGGTAAAGCCCAGTACAGTTGTCTTCCTAATAATGAAGGTGGTATCGTGGACGATTTGCTGGTATATTGTATTGAAGAAAATAAAGTTTATATGCTGGTGGTAAATGCCAGCAATATTGAAAAGGACTGGAACTGGATCAGCCAGTTCAACACGAAAGGTGTGGAAATGCACAATATTTCCGACAAAACTTGTCTGCTCGCTATTCAGGGGCCTAATGCCACCAGCATTCTGCAGCCGCTTACAGAAGTGGATCTTGTGAACCTGAAATATTACACCTTTGCAAAAGGCACTTTTGCGGGTGTAGACAATGTGCTGATCAGTGCTACGGGTTATACCGGTGCGGGCGGTATAGAGATTTATTTTGAAGATAAAGATGGTGCTGCTGATAAGATCTGGGACGCTATCTTTAACATTGGCGGTCCCAAAGGTCTGAAACCAATTGGTCTTGGCGCCCGTGATACTCTTCGCCTGGAAATGGGATTCTGCCTTTACGGTAACGATATTGACGACCGCACTTCTCCTCTGGAAGCAGGCCTTGGCTGGATCACCAAGTTTACCAAAGATTTCCCTTCTAAAGCGATCTTTGAAAAACAGAAAGCAGAAGGCATAACACAGAAACTGGTGGGCTTTGAAATGATCGATAAAGGGATTGCCCGTCACGACTACGAAATAAAAGATGCAGCCGGTAATGTGATTGGCCGCGTTACTTCCGGTACACAATCGCCTTCCCTGCAGAAAGCAGTTGGTCTTGGCTACGTGAAAACATCTTCAGCAGCACTGGATTCAGAAATATTTATTGCAGTAAGAGACAAGGCACTGAAGGCAAAAGTGGTGAAAGTACCCTTTTTAGGTTAAGATGGTTATGAATAGCCGGTGAAAGTTATTAATTTCGTGAGCTGCGGATAATATGCAGTTTTATCCCGGCTCATGAAATTATTTATTCATTACCATATCTATGCCTACTATTCACATAACTACCGTTATCCATGCGCCGCTGGAGCGGGTCTTCGACCTCAGCAGAAGTGTCACACTGCACAAGCGAAGCATGGAACATTTACAGGAGGAAGTGATAAAGGGTCGTACCAACGGCTTGATATCATATAATGAAACCGTTACCTGGCGCGCAAAGCACCTGGGTAAATTACGGGAGCTTACTACGAAGATCACAGCCATGCAATCTCCTGCATTCTTCAGCCATGAAATGACAGAAGGTGACTTCACTCACATGAAACACGAGCATCATTTCAAGGAGATTGACAATGGCACTGTCATGATTGATATCATGGACTTTGGTACGCCATATGGCTGGTTAGGAAGATTTTTTGAGCGGATCTACCTGGTGAAGTATATGACCAGGCTGCTACAACTCCGCAATGGTACTATCAAGGACTATGCAGAGAGTGAAAAGTGGCGCGTGATCCTTGATTAATACATAAAAGTAATTGTGAATGACAGAAAGCAATAAGCCCAGCCTGGAAGTTTGTCTATCTCCGGCTTTACTGAACCTGTTTGATGTAAAGAACAGTATTGTTGTAATTATTGATGTGCTGCGCGCTACGTCCACCATTTGTACAGCATTGTACAATGGCGCGACGAGAGTGATCCCGGTATCTTCTGTAGAAGAGTGCGTGAACATAGGACGCGCTATTGGCGGCATTACCGCAGGTGAGCGCGATGGTAAAATTGCTGAAGGTCTGGTACACGGTAATTCTCCCTTTGAATATCCGCGTGAATTTGTTGAAGGCAAAACACTGGTGCTCACTACTACCAACGGCACTAAACTATTGCATATGGCTAAAGATGCCGTGCAGATCGTTACGGGCTCTTTTCCCAACATCAGCGCCGTGTGCGATTACCTCGTAGCGCAGCAACAAAATGTAATACTGGGCTGTGCTGCCTGGAAAGACCGGGTGAACATAGAAGATACGCTATTTGCCGGCGCCGTGGTGAGCCGTATCCGGCAGCATTTTGATGTCAACTGTGACTCTGCCATTGCAGCCGAATCCCTTTACCAGATGGCCAGGGAAGACATATACAGTTTCATGAAGCAGGCATCCCACTACAAGCGCCTGGCGAATTATGGCCTCGAAAAAGATATTGAATACTGTCTCACTCCTGATGGGGCGAATGTATTGCCCGTCTTCAGGAATGGAGAACTGGTTGCTGCGGAATAGCAAAATTCTTACCTTGTAACTTTTGCGTGAAAATCCGAAACTATGCAACATTATCTATGCGTAACCTGCGGTGTACAATATGATGCCACCGAAACAGCTCCTGTAAATTGTCCTATCTGTGAAGACGAACGTCAGTATGTAAACCCGGCAGGGCAGTCCTGGACTACATTTGAACAGGTACAGCGATCACATAAGAATATCATTGAACTGGTTGCGCCCAATCTGTATGCTATTTACACTACACCCGACTTTGCCATCGGCCAGCGGGCACATCTGCTGATTACGCCACAGGGTAATATTCTGTGGGATTGTGTGGCCCACCTGGATGCTTCCACTATAGACATTATCAACCGCCTGGGAGGTATCAAAGCTATTGCTATTTCCCATCCGCACTATTTCTCCACTATCGTGGAATGGAGCCGGGTATTTGGCAATGCGCCGGTGTATGTTCACCAGCTGGATGAAGAGTGGCTGCAGCGCCACGATTCTGCTATTAGATTGTGGGAAGGCGGGGAATTGGAGCTGTGGGACGGTATCAGGCTTATACTCTGCCAGGGCCATTTCCCGGGTGCGAATGTACTGTATGCTCCGGCCGGCAAAGGTCTGTTGCTGGTAGGTGATGTAGTGCAGGTGTCCACAGACAGAAAAACGGTGTCTTTCATGTATAGCTATCCCAACAATATCCCGTTGTCAGCCCGTGAGGTAAAGGTCATTGAGCAGGCTTTGCAGCCTCTGGCTTACGATGGGATGTACGGTGCCTTCGGAAAGTATATCCAGACGGGTGCAAAGGATGCAGTTGCTTTTTCAGTGAAGAGATATATAGACCACATTTCTTAATTAACAATTTTTACAATACAACTATAATTTATTGAAAAACAGAGCATAAATGGCTACCTGGGGAAGCACGTTTTTAGCGGATTTATGCTTACTTTTGTGGATTGCCTTTTTATCAGTCGTTAAATATTTTTGATATATTATTTTACTTCCCCAGGGCTGATATTAAAAGAGGCAACAACGAATAGTATGTCGCTGCCCCATTTGCTAAAATATGTCTACAATAACGGCACTGATGAAGTGATCCGCAGGGGGAAGCGTATCTTTTCTACCGGGGGCGTTGAGCTTATTGAAGCAGACCCGGTATTAAAATCGGCGACCTTCCGCGTCAAGAGCGACACACATGCCAACTACTACCGCGTTTCCATCAACAAGTACGGAGAAACTACTGGCATGTCTATACGTTGCCAATGTCCCTATAACCTGGGTGACATTTGCCGGCATGAAGCTGCAGCATTATTTCAGTTGCAGGAGATGTTGGACAAGAATCATTTCGAGAGCTTTGAAACCAGTTTTGACCAGCAGCATACGCTGATCAAAATGAAATCCATCGATATTAAATCCATCAAACTGCTTACGTCCAGCGCCATCATGGCCGATGCTGAAGCCATCGTGCGCCGACATCCTGCAAAGGTTAAGCTGGCCAAGGATGAAAAAGCAGAGGCCCTCCTGGTTCTCGATGGAAAAGAATTCCCGCTGATCATACAGCGTAATGAGGAGCGCTTTTTTGATACACATTGCACCTGCGATGAGACTGAGCATGCGCTCTGTGTGCACAAAACAGCGCTGTTTCTGCAACTATTGCAGAAACATGGTCCTTTTTACTTTGATACACTCCGCAACTGGGACAAGGAGAAGAATAAATTGCTGTCGCTGTATGGCTATTCTCTCTCAGATGACCTGGATGGTAAATTTGCCTTCTCCTATATGGATGGCAAGCCCTTTCTGCGTGTACTGGACCCCAGCATCAAGCGTGTGGACGGCGCCGCTGCCGGACGCCAGCAGGCTGCCGCTACCCCACCGCCGGAAGAGACTATGACTATCACCCAGCGGTTGGCAGCTGTGTTCAATGCTAATGAAAGTTTATATCCTTATTTCAGGATTGATATAGTAAGCGGTGAAATCAATGAAGAGCAAACTTCTTTCGTTTCACTCGCCAGCAAGTTGGATCTCACCAAATACATAGATTTCTACCAGTTCAAGGAAAAAGACAGGGAACTGATAGCGCCCATACGAAAATTACAGGGCGCTGAAGTCAGCAAATTCCTCAGCAAAAACTCTCCATTCGCGGGCTTTTGGGAAAACATCACCAATGACAGTGCTGAAGAGCTGCCTACCGAAACAAAAGAGCTGATGCTGGAATACCTGCATCCCAAACTGGCCAAACTGTTCCCCCAGCTGGCAGAGCATGGCCTGGTGTTTACGCTGCCCAACAGGCAGACGTTCAAAACCAAGAGCCTGCACCATGTACAGATTGGAGGTGACAGACTGAAACTCGTCATTAAAACAACAACCGGTGATACGCATGTTGAAATCAGCTGTTTCGTTACTATCGAAGGTGAGCTGGTGAACGTAGCGGAAAATGGATGGGAAAGCCCCTTGCTGTTTCTGCACAACAACATGCTCTATCTCTTCGACAGCCCACAGGATGCCCTGCACGTGGAACTTTTCCGGCAAAATGGCAAGCTGCGTATCGCAAATGAAGAATGGCCGGTATACCTGAAAGATTACCTGCTGCCTCTGAGCAGGCAATATGATATTCAGTTCGATAAAGGACTGCTCGCTGAAGTGGATGATATTGTTCCTGAGTCCCGTGTATACCTGAAGGAGCTTGGAGAAACTTTCATCATCCAGCCGGGATTTGTCTATCGCGGCCAGGAAGTGGAATGGAACGAGGAAACCAGGATTACCGTTCAGGAAGGTAACAAAGTGCTGATCATTCATCGCAACAAGGAAGCAGAAGAAGCCTTTGTCAACAAGCTGCGTACACTGCATACCAATTTCGCGCAGCACGATAATCACAATTACTTCTACCTGCGCGCCAAGGAAGCGCTGAAGAACAACTGGTTCTTTCTTTTCTTCGATGCGCTGAAAGAAATGAACGTGCGTGTGTTTGGCTTCGACAACCTGCGCAATTTCAAATTCAGCTCGCACAAGCCGGTTACTAATCTGCAGATCAGCTCTGGTATCGATTGGTTTGATGCACAAATAGAAGTATTGTATGGTGATCAGAAAGTAAGTATCAAGGATATCAAACATGCGCTGGCCAACAAACAAAACTATGTTCAGCTGGCAGACGGTTCTCTGGGCCTCCTGCCGGAAGAATGGCTGCGCAAGTATTCCCTGCTGTTTAAAGTCGGCGAAGAGAAAGACAAAGGACTCAAGCTCAGTAAATATAACTTCAGTGTTATCGATGAACTGTATGAGTTTATTGACGATGAAGCCGTAGTAATAGAGCTGGAGCAGAAGCGAAAGAAACTGTTGCAGTTTGATGAGATCAGGAATATTGCGCTGCCGCATAATCTTCACGCCACCTTACGTCCTTACCAGGAAAGTGGTTTCCAGTGGCTTAACTACCTGGATGAGATCAAATGGGGCGGTATCCTGGCTGATGACATGGGTCTTGGTAAAACCATACAGGCCCTCACCTTCCTGCAATACTACAAAAACAAAAACAACGGCCGTTGTATGGCGCTGGTAGTATGTCCTACCACGCTGATCTACAACTGGGAAAATGAGGTGAGGAAATTCACTCCCGATATAAAACATCACATTCATCACGGGCCTGCCCGCCTCAAAAATTCGGAGGAGCTGGCGAAGTTTGATGTGATCATTACTACATACGGTACCCTGCGCAGTGACATCCAGACGTTGATGAAGCTGGAGTTTGACTATGTGATACTGGATGAATCACAGGCGATCAAGAATCCGCAATCCAAGGTGACCAAAGCCGCACAGCTGCTGCATACCAAAAACAGGCTGGCACTGAGCGGTACGCCTATGCAGAACAATACCTTCGACATCTACGCACAGATGAACTTCCTCAACCCCGGCATGCTCGGCAGTGTGGACTTCTTCAGGAATGAATTTGCCACACCAATCGATAAGTTCCAGGATGAAGAAAGAAAAGAACATTTGCGCAAACTGATATATCCGTTCATTCTGCGCCGTACCAAAGAACAGGTGGCCAAAGATCTGCCGGATAAGATTGAAACGGTAATATTCTGTGAGATGGACGCCGAGCAGCGTCATATCTACGATGCGTATCGCAATACCTATCGCTCAAAGATATTAGGCGTTATAGAAGACCAGGGTATGGAACGCTCACAGCTTACCATCCTGCAGGGCCTTATGAAGCTGCGCCAGATTTGCGATTCGCCTGCCATCCTCAATGATGCCGAGCAGTATCCCAATCATTCTGTGAAGCTCCATGAGCTGACGCGTGAAATATCTGAGAACATAGGCAACCATAAGGTGCTGGTGTTTTCACAGTTTCTGGGTATGCTGGGCCTCATACGTGAGCGACTGCAACACATGAAGATTCAATACGAATACTTTGATGGTAGTACGTCTACTATAGATCGTGAAAAGGCTATCCAGAACTTCCAGAACAACGATGAATGCCGTGTGTTCCTGATCTCGCTGAAAGCCGGTGGTGTGGGTCTTAACCTGACCGCTGCGGACTATGTGTATATCGTGGATCCGTGGTGGAACCCCGCTGTGGAACAACAGGCTATTGACCGTACCCACCGTATCGGGCAAACCAAAAATATCTTCGCTTACCGCATGATCTGTAAGGATACCGTAGAAGAAAAGATATTGCAGCTGCAGGAACGCAAGAAATCACTTGTGAAGGAGATCATTTCCGATGACAGCGGCTTTGTGAAGAAGCTGACGAAGGAAGATGTATTGTATTTGTTCTCGTAAGCATATTTATATTATTTATAGGAAAGCAGCAGACATGTTCTGCTGCTTTTTGTTTTATAATATCCGAAGACTCTCTTTCATTTTCTGCATATACCCTTCATTTTCTGCATGGTTTTTCACCTCTCCTATTTCTTCCTGCATCTACCTTTTGTTATTAAACTAATTGATAATCAATACTGTAAGAGTATTTTGTTCTTCGTTTTTCAATAATGGCATTCCGCTGGTATTGTCTATTGTGTATCAAACTATTTGATCGCATGTTACCAGACTCACGCATCCCGGAACTATTAGGATTACAGATTCCGGGCTTATCTTATCCAATGCAGCAGCTCCCTGCCAGAGAGCGCATCAGCAAAGTGATTCACACCTTTGCCGATTACACCAGCAATATGATCCGTGCAGAACAATTGCAGGAGGTAAAACGTTGTTTTACTGTTGCCGGCGTGTTATATAAAAATGGTAGCGGCGCATTGCGCAATGCCATCGAAAGTGTGTTCATGTACGCCCTCTCTCCTTTGCTGTGTTCAAAACACAAGCAACTGTTGCCGTCATCATTACAAACGATCAGGATACAACACTTACAAACAATAGCTATTTAATATCTAAACACTTTTTCTATGATGATGACTGTTCTTCTGGTGATAGCGGGCCTGGCCTGCTTCGCCGTATTCTTTAAATCGGTAGACTATTTCGAAAAGATCTGACTAAAACACCTGCAACTATGAATGCATTATTTGTGCTGTCAATACTGGTCTTCGGTTACATGATTTATGTATTGCTGAAGCCGGAAAAATTCTGAGCCGAACCTATACGCAAAGCGTTTTTAATTAATTACAGAAATGACAACTGAATTATTGGGCATTATTGCCACCTATGGCCTAACACTGCTGCTGGCCTGGCCTCTTGCGAGATACATCGTTAAAGTATTCAGAGGCGATAAAACCTGGTCCGACTTTATGGCGCCATTGGAGCGGCTTTTCTTTAAAATTTCAGGTATCAATCCGAATGAAGAGATGACCTGGAAGGAGCACCTGAAAGCACTTTTAACGATCAACCTGGTATGGTTTGTTTATGCTTTCTTCGCTTTAATGTTCCAGGATAAATTACCGCTCAATCCGGATGGTAATCCCGGGCAATCCGCAGATCTGGCTTTCAACACCGCTATCAGCTTCGTTGTGAACTGTAACCTGCAGCACTACTCCGGTGAAACCGGGGTGACCTATTTCACACAATTGTTTGTGCTGGCGTTCCTGCAGTTTGTAAGTGCAGCAACAGGTATTGCGGCACTGGTGGTGGTATTTAAGGCGCTGAAAGAAAAATCAACTACTAAATTGGGTAACTTCTGGAATTATTTCCTGAAGACCATTACCCGTATATTGTTACCGCTGAGCATCGTTATTGCCATCATTCTTATATTCAATGGTAGCCCTGCGAGCTTCGCCGGTAAAGATACCGTAATCACCATGCAGGGTGACACGGTGAATGTTTCCCGTGGCCCTGCCGCCGGATTCATTGCGATCAAACACCTCGGAACCAATGGTGGTGGCTGGTTTGGTGCCAACTCCGCCCATCCCCTGGAGAATCCCAGTTACATTACTTATATCACCGAAATGGTGGCACAGGTACTGATCCCTATTGCAATGATATTTGCCCTCGGCATGTTCATTAACAGAAGAAAATTTGCCTACGTCATGTTCGGGATAATGACGATTGGTACGATATGCCTGCTGATACCAACTATACAGGCGGAAGTAGGCGGCAACCCGGCCATTGCGCACATGGGCATACAACAGGCCACGGGCGCTATGGAAGGAAAGGAGGTGCGCTTCGGCCCTGCCGGCACCGCCTATTGGAGCGTTGTTACAACAATTATCTCCACCGGTTCTATCTGTGGCTTCCACGACAGCACGATGCCTATAAGTGGTCTGACGCAGCTGCTGGGTATGATGCTCAACTGCTTCTACGGTGGTTGTGGTGTAGGTATCCTTAACTATTACATATTTATCATCATAGCGGTATTCATTTCAGGATTGATGGTAGGCCGTACGCCTGAATTCATGGGGCACAAGCTGGAAGCAAGAGAAGTAAAAATAGCTGCGTTGATCACGCTGCTGTCTCCCTTCCTGATCCTTGCAGGTACAGCGCTGTCTTCCTGGGTGTTGGCGCACCATCCGGATATTAACTGGGCAGTGAAACCATCTGCATGGCTGAATAACCCCGGTTACCACGGTTTCTCCGAAATGCTGTATGAGTACACTTCGTCCAACGCTAACAACGGTTCTGGTTTTGAAGGTCTCGGAGATGGCAACATATTCTGGAACGTGAGTACGGGCTTTGTGCTGATACTGGGACGGTTTCTGCCGATCATTGGCCCTGTGGCTATTGCCGGCCTGATGGCGTCCAAGAAATATGTTCCTGAATCTGCAGGTACGCTGAGAACAGATTCACTCACATTTGGCGCCATGACTTTTGCAGTGATCATTATCCTGACAGCCTTGTCTTACTTCCCTGCACTGGCACTGGGCCCGATTGCAGAGTATTTTTCACTGTACAGATGATAATCTTATAACGACTAACGACCATGAAGAAAGATAATAAACTGTTTCCGAGAGATCAGGTAATGCAAAGCCTGAAACAGTCTTTCGTGAAACTGAATCCTAAACTGATGATCAAAAACCCGGTGATGTTCACCGTGGAAATAGGCACCGTTGTGATGTTGATAGTGGCACTGTATGCGCTTATCACAAAGCATACAGACCAGGGCAGCGTGGCTTATAACTTCACCATATTCATTATACTGTTCCTGACCGTGCTGTTTGCCAACTTTGCGGAAGCGATTGCAGAGGCCCGTGGTAAAGCGCAGGCGGAGAGCCTGCGTAAAACCAGGGAAGAAACACCAGCTAAAAAAGTAGAGCTGGTGGGAGAGATCTTCACGAATGAGATCAAGATCGTGTCTTCTTCTTCCCTGCGCAAAGGCGACATTTTCGTGTGTGATCCGGGAGATATTATCCCTGCTGACGGTGAGATTGTACAAGGTCTTGCCAGCATCGATGAATCTGCGATCACCGGCGAAAGCGCTCCTGTAATACGTGAAGCGGGCGGTGACAAATCCAGCGTGGTGGGTGGTACAAAAGTATTATCTGACCATATCAAAGTGCGCGTAAGCACTGAACCCGGTGAATCTTTCCTCGACAAAATGATTGCGCTTGTTGAGGGCGCCAGCCGCCAGAAAACGCCGAATGAAATTGCGTTGACTATCCTGCTGGCCAGCTTCACCCTGGTGTTCATTATTGTTTGCGTGACATTGAAACCATTTGCTGACTATGCACAAACTCCTATAACCATCGCAGCTTTCATCTCTTTGTTTGTTTGTCTGATCCCTACTACCATCGGTGGGCTGTTGTCTGCCATCGGTATAGCAGGTATGGACAGGGCCTTGCGTGCCAACGTGATCACAAAATCCGGGAAAGCCGTTGAAACTGCCGGCGATATTGACGTGCTGCTGCTCGACAAAACCGGTACTATCACTATTGGTAATCGTAAGGCCACTAACTTCTATGCTACCAATGGCATCGGACAGGAAGAGTTCATCAGGCTGTGCGCACTCAGCTCTCTGTCTGATGAAACGCCGGAAGGTAAATCTATCGTGGAGTTGGCTGGTAAAGATGTTGTGAATAAGCTGTCTACTGCAGGAGCAAGCCTGGTGAAGTTCACAGCAGAAACGCGCAGTAGCGGTATCGACCTGCCTGATGGAAACCGTATCCGTAAAGGCGCCTATGATGCCATTAGAAGACTTGCTGAAAAAGAAGGCTTCGACTTCCCTGCTGAAACAAAAGCCAAAGTAGAAGAGATTTCTAAAGACGGCGGTACTCCGCTGGTGGTAGCGCTCAACAGCAAAGTGCAGGGGGTGATTGAACTGCAAGATATCATAAAACCTGGTATCAGTGAGCGTTTTGAGCGCCTGCGCAAGATGGGTGTTAAAACCGTGATGGTAACCGGTGACAACCCACTCACCGCAAAATACATTGCCACCAAAGCAGGTGTGGACGATTTCATTGCGGAAGCAAAGCCTGAAGATAAGATGTCCTATATCCGCAAAGAGCAGCAGGAAGGCCGTCTCGTAGCCATGATGGGCGACGGTACCAATGATGCTCCTGCGCTGGCGCAGGCAGATGTGGGCGTGGCCATGAACAGCGGAACCCAGGCAGCAAAAGAAGCCGGTAACATGGTGGACCTCGATAACGACCCTACCAAGCTCATTGAAATTGTGGAGATAGGTAAGCAACTGCTCATGACACGCGGTACGCTCACTACGTTCTCTATTGCCAATGACGTAGCCAAATATTTCGCTATTGTGCCGGCACTGTTTGTGGCTTCCATCCCGGCGCTGCAAGGTATTAATATCATGAAATTACACAGTCCTGAAAGTGCTATCCTAAGTGCGGTGATCTTCAACGCCATCATTATACCTATGCTTATTCCGCTGGCATTGCGCGGCGTGGCCTACCGGCCGATTGGCGCCAGCGCTCTGCTACGCAGGAATCTGCTGGTATACGGCGTAGGTGGTATCGTAGCGCCTTTCATCGGGATTAAGTTGATAGATATGCTGATCGCGCTCTTCATGTAATAACATCATTTTGAACAAATATTTTTTATGAAAAAGTATCTCTTGCCCTCCATAAAGCTGACTATAATCCTGGTGGTTGTATTGGGCGGTTTATACCCCCTTCTCCTTGCCGGTATAGCCAAGATGGCTCCCGGTAAAGGTGACGGGGTAACGGTAACACATAATGGGAAAGTTGTAGGGTATGAAAGAATAGCACAGGCTTTTACCAGTGATAAATACTTTCAGCCACGTCCCAGCGCCGTAGGCTATAATGCCGGTGGCTCCGGTGGTTCCAATAAAGGCCCTTCCAACCCCGACTATCTGAAAACCGTACAGGAAAGAATAGACACTTTCCTGGTGCATAACCCGGATGTAAAGAAAGCAGATATTCCAGCTGAACTGGTCACTGCTTCTGCCAGTGGTCTTGACCCTGAGCTCTCTCCTGCCGGCGCTTACATACAGATAGCCCGTATTGCAAAGCTGAGAGGGATACCTGCTGATAAGCTCAAACAGTTAGTGGAAGCCAACACGAAAGGCCCGCTGCTGGGACTTTTAGGCCCCGCTACTGTAAATGTGCTGAAATTGAACGTAGCCCTTGATGAATTGAAATAAATAAAAAGCAACTATTGCGAAGTCTTAGAAGTTCGGGAATTAACAGATTTTGGAATTTGAAATGAGGAAAATGATCATTATTGGTTCAAGCAATTATCATCAGTCTTCTTAAAAAATTCCAAAATCTCAGATTCCGGAACCCACATTTAACCTAACCAACAGATGAAGAAATTAGTGATCCTTGCAGGCGTCATGTCTGCAGCAATGACTTCCTTTGCCCAGGAAGCAGCGGAAAAAGAAAAACAGAAAGGAAAGATTACTGTCTCCGGATATGCTGAAGCATACTACAGTTACGATTTCAATAAACCGAATGACCACCTGAAACCTGGTTTCCTGTATAGCTACAACAGGCATAACGAATTAAACTTAAACCTCGCCATGATCAAAGCCAATTATAGTGCAGACAGGGTGAGAGCCAATGTGGGCCTCATGGCTGGTACGTATACACAATACAACCTGGCGGCAGAACCTTCTGTTCTTCAGCACGTATATGAAGCTAACGTTGGTATCCGTGTAGGAAAGAACGTATGGATAGACGCCGGTATCATGCCTTCTCACATCGGTTTTGAAAGCGCTATAGGTAAAGATTGCTACACACTCACCCGCAGTATTCTCGCAGAGAACTCCCCTTACTACGAAACCGGCGCCAAAGTTACCTGGACGCCCAATGAAAAGTGGACATTCTCCGCTATGTATCTCAACGGATGGCAACGTATTAAAAGAGTGGATGGTAATCAAACGCCCAATTTCGGGACGCAGATCTCCTTCAAGCCGTCATCAAAAGTATTCCTGAACTGGAGCACTTACATTGGCAACGACATGCCAGACAGCTCACGCCGCATGCGTTACTTCAACAACCTGTATGGTACCTTTAATATCACTGATAAATTCAGCTTCATTGCAGGCATAGACTATGGGTTACAGCAGAAAGAAAAAGGGAAGAGTGATTTTTCCAACTGGTATTCGCCTATCGTGATTGCACGTTACGCATTTACACCTAAATTTGCAATGGCAGGAAGAGTGGAATATTTCAACGACCAGGATGGCGTAGTGATTGCGACCAATACTCCTAATGGTTTCCAGACCACCGGCTATTCACTCAATCTCGACTTCACTCCTGTAGATAACGTAATGTTCAGAATAGAAGGCAGGATGTTTAACGGTAAAGACAAGACATTCCTAAAAGCAACAGAGCTGAAAAATAACAATGCTGCCGTTACTGCATCACTTGCAGTATGGTTCTAACAAGTTATAATGACAGACAAAGAACAATCAGTACAGCATTACCTTGACCTGGCCAAACGCGCCGGCAGAGGCAAATTCAAGATCTACATCGGCATGAGTGCCGGCGTAGGTAAAACCTACCGCATGCTGCAGGAAGCGCATGCCATGTTAAGGAACGGCATTAATATCCAGATAGGGTACATCGAAACTCACGGGCGTGCGGAAACGCACGCCCTGCTGGATGGTCTCCCTGCTATCCCGCGACGCCAGGTTTTCTACAAAGGCAAGATGCTGGAAGAGATGGACCTTACCACTATCCTGCTGTTATCCCCTGAGTGGGTAGTGGTGGACGAACTGGCGCATACCAATATCCCCGGCTCCAAAAATGAAAAGAGATGGCAGGACGTAGTTGACCTGTTGAACAGTGGTATCAACGTGATCTCTGCTGTGAATATCCAGCACATCGAAAGTATTAACCTCGAAGTAAAAGCTATTACCGGCGTAGAAGTAAAAGAACGTATACCCGACAGCATGTTGCAGATGGCAGATGAGGTAGTGAACATCGACCTGACTGCTGATGAACTGATCACCCGTCTGAAAGAAGGAAAGATCTATGATCAGTCGAAAGTGGATACGGCTTTGCGTAATTTCTTCCAGGCCGAAAAGATCCTCCAATTGCGTGAACTGGCGCTCAAAGAAGTAACTACACAGGTAGAAAGAAAAGTAGAAACGGAAATACCGCGCAGTCAGCAGATGCGCCACGAGAGTTTCCTGGCCTGCATTTCATCAAATGACGAAGTGGCCCGCAAGGTGATCCGTAAAACATCCCGGCTGGCCGCATATTATCATGCAGACTGGTACGTGTTGTATGTACAAACACCCCGCGAAAGCGTAGATAAAATACCTCTGGCAGCGCAGCGCCATCTCATCAATAATCTTAAACTGGCTACAGAACTGGGTGCAGAAGTGATACAGGAACAGCATGCCAATATATCCGAAGCCATCATCAAAGTGGCACAGGAAAAGCAAATCACAACAGTCTGTATCGGGAAGCCGCATATCAGCCTTTTTCGTATTATTGTACGCACAAACCTCTTTAACCAGTTGCTGAAAACGCTTTCATCCAACGACATTGATCTTATTATATTATCATGAGCACACTCAGGCTAAAAACGAAGATCACACTGGGGGTATTATTCCTCTACATTATGCTGCTGATAGTGAGTGTACTGGGTTACTACTATCTGAACCGTCTCAATACCAAAGCAAAGATCATCCTGAAAGATAATTACGAGTCGCTTGAATATTCAAAAGATATGCTGGTGGCTCTTGAACAGATACCTGTAAACCGCGATGCTGCCTTGAAGCAGTTCTCGGCCAGTCTGAAAAAACAGGAAGCCAATATTACTGAACAGGGCGAAAGAAATGCGACGCTGGAAGTAAGCACTATCTTTCAGAAGCTGAGTGGCGACTCACTCAACAGCGCCGCCAATGTTGCCGCTATCAAGAGGAGTATCTTTGTGATCATGGATCTCAACATGAGTGCGATTGTTGGCAAGAATGAGCTGGTGAAGAAAACGGCTGACAATGCACTGTTGTACATCGCCATTATCAGCGGTGTTTGCTTCCTGCTGGGATTCACCTTCGTATACAACTTCCCCGGCTATATCGCCAATCCCATACATGAACTTACTGAAGGGATTAAAGGCATTGCCAATAAGCAATACGGACAACGCCTGTTTTTCAAATCGAGTGATGAGTTCGGAGAGCTGGCCACTGCATTTAATACCATGGCACAGCGGCTGGATGAATATGAGCATAGCAATGTGGCTCGTATCACTTTTGAAAAGCAACGCGCCGAAGCCGTTATCAGCAGCCTGAAAGATGCTACCATCGGTTTTGATACCAGAAATACCATCCTCTTTGCCAACACCCAGGCGTTGCAGTTGCTGAGTATGCCGGAGAAAGAACTGTTAGGACAATCAGCCACTGACATAAGCAAACAGAACGATCTGCTCAGGTTCCTGATAAACACCCAGGAGAATGCGCCCGTCAAAATTGTGGTAGAAGGAAAGGAATGCTTCTTCACCCGGGAGGTGGTGGATATACAACATGAGGAAAAACGTATAGGCTATGTTGTTATACTGAAGAATATTACTTCTTTCAAAGAACAGGATATTGCCAAAACGCATTTCATCGCTACTATCTCCCACGAACTGAAAACACCGTTGGCATCTTCTGACTTCAGTATCAAACTGCTGGAAGATGACCGCGTTGGAACGCTCTCCCATGAGCAGAAAGAACTGATAGAAAGCCTGAAGCAGGACAACCGCCGTATGATCAAGATAGTGGGTGAACTGCTCGATCTCTCACAGGTGGACAGCGGCAATATACAGCTGCAGCCACAGCCGGTAACTCCATTGAACATTGTACAATATGCAATGGATACGGTGCAGAAGCAGGCGGCGCAACATGAGATCACTATCAGGCAGGATGTACCCGATACCTTACCGCGTGTAAATGCAGATGTGGAAAAAACCGCATGGGTACTGGTAAACCTGCTCACCAACGCCATCCGCTATTCTTCTCCGAAATCAGTTATTGATATAACAGTGACGCCTACCGGCAGCAATATGTTGTCGTTCTCTGTACGGGATTACGGAAAGGGTATACCAGTCGCTTTCAAAGACAGGATTTTTGAACGCTTCTTCCAGGTGCCTGGCGCCAGGGGGCACAAGGGCAGTAAAGGCAGTGGCCTGGGCCTGGCTATTTCGAAAGAGTTTATTGAAGCGCAGGGCGGTGTGATAGGCGTTAATAGTGAAGAGGGAAAAGGGAGTATCTTTTATTTCACTCTGCCGGTAGCCTGACCACATTTTACGATTTCATCCAGGATGAATGATTTATGTTGATGATAGCTTGATTCCAGGCGATCTACTTTTTCTGGGATAGCTTCCAGGTTACGCAGCAGGCGGGCATCTGTTTCAATCTCCAGCGCGATGCTCACTGCTTCACGCATACATATCATATCAAGGTTGGATTTTATCTGATGAGATAATACAAACACTTCATCCCATTTCTTTTCACGGGCAATTTTCTGCAGTTCCCTGCACTTGCCGGGCATGGCTTCCATCAGCTCTTCCAGAAATACTTTCACGTGCTTTTTGTTGTTGCCCAGCATTTTATAGGCAGACTGGAAGCTCACCGGGTCCTGCTGTTCTACGGGGGGACTGACCTTGACAGCTGGACCGGGTCCGGTGGACACCTCTCCGGTGCCGATAAGAATCTTGTGAAAAAGCTCTTCCTGCTGAAATGGTTTGGAGAGATAATCATTCATACCGGCATTGAGACAGCGTTCGCGTTCGCCTTCTACCGCCGAAGCTGTTACCGCGATAACGTAGGTGTTTATTCCATTCTTCCGGATTGAGCGTGTAGCCTGGTATCCGTCCATTCCTGGCATTTGAAGATCCATAATAATACAGTCGTAATTGTTATATTTTAGCATTTCCAGTGCGATAATGCCTGTTTCTGCGATTTCTACTCTGGCGCCACCGTTTTGCAGTGCGTAATAGGCTACCTGCTGATTGATACGGTTGTCTTCTACCACAAGTATGTTTTTGTTTTTAAGCGGTTGCTTCGAAATATGCAGCGGGCCTGAATCGGGGCGGCCTCCTGTTGGAATGGGATTTTTGGTGAAAGGCAATTCAAAATAAAAGGTAGAGCCTTTGATTAACTCGCTGGCGGTCAGTTTCAGGGTTCCTCCCTGCTGCTCTACCAGATGCTTGCAGAGAGCCAGGCCCAGACCCGTGCCACCAAATTCCCGGTTGTGTGTATTGTTGTGGCTTTGTGAGAAACGTTCGAAGATGAGTGTCTGTTTTTCGGGAGGAATACCAACACCTGTATCTTTCACTTCAAAACCTATTCTTATTCCTGAATCATCTTTATCCGTTTTTATCAGTGATACTTTTATCCAGACAGTGCCCTCATTGGTAAACTTGATGGCGTTGCTGGCGATGTTGGTGAGTATCTGGCTCAGGCGGGTAGCGTCGCCGAGAAGATGTGCGGGGATAGATTGGTCTATCCTGATGAGAAGCGATACTCCTTTTTCCTGTGCTTTTAATTTCAGTGGGAATATCGTGTTACTAACGGTGTCGAATATATCAAAAGGTTCATTCTTTAGCAGCAGTCTGCCTGCTGTGATTTCAGAGAAATCGAGTATTTCATTGATGACCACCAGTAGGTCCGTGGCTGATTTCTTGATAGCGTAGGCGAACTCTTTCTGCCGGTTGGTAAGATGGGGTTCCTGCAGCAATAACTGGGTCATGCCAACAATCCCGTTCATCGGTGTACGTATTTCGTGGCTCATGTTGGCCAGGAATGTTTCCTGCGCTTTTTTGGTGTCTTCTGCAAGCTGCCTGGCTTCCTGCTCCTGCCGCAGATAGTTGATCTTTTCCGTGAGGTCCTGCCCGATGCCGCAGATTCCTATCAGGTCTTTGGCTACATTACGCAGCGGAAATTTGGTGATCAGAAAATGGCAGGTTTTACCATTTACGACAATGCTTTCTTCCAGCTTTTCCCTGGGGCTGCCGGCAAGTATTTTCCGGTCCATTTCGGCATAACGCTCTATCCACGGGAAGTTCAGCTCTTCATCAGCTTTACCGAGAATATCTTTCTTATCCAGCTGCATCACCTCTGTAAAGCGGTTATTTATCAGCAGGTATTTGCCGGGGACATCTTTTACAAACAGCATGGAAGGCATGTAATCAATGATTGCTTCGAGCCGCTTTTGGAGATACTCTTTGTGTTCGTCGATTTGCCTTTCTTTATCGGTGTCCTTTACAACGCACTGGAAAGATTTCAGGTGGCCGTTCTCTTTCCGGATGATAGTGGCCATCTGTTTCACCCATTTTCGTGTACCCGTTTTAGTAATGATCGGAAATTCCTTTACAGAGAACTCTTCGCCGCTCTGGTATTGATCGATATAAAAAGCTTCCAGTTCACGGTATACCTCATCTTCCAGCAGCAGGGAAAAGTGCTTTCCTACGAGATCAGTGTGCGGGTAGCCTGTAATGGCTGTTGCACGCGGACTTACAAAGGTGAAGAGTCCCCGGAAGTTGGCTTTGAAAACGATCATCTCGGATTCTTCCGATAGTTTTTTAAACGATTGCTCGTTTCGCAGCAGCCGGGAAGTCCATTGTTTTACTTTCCGGATGCCGTTGAGTATGTAAGTGGCTTCACCGGAGAGCAGGATGCAGGTAAGTATACTGATGGCGAGGGTGAACCAGAAGGAGTAGTTGGTGTAGAGTGAGTCCTCGTCCATCCGCTGTATGAGTACTGCATTCTCTTTTTGGAGAAGCTGATCGATCTCCTGTTGCAATTTCCGATTGAGCGCAGCAGCTTCCGGCGATACCGCCATTTTCCTGGCCTGGTCTGGCTGTGTACCTGCAATTTGGACAATGGCATTGTAGTAGTTGATCTTTTCTTGTAGTGCCTCACGAAGCTGCCACAGTGCGGAAGTGCGGGGCAGGTTGTTTGGCTCCTGCAGCAGCAGTTGTTGCAGGGTTACCTTCATGCTGTCCTGTAGCTGAGTGCGGGGCGGATGACTATCATCGAGGAGATAATGTTGTACGTCGTCTGTGTACTGCCGGTCGAGTTTGGCGATGTTTCTTGTCTGGTTAGTGAGGGTATGGCTGTTCTTTATCCAGGAGGTAGCTTCAGTAGTTCTTTTCTGGATCATCCACGCGTAAAATACAAAACCGCTGAAAGCCATTAGTACAGCTATTACGAGGAAAAACACTGTATATACAATTTTTCTCATGCGATTGAGGTTCGGTTTTTCGGGCAATACATAAACAGGTTTATTGAGGGCGACGTGTTATACCGTCCCGGAATTTAGGATAATTTGGGCTATTATTGTTGTTCATCTTGTTCAGTTTGATATAAATGTCTGGTGTGGAGATACAACTTTTCTGTAACTTCCGCCGCGAATGAAGGTATCCTGAATTTATTTTTGCAATATTTTAACCAATTCTTTTACAATCATTCCAATATATTTGCCTAATAATCTTTTTCCTAAGTATTAATATTTTATGAGAAAAATAATTTCTACCCTTGCTCTGGTAGCTCTTTCTTTAGGTGTATTCGCGCAGGAAGGCGGTTCTCCGATGAATAAAGCAGTAAACAGGGTCACTCATTCCAGGGACTTTCTGATGATCCAGTTATCTTACGATGGCTGGGCCGGAGCGCCGGATAGTATCAAAACCGGCTTCAACAGGGGCTTTAATATTGCGCTGATGTATGATTTCCCGTTTAAGAAGTCGCCGCTCAGCGTGGCTGCCGGTCTGGGTATCAGTACCAGTGGCGTTTTTCTGAAGGATCATACTTTCGATATTGCGGGGAAAGTGAATCCTAATACTCCTACCTTCCCTGCCAGCAATTCTTACAAGAGATTCAAAGTGGCTACCACTTATCTTGAAATTCCTATTGAGCTTCGCTTCCGTGCAGTGCCCGATAATGCTAACAAAGGCTTCAAAGCTGCACTGGGTGTGAAAGTAGGCGCATTACTCGATGCACATACAAAAGGCAAGAACAACGGCGGCAACGGCAACAAGAATACAGAGAAAGATGCTAATAAGGGCTTCTTCAATCCTTGGCGTTTTTCAGCCACTGCCCGTGTTGGTTATGGCAATTTCGCCCTGTTTGGCGCCTACTCTCTCAATCCTATGCTGAAAGACAATAGCAACCTGGATATCAGACCTTACCAGATTGGTATCTGTGTAAGCGGCTTATAATAGAAAGATTAGTTTATAGTAAAAAAGCAGCGGAGATAATCATCTCCGCTGCTTTTTTATTGTGGCTGAAACCTGAATACTAATTGCCTTTGAAAACTGGTTTGCGCTTTTCGAGGAAAGCGGTAATCCCTTCTGCGTTATCAGCCGAATTGCCTGCAATCTCCTGGCAATAGGCTTCATAGTCGAGCACGGCATCGAGGTTTTCGGTCATGCCTTTGGTGAGCATCTTTTTCATGAGCGCAATGGCTTTCGTAGGTGCATTGGCGTAGTACAATGCCTCCGCTTCTACGGTGGCATCCAGTTCAGCTGCAGGAACAACCTTGTTCACCAGCCCCAGTTGCAGGGCTTCTGTAGCGGTAACTTTAGATGCTTTGGTGGCCAGCTCAAATGCTTTATGGTAGCCAACGGTGCGTGGCAGAAAGTAAGACGATCCGGAATCCAGTACCAGTGCGATGTTTACAAAGATCTCTATCATAGTGGCTTCTTCACTGGCAATGATCAGATCGCAGGCCAGGGCAATGGAGCATCCGGCGCCTGCAGCCACACCATTGAGGCGGCAAATCACTGGCTTGGGCATGTTGCGGATGGCGCGTACGATTGGATTGTAGCGCTTATGCAATGATTCGCTGAGGTTACGCCTGGCGCCCAAAGACGCTTTCAGATCCTGGCCGCTGCTGAAGGCTTTGCCTGCGCCAGTGAGTACTACAGCTCTTACTGACTGGTCTTTCTCTGCCTGTTTTAGCGCGTCCTGCAGTTCGTAGCTGAGGGCATCATCAAAGGCATTATACACCTCCGGCCTGTTCAGCGTGATGGTAGCGATACCATCACGGATATCCAATAATAAAGAAGCCATATTATTTCAGGGTTTTTAAGATTTATTTCAACGTTTCTTTCAGCCAGCTGAAGAACTCACGCTGCCATGCAATAGCATTCTGTGGTTTCAGCACCCAGTGGTTTTCTTCCGGGAAATAGAGCAGTTTGCTCTTGATACCTTTCAGCTGCGCGAGCTGGAAGGCCTGTAAGCCTTGCTCAATAGGCACCCTGAAGTCGATGCCGCCCTGAATAATGAGGATAGGCGTATTCCATTTATTGGCGTGCTCGCTGGGATTGAAGTTCTTGTAAGTATTGTCGTTGGCTGCATCCCAGTAAGCGCCTAAGTCCCAATTGGCGAACCATAGCTCTTCAGTGGTACCGTACCAGCTTTTCAGGTCAAACAGGCCGTCGTGAGCGATGAAGGTTTTAAAGCGGTTTTCGTGTACGCCTGCCAGCATGTATACGGAGTATCCACCGTAGCTTGCACCTACAGCACCGAGACGGGATTTATCCACAAAGCTTTCCTTGCTGACATCGTCGATCGCGCTCAGGTAGTCGCGGATAGGTTGCCCGCCCCAGTCTTTACTGATGGAGGCATTCCATTTAACACCGTGGCCAGGCATACCGCGTCTGTTGGGGGCCACTACGATATAGCCCTGAGAGGCCATGAGCTGGAAGTTCCAGCGGTAAGAATAAATCTGAGACAGTGCAGACTGTGGTCCGCCCTGGCAATAGAGCAGGGTTGGGTATTTCTTCGCCGGATCGAAGTCGGGGGGAAATATCACCCAGGTAAGCATTTCCTTGCCATCAGTGGTTTTAACCCAGCGTTTCTCCACTTTGCAGGAGCCTATCTGGTCGTAGATGTTTTTATTGGTGTGGGTGAGCGGCTGTATGCTACCCTTCTGCAGGTCAACGGTAAATAGCTCGGCAGCATGATTCATATCAGTGCGGGTTACCACCAGGGTATTGCCGGTTTGGCCAATGATGCCGTTGATGTCGAAATCTCCGGTCGTGATTTGTCGTATATGCTTCTCCGTTGTAGCGGCCGGATCTTTCTGCAGCGCTATTTCCAGCAGTTGTTCGGTGCCTTTGATTACGGCGAGGAAGTAGATCTTTTTGCCATCAGTGCTGAATTGTGCAGCAGAGGCAGTACCGTCCCAGTTCTGGGTCAGGTTAGTTTTTTTACCACTGACACGATCCAGGATGACGATATCGTTTTTGTCTGCCTCATAGCCATCATGGGCCATGCTCAGCCAGAGCAAGTATTTGCCATCAGCGCTGAAAGCTGGGGCCATATCATAACCCATCAGGCCCTCTGCGAGGTTGCGGGTATTTTTGGTGGCGAGATCGTATTCGTAGATGTCTGTGTTGGTGCTGATAGCGTAATCTTTACCAGCTTTCTTTTTACATACATAAATGATGCTTTTGCCATCGGGGCTCCAGATCAGGTCTTCTGCACCGCCGTGGGGCATCTGGGGGCAGTCGTATGGTTCGTTGGCCATAATGTCCACAGGTGTGCCTACTTCACCGTTGTTGTAGGTGGCGTAGAATATATGTGAGAAGTTGCCGTCTTCCCAGGTATCCCAGTGGCGGTAGTTGAGGTTGTCGTATATCTGCACGTTGGATTTCGGAAGATCTGAATAGTGATCTTTGCCGGTGATCTTCTGTACTTTTACCTCTCTCGAAAACAAAATATGTTTTCCATCGGGGGAAATGCGGATATTCTGCATGTCGCCCTCCACTTTGGTTTTCTGTACCGGGTTGGAGCCATCGGCATTCATCTCCCACCACTGCCCTTTCAGTGAAAAGCCAATCTTATTACCGGGGAGTACAGCTACGTCGCCTTCTCCGCCTTTTGTAGTGGTGAGCTGACGAGGCTCTCCGCCTGCCAGGGGAATGGCATAAAGATTCTTTTCGCCTTTGTTTTCTTCCATATTCACCTGAGATATGCCATAGATAACGGTTTTGCCGTCGGCGCTCAGTGTTTCTCCACTTACTCTGCCCAGCTTCCATAGCAGTTCGGGCGTCATCCTGTTCTGGGCTGTTGCCATAGTTGAAATCAATAATCCTGTCAGTAAAAATGGTTTATACATATTTGCGGGATTGTTTTGGATCGTATAAATGTAGGGATAGATTTTTGATTTTCGGGACTCAGGGACCTTTGATTTGATGAATGGAATACTGACTGCGGAATGGGGAATCCCCCAAATTCTAAGTATTTTTGCAGCAAATTTTTAAATACCTTGATTGAGAAGAAACAAACGGTACAGAAAGAAGAAAGGGCCGTAATCGTGGGTGTTATTACGAAGGACCAGACTGAACGCCAGGTACAGGAATTCCTGGATGAGCTGGTATTTCTGGCGGAAACGGCCGGAGCCACTACAGTAAAGCGATTCACACAAAAGCTGGCGCACCCTGACAGAGCCACATTTGTAGGAAAGGGTAAGCTGGAAGAAATATTTCAGTTTATAACAGGAAGGGATATATCACTTGTAATTTTTGATGATGAGCTGACAGGCTCGCAAATCGCAAATATCGAGAAGGTCCTGAAGGTGAAAGTTATTGATCGCAGCGACCTTATCCTGGACATCTTTGCCCGCCGTGCGCGCACCGCACAGGCGAAAGTGCAGGTAGAGCTGGCGCAGTATCAGTATATATTGCCCCGCCTGCGTGGTATGTGGAGTCACCTGGAGCGCCAGGGAGGCGGTATCGGGAGCAGAGGCCCCGGTGAAACGGAAATTGAAACAGACCGTCGTATTGTAAAAGATAAGATCTCCCTCCTGCGTAAACGCCTGGCGGAGATAGACAAGCAGTCGCTTACCCAGCGTAAGGAACGCGGCGAATTTATCCGCGTGGCATTGGTGGGCTACACCAACGTGGGCAAGAGCACCATTATGAACCTACTCAGCAAAAGCGAAGTATTTGCAGAAAACAAGCTGTTTGCCACGCTGGATACCACTACCCGAAAAGTTGTGTTTGACCAGACGCCATTCCTCCTCAGCGATACTGTAGGATTTATCCGCAAGCTGCCGCATCACCTGGTAGAGAGCTTCAAATCCACACTGGATGAGGTGCGCGAAAGCGATGTACTGCTGCACGTGGTAGATATTTCCCACCCGCAATATGAAGAGCAGATCGAAGTGGTGAACCGCACGCTGCAGGAACTGAAAGCATTTGAAAAGCCCATTATCATGGTCTTTAACAAGATGGACCTGTATGAAGCCAACACCTTCGATAAGTGGCTGGAAGAAGATATAAAAAAAGATATCCTCGACTCGCTCAAGAACACCTGGGATATTAAAACACAGGGTAACACCGTGTTTATTTCGGCCTTGGAAAAAAGAAATGTGGAAGAGCTGCGCAAGACCATCATGGATAAAGTGATGCAACTTTACAGAGAGCGGTATCCTTATAAATCAGAATTTTTCTATTAATGGCCAAATCCTATTCCTGGCATAAGCTGGACGATGCTGCCCTGCCTCTCAAAGAAAATGATATCCACGAAATAGAAGTGAATGGAAAATTGATCTGTTGCGCCCTGCATCAGGGACAGTTGTATGCCTTCGCTTACAAGTGCCCGCATGCAGGCGCATTCATGGCTGATGGTTTCATTGATGCATCCGGAAATATCGTATGTCCTATACACCGCTACAGATTCAGTATGAAAAACGGATACAACTGCAGTGGTGAAGGTTATCACCTCAAAACCTATCCGCTCGAGCAACGAAAAGATGGCTACTACATTGGTTTTGAGAAAACCGGATGGTTCTGGTAGCAGCCTGGCTGCGCTTTATTTTTTTGTTAAATAGCATGGGGTACGTTCCTTCAGTCGGTGGATGCCAGTAACTTTTGGGCATGTTATCTACAACTGTTAAGCGACCCTTGATTATTACAGAAAAGCATATCTGTATATTTATCACCGTGCTGGTGATACTGTTGCAGTTTAGTGCCTTACAGGTGCCAATACTGGAGCCTGACGGTGCTTTATATGCCGGTATTGCCAAAACAATGGTACAGCGGCACGATTTCCTGAACCTCTATGCCGACAGTCACGACTGGCTGGATAAACCCCACTTCCCCTTCTGGATAACAGCCCTGAGCTTTCAGCTGTTTGGCTTTCATACCTGGTCGTATAAGCTGCCCGCAATACTTTTTTTGCTGATGGGCGCCTGGTATACTTACCGTTTTGCCTTATCATTATATGGTGAAAGAACCGCCCGTTGGGCGCTGTGTATATTACTTACCGCCGAGCATCTTGTTATATCCAACAACGATGTGAGGGCAGAGCCTTACCTCACCGGCCTTATCATTGCGGCCGTATATCATTTCTATCGAAGCATCCGTACGCCCTGGCATTTGGTGGCAGGCGCCTTGTTTACAGCCTGTGCAATTATGACCAAAGGCATGTTTGCCCTGATACCCGTGGGCGCAGCCATTGGAGGACATCTGCTCTTTACCCGTAACTGGAAGGAGATATTCCGCTGGAAATGGCTGCTGGCGCTAGTGTTGACAGGGATATTCATCATCCCGGAATTATATGCCCTCTACCAGCAATTTGACCTGCATCCGGAGAAAGTTGTGTTTGGCGCCACAGGAGTGTCTGGATTGCGTTTCTTTTTCTGGGACAGCCAGTTTGGGCGTTTCATGAACACCGGGCCAATCAAGGGCGCCGGCGACCCTTTCTTTTTCTTTCACACCTTGTTATGGGCATTTCTGCCGTGGTCAGTAATGTTATATGCTGCGGTGGTCATCTTTATAAAGAAATGGAGGCAACAACGGGAATATTATTGCATATGTGGCGCCCTGGCTACTTTCGTACTGTTTTCATTGTCCAGGTTTCAGTTGCCGCACTATCTGAATATTGTCTTTCCTTTCTTTGCTATCCTCACAGCACAATACATCTTATCATTACAAACGCCGCGGGGGCTGCGTTTCTTCAGAACCACACAGTATACTATCATTATCCTGGTAGCAATTGCCGGCGTGGTGCTGGACCTGCTCTATAAGCCTGCTATGGGTTACGCCTGGCTGATACCCGTAGCTGTGTTGATTTTGCTGTACATCCTGCTCCACTACTGGCTCGACAAAACCACCAAAGAGGCGGTGTTTTATCGTACAGTAGCCATCAGCATCCTGCTGAACCTCTATCTGAATACTATCCTCTATCCTGATATGATGCAGTATCAGAGCGGAAGTGAGGCGGCGCGTTATGCGAATGCCTCCTTCCCTGCTACGCCTGTGGGGATGTATAAAGTGAACTCTTATGCTTTTGAATTTTATATGAAGGCACCGGTTGCGCGCTACGATTCTGTTGGCAGCGGGATGATCTTCACTTCTCCTGAAGCTGTAGAAGAGCTGCGGCAGCAGGGACGTACCTGTACGCTTATTAAATCCTTTCCTCATTTCTATGTAAGCAAACTGGACCTGCCCTTTGTACGGAAAGCCACGCGGAGTGGCGCATTGGGAGAAAGAATGTTAGTACGGGTAGAAAAATGATTGTCTGTAATCCGCTGTGGTGGCATGTTTTATGTTTTGTTCAAAAAAATCTTGAAAAAAGTTCAAATAAGATTTTGCAAAAATGAAAATTTACCTATTTTTGCAATCCCAAATCGCACAAACGATACGGGAAACACTCCTCCTTAGCTCAGTTGGTTAGAGCATCTGACTGTTAATCAGAGGGTCGCTGGTTCAAGTCCAGCAGGGGGAGCGAAGAAAAGGGCAGTTACAAACATTCTGTTGTAATTGCCCTTTTTATTTATACTACAATATATCTTTAGCTGAACTCTTAAGCTTTCAATCCCTGACTTCTTTATAAATCAAATTACTGAGAAACCGCTCAATCGCCAATAAGTGGCCCTGGTTATATCATCGTTATAAATTATTCAAAGTTTCCTCTGTCAAATTTATCAATTCCGGGAAAGTGGCAATCTTGAGATCAACTATGTTTGATCCTACAATAGCAGCTGAATACCAGGCAGGATAAGTATCTGTATGGGGCATTAATGCCCAGATCAAAGGACTGTATGGACTTACGTTCTCAGCGGAGAGCTTACTTTGTAGTTGCTCCTGGTAAGATTTGCACGCTTGTAATGAAGCATGACCCGATGCAAGTTGTTCGATGAGTTTAAGTGCACCTTTACCCAGGTTATCTAAGTCTTTCTCGACAAGCAAACAAAGCTTATAGGCAATTATCCGCTGCTCCCTTTCAGTGAGAGGCCGGACTTTAGTCTCAAAGACTTACCAATACTGACCTGATTCTCTTTGCTCCATTGAATGATGGTTTGACTTTATAGATGATCGATTGTCACTTGTAAACGTAGCCAAGATACTATTTACTTTCTAAGAAACGGGCGGGCTAATTGAGACGAGAATACCTGTGATGCAGCTATGATCAGTATAGGAACATAGGCTTAAAGGTGGACTTGATGCGGGGATGTCGTGCTGAGGTGTAGCAGCTGTAATGTATACCAGAGAAGTGTTACGGTATGTATAATGGACATGCACCGGCGGCAGCCGCAGGTTAAGTCTGCCGGCAGGAGTGTGGTATGTAAAGTTTAATGGTAGTTATGGTTGCTCATCAATATTCAGTTGTCAGGCTTGAAGTAGTTCATTCCCGTTGAACGGTGGGAAGAAGATGCTGAGTTGATGTATTGACTGGTATGCTCTCTGATGCTGGCTTTAACCTGGGTCTCTTCTGGCCGGTTGGTTTACGCAGGATTGGCCGTATCTGAGGCGGTTGTACGGCGATAATATCTGCCGCCAGGTACCTTGTGTTATTAGAGGGAATACCGCCCAGTATGCCCCTTATTTGCAGCATAACCACCAATGTTCCTCTTCCTGGTACATCCATATCACAGGCTGCTCCTTCAAAAGGTTCTCCGGGTTTTACGATGAGCACGGCGCTTTCTGTACCAGTTACCTGATGTGTAGCAAAATGGATACGTGCAGCTATTACTTTTATTTCCAGGGCACTGATGCCGTTGTATGCCGGTAGTGTTTGCGGCGGAATGTACAGGATGTTATTCCGGGAAAGTCTGGGAGCAGCGGTGAGAAACTTGTCTGTTCCTGTTTTCCGGTTGAACCGGAAGCCGGTGATACAGCCGGTGTCCTTGCCGGCGGAAGGAATGAGGGCGCTGGTTAGCCGGTTGATATGTTCGCTGTTACAATGAACATCCAGCCTGGGAGCAAAAGCATTGCGGATAAGCGCGCCTTTGCTGCTGGCCATGCCGAATCGTTGGGCAGCGCGGCGGGTAGCTGCCGTCTGCCGGACGTGTGCGGGCATGCTGCGAAGGAAGTACCCGCTATTACGCCGGTAACCAATCAGGTTGCCAAGCTTGCCCGTGAAGGTGAGTAAAGAAGTTTGTTTTGCCATAACAATAAAATACTGATGTTATCTAAATATAAGATTATCAGCAGCAATCATTTGGAGCCTGTATTAAAGATTATCAAACTGCAAGCGAATGGCACTTAGAGAATATTCAAACCGGGAGTATGAGGCATTAGATAGCCGCTAAAGCCACTCGAACAACTGTTAGAAAATGGCGAAAATTCACTGCTGCTATACTGCCATTATCAGGAGGATATTTCAAAAAAGGTCTTTTTGATCGCAGTGATACCCTTTATTTTTCTTCTTTCCATCACTTCAAAAAACAGATCTATGAAAAAGATGAAATTATTGGGTAAAAGTTTAAAAAGAAATGAAATGAAAGCTGTTATTGGCGGAGCAAACGCCGCGAGAAACCAATGCTTTGACTTCTGTATGGACGGATGCACTAACACATATAGCGCCGGGTATTGCAGAATAATATGTCAGGGTTATTGCTACTAAGTTAGATATTGGTTACCGGAAGAGGGCATTTCCAGAACAGGATATGCCCTCTTCTATGAGATTTTCACTGTGATGCTACCAAAGCACTCTCCTCTCACTGTAACGGCTTTAATTATTCATTTTAGCATACCCTAACGCCTCTACGATCAATCCGTTCTGCACTTTCATAAGATTGACACCCCGCACATAGTCGTGTTCGCCATTGCCCCATTTGAAGTGCCAGCGAATGGTAGCAAATTCGCCATATACTTCAATTGCTTCCGGCGTAAATTGTTTTTCCATATCGCTGGCAAGTGCCTGCCAGAAAGTGACACACTCATCATATCCCACCGATTTTGCACCTTCAGGCCCTGTAATGTCTTCCATCACACAATCCTTGCCAATGAGCGCAGGTAGTACTGCCGGGTTGTGGTGAATAAAAGCACTATTGAATTTGTGCATTATTTGTTCCGTTTCAATTGATTTTTTGCCCATATTTTCTTTAGCTGATGGATTTGAATATTGCTTCATGGATTAATAATTTAGCGTGATAGATTGTTTTTCTGTGAAGCAAAACTATACTGATCAGGAATAAAGGAATTGATATAATACGACAAAATGAAAGTACTTGCCTCCCACCTTAACAGTTTCATTACCTACGCATCTGTAAAGAATGTTCCAGTAGATCAGCTGCCGGTCAGCATAAAAATGACGCCTGCCGATTTTAAAGTACCAGCGGCAACAGTGGAAATGTCAGATTTTTATGAAGTGGTATCCTATATTTCGACAGTGTTGCAGGATGAGATGCTTGGCATACATGTGGGCAATTTTGTAAACCTGAAACATCTGGGGGCGGTGTACGAGTTGTCGTTAAAAGCCACAACAGTGGAGGAAGCACTTCATTATTGCAGGATGTATCTGCAAAAAACATTCCCTGTAATGCAGGTAGATACTGAGCATGAAGAGGACGTTGTTGTTATCAGGTTGAGTATAGATAGTAATAAAACTGCTGAAAACCGCATATTGCTGGAGAACACACTGACATTAATGGCGCGTGAAATCGTGATCATCACAGGGAGTGATTGCCCTGTAACAACATGGTCGCCTTACTGTGGGAAGGGATATCCTGCATCGTGGGAAAAAGGGACTGATTTTGCCGTTGCGTTTCCCAAAACAATACTTAAGGCGGCGGTAAAACGTAATGGCCAATGGGGATTGGAAGTCCTGATTCCGGAATACCTGCAAATAATGGAAAGCCTTGACCCGGTTGAATCATTCAGTAACCGTGTAAAACTGACTATGTTAAGTATGGCGACGCCGGCATTGCCTGGTTTAGATCAGATCGCGTATACACTTAATCTGACGCCAAGAACATTACAGCGCCGCCTTACCGAAGAACGCACTAAGTTCCGGCATCTTCGTGATGAACTAACGCGTAAAATATGTGACTACCTGCTAAGGCATGACCGTTACTCTATTGCAGACGTTGCAGTTGTGCTGGGGTATGCTGAACCTGCCGCATTTATTCATGCGTTTAAAAAGTGGTATGGGGCGGCGCCAGGCAAGCTGAGGGAACAGATAATCTGAACCCAAGAGGGCTTACAGGTTTGTTGATTTCACTGTCAAAGAGCACTAAAACACTTCGCCGGTTTTCTTGCCGATGATTCTGATAATAAATGTAATGGATATACGAATTTGAGGTAACCAATTTACCATGATGCATTGCTATTGTTTGATTAACAATAGGTGCAATAAATATTTCGCGTGGCATGAAGCATATCTGCAATTATTATTTAACTTCATAAGCGTCACAATTTTATTTGGTTACCACCTAAAAAATCCCGTATGAAAAAGAAACAGAACACACCCCAAAAATTATCCCTGAAAAAAGTTACTATTGTTCCGTTGAATCATCGCAACCAAGACGTTGTGCGTGGTGGGGCTATTACTGCAAGATGCCCTTCAGTGATCGAAGTAACCTGTATCGACTGTGAACCATCTTTCTCCGGTTGTCTGGCAACATGGAATTGCGCATAAGATGTACATGTATTTAACCAGCGCTACTTCCCTTAATAAAAGCAGAAATAGCGCTGGCGTTTTATTTGTAATAATGAGCGCAATAAATATTTTGCGCGGCATGAAACAAATGAACAATTATTATCTATCTTCATAGCATTCACAACTTTTATTTGTTTACCGCCTAAAATCCCCGCATGAAAAAGAAACAGAACAACGCTAAATTATCCCTGAAGAAAATTGCTATCGCTCCATTGAACACTAACAGCCAGGAAGCTATAAACGGCGGAGCCGTTAGTATAAAATGTCAGACAATACACAATATAACCTGTATCGACTGTGTACCTTCTTTCTCAGGTTGCCCGATTACCTGGAATTGTGCATAAGACTGTAAATGCATTTAACCAACGCTACTTCCTGTAAAATGGAAGTAGCGTTGGTGTTTTATTGCCTATCAGCTATTTTGGGTACTTTTCTTTTCATATTTTTTGAGTTGCTCCTGTAGTTGTTTTATTTGTGCAGCTTGTTTTGCGAGCTCTTCATCCTTAGCTTCCAGTTCTTCCTCTTTTTCGGCAAGCGTTTCCTGAAGTTTCCTGTTTTTTTGTTTGAGATCTTCTATCTCTTTCATACTGGATTCTGCATTTCTTTGACCTTCCCGGAAACCTACCTGATGCTGTTTCTTACTTTCAGGTGTCATTGTATTGGAAGAGCTTAGCGCTGCCTTTTTGAGGTTCGCTCCGCTTTGTACTGCTTTAACACCGGATTGAAATCCTATTCCTACCGCCCTTTCCCTGCTTTCGATTTTACTACTTGCATACTGCTCAGAAAGTATTTCATATTTTTTCAGTTGTTTTTTTAATGCTGCATCCAGCGCTTTAACGTCTTCTTCATTAAGTTCCTGTTGGGCTTCCAGCTTATCAATCATCTCCTTCAGGTCTACATTCTCCTGCTGAGTGTCTTTCAGCTCTGCCTTATAAGCTTCCTTTTTTGAAGTCATCTCATCCAGTTTCTCGGTTAGCTCTTCACTTTCTATTTCTTTATCCTTTAAGGTTAATCGCAGGTCGGATATATCTGTGTTCAACGTATCGACTTCTTCTTCATGTTCTTCCTGTTCGGCTTCCATGTTTTTAATCTTTTCTGCGAGGCCGATGTTATCGAGTTGCGCGCTCTTAAAATCTTCTTTATAGGAATCCTTTTTTGCAGTCATTGCTTCCAGGTCTTCTTTTAATTCTTCTGTCTCACTTTCTTTATCCTTGAGCGCTCTCTGCTGCCTGGAGACTTTTTTGATCAGGTCGTCGATTTTCAGTTTATAAATGGCATATGAAAGGAATTCGAGTTTGATCTGGGAGGACGTTTTCAAGATTATATTCTTGCCGAAGTCAAACTCCATTATGGCGGGGTCAATGGCATTCTCAATGTCAGGTATGTCATAATCACTTTTACCAGGTCTGGTATAGCCTGTTCCCTGTTGGTTAATATTGAACCCTTTTTTCCCGGTTTTTTTATATTCGGATGGAGGGTTAATCGGAATTTTATATTCATACATTTCTTCAACATCTTTATCGGGGTCAGGAGATGCAAAGTCCTCCGTATCGGCCTTATAGATGCCAAATTTTATTGTAAACTTAGCAGCATAGTCAACATCTTCCGTTGTTGTTACCTTTTTACCTTTACCCTGCTCTTCCACTATTTCTATTTCATCTTCTGCATAGCTCACGTTAACCTTATAGTAAACTACATTGTGAAATTTGTTAACTCTTTCTATCACCTTATTCTCGACTTTCGCAGACATCTCGCTGTTAACGTCTTTGGGGATAGCAGCGAGATTTCTTGGGTCTGCGGGACCTCCGAGGTTGTTATTCAGCAGGTGACCGGCTATGTATTCCTTTCCGGTAGCCAATTTTAATTTAGAGGTAATGTCCTTTAAAACATTGCCCGGGGTGCTGCCCAGCGGATGGTCCGGAGCCAGCACTTTAGCCTCCATTTCCATACCCTGTCCGCTTTTATGTGCTGCTTTCCAGGCAATTTGTGTTTTCACCTCTCTTTTATCATCTTTATCCTTACTGGCGTCATCCTTGTGTGTACCTCCATAGCCTACAGCAGTCCGGCCTTTTATTTTAGTTTTGTATACATCCCATTCGGATCCGGATATATCAATTATAGCAAGTGCTTCCATCAACAGGCTTTCTTTTTTCTGCAATCTTTCATAGGTCAGGGTTTTTAGTCCCTGGTTGCGTTGTTCATTATAGAATTCCTCCTGTGTTCTGAATGTTTCATCCAGCAATTCCTGCAGATCAAGTATGCCCTCTTCGTCTAATGTCTGGGCAAAGGCAGCTGCCTGTGGATTGCCACCTTTTCCATTGAGATTAGCGATTCCTTTGACGACAGCCCATTTCAGCTGATCATTAAAGATATCCTCCTTGGTGAGGAGTACGCGTTGCGCTACATTTGAAGATGCAGGTACAGTGCTGAGCTTTCCTGAGTTGCCATCCGTCCTCATTGCCTCTTCCCCTTTTATATCTGCTTCATTTTCCAACCCGGGGCTATTATTTATACCAATTCCATTATGTTGAGCGGTGGGTTGTACACGCCCCTGCTTTTGCTGTACCACATGCCAGGCTTCGTGTGGAAGATGTTTTTCCTGACCGGGGCCAAGGTGAATATCGGGGCCCTGGGCATATGCGGCTGCCTGTAGCCGGGCAGGTTGGCCGGAGTTGTAATGTACGTTCACATCGTCCATCGCCAGTCCGGATAAGTGTTCTATGCCGGAGCGAAGCCCGTCTGGCAACCCCTGTTTATTAGCAGCCCTTCTGCCGGTAGCTGGTGCGGGTGAAAAGAATTTGCCCTGTATGGTGTTCTCCTGCCCTTTTGAAAAGAATGGTTCATGATCTGATGTTGACGCAGGAGGATTGAAAAATGGGGTGACGGAATGATGCGCAGCCGGCCTGGCGGCCGCCACGGGTTGTCTGGTTGACATAGGACGTAATTTTAGGGTTAACCAATTATATTACCAACAGTAATCTGATGTATACAAGTTAGTATAATATACTGCAGCCGCAGTTCAGGCGCTGCCGTATATCCTCATTGCTTCAGCAGCAGTTTCATACCCGCATGCGTATTTTTGAATCCTAATCTTTCATAGAAGCGGATTGCATCTACCCGCCGGAAGTCGGAGGTGAGCTGTATCAGGAAGGCGCCTTCCGTTTTGCCTCTTTCTATCACCCATTTGAACAGGGCCTCACCTATTCCTTGCCCGCGTTTGTCGTGCCTTACGCGTACATTTTCCACCAGCAGACGCGTGCCGCCCTGGTAGGTGAGATATTGTATGAAGGTAAGTTGTAATGTGGCTACAAGGTTACCGTCATTATCTTCCGCCACAATCAGTTCCTGGATAGGATTACTGCTTATTTTCTCAAAGGCAGTATAATATGACTGCGGTAAAGGATCGCAGTAATCTTCTCGTGTGGCTCCCAGGTTGTCGGCTGCCAGCATTTCCACTATAGCCGGTACATCTTCTCTTTTCGCTTTTCTGTAGATCATAATGTAGCTGTTGATGGCATAAAAATACGGCATGCAAGGATATTTTTCCAGTTGCATTTGGCAACTGGAAATTTGAAAAATTTCTAATCTCAGGATTATTGTTTGGTGGATAAAAAATCACTATCTTGTACGTGTTTATCAATCAAAATTCTGCCAATCCTGATCGCTTTGGGGTATACAGCTTTACATAATGAGCATTTGTTGTTAGAATCAATTGCCAACGGGGATGAGAATGCCTATACCACTGTTTATCTGCACTATGGTGGGCTGATCTATGACGCTGCGATGGTTTATCTCCAGAATAATACACAGGCAAAAGAGATCGTACAGGAAGTGTTTTACAAGATATGGGAAAAACGTGAGGGGTTGCGTAACGTCCGTAAGCTACAGGACTATCTCTTCATCATTGCCCGCAACTGTATATTTGATCATCTCCGGAAGAAAGCTGTAGAAGTCTCTGCTTACGAAATACTCCACCAGATACAACCAATAGATGTTGATAATACTGATCACCGCGTACGCGACCGGCAATTTGGGCAGTTGCTGCAATCGGCCATAGATAACCTTCCTCCCCAACGTCGCCGTATTTATCAGCTGGCAAAAGAGCAAGGTCATAGTTATCATGAGATTGCCCTGCAGCTCGGAATATCAGCGTTTACTGTCAAGAACCAAATGGCACAGGCACTTCAATATATCAGGTCATACATTCATGAGCATGTTCATTAACTGATCACACTGTTGTTTTTTTTCAGACCGGATAGTCCGTTTTAATTTTTCACCCGTCTTTAAATTAGATGCATTCCAATAATCCGGATGCATGAGGCAAATCTTTTATGAAGAATCAGGAGTTCCACATTCTTTTGGAAAAATTTAAAGCCAGACAGCTGGATGATGCATCAATCGCGAGATTCATGCAGCTGGTGGCCAGTGGAAGGTATGATGAGTTTCTGAAGGATGATATTGTGCAGTTGCTGGATGAGTATAAAACCCGCCAGCAAAGCGGGTGGACAGAGAAAGATCAGCAGATGGTATTGTTGCAGCTGCTGAAAAAAGTGAGGGAAGACCCAAGGCCAATAGTGGTACAGATGCGGCCACGGCGGCGTTTCGGGAATATTGCTGCCATTGCGCTGATCACGGCAGGTATCGGTGCGGGCGCATGGCTGATAAAAATGGAGAAGCGCCAGCAACAGGCGCCACAGCTGGCTGCAAAGCAGATAGCCCCCGGCGGCAACAAAGCGGTGCTGATGCTTGGCAACGGTACTATAGTGGAGCTGGATAGCAGCTCGATGGCCAGCAAGCAACTTGGACAGTTGGGCGCCGCCAATATACAGGTGGGTAATGGGAAGCTGAGTTATCAGCAAACTGCGTCCGCCACTCCCGGCGATACTGCCATCAATGTTCTGCGTGTACCGAAAGGCGGGCAATACCACCTCGCATTATCCGACGGCACGCAGGTATGGCTCAACTCCGGCTCCTCGCTTGAGTTTCCGGCCGTATTCAGTGGCAATGAAAGAATCGTACGACTGAAGGGCGAAGCCTATTTTGAAGTGGCCGCAAATGCCGCAAAGCCTTTCAGCGTTAAAGTGAACAATATGAATGTGGAAGTACTGGGCACCCATTTTAATGTTATGGCCTATGATGATGAAGAAACCATCAACACCACATTGATAGAAGGCGCCGTAAGAGTAAAACACGGCAACAACAGCGAATTGCTGAAACCCGGCCAGCAGGCTCAGTTACATCAGAATGGAAGCATAACAGTGGAAGCCGTAGATGTAGATGAAGAGATAGCATGGAAAAACGGCTTGTTTCTTTTTAAGGATGCAGATATTACCACCGTCATGCGCCAACTGAGCCGGTGGTATAATGTAGAAATAGTTTATGAAGGCAATGTAAAAACAAAAAAATTTACCGGAGAAGTTTATAGAAATTACAACCTTAATCAGATTTTAGCTGTATTTCAGGCTACCGGATTACATTTCAGAACGGAAGGGAATAAGCTTATTGTCACACCCTAACCAGACACTGACTTTAAAATAAGAATAGTAGGCTTATCATGGGCGATAGCGGCCCATGCCGATACCTATGTAATTGCTGTCATTACTAAACCCGCAATATGATAACATAATACATTCTGTACTGGCCTGTCCGGAAAGTAAAAACCGGAGGTGTTGGAAGCGCCCCCGGTGAGTGCTTAGGATAAGGCTTTCTGAATCCTGGAGAGATTACATGAAATATTACCTAAACGTCACAAAAGTATGCCTTTAAACTTTAATGGAAAAGTTCTGCGGCCACGCGGGATCTTGTCAACCAAAATGAGCATGGTTATGAGAATGACCACCGTCCTTATGCTTGTTGGCTGTTTGCATCTCAGCGCTACAGCCCTGTCGCAGAAGATTACGCTTTCTTTCAGGAACGCCCCTGTAGGAAAGGTATTGAACGAAATTTCCCGGCAATCGGGATACCTGCTGCTTTACGCGAATGGCGGGGAAAGCCAGATGCCTAACCGCTCTGGAAAAATAGATATATCGTTGAAGGATGTATCTGTCAGTGATGCCCTGAACGCCTGTCTTAAAAACCAGCCGCTGATGTATCAGCTGGTGGAGCGGAATATTATTATAAAGGAAAAGGCAACGGTGGCGGGGGCACCCGTTATTGTTGCCGACAGCAATGTGGTGGTTACCGGTATCGTTACGGATGAGAAGGGGACTCCTATGCCTGGTGTTGTTATACGTGCACTGCGTAGCCGGAAGACAGCCGTGACCAGTGCAGCAGGCGCCTTCAATATCGGCGTTGCAAAGGAAGACAGGCTGATGTTCTCTTTCATCGGATACAACACTGTTGAGAGAGAAACAAGAGGAAACAAGTCGCTCAATATAGCAATGAGCCCTTCCACAAAGGGACTCAGCGAAGTGGTGGTAACTGGTTTCCAGCAGATTGAGAATACAAAATTCACTGGTTCAGTGGGCAAAGTGGATAAGGCGTTGATCCAACGCGCCGGCGTTGGCGACGTTTCCAAAATGCTGCAGGGGGCTGTGGCTGGGGTGAGCGTGGAAAATGTGTCGTCCACATTTGGTACTACTCCCAAGATCAGGATCAGGGGTAGCGCTTCTATCAGTGCTAACCAGGAGCCGCTTTACGTAATAGATGGCGTGCCTATCTCCTCCCCTGCCAATATTCAACCCAGCCAGTTGTATTCGGGCGATCCTGCTGCTTTGCTTGGATCTGCCATCGCTGGTCTTAACCCTGCCGACGTAGAAGATATTGTTGTACTGAAAGATGGTTCTGCCACTTCACTCTACGGTACAAGGGCTGCGAATGGCGTTATCTCCATCACTACCAAGAAAGGTAAAAAAGGACAGATGTCGGTGAACGTGGGTACCGCACTCACACTCGGACTTAAGCCCAATGTAGCTACTTTCAACCTGATGGACTCAAAAGAGCAGATGGACCTGTCCAATGAGCTGTACAGATACGGTTATCTTTCTGTTCTCAATTACCCCAGCTCTACGGGTGCATTTACAGATATATACAATCAGTACACCCAGCGCAAAATAACAATGGACAAGGCCAATGAGCTGTTGAATAAAGCCCGGGGTGTTAACACAGATTGGTTTGATGTGCTGTTCAAGAACAACCTGATACAGGAGCATAACCTCTCCCTGCAAGGCGGCGGAGATAAAGCTACCTATTACCTGTCTGGCAGCTACCTGCACGATGACGGACAGGCAAAAAGCTATAATCTTAACAGGTACACGGCAAATTTGCGCACCGTCATTAATGTCACGGATAAGCTGGATGTTGACTTCCTCACCAATGTAACCTATCGGGATGGACTGGTGCCTGGTACCTTCAACAGTACTGTTAACAATGGAGAGGTTACCCGTAACTTTGAGCTGAACCCGTTCAGCTACGCCGCGAATACAAGCCGCGCTATGGTGCCGTATGATGAGAATGGCGATTATAAATATTACCTCCGCGATTTTGCTCCCTTCAATATCCTGCAGGAACTGAACGAAAACTTCAATACCCTCAAAGGGCTGGAAATAAGAACTGCGTTGAAGCTGAACTACAGGATCGTTCCGGGGCTTACTTATGAAACGCTGTTGTCTGCCAGGAAAACCAGCAATGACTACAGCCATGTAATGACAGAAAGATCCAATGTTGCCGCGGCTTACAGAGTGGATAATCCCCGCTCTATTGCAGACATGAACTCTTTACTGTATAAAGACCCTAACGATCCCAATGCGATCCCGCAAACCATCCTGCCTACGGGTGGCCTGCTGGAGCAGCGTACCAACAGGGCTACATTCCTGACGATGAGACACTCGCTCAACTGGAACCATGTATTTAATAAAGTGCATGCCGTGAATGTTTTCGGCGGATTTGAGATGGCCAGCGATAAAGTGAACAGCACCTACGTGAAAGGATTTGGTTACCAGTATTACTCTGGCAAGATCATTTCACCCAGTGTGCTGGCGCTGCGACAGGCTATCGAAAAGGATGAGAAATATTATTCAGAAGGATTTACGAGGGAAAATAAAACAGCCTTCTTCCTTAGCACCAACTATATCTACAAAGAGAAATATGTTGTAGACCTGGCGGCGAGGGTGGATGGCAGTAACCTTTTCGGTACCTCTGCGAAATCACATTTCCTTCCCAACTATAGTATTGGTCTCGCCTGGAATGCCCACAAAGAGAAATTCATAGAAGCACTCAGTGATAAGATTGACCTGCTGAAAGTACGCGGAAGCTACGCATTACGCGGTAACGCATGGCAAAGCTCTCCTGCGCTGAATGCTATATATGTCAATAATAACCGCGGAGATGTTAACTATAATGAACTGGGTATCAGGGTTGCTTCTCCTGAACTGTTTAACCTGAACTGGGAAAAGGACTTTACTACCAGTTTTGGTATAGACCTGGGGCTCTTCAACAAGTTTACGCTTACCGCCGAATACTACAGCAGGGAAAACAAGGACCTGGTGGCAGTAAGGAACGTGGCTTATGAAGACGGATTCAATACCAAGACGATCAACTGGGCGAGTATGACCAACAAAGGGGTAGATATAACATTGGGCATCCGCAATATTACCAACGGCAGAAACTTCCACTGGAACTTTAACGCATTGGTAGGACAGGTGAAGAACCGCGTTACCAACGGTGTGTTCTCTCCACTGCTGTCGCAGAAAACATCCCCTACCGGCTACGGCGCAATTGGCAAACCGCTTAATGGCCTCTACGCCTATCGCTTTGCAGGTCTTGACGCTGCAGGCCAGCCGCTTTTCTATGGCGCCAAAAACAGTGTGGTAAACAATATACAGCTGTCGTCTCAGGATGATTCCCTGATTGCTTATCAGGGCTCCAGGGACCCAACAGTCACCGGTTCATTTACCAACAGCTTTTCTTATAAGAGCTTTGAACTGAGGGTGTTTTTCACTTATAGTTTTGGCAACAAGGTATTCAGAAGTCCGGTTATCAGCAGATTGTACAACGACAACCTCGCAACACAGAAAGACGTTGCGGGCCGCTGGCGTATTCCGGGTGATGAGAACACTACCAATATTCCGGGACTTGTGTCTAACATACAGCAGGCATATAACAGTGCTGCATTTATTCAGCGTGAATTCGCCTACAACCGTAGCGATCTGATGGTGGTGGATGCAGGTGTGCTTCGTTTGAGCGAAGTGGCGCTTTCTTATGATTATGTTCCTAAAGGATCAGCGGGGAAGAATCTGGCGATCAGATCGGCACGTGTAACGCTTTCTGGTAACAACCTCTACTTCTGGGCTGATAAGCGTTTGAGAGGTGTAGATCCGCAGAGCATCATCACCGGCGTTAACCTGCCTAACCCAACTACCTATTCTCTTAGAATTAATGCTCAATTTTAAAAATTCAGAAATGATACGCACTGAGCTAAAGATAAAAAACGCAGTATTATACCTGTTCCTCCTCTGTTTTGCGGCGGCGGGCTGTAAGAAGTTCACGGATGAACCATATGATGACAGGGCGCAGCTTCGCAGCGCCGACCAGTATCAACAGGTGCTCGTGAATGCTTACCCGGTAAGGCACGATCTGTTTACGGACATCCTTACAGATGATTTTGACTATCATGCGCAGCTGGCACAAGCTTCCAGTGTGAGTAACTTTCTTCCTATATTCATGTGGAAGGATGATTACCCGGATAACATTGCTGCTGGTCCTGCCAATGCATATGCAGAATACTATGCAAAGATTTTCCTGGCTAACCTTGCGCTGGAAGGTATCGGGGCTGCCACTGGCAGTGATCAGCAGAAAGCGGCCGTTAAAGGGGAAGCATTGCTGATAAGGGCCTATTGCCATTTTATTCTCGTAAACATATTCGGCCAGCATTACAATACCGCAACATCAGGTTCCAACCTTGGTGTGCCGCTCATACTGACGAATGCGAAAGGGAATATCAATACGTACAAACGTAATTCTGTGAAGGAAGTGTACGACCAGGTGGAAGCTGATATTACCAACGGTCTCGAACAGCTGAAGAACGGAGGTTCATATGTATCCGTGAATCCTTATCACTTCTCTGTTGCCACTGGTAATGCCCTGATGGCAAGGGTTAAACTGTATAAGGGAGAATGGGATCAGGCTGTAAAATACAGTGATGCCGTTATCAAGGAGAAAGGCTATGTGGTTAGAAAGCTGTCGGAAGATATTCCATATCTGCAATCAAGCGGTATGTTGTTTTTCGCTACACGTTATATGGACCCGTCTTCACATCCGAATATCCTGTCGCTTTCCTATAATGCTACCATGGGGCCGCTCACGCCTACCGGTTATTTCATATGCGGATTTTTCCCCAGTGATTCTATCGTAAAACAGTATAATGCGGTTAATGGCGTATCAGACCTCCGTCAGCGTGTATTCACGTCTGTGGGTACTGTTATCGATGTAAGGGTGATTGCGCTCAAATTTGCTACCCAGGCGAACAGCCCCAGTAATACTCCGATCAGGGTACCGTACTTCAATATGGAAGAAGTGTTGCTGACGCATGCAGAGGCGCTGCTGAGAAGTAATGCAGGCAATGCTGTACAGGCTGCGCTCACAGATGTGGAAGCGATCCGCAAAGAGCGCTATCTGCCATACAAGCCATTAGACGCTGCCATTACAAAAGATGCCTTGCTGAATGTGGTGATGCTGGAGAGAAGAAAAGAGTTGATCAATGAGGGGTTGCGCTGGTATGATATTAAACGCCTGAACCTTCCGGTAGAACATCGCCTGGCCAGAGGCGGCGCTCCTGATGATGTGCTGAAGGCAAACGATCTGAGGAAAGCGATACAGATCCCCAGGCAGGAACAGGAGAGAAATGCTCCCATCGCATCTGAACTGAATCCAAGATAAGCGCACCGCTATAAAATATTTTGTTATGAAACAAGTTATCAAATTATTCATACTGACAGGCCTGGTGGCAATGACCTGCCTTTCATGCCTGAAAGACAAGTCGCCTGCAATAACTGATACTATTGACTACTTTGCTATTCCCAAGCCGGTCAATGGTCTCGATAGCCTCATTGATACGATCCAGCATACCTATGGTCTGCGTGTGATATATAAATTCGATCCCAGGGTGATTGATCCTACCACTTTCTTTGTGCCGGCTTCCTATGATAAAGCCAAAGGCTATACAAAATATGTGGTGGAAAAAATGTGGCTGCAACCTATCAGTATCTTTGCGCCTGACTTCGCGAAGAACCAGATACCGATAGAGTTCCTGACCGTGGGAACTGCCATTCATTTCAACTCCATCAGCTCTGGTGGCGCAGCGGGAGCGGGTCTTAATGCCCAATACTACCGCCTGGGTATGGGAGACGTGAACAGTTTCAGCATCAACAGAGCCTGGATCAGGGAGCATATCAATATCCTGTACCATGAACATGCACACCAGCTCGATCATAAGTTTGGGCGTCCCAAAGGATATGACCAGGTGTCACAGGGTACTTACTATGATCTCCAGTTTCAATATAAAACCGATGACCAGGCACAGAAAGATGGCTTTTTCAGGGCTTATGGCGGTTATCAGCCGGTAGAAGACTTCGCTACAACAGTGGAGGCTATCATGCGGTTCCCCAAAGATTCTGTAATGAAGATCATCGCAAAGAATCCCAAACTGGAAGTAAAGTATAAAATGGTGAATGCCTTTTATCTGAGTAAAGGGATTGACCTGCATATGATGCAGGTGAAGCTTGATTCTGTTGTAAAAGCGCTGGTTCCCTGACAGAACCTGTTCTTATCTGTTCATATTCCAAACCGGCAAGATGAAAACTATACATAAACTTTTCGCAGCTTTCTTCATAGGCATCGGGTTAACTGCCTGTGTAAAATATAAAAATGATATTAACCTGGAGGATGCCCAGGCGAAACAGGCGGCGCTGACCAGCAAAGTGCGTCAGCAACTCGGAGATGCGCCTAATGGATGGCTCCTGATGGTGCCTAACCTGGACCCTACTATCAGAACCGCTATTCCGATAGTATTGAAGTTCGACGTTGCCAAAGGGGTTGTTAACAGCACCTCCCCATTTCCGGCCTCCCTCTCATCGGTACCGTCACTGTTTGAGCTGAGCAGCGCTACAGGTGCACCATTGCTGAGCTTTGCCACCGGATCTATTTTTTCCGGATGGTATGAGGCTGGCGGTATCACGGATTACTATTTTAAGATATTGTCTGTATCTGCAGACAGTATCTCCATGCAACCTTACAGGAAGGGGAATGTATATGCCTCTGAAGGAGGTATCCCTATGGTGATGTATCGCCTGAAAACGCCGGCAACATGGTTTGACAAACCATATGACCTGAAAGCGATCCTCACGGGTAAAACGGCGCCTCTGTTTAACAACGCGAATAATCCTCTTAAACTGACCTACAAGGACGGATATCAACAGCCAGCCTGGAACATGGAGTTTGATGGTGTTGCAGCAGGAGATATGGCCTTTTGGCAGAGATATGTGCCTTTCACCAGGTATCTTGGTATGATACCGATTTACCTTTTTTCCAATGGGAACTACACAGTGCCAGGGGTATATTATTGTGGCAACAATGCGTTGGTGAGCCATTTGGACAATGGTTTCACTCCCGCCCCGTGGTTCATTGACCAGCCTAAAAAATTCATCAGCGCTATCAAAACTGATTACCTGCTGGTGCGTAACCTCAGCACCGACAGTGCAAAGGTGGAACTGTTTGCATTGGATAAGTATGGCAATGAAATCATTTCCGGAACACTGGAAGCGAAATAAGTTTTAGTAGTTATCAGCAGATGTTTATTATTTGATTGCTGTAGCATAAATAGACAAGGACTTTTGCATGGTGAGGTTTTCAGCGGAAAACCTGTTGAAAAAATACTGACCAGCCTTCCTTGACAACCCTATAGTAGCCGGCATATTATGCTGGCTGCTATAGCAGGTTGACCAGCCATCTATGACGTGGATAACGCCCGGGCCCTGTTATATGCAGGAGCAGACCTGACAACAACCGATGTACCTTAATCGCATGACTAAATAAACTAATGTGATTACCGGAGGCTGCTCCGGTACGGGAAATTTTTTTTTCTAGTGAATAGTCCTTGCAGGTTGCTGCGACGTCTTTATCATGTAAGGCAATCTGCATCGATACATGAGCACTATATAAATGACACCTTCCGAGTCCCTATATCCTGTTCATCCATTGTTTCCCCCCTTTTTGGAAACGCGCCCCTTACCCAACAATATTCCACGTATTTTGTTATTCCTCTTAAGCTATCCTCATTTCTATCCACTATTATTGAAAACCAATGGTATCCAAGAAAATTTCTTTCTGTATCGTCTGTATGAACAGGGTGGTACATCTGAAGGAAACATTGCCTCAGAATATACTTGACAATAAAGACTACCCCAATCTCGAATTTGTATTGCTGGATTACGGTTCGCGGGATGATCTCTATCACTGGGCGGACACTGTGCTCAGACCGCACATTGCTTCGGGCAGGCTGAATTTCTTTAGTACCCGCGACCCTGAGTTTTTTCACATGAGTCATTCCAAGAACATGGCCTTCCGCCTCGCCACTGGTGATATATTATGCAGTGTAGATGCTGATAACTTTACCGGGCCAGGCTTCGCTGCGTATGTAAATGAAATGTTCAGCAACAGTGACGATATCTTCCTTGCCCCTCCCGCCATCGGCGCCACAAAAAAGTGGTGGGATGTGCAGGGCAGGTTATGCCTCTGGCGTAGAGACTTCTATAAATTCAGGGGATATGATGAGCGTGTGATGGATTATGGCTATGAAGACTATGATTTCAAATACAGGCTGGAAGCGGGCCACAGGCAGCGAATGGTGATACGCAACCCGGCCTTCCTCAAGGCGATACCCCATGACGACAGCCTCCGTATATCAGAAGGCTTTTCTGCCAGGAAAACGAGGGAGTTGCTAATTGGCCCTGTTGACCATAACATTTCAGAAGTTATTTACCTCCAACAGAATAATATCTTCGAAAGATTTTATATTAATAATTGTCTGCTACAGCGGAGCAGTTCTCCCGATATTTCTGCCGGCGTAAGTGATAATACGATTATGAAGCCCAGGCACATGTATTCCGGAGAATATCACATCGAAAACAATATGATCCAGTTACTGAACAGGAAGAATGAGGTATTCCTGAAACTGGAATACCTTACCCCGGATTATCTCCTTTCCAGCGATAGCCGCAATTTTCAACGGGTTACGCATCTGCCGTTTTGTGAAACTTTCCTGTTGAAGCGGGCAGTTTACCTCGGCCGGAAAGTGTATTCCGACAACCGGCGTAACGGAACTATTGTGAATCCCGCCGGATTTGGCCGGGGTACCGTGTTCCAGAACTTTTCGGAAGAACCTGTTATCCTGAGTGGTGACGAGGTCTGGAATGAATAAAATGAACAGCAGTATTTTTGATAAATCCACATACCTTCATCCGTACATTGGATGTTATTATACTATGACCGAAAATATTACCACACCTGTTTGGATAACTGTTGTTTGTTGGATGCTTTTCTGCTTTTACTGGCTTATGCTCCGTAACAGAACCAAAGAGAACGTCCAGGTGAGAACAACCCGCCAGCGCATTATGGGCGCACTTGGATATGTAATCATTTTTACCTTTCTGTATCTCCCGTTGTTTGTAAAGGGCGGCTTTGCCGGCCGCATTATTCCTAATACTGCGTGGCTTCAGCTGACCGGCGCTTTGCTGTGTATAGTGGGGGTTGGTACCTGCATATGGTCGCGTGCCCTGCTGGGCAGTAACTGGAGTGGTGGCGTGACTGCCAAGAAAGATCATGAGCTGGTTGTAAAAGGCCCCTACCGCCTGGTAAGGCATCCGATCTATACCGGTTTTATCTGTGCGCTTGCCGGCACCTGCCTCGTTACAGGTGGATTGGGTGCTATCGTCATTACCAGCGTGTATACGTTGGGGTTATGCATGAAAATTAACCAGGAGGAAGTGCTATTAAGCGATATTTTCCCCGGCTCCTATGCTGCTTATCAGCAGCACACACGGAAGCTGATCCCGTTTATATGGTAATGTCTGCCATTCTTTTCATAATTTATCGTAAATATTTCTGTGAAGATCTGATGTCTGGTGCATAATATTGTTCTGACGATATCTTTTTCCACGTAAATCCAAAATGCGATAGTTATGAAAATCTCACTCAGGAAATCCTCTGCTGTACTGCATCTGGCAGCAGCGCTATCTCTTACACTTTTTGCCAGTTGCCAGAAAAAAGAAACTGCACTACAATCACTTGAAGGGCATACAAAGAATGCTGTGACCGCCAGTGCGCAACCTGACCGCAGTGAAGCAAAACTGGCCATGCAATGCTATAACAATGCTTTTTACAATCAGTATGGAACCTATGGTCCGTCTTTTAAAGCATACTATTATTCCGATGTGACCAAAAGCGGAAGGATGGATTTCTGGCGTCAGGCAGAAGCTATAGAAACCCTGATAGATGCCTGGAATGCCAATAACGATGTGGATTTTAAGAACAAGATCCAATACCTCTACAATGGTATGCGCGATGCTTACGGTCTGTTGTGGAGCAATAATAAATACAATGATGACATCATCTGGGGGGCGCTTATGTGCATTCGTGCTTTTCTTATTACGAATGATGGCGGCATGAAAGACATGGCAAAGAATAACTTTGACCTGGTCTGGTCACTGGCCTGGGATTCTTCACTGGGGGGTGGCTTGTGGTGGACAACAGACAAGACCACCAAGAATGCCTGTGTAAATGCTCCGGCGGCGATCTGTGCTATGTTCCTCTTCTACACCACCGGAGAAACCGCTTACCGCGACAAAGCCAAAATGATCATGGACTGGATGGTGAACAAACTGTACGTGGCTTCCACGGGAGAAGTAAAGGGGGCTATGAACGCTGCAGGCGTTATCACAGAAGGCGCGCGCACCTATACACAGGGTACATTTATCGGCGCCTGCGGAGAGCTGCATAACTACTATCCTTCAGACAACTGGAAAGCGCGCGGATCTAAAGCTATGGACTATACGAAAAGTGTGATGTGCAATGCCAGCGGATTATTGCCGGATGAATATGATACAGATGATACACAAGGGTTCAAAAGTATCTTTGCCAGATGGGCCTGTAAATTCACCCGGGATTTCGGGTATCAGGGCGTCTATGGCTCATGGCTCAACTACAATGCCGCACAGGCCTGGACTTACCGAAACTCTTCCGGTCTCATGTGGGCGCAGTGGTGGCGCCGTACCCCTGATAATTATGTAAACTCTTTTGAAACTACCTGTGGCGTTTCGATGATGAACTGCGTGTGGTTATTTTAGGATTTATGGATTATTTGATTTAGGAATTTTTAAATGCTTCAGAGATTGTGTTTTATTAATTTGAAATAATAATTGTTCTTCTTCGCAGTATTTAAAAATTCCTACATCAAATAATCCATAAATCCCAAAATATCCTATCTTTAACAGGTTTACCAGCGGAAGTAGCTCACCTGGTAGAGCGACAGCTTCCCAAGCTGTAGGTAGCGGGTTCGAGTCCCGTCTTCCGCTCAGATAATCATTCGACTATCAGCTGTATGTGTGGCTTTGGAATGTTAAGAATGATTGTAGCTTTTAAAACGTCGTTGTGAAAATTTGAAAGCTACTTAATGAACAAAGTTGGAAACGGCTGTTGGTGTAGCGAATTTAATGTTAACCCCAAGAACTGGAAAAGCACAAAGAAGACAAACTCTATCCGGGTAATCGAGTACTACTTTCACGATCCGGCCTTTAAATCCCTTTATCCGGGAGGATACCAGAAAACCATAAAAAGTGGAATTAATTGGCACAAGACCGCTATTGAGTGTCGTGCTGTCGTAAATGATTTAATTGAACTGGAGGCGAAAATGTTGCGCCTTCAGGGATATCTACATCGTTTGCGACAGCATTAAAAGCCATGAGATCCTGACTTTTTTCTCAACAGTTCGTTGAATAACAGTGAATTGTTAAATTGTATGTGGTAATTCATACTGCTTTTAAATTGCTAGTGTAATTGAATAAATTCAGCTAATTATACAGTCAGACAAATCTATCTTCAAGTGTATGATTGTATCCTGCCAAGATTTATATGACCTGCCAGATTTAACATGCATTGTTGTAAATTCATATGTGATTTAAATGCTGATGTTAATCACCATTGTATTTGCATCTGGTTAACATTTTAATGGTACGTTTATAATAAATTGCCCCATCTTTTCCCTGAAAACTCGATCATTATGAAGAAAGTACTCAAACCCTTGCTTCAGTTAGTCTACATAGGCAATTATGGTATCCAGGACATTCGAGAATTGAGAACTTTGCTTACGGTGAACTTTTTTAGTGTAATTACTTGCTCGGTTGTAGTATTTGCAGCAACACTGATATACTTTTTTGTAAGCACAACAGGGGCAATTCTTATTCCCGCAATTATAGAATTCGTGGCTTTTGCCCTTGTAATAGGATTAAATATGTGGCACAGGAACAAGTTGGCGACTATTCTTTTTTTCCTATTTCAAAATGCAGCTGTTTTATACTTTGGTTTGGTTTTACAGGTTAGTGTGTGGGTACATCTTATGACAGTTTTTCTATTTTCAATTTCATTGTTGCTTTTTCAATCTGCACTGGTGAAAGTTTTCACTGCTGCGAGTTCTTTACTTGTACTTGGTATTTTAATTATTAACTACAACTTTCACTTCATACAACCAGTGATACGGAGCGATGGGGGCCTTAACCCAATAAATTTTATTATTTATCCCGTGATGATGGCTAATATAGCCTTGGTGTTTGTTCTACATGAAGGAAACTATACTCATTTCATAAATAGATTACAATCTCTCGCAGATGAATTAAATGATCAGAAGCAACAGCTCGTAGAAGCAAATAGACAACTTGAGAAGGCTAATATTTCGAAAAGTATTTACGTAAGAGAGACAAGTCACGAGATGCGTCAGCCATTTAACACAATCATGGGGTCTATACAGCTTTTGATGCAAGCCGATCAAAGTAAAGAGCTGAAGATGTATCGCCCTTTAATTCAAAGTATGTATTCATCCGGTAATCAAGGATTGCGCATAATCAACAATGTGCTGGAGATGTCCAGGATTGAAGCTGGAAAGTTTGATGAATTACATAATGAGGTGTTTAGCATACGGCCCTGGTTAAAACAAGTTGTCGCCACCAACCAGTATCTCGCAGGAATTTATGGACTCAGTATCGTAACTGAGGTGGCCGAAAATGTTCCAGCTGTCATTCTTGGGGATAAGAATAAATTGAGCCAGGTTCTTATGAATCTCTTAGCAAATGCCATAAAATTTTCACCGACAAAGAAAGAGCTTGGGGCAATTCAGGTAAAGGTAGAATTACTCGATAGTCAGAAGTGGCGATTGGTGGTTAAAGATGACGGTGTAGGAATACCCGCGGAAAAAATTCCTCTGATATTTGATCCGTTTGTTACAACAAGATTGGAGAATGGGAAGCTTGATAGCTCTGGTTTGGGGCTTCCAATAACTAAAAAGCTTGTGACTATAATGAATGGAAGCATCAATGTGGAAAGCGAAGTAGGGAAAGGAACAATATTTTTTATAGAGCTACCATTGATCAAAGTTGATACAAAAACGGTCGTTGTTGCGGATGTGGAGGCCTCCATTGGGGATCTTAGTAGGATAAACGTACTGATAATTGAAGATGATAGATTGAGTGCCAATATGTATAGGCGTTTCCTTACTGAACTATGCAACAGAGTATTTATAGCGGAGAATGGAGAGGATGGTATTAGGCTAGCTTCAGAGCACCTACCCGATATAATTTTGCTCGATTCATTTTTGCCGGACATGACCGGCAAACAAATATTGGAAAGGCTTAAAGACGATGAGAATTTAGCTTCGATTCCGGTTATAATCGTGAGCGGTGCCGCAATGACAGAAGATAAACTGGAAATAATCAACGTGGGAGTCGCTGAATATTTTACGAAGCCTGTTAACTTGGATAATCTTCAGCGTGCTATGTTGAAATCCTTACCCGGTTCAAAGACATTGGACTTAGATCAATAGTGATCCTGCAATTATTTTGAGAAAACAACCGGCTAATGAAAAGAAAATTCTTGAGAGAATTAAGAGCATTTATGCGGTCAGGAATATTTGAATCGAAAGAGGTATTCTTTGCTACGAAATCGAATACAGAAGAGCAGTTTAATCGATTGAATAAAACGTTAGTTTTTTTGATGGATAAAAATAAAGAGCTCGAATCCATGATTTTTGATGCAGTCAGTAATATATCCTATGATGATAATGATAGTGTTTGTGAAGTAGATAATGTGCAGACGTGGGAGGCATTTTTGTGTAATCTCTATGTTTTTACAGTGAGGATGAGTTCCCTTGATGTTCTGGTTTTGGGTAAGAGGAGATATACTAACAGAGCACCTAGAACATCGGTTATTGTTAAAGAAGGTGACTTTAGACATCTGATGAGTCAGTATAGAATACTATGTGAGCAAACTAAGTTGTTGATGGTCAAGTGTATGAGATTTAAAGCTACTGATGAAGAAGAAAGGAGTGTACTTAATACTTGGATTGATAGAATAGCGATAGTTGTTAATTCTTTTGAAACATTTGAAAAAGTTATAGGAAAGTGTGCTGCGTAGAATGACATATTAAGGCATCTTAAATAAAGCATTTATGAAACAAATGTTACTAATGGCATTTTTTTGTTTCGGTATCGCAGGTAGTTGGGAGATAGCGTGTGGCCAATCTACTATAAAGAAGAAACCGATGAGGAAAATAACAAGTAAAATGATGAGAAGGAAAGCAATAAATATCGGGTGTGGGGATGGGGTACCTATCATCCTCAGGCCAAGGCCAGCATCAACCATCAATGATACGTCAAGTAAGGTTTATCTGCCCGTACTTATTCAGGATTAATTCGCTCTTGCTTTGCTGATGATTGGACAAGTTTAATGCCTGCATTTTTTTGATATAGTGTATCTGAATTGTGAGATAAATTTTTTAAAGTTCAGTATTTGTTTTTTGTAATTTAGTTTGGAATGATAACAAAAATTATTAAATTCATATTGTGTATATGAAACTCCTGTCTTTTTTCAGTACAATCCCTAAAATAAAAAGTAAGTTTTCAGTATTTAACCCAAGCC
>NZ_DATLKJ010000136.1:0-147418 GCF_035538455.1 Chitinophaga sp.
TATTCTTGCAATATTCGATGTATCTCATTTTTGCTTCGACGTTTCCGTCCCTTTGCATCCGACGTAGGGTTCATCACTTTTTTCTACTAAGCTAGTGTCTTCAAAACAGCAAAAGAAGACGTGGTTGGTCGAATGCTTACATACTTTTTACTTTTTTTCATGGTCATTTGGCTTTAGGATTTAACACACGTCCTGGCGACAACCGCATGTTGTCAGCTGGGTATTCTTAGACAAATTGAATAGTGAGATGGAGGTGTACAGCAGGGATATCTGTACTGGGAGCGGGTTATTTAGCCGTTTTTAGTCGCTGGCTATATCTTTTTCTTACAGCTTTCAAATCTTTCAGTAATTGGTCTGGATGGCCCCAGTACTTTATACTCAATTCTTCCTTGATCTTCCGGGCCTCAGCCACAGCATCGTAGCTTTTGCTTTTTTTCATGGCTTATATGATTTTAAGATTTCGCGGGGAGTTCTGATTTCAATTGACCGGTACCCCATTTGCAAGTTAATAGAATTATACAATTTGATGCGATTTAAATTGACGATATGCTTAAAGTTCCAGCTGGCCAATACATTAGCGTTGTGAAGCGTGGCCAGGGCGATATGCAGTGCATCATTATAACATTTGTTATTTAATGCTCCCTGAGCAATATAAGTGGCTGCGAGTGTAGCTGCCTTAAGCGTACTTTTGATTTCTACCTTGAATCGTCTTGGAACTTCATTCACTTTTGCATTCACTTGGTCACTAGCTAATTCCAGTTCCATTTTTACCACATCAGATAAAATCAACTTTTTCATTCCGGTTTTAAACTCTTCAAAGAGGGCGAGGCTATGTTCTTTGAATTCTTTATCAAAACAGCCTCCCACTACTGACGTATCAGCATATACATGTATCATGAAATAGTATTGAATTGGTTAACAAACAGTTTTTTATAATTGGCCGAGGCGACCTTTACCCGGTATTCGCGGGCGGGGATTTCATGATTGTGGCCCGCCCTGGAATCCCAGGCGTCCGTGTTGAGGTTATCACGTTTTATAGTTCCTCATCAATATCAAAGCTATAATCTAGCTTCGGAGGTTTAGGGGCTTTTTCTGCTACGGTAATCATAATCTTGTTGGGAGCTACTTCAATGGCGATGCTGTCTCCAATATCAAAGCCAGCTTTTTCAAGCCATACCCCCGACAAGTTTAGCCAGGGAACTGTTTTCCAACCATAGGTCTGTGGGACTCCCTTTTTGTGGATTTTTGCAGTCTTATTTTTACTTTGCATAAGCTGTTTTTTTTAATTGTTATCTGATGTAAATATACCTTATCTGGCTTATTTAAACAAGTTAAATAAGCAGCATTTTATTGTTTTATGTCATTTGAATGTCAAAATAATAAGCCTAAAAAGGCATATAAACATCAAATGTGTCAGATCGTATGAGTGTTATTTGTATTGTAAAAGTTGTAAATGTGTTAGTGTGTATATGCTACTGCTGGTTAACATTTTACTTTAAAGTCCTATTTTTAGCCTCTAAATATTAACCCTAATGACATTCGGGCAAAAAGTAACATTTGTAAGACGTGAGAAGAAGTTAACACAGGCACAGCTGGGCGCTGCTATTGGTACTACCGGAGATATGGTGGGAAAATATGAACGTGATGCAATTAAACCTTCTATCGAGGTAGCAGCAAAGATCGCGGACGCTTTGGGTAGTACCCTCGACTATCTGATCCGGGGTATCGAAGGCAGTGAAACTGCAGAAAAGCAAATTTCACCTGCATTAATTGAACATTTTAATAAGGTGGAAAGACTTCCGGCAAAAGATAAGGAGCATGTCCTCGCTGTAATTGATGCCTTTACGGCAAAGTTGAAAATTCAGTCCATCATGGAGTGAAAAATGGTACCCGTTATGCGCGAAAGCCTTTACAATAAACAAATCCCAAAGGCACCCACACCTTATATCCGGAATACGATTTAAACAATGGTCTAACCACCTTCCTCTAACACTGCAGTCTGGTTAACCCCACTCATGACAGTACCCGCAACAGCGAGATAACCAGCAATTTTCACAATGATGGCAAGTATTGCGGGATCGTATGCGGGAAAACATCTTCTCTTCTACTTAACTAAGTTGTATTAGCAATAACCACGTTCTTTTGACTTAATAGCTCAAGTATAACAGCTCACAAATATCGTTTCCATCTAAAAGTAGCCGGAAACATAATGTTAGCGACAAGCAAAAACACCCACACTACTCGTCGCAAATAACTCCTAAAAAGTCGCAATAGCCCACCTGTATTGTAAGTCTCCCTAATTACTTTTGTAAAAACTACTAAAATGAGAAAGATAAAATTACAAATGAACATTTTGCTTGACAATAAATGGGACAGCGGAATGTCAGACTTTAGTATTGACAATCTCACCAATGTGGACTGCATCCTGCATGGGAGAAAAACTGGGGAAGGGTTTATTCCATATTGGACTGAAGTAGCAAACAACCCCGATGATGGTGAGCACAAACTTGGAAGACGGTTTGCAGAAATTCCAAATGCTGTTTTCTCAAATACCCTCAAGGACAGTAAGTGGGACAATACAATCATTATAAATGGCAATTTAGCAGAGGCAATAAAAGCACTGAAAAATAAAGATGGGAAAGACATCATGGTATATGGGGGCGATTCATTTGTATCATCATTAATACAACATGATTTAATCGATGAGTATTATGTGCTTACAAACCCTGCTGCATTAGGTAACGGACACCAAACCTTCAATCCTTTGAAAAACGAATTAGAGTTAAAGCTTGTAGCGTGTAAAGCTTTTGCCTGTGGTGCAGTTTTAGTACATTACTCAAGAAAGCAATAACATTAAAACAAGTATGTCAGCCGTTAACAGTGCCTTGGCAATATGACCCACAGGTAAAAGCCCGGTCCGGTCCGCTGAAAGGATAACAAAAAAGGGACAGTAGATAATTCTGAATTATTGTATCCTTTTTCCGGTTAAGGCCTATCAGCAAAGAATATTGCTTGATCTCAAATAGGGAAAAATACCTTACTCGTCCAATAATTCTCTTTCCATTTCTTCAATTGTGGGAAGTTGAGTTTTAAGGTCATCAGGGATTATTTCTGATAATTCAAACGAACTAATGCCTATAGGTTTATTTAAATCGCGAAGAGCATATTCCACTTCTATTTTATCTTTTAACCGGCATAATATTATTCCGATGGATGGGCTGTCGGTTATGTGTTTTAATTTACTATCTACCGCAGAAAGATAAAAGTTCAATTTTCCTGCATATTCAGGTAGAAATTTTCCTGCCTTTAATTCTATGACTACGAAACAGCGTAGGTGCAGATGATAAAATAACAAATCCAGGAAATAATCTGAATCACTGATTTCTAATTTATATTGACGGCCAACAAAAGCAAAACCCTTTCCCAGCTCCAGCATAAAGTGGGTAATTTTCTGGGTTAGGGCAAGTTCAATCTCTCGCTCCTGCGCATTCTCTTCTAATCCGAGAAAATCAAAATGGTATGGATCTTTAATAGTCTCTGCCGCCAGATCAGACTGTGGTTTAGGAAGAGTTGAATCGAAATTGTGATCGGCCTTTCCTTGTCTTAGATGATAGTTATGTTTAATGTTAATTTCTAATTGATTCCTGGACCAACCATTTTTATGGGTTGCTTTGGCATATAAAACTACTGTTTCCAGGTCTTTAATTTTAGAAATTAACAGCCGTTGGTACGACCAGGGCAATTGTGCCACAGGCTGTGGCACAAATTCAAATTGATGGGAAAAGAAAACATACCATTGTCTGATCGTATACAAATTTCTGCGGGAGAAACCATTGATCTGTGGGAAACTTTTTTTGAGATCGATAGACAGCTGTTCCAGAAAATTCTCTCCCCATTTGTATTCAGTTTGTTTGGAGATAATTTCCTTTCCTAGCTCCCAATAAAGTTCTATTAAAACTGTATTGAAATTGGAAACTGCCTTTAATTGGGCTTGTTTTACCTTGTTTTTTATTTCCACCAGCCATTCTCTATAATCTTTGTTGGTCATTTTAATTGTTTTGCATTTTGATTGCATTCGTTGCCTTTACAGGTGGAAGTTAATGAGTAATTGTGCAGGAAATGTTTTCGTTACGTGAATAAAAGAAGCTTAACTCACCAATAACATTTTTTAATGTAAAAATGATTATTGATGTGTAAAATTGAGTATGAGTTTTCAATTCGGTACAAAGTAAGCTAATCAAGAAGGATACGAATTCGGATATGGTAGCTTGAAAAATCCTTGAAAAGCAGTGGCAATTAAGCCTTTGAAATAACCCGGAGGGAATACTGGATGATCGCTGTTCTTACGTCAACCATAGAGGTGTCCTGCACGCATACAGCGCCTGAAGCTACTATCAGCAAGAGAATGGGTAACAATTTTTTCATGGGTAAAGGGTTTATATAGATGAATAAATTAACCCCGCAAGTCTAAATGAAAATAATCCCAAGCTAAAATCTGCGTATAACAGGATAAAATGTGTGTGGGCCAGATATCCTGCTGCATTAGGTAACGGACAACAAACCTTCAATCCTTTAAAAAACGAATTAACGTTAAAATTGGTAGCGTGTAAAGCTTTTGCCTGCGGTACAGTTTTAGTACATTACTCAAGACAGCAATAAAAAAGGCAGACAGCATGCAATGCATATACTGTCTGCCTTTATCACGCATGAGCTATTTACGCTGTCGCCTTTCCACCGCCTTCAGTCTCTTTTCCTGCGCTTCCAGCTTCTTGTTTTGTTCTATGAGCAGTAAGGTGAGTTCTTCAATCTTTTGCAGGAGCTTCCCTTGCGTATCTCCCACGTCGAGTCCTTTTTCTGCTACTTCCTGCGCGGAAGGAATATCCGGCAGATGTTTATGCATACGTACATATCTTTCCAGGTCGGGTAATGCTGGCAACTGGTAAGTTGCTTCAAAAACATAATCCGGCCAGTCACGCTGCAATTTTACTTTCACCTTTTCCGCCAGTATCCCGCCTGCCACGGCTAGTTTATGGCCGTAGGTATTAGTGGTGCCTATGCCAATGTTGTCGCTGGCATCCGCTATCATAAATACATTCTTCGTGGAATGGTTATAGAATTGCATCTGCGTATTGTTAACACTGATACTGTAATAGGTGCCATTCATCTTTTCCAGCACCAGTTCTGTAGAGTTGAGGTTGTTGGTGTGCAGATAGAGCAGGTTACCTGCCGAGATCTGACCTTTCACATCGAGCTTCATAGTCGGCGTATTAGTGCCGATACCAATATTGCCATCGGGAGAGATGAACATTTTTTGACCTGTACTGGTATAAAAGGCAATATTACCGTTGGTAGCGAGACTGCCGATGTTTACACTGCCTATGTTATTGTGGAGAAATATACTCCCGTTATTACTGCCATATCCGAAATGCCCCTGGTCGGTGCCATTATATCTCCAGAGTGTCAGCAGGTTGGTATAAGTTGTTTTGGGGTCCTTGCGGGAATACTGTATGATCTCCGTTCTTACGTCAATCATGGATGTGTCCTGTGCATATACAGTGCCGGATGTTACCGCCAGTAAAAGAATGGGCAACAATTTTTTCATGGTAAAGGTTTATGTAGATGAATAAATTAACCCCGCAAGTCTAAATAAAAATAATATCAAGTTAAAATCTGCGTATAACAGGATAAAATGTGTGTGGGCCAGATATGTCAATCTCCTAATTTCACACCGCTGCATTTTTGTTGTTAGAGAAGCTGCACACACATGGCTAGAATGATGCGCGTAGATGCTCCGGAAAGAACGAAGGAAGAGACGTTTAAGTCTCTCTTCGATCTGTTTTATGACCGCCTGATATTGTTCGCGGAAAACCTGCTGTCCGTCAGCGGTGAAGCGCCTGACCTCGTGCAGGACGCTTTTGTGGCGCTGTGGCAACGCATGGATAACTTCGATGACCAGCAGGCCGTAAAAGTCTTTTTGTACCTGACAGTCAGGAATAAATGTTTTAATATACTGAAGCACGACAAAGTAGTGCGCCGATACATGAACGAGCCTGCCCCAACTGCTTCGGAAGAACACATCACACTGAAGCTGATGGAGGCGGAGGTGCTGGGTGAAGTACAGCAATATTTAAAGCAGCTGCCGGAAGGTTGCCGCAGCGTTATCCATCTCAGCTATTTTGAAGGTCTCCGCAACCACGAGATCGCCGACCGCCTGAATGTTTCCGTCAATACCGTGAAAACCCAGAAGGGTAGAGGGCTTCGCCTGATGCGCGACATGATGAAGAAACAACCATATCATTTTCTCTTCCTCTTCGGAAAAATATTTTAAAAAAATCACGCACCCCTTTCACCCGTTTTTTCCACCTGGTTGTTTATGTACCATACCTTATGGAGAAAATTCCGGATCATATTGTAATTGCACGCCTCATATCAAAGCAGTTAACGGGAAATATTACTGCGGAGGAAATGATACAGCTGGAAGCCTGGAAGCAGCAGCATCCGGAGCACGAAGCTTTATGGGAAAAACTGACGGACTCATACTACCTGCATGAACGGGTACAGCGCCGCCGTAACAGTGACCGCGAAGCAGCCTATGACCAGTTGATGAAACGCGTCAACAAACCGCGCCGTTCCTACCTGCGCTACGCCGCCATTGCACTTCCGCTACTGGTAGCAGGTGCGCTATGCGGCTATCTGCTGAACAGGAAAACAAAAGTGAATGTAACGCCGTCCGCTACACATACGCATATGGAGATGGCTAAACGCCAGCTTGCCACGCCCAAAGGGAAAGGCGCGCAGCTGATACTGCCGGACGGTACCAAAGTATGGCTGGGTGCAGCCTCTGTGCTCAACTATCCCGGCCGTTTCACAGAAGACGTAAGACAGGTAAGTCTTTCAGGAGAAGCTTATTTCGAAGTATCACAGGATGCCACGCATCCATTTATTGTTATTACAGGCAGATCTGTTATTCAGGTACTGGGCACTGCCTTTAATATAAAAGCGTATAAGGGTCAACGTTATGAACGCACCACATTGGTCAGTGGTGCCGTAAAAGTGGCCACCGGAAAGGATGCCGGCCGCCTGCTGAAACCGGGCCAGCAGGCAGTGGTAACAGCCTCCTCTTCCTCTATAATGGTGCAACCCGCAGACGCCGATGCTGCCCTGGCATGGAAGAACGGGTTGTTCCTCTTCAAAAGTGCGCCACTGAATGAGATACTGGATGAACTGTCACGATGGTATGATGTAGAAATTGTCAGCGAAAGAAAAACAGAGATGGCTATTCACTTCACCGGCCGTATGGCAAGGCCGGAACAGGTAGATGATATGCTGCAGTTTCTCGAAACAACCGGTAAGGTGCATTTTATCAGGCAAGGGAAAGTATTACGGGTATTCCCCGGACGCAGACCAAATTAATGGAGCCAACTAACAAACTGCGACAACAATGTAACCAGAATCAGAAAAAACGGGGATGCGCGAACACCCCCGTTAAAAATGCCAAACAACCTGCTGCAATTGCGAATAAGCGACAGACAGGTATTGCCTAACAATTATGCACATCTAAGTTATGAAAAAAAAGCTATTCACTCTGCTCCTGCGGGGTAACAGTTTACTGTCATGGAGAATGTTCCGCACCATGCAGCTCACTTTACTGCTTGCCCTGGCGTGTATTTTGCAACTGTCTGCGGCAGCTTTCCCGCAGGAATTTAAATTATCAGTATCCCTACAGTCAGCCAAAGTTTCCACATTATTTAATTTTATTCAACAACGTACCGATTACCAGTTTTTGTATAATGATGAAGACGTACAACAAACACCAGCTATCACGGTGTCCATGAAAGACGCTACCATCCCGCAAATTCTGGATGCTTCCTTCAAAGGCACCGCTCTGCGTTACCGCATCACCAACAAAACAGTAGTGGTGTTCTCCGCTTCGCAGGCGGTACAACCGGTACAGGAGCGCACCATCAGCGGTACCGTAAAAGACATAGAAGGCAAGCCTTTACCCGGCGTTACCGTTGCCATCGGCAACACCGCCACCGGCACCACCACGAATGATAAAGGCTTCTTCAGCCTGAAACTGCCGGAGGGCGCACTCACACTGGTTTTTACGAGCATCGGTTTTATCAGGCAGGAACTGCCCATTGCCGGAAGATCCGTGGTGAACGTAACCATGCAAAGCAATATATCTTCACTCGACAACGTAGTGGTAGTAGGCTATGGTACCAGGAAACAGGCAACTGTTACCGGTTCCATTTCCACTGTGAAAGGCACAGAGCTGAGACAAAGCCCTTCTGCCAACCTCTCTAACTCACTGGCTGGCCGCATGACCGGTATCATCGCCAACAACAGGTCAGGTGAACCTGGTAATGATTATTCAGACATCCTGATCCGTGGTAAAGGCACACTTAATGATAACAGCCCGCTGATCGTTATTGATGGCGTGGCCAACAGGGGCGCCTTTGAAAGGCTCAACGCAGATGATATTGAAAGCATCACCGTGCTGAAAGATGCATCCGCAGCCATTTACGGTGCACAGGCGGCCAACGGTGTTATACTCGTTACCACAAAAAGAGGTAAAACAGGAAAGCCGGTAATATCCTACTCCGCCAGCTACGGACTTACACAGCCTACCCGCCTGCCCAAACTGGTAAACGCCGCTGAATACGCCACTTACATCAATGAACTGAATGAAAGAAAAGGCGTACCAAAGCAATACACCGACGACGATATTAAGAAGTATGCCGACGGTTCCAACCCAATCACACATCCCAACACCGACTGGTACCATGCGGTACTGAAGGATCTCTCACCGCAAACACGCCACGCATTATCTCTCAGCGGTGGCAACGATAAAGTGAGTTATTTCCTCTCCGGTGAATATCTCTATCAGGATGGCCTTTACCGTAACTCCGCTACAAAATATCATCAATATAACCTCCGCTCTAACATCGATGCGAATATTACGTCCAACCTTAAAGTAGGACTGGATCTCTCTGGCAGGCTGGAAGATCGGAAGTACTCCAACTACGGCAGCAATTCTATCTTCGCTGAAGTATTATCGGCCTATCCCACCTTACCGGACTATTATCCCAACGGGATGCCTGGCCCCGGCCTGGCTGGTGGTCGCAATCCCGTGCTCATGGCTTCCGGCGCCACAGGTTACAACAAGATCAGGGATTATTTCATTCAGACAGCTTTGACCTTCGAATGGAAACTGCCTTTCATCACCAACGGCCTGTCTGTAAGCGGCCTGCTGGCCAACGATTTCCAGTTCAATGCCGGCAAATCGTTGTATGATAACTGGGATGCCTTTCAATACGATCCTGGTACAAAGGAGTATATCAACATGATCTCTAACGAAGGGCCTATCAGCATCAACCAGAACTTCAGAAATTATAAAACCAACACCTTTAACCTGAGGCTCAACTATGCCCGCAGGTTTGACAAGCACGACATCAGCGGCTTTGTGGCCTATGAGCAGAGCGCTGCTAATAACGAAGGCATCAACGCTTACCGCAAGGACCTCCTCAGTAATAAGATAGACCAGCTCTTCATCGGCGATGACATGGGCAAAGACAACGGCAGCAGCGCCGGACAAAGCGCAAGACGCAACGTTTTCGGCAGGGCAAGCTATGCATATGATAACAAGTATCTCGCAGAAGTAATCCTCCGTTACGATGGCTCCTATATATTTCCTGCCGGCAGGCGCTGGGGGCTGTTCCCCGGTGTATCAGTAGGGTGGAGGCTTTCAGAAGAACCATTCTTCAGAGAACTGATACCTGCCGCTACGCAGTTCAAACTGAAAGCTTCCTGGGGCAAGCTCGGAAACGACAAGGTAGATCCTTACCAGTTCCTGCAGCAATACAGGCTGGACGGTGGCTACTATCTCGGTCCTAACTCCTCACACGTACGCGGCCTCAGCGCTGGCGTCACACCCAATCCCTTCATCACCTGGGAAGTGGCCGATAACCGCAACGCCGGTATCGAAACATCATGGTGGAATGGTTTGCTCAACGTAAACTTCGATGTCTTCAAATCCATCCGCTCCAACATCCTGATCACACGCAATGCTTCCATTCCTTCGAGCACAGGTCTTGACGGCCTGTTGCCACCGGAAAATATCGGTAAGGTAAACAACAGCGGATTCGAAGTCGAGATCAGTCATCAGAGAAAAGTCAATCAGCATTTGTCTTACAACATCGGCGTTAACTACACCTATACCCGCAATAATGTAGTGTTCAGAGATGAAGCGGAAGGAACACCCGACTGGCAGAAGATCCAGGGCCACCCAATGGATTCCTGGCTGATCTTCAAAACAGATGGCATCTACCACAACCAGCAGGAGATCGATAACACTGTTCATCTGCCTAATGCCAAACCCGGCGACATCAGATTCGTAGACGTAGATGGTGATAAGAAAATTACAGATAATGATATGGTGCGGATCTATTCCAGCCCTACACCGCAGGTACTGTATGGTATTACTATGGGTGTTAATTACAGGGGAATAGGACTGAATGTACTCTGGCAGGGCCAGTCAAATGCGGAACAGCTCATCATGCCTTCCCGTAATGGCGGCTCCCTCACACCTCCGCACTGGATGTATGATAACAGATGGACGCCCGGTAATCCAAACGCTTCCTTCCCCGCAGCCTTCGACAGGAACGATAACGTGAACAACCGTAAGTCTGATTTCTTCCTGAAGAATGCAGCCTTCCTGCGTCTTAAAACCGTAGAGCTGTCTTACGTGCTCCCGCAGTCGCTGATAGCCAGACTGAATCTTCAACAGGTACGTGTATACGTAAATGGATTCAATCTCCTGGTGTTCAGCCAGATCAAAGACTATGATCCGGAACTGAACGGCGTTACGCCAAAATCCGACTATCCCAACATCAGGGCCGCAGGCGGCAGCTATTATCCGCAGACAAGGATCTTCAACGCCGGTATCAATATTTCCCTGTAATCAAAAAAACGAACCATCATGAAGCGTAAAATATATACTCTTGTCCTGGCTGGTTTTATGATCAGTGCTGCTTCCTGCCAGAAGGACTTCCTCGACAAAAAACCACTGGATACTTATTCAGATGATGACGTGTGGAACGATATCAGCCTGGTGGAAACTTTCGTAAATTCCAAATACCAGATACTGCCGCACTGCATAGATCCCACCAGTGTTGCCAGCGCAACAGGATACTCAGCTGTGGCGGATGAGGGCTATTCCAAATTCAATTATGAAAGCGAATCCATCATCAACCTCGGTCTGCTCAGCCCCGATAATCTTTCCCTCGATAACTGGTCTCCCGACTATAGTTATATCAGGAGCTGCAACCAGTTCCTCAGCAAGATTGACGGTGTAAAGGGCGACGCAGCCAGGAAAGCACGCATGACAGGTGAAATAAAGTTCATCCGCGCCTGGAGCTATTTTGATCTGATCAGCCGCTACGGTGGCGTGCCCATCATCACAAAAATATATGGTCTCACAGATACGGACTTCCTGGTGAAACGCAATACTTATGATGAATGCGTGGCGTTCATTCTGAAAGATCTCGACGATGCCATCGCTGCATTACCAGTGAAGCACGACGGCAACAACATCGGCAGGGTTACCAAAGGCGCCGCAATGGCACTGAAGTCAAGACTCCTGTTATATGCCGCCAGTAAACTGAATAATCCCAATAATGAAACAGCCAGGTGGCAGCAGGCCGCCGACGCTGCTAAAGCAGTGATAGACCTGGCCGCGCAGGGCGCCTATACACTTGATCAACGCGCTGATTACAGCAAAATATTCCTGGACAAAAACAGTCCGGAAGTGATCATGTCCTATGGTATGGATGGCGCCTTCTACAATGCAGTGCTCGGCGATTATGGCTCTAAGCTGGATCAATACATATGGCCCAATGGCTCGCATGGATGGTCGGTATACGAGCCCTCACAGAACCTGGTGGATGCATTTGAAATGAGCAATGGCAAAATGATCACAGAGGCAGGTTCAGGATACAATCCGGCATCGCCTTATCAAGGCCGTGATCCAAGATTCTATGCTAACATCCTGTACAACGGCGCCATGTTCAAAGGCCGCAAGCTGGAATATTTCTATGGCGGTATGGATAGCCCGCAAAGCCCTGTGGAGAACTGGAATGCAAGTCTTACTGGTTACAACTGGCGCAAGTATACAGACGAATCACTCGATCTGAATGCACACGGCAGCAACCAGGCATGGATCATTTTCAGACTGGCAGAGATCTACCTGAACTATGCGGAAGCAGCTTATCACCTGGGTGATGAAGGCACTGCACGCACCTGGCTCAACCTCGTACGTGCCCGCGCCAGCGTGAACCTCCCGGCGGTCACCGAAGGCGGTACCGCTCTGATGGATAAGATCGCGCATGAGCGTATGATAGAATTCTGCTTTGAAGGAATGCGCTTCGCAGATGTGCGCCGCTGGAAGATCGCAGGGCAGACCGATAATAAGCCTTTAATGGCCGTGAAATCCGTAAAGAATGCGGACGGCACTTTTTCCTATACCTATTATATTTTACAACAGCGGAAGTTCGAAGAATCAAAGCATTATCTGATGCCGATTCCACGCTATGAAATGAACAAAAACAAGTTGTTAATGCAAAACCCTGGTTATTAACGATCAGGTTAATCAGGGCATTCATCCATTGTACCCCCCATCTTTTCTAAACAGGATTATGATATGAAAACATTTATTGTATGTTGTTTATCTGCCTGCGTGGGCTTTACCGGCCGGCTGGCTGCACAGGATTATCGCCTGTCTTCACCTGATGGAAAGATCACGGTGCAGGTCTTCACGCGTGACAGTCTGCATTTCACCATCACACATAATGGTCAGGTAGCGGTGCCCCGTTTGGATGCCGCTATGGAACTGGCTTCCGGAGAGCAGCCCGGTATTGGGGCAAAAGTGTTGCGCGCCGTAACAAAGAGCGTACAACAGGAGATCCGGCCCGTGGTGACGGTGAAGAATAATCTGATTGAAGACCACTACAATGAGCTGAAACTCTCCTTTCGCGGAAATTACGGCTTACAGGTGCGCGCCTACAATGATGGCGTGGCTTACCGCTTTGAAACAGATTTTCCGGACAGCATCACCGTGAAGTATGAAACCTGCAATGTGCAGCCTCCTGCAGGCAGCCAGGCCTGGTTCCAATGGGTGAAACGCTGGATGAACCACTACGAGCATACGTATGAAAAGATGGGGTTGGACAGCCTCACAGAAACACGCACTATCCAGTTGCCTTTATTGATAACTACACCACAGGCCGGGAACATACTGATTACAGAGTCTGACCTGTATGATTATCCCGGTCTGTATTTTACAGGTAACGGAAACGGTTATATGAAAGCCATATATCCGCCGGTGGTGAAAAAAGAACGTATCAACCAGCGGGGTACCAAAGACTGGGACCGGCGTTTCTTTCCTGTTGAAAGCGAACCTTACATCGCACGTACCTCCGGCCGCCGCACTTTCCCCTGGCGCGTGGCTGCGTTGGCATCAGACGATATTCAGTTACTCAACAATGAAATAGTATACAAACTTGGTGCGCCGGGCAAACTGACAAATACAGATTGGATCAGACCAGGCCAGGTGGCATGGGACTGGTGGAACAACTGGGACCTGACCGGCGTAGATTTCCGGGCAGGCGTAAATACAGCTACTTATAAATATTACATTGACTTCGCAGCAAAATATCATATCCCCTACATCATCATGGATGAAGGCTGGTATGAGCTCGGTGATCTCACGAAGATCATAAAGGAGGTGGACGTAAAGGCCATCGTGGATTATGGTAAACAAAAAAATGTAGACGTAATTCTCTGGTGCGTATGGCGTACACTGGACGAACAGATGGAGACAGCCATGAAGCAGTTTGAAGACTGGGGTGTGAAAGGGGTGAAGGTCGATTTTATGGACCGCGATGATCAGGCGGTAGTGAACTTCTACTGGCGCTGTGCCGCCGCCGCTGCGGCGCATCACCTGCTGGTGGATTTTCATGGTGCGTTCAAACCCTCCGGTATCAACCGCACCTGGCCCAATGTATTGAACTTTGAAGGCGTGCAGGGCATGGAACACAACAAGTGGTCCGATAAGAACGCCAGTCCGCAGATGGCAGTAACCCTGCCGTATATACGGATGTTTGCCGGCCCGATGGACTATACGCCCGGAGCCATGCGCAATGCACAAAAGCGCGACTTTGCCATCGTGTACGACAAACCCATGAGCCAGGGTACCCGCTGTCAGCAGCTGGCCATGTACATCCTGTACGATGCGCCCCTGCAAATGCTGTGCGATAACCCGGTAGCTTATGAAAAAGAACCGGCCTGCACAGCGTTCATCACACGCATTCCCACCACCTGGGACAGAACCATTCCCCTGCAAGGCAAGGTAAGTGAATACCTGGTGGTGGCAAGGAAGAAAGACAACCGCTATTATCTCGGCGCCGCTACCAACTGGACGCCCCGCGACCTGATGGCGGATCTGTCGTTCCTGCCGGAAGGTACACACCGCATCACCCTTTTCAAAGATGGGATCAACGCAGACAGAAACGCAACCGATTATAAAACGGAAACCATTACTGTCTCCAACAAGGACAGCCTGAGAATTCACCTGGCTCCCGGAGGCGGATTTGCCGCTATTATTGACTGATTGAAGAATGATATATATGAAGAAGAAAAGTATGGGCCTGATGATGCTGATGTGCTGCTGTTGTATGGCAATGGCCCAGACCTCCCGGTGGTCGCTGGTGCCGGATGGTGGCATCCGCTGGAAAGTGGATAACGGCAACGCACACACGGATCAGATAGAGATGAGTGGCAAAAAGATCTCGGCGATCATCACCTACGGAACCGATAAAACCGGCGGCCTGGTATTAAAGAAGAAACTGGTGTTCCCGATGTTGCGCACCATTCCCAATAATACGCATGCCAGTCTCACTACCTCTTTCGATGGTAGCGAATCCGCACCGGTTACGGTGGACGGCGTTCCCATGAAAGAAATACCTGTTGCATTTTATCTCAAAGGACATATACGGATACATTCCCGGTCTAACACACCTCTTTGGGTCACGGATATACTTTTCCCAACAATAGATAAGGCCGCTTTTATCCAGGAGCGGCAAATAATTAATACATCGGGGAAAGCGTGTACAGTAAAGATTGATAGCACGGTGAAAGAAATCCGCACAGCAAAAGAGAAAGGTGTTGACGGCGTATACGTTATTACAGCTGTCAATAGCCTGCATGGCGTGTACATCATTCCGCCCGGAGGCGCCTTGAAGTGGGACATCGTGTATGCTGCTGAGAAGGGAATACCGTCATCCTACACGTATTCAGCTGACTATGAGCTGGCACGCAGGAATGCGTTTGTGGAAGAGCTGATGCAGAACCTCGTACTCGAAACACCGGACGATACTATCAACCGCGGCTTCGCCTTCGCAAAGATCCGCGCGGTGGAAAGTATCTACGACACCAAGGCCGGACTGATGCATGGCCCTGGCGGAGGAGCTTACTATGCGGCTATCTGGGCCAATGACCAGGCTGAATATGCCAATCCGTTTTTTCCCTTCACCGGCAGCCTGGACGCTAATGAGTCTGCTGCCAACAGTTTTCGTTTATTCGCTAGGTATATAAACCCTGACTACACCCCTATTCCCAGTTCCATCATCGCAGAAGGTGATGGCTACTGGAATGGGGCAGGGGATAGGGGAGATCAGGCGATGATCGCCTACGGCGCATCGCGCTTTGCGCTCGCTGGTGGAGATACCGCCGCTGCACAACGGTTGTTTCCCCTCATTACATGGTGCCTGCAATACCTGGAGCGCAAGCAGCTGGACAACGGCATCATCGCTTCTGATGCGGATGAACTGGAAGGTCGCTTTCCGGCAGGGAAAGCAAATCTGTCCACCAATGTGCTCGCCTATGGCGCTTATGAAAGCGCTGCCGCCCTGGCTGCCTCGCTGGGAATAAAGGACTCAGTTGCTGTGTACAGATCCCGCGCCGCTGCGCTGGCTGTTGCCATAGAACGTTATTTCGGTCAGCGGGTGCAGGGCTACAATACCTATCGCTATTATGACGGCAATACCGTATTGCGATCATGGATATGCCTGCCATTGACGATGGGATTATTTCAACGAAAAGAAGCTACCATAAAAGCGCTGTTGTCGCCATACCTGTGGAGCGAAAACGGCGTACTCACCGCCGCAGGTGACCACACCTTCTGGGACCGCTCCACACTATATGCCTTCAGAGGACTGTTCTTCGCAGGCGCTACAGACACCGCATTACAATACTTCGCCTGGTATGCCCGCAAACGCCTGCTGGGAGAGCATGTGCCCTATGCGGTAGAAGCATGGCCGGAAGGAGACCAGCGGCATCTTTCTGCAGAAAGTGCATTATACTGCCGTGTGGTGACGGAAGGCCTTTTCGGTATCGTGCCCACAGGCCTGCGTGCTTTCAGCATGTGCCCGCGCCTGCCCGCCGCCTGGAAACATATGTCGCTGAAACATATCAGGGCCTTCGGCGCCGACATGAACATTACTGTAGAACGGCTGGCTAACAACTATAAAGTAACGGTGACGGATAAACAACAGAAGATACTGAGCACTAACTGGAACGGCCGCGACGCCATTACGGTACAACTTCATTAGACCAGGCACGGAGACCAGGTTTGAAAGGACTATCATTTTTTAGCTGAACGTTCCCGTCAGATGATGTAGTTTTGGCAGATGATGAAAACACTATCATATGGATTTTGGGGCGAACTGGAAAATTTATGATCAACTGGACATATCGCTGCCTCCGGATGAATGGATAACAGGAGAAGTACTGAATGGCCGGTCTTCCGGCAATACATTAAGGATCGGTACTTCCGGCTGGAGCAGAAAGGAATACGCCGGCACTTTATATCCCAAAGGGATGAAGGATACCGCCGCGCTGACAGAATACAGCCGGTTGTTTAATTGTGTAGAGCTGAATGCCACACACTATAAAATATACAGCCCTGACGCCATCCGCAAATGGGTGGAGAAGACCGGCCGCCGTGATTTTAAATTCTGTCCTAAAGTACCGCAGTCCATCAGCCATCACAGCACATTGCTCAATGCTGGTACAGAAACAGCTGCCTTCCTGGAAGGTATCCGTGCCTTCGAAGACCAGCTGGGGCCTGTATTCCTGCAACTGAGTGAATACTTCCCACCGGTGCGTAAAGGGAACCTCTACCGCTACCTCGAACAACTCCCTAAAGACATTACCTTCTTTGTAGAAGTAAGGCATCCTGACTGGTTTAGTAAGGATGCCGAACGCCGTGAATTCTTTACCACGCTCCGCAACCTCGGAGTGGGCGCCGTACTCACAGACACGCCTGGCCGCCGGGATTGCGCGCACATGGGATTAACCATGTCTAAGCTATTCCTGCGCTTCGTTACGCAGGGTGGACACCCGCTCGACAGCGTGCGCCTCACCGCCTGGAAACAGCGTATCGATGAATGGAAACAACGCGGCCTGGAAGACATTTACTTCTTCCTCCATGTGCATGATGGCAAATATGAAGCAGACTTTTATAAAGAAGTGCAGGCGCTCTTCGGATTAACGACACCCCGCGAAACCCAGATGACGCTGTTTTAAGCAATCTCCCTTGTGCGGATTTTTGAAAAGCTATTGGCACATGCCCCAGTTGGGGCCAACAGCTGTACAATTGCGTGAATCGCAATCTGCACTTCTTGTGCATATTGACCCGCTTGGCAGGGCCAATACGGTCGAAAGGGGACCCCCTCCCATTATTTTTTTAGTATCTACTCTTGATAATACTTTAATGGCATCAATATTAGATGCTTTCAGTTTTAGTTTTTTCATAACTAATTTTTAGGTCAGGAAATTATTTTCACTATAGATATTTGTTAAAGTCACGATAAGATCTGAAACGGCTCCGGATTGTTATCGGCCTTCTGTAAATTTCATGATATCAGGAGAGCGTCACGCAATAAAATGCATGTTGCCTGGAAAATAATTGAGCATGGTTTATTTGATAAAAATATTCGCCTTATATGACTGGCTGTATGATCAATGAGTCCATGCTCTCGTTGATGTACAATAAAATTAGGAAAGTATGATGTACCGGGTAATACCTGAAAATTGGGGTTTTATACCCCCTGGCATTGGGGGGACTCAGATAATGATGCTTACAACCTCCGGGTATTCATCAGAACTCCACCGGTAACACCATCTGCGTCGCCAGCGGATCAAGGTTTTCCATCGATTGATGCCAGTCAGCCAGCATCTTCTTTTTGGCCGCGATATTGAAGAAAAGCTGCCGGATAGGGTTCTTGGGAAAATAAAGGCCGATCGTCAGCCTCGATGTATGCGCCCCCGTTTTCTCAATAAGATAGCAGGTGCTGTTCCCGCTCGATTCTTCCGTTTCACAGAAAACAACCCTGTTTTCCGGATCATAGGAAAAGCTGTTGGTAGACATCATGATCTCTTTACCGCTTTTCAGTACATGCCGGTGCCGGCTGCCGATACCCGGAAGATAATGATCCACTTCATCAATGGTTGTAAGGTCCGTCTGCCAGAGATGACGGAAATCGAAATGTACAACCGTAAAGAACAGTACTTTAAGATCAACATTATAATCTCTCGAAACAGACAACATTTTCGTTTTGCCCTCCAGTACAGACGGATGCTCCGGTTCAGGCGGAATGAGGTGCTTCAGTTCTGTAAGCTGGGTGTAATGGAATGGTATGTCGCCGGTTTCTGTCTGCTTGGCGCTGGTATCCCACGTCATCCATTGCGTAAGATCCGGCGGAGTACCTTCGAGCAGGTTGTCAGTCACCAGCCAGTATTCGTGCTGGGGAATCTCATTCTTCAGCAGCTGATGTGCAACAATCACATCTTTACCTATGAGCTTACTGAAGTTCTTTATCTGATAAGTGGTGAACTCGCCGTAATGTGTAATAACTTTGAGTGTGAGATTGATGGCAGACGTGCATGCGCGGCACTGACAGATCTTGTTATGTTCGTAAGCATTAAGGTGACGGTGGAACTCGCAGAACATTTTTTCCACCTGCCTGTAAAGGGTGGGCAGGTCAGGCGGAGTGCCGAATTTATAAAACAGGATAGCATCTCCCTCTATCTCTGATATTTCAAGCCCGGCTTCATTGGCATTGATCAGTACTTCCAGCAGCTGCCGGATGATGTGCTGACTATGCCCAATCTCGATCTCATTGACAAAACGGGTAAAGCCACTTATATCTGGAATAAAAAGCAGCCCTTTGTTTTCCATTTTTCAAACTTTAATCAAAGGTAGTAAAAAAGCCGGGCTGATGTAGGAAAAGCTCGTCAATTACAGGTTTTCCGGCCCCTTGTTTTCCGGTTCTTCTGTCTCATGTTCTCTCTCCACGGTAATGCTGCATTCGCCGATCAGCGCCGCCACTGCCCCCACAGCCGCCAGCACGGGAGCCAGCAATACGCCCACCACGCCAATGGTAAGCGGCAAAGACATGATCTCTTTGCCCTCTTTATCGGAGATAGTGATCCTGCGGATATTACCTTCAGCGATCAGTTCTTTTACTTTTTTCAGGAGGTTTTCACCATGAAGCTGGAATGTTTCTTTAACAGAGGCCATAGCAGGAATTTCTTTGAAGTTACTGAATGTAAATAAAAAAATAAAGCCGTAGCAGGTTGGGTGCTTTGCATATGATATTATGAACGCTTACGCGACTTGGAGATAACCCTGGGCTTCCCGTTGCTGTCCAGCGGATCTGCCAGGAAGACGCCATTCACTTTTTTATCGGTGGTTTCAGTAAGTTCAGCATCATAGGTGATCTTCCCTTTTTTGATCTCGTAGAACCTCGAAGGAACATAATACATGGAGTCTGCTGACGGATAGGTTTCAGGCGCTTCGCTGCCGCCAAATTCCAGGTTACCGTCGCGGTCCCAGTCTTTCACATCAGAGGCAATGGCCGTCAGCACGGAATCCGCATGTGAATGGTCGATGCTGAATACATACAGTTTATTCTTCTTCGGACTGCCGTCTACTTCCAGGAAAAGGAACACCGATTTGCCGTCTTCAATAAGCCGGTTACGTTTGCTCTTATAGTTGATGTTGTCTGCCGGAAACTGGAACGCTTTACGGGCATTCACAAATATAGTCCCCTTATATACAGTAATCAGCTGCTGGATGCTGCTGGTGAAGTGCAGTTCGCGGTCTGGCTTCTGAGCGGCGGCAGACAGGCTTGTAATCAGCAAAAGGCATAGTCCGGATAAGTAACGCATCATCATGGTTTTTATAATGAGGCATCAAAATACGGATTTTTAACACCGGATTTTTAAAACAATTTTTATACTATTTACAGAAAATCATATATTTATAGCACAAGACCTCAACGATCAGAACTTTAAAATATCTCTGTTACACTTATGGAATGATGCCGTACCCCGATGCTGTGGCTTTCTAAATAACCACATAACCAAATAACCAAATAACTAAATAACACTGTCACATTCACCCAATGAATTTTCATATGTCCTTTAATTATTCACCTTTTAAAAACTAATCATCATGGCCAAAGTCAATGTTGATGTAAAACTCGAACTGGGAAGCAACTACCAGGTTGTCATTGGTATCGGCGGCAATGTGCTGCATTTCAAAGAAAGCGGCAGGCAAACCGTAGATCTGGACCCTAAAGTATATGTGGCTACCATAGCGGGCTTCCAGGACCCCAATACGGAGTCTACTGTAGCGGTAACATTCAAACAGGGTTCAAAAGTCCTGAATAGCATCACTATCGAAGACCCCAAATTCATCAAGAAATTATTCGTAACTGTCGAACCCTGATCCCTATGAAGAAAAAACGCTACTCATTATTACTACTGCTGTTGTGCAGTACTATTGTCGGGATGGCCCAGCAACATACTACAGAGGCCACACTGGGAGCTGTACTGGAACAAAAGAAAAATACCGCTAACGCCGCCGCTGACCAGAAAATAAATTTCAAATCCATCGTGACAGACCTGATCGGTGGCAGATATTACCAGGCGATGCTCAAAAACGGTATCGCAAACCAGAAAGGTGGAGAATTACAGATAAAATCCACTATCTATGGCCTCATCCGTTTGTTCGACTCCACCCGTTCGGAACAGCATTACTTTAACAAACTACGGTGGGCCAGGAACATCCAGATTGGTAGCGGTACCACCTTCGGAAATGATAACCAGCTTACCTCCGCGAAGCTGTCACTCACGGTGGCTATCATCAACAAAAGGGAATACAACGCCAAACCAGGACAACCTAACGTCTTTGAATTGCACGGTCTGTCACCCGACGACAGCGCCGGGCTCAAGTCGTTTGTTAAACTAAACCAGGACCTGGTAGACAAGCGTATTGAAGTACTGGTGAATGCCGCGCCGGATGATGCCGCGAGAAAGGCTGTGATGGATAAGTTCCAGAAGATCTTTGACACCTTCAACAGCAACGCTGATTTCTCCGTGTTTAAAGACTTACTCAGCCAGAATGAAATGGAACAGCTGAATTCCTCCTGGAAAAAACTGACAGAAAAATACGATAGCATCCAGCGGATGCTCAGCGGGGGCGCTTTGCTCACCTTCACGTCTGACGGAAACTACAATGGTAAGCAATGGGAGAAGCTGGATAACAAACTGGAGTTCTTGATCGGTCTGGGAAGCAAGAAAGATTCTGTCAGAAACTACGATTTCTACGCCGGTGCGTACACGCATTTCAACCAGGACACGCTGAATAAGCAGTCGTCCCTGAACCGCCAGGAGTACAGCACAAAGGTAGGTATCAATAAGGTGGTCTGGAAAGATAAGGCCGACGGCTCTTCTATCCTGGAAGCATTTGGTGGCGCTGAATATGCATATATCGGCAGAGGACTGTATGCCGGTGAGAAGAACAATGCTTTCAAACTGGATGTCAACCTGAGCATCCGGATCGCTAAAAATCTCTACCTCCCTTTCCAGGTGAAATATAATCCCGACTCAGGAAAGTTTGAAGGATACCTCGACCTCAAATTTGATGTAGTCAACATTTTCAGATAAGCCGCAAATGTTTCTCGCAAAGCTGCAAAAGGAGCAAAGGGCGCAAAGGATATTTTTAAGGTAAATAAGACTATTTAGCAGTACCCAAAAATATTTACGGACTACCAAAAAGTTCTTTACTAACTTAAAAATATCCTTTGCGCCCTTTGCTCCTTTTGCAGCTTTGCGAGAAACTTTCTCAGCCCTGTTCCGGACTCACTTTCCTGTTGCTGAGCCAGATGCCCGCCAGCACCAGCACTGCTCCTGCCAGTTGCAGGGAGGTGATGGTATCTTTCAGAAAGAGGTAGGCAATCAATGCGCCGATAACAGGATTCAGGTTGAGAAAGTTACCCACCTGCGCTGCCGGAAGGCTTTCCAGCGCCCTGTTATACAGAAAGTAAGCCAGTGCAGAAGAAAAACAACCGAGATAGGTCATGCCCACCCAGGCTTTTGTGGAGATCACCGGCATGCCATGCTGATATATCTCCCAAAAGAAAACGGGCAGGAGGAAAGCCGTGCCGATAAAAGTACTCACAGAAGTGACCACCACAATGTCTGAACTCTTCAGGCTTCTCGATAACATCGTATACATGCCCCACAGCAACACGGCACACACCATCAGGAAGCTACCCAGGAAGGTGTTGCCCGGCTGATGCGCCGTTCCCACAAAACCAACCAGTATGACGCCTGTCACCGACAATACAATGCCGGTAACGGTCTTTTTATGCAGGTGTTCTTTCAGGATAAGCGCTGCCAGTACGGCTATCACCACGGGTATCAATCCTTCCACCAAAGCGCCGGTGGAGGCCGTGATACGGCTCATGGCCGAATTGAAAAAGCAATAATAAACAGTAATACCGGTAAGTCCCATCAGCGCCAGCTTACCATATGGCAACGGCTGGGTAACTTTTTTCCGGTGTATCAGGTAAAATGGCAGTAACACGATGCTGGCAATGATATGTCGTAACGTGGCAAATATAAACGGCTGCACTTCTGTAACCACCACTTTGGTAACCGTAAAGGAGCTGCCCCAGATGAGCATAACAACAATGATACTGATAAAACCTTTGGTTCGCTGGCTGAGTTGGATGTTTCCCATAGAATGTTTCCGGTAATACTGCAATGTATAAAAAAAGCCGTTCTCCCGGAAGTGCTGTTATACGGAGGAGCAGGTCAGACCGTTGAAATCTGCCAATCTCCGGCAGACGGTGGCTACCCCCGCATCAAGTCTGCGTTTAAGCCGGTATTACTGCATGTATCCCCAGGGGTATCACAGGTACATAACATAGGGATACCCTACCCCTGGTGCTGTACGGATTCAACCAAAACCCGAAAATGCTGTTATAAGACAAGTTCAATGTATTGTTTCACCCATCAAGTATAAATTATGAACAGGATCTTTTTAGCAGCCGTATGTGTTGCGGTTATTGCTGTATCGTGTAATGCAGGTAGTCAGACAGCTACGCAGGGGAACGATTCCGCTGTGGCAGGGCAAACCACTCCGCCAACGCCGGAGGCCACCGCGGCCTTTGCTACCGGCACCTTTAAAGGAACCATTCCGGGCGGCAGCACCAAAAGGAACGTAACCATCATGTTTAAAGATGACTCCTCCTTTGTGTTAACAGAAGCCTACCTCGGACAGAACGGTAAAGCCGATCCGGAGTTCAATGCAGACGGCTCCTGGTCTTATGACAACACAGACAAGAAGATCTATCTCAGGTACAAAAACCTGGCCGACAGAGGTACCTACTTCTCCGTAGTCGATGAGAAGACCATCCAGATGCATGATGGCAGTATGCAGACAAAAACCACTGCTGGAAACGAATATAATCTCACCAGGCAATAAAGTGAAAAGGAGCAGCAACCAGCTGCTCCTTTTTGTTGCGCAACATTTACGCTGCACTTCCTCCTGTTTGGTAATTGCCTGCCGTCATCCTGAATGCAATATTCAGTCTGTTATAGGCATTGATGGTAATGATCCCCATCGTCAGCTCTATCACTTCTTCTTCAGAAAATTGTTCCCGCACTGTTGCGTATAAATGATCCGGTACATTCTCAACAGACAGTTGCGTCACACCTTCCGCCCAGGCGAATGCCGCGCGTTCCCGGTCAGTATACATCGGTGATTCACGCCATGCATCCATCATATAAAGACGCTGCTCTGTTTCCCCGGCAGCACGCAGTTCTTTGGAGTGCATATCCAGGCATACCGCACAGCGGTTCACCTGTGATACCCTGAAATAAACCAGCATCAACAGGTGTTGGTCGAAAGATGACTTGTACATATAACCACCCAGCTGGAACAACGCCTTCACGGCATTCGGACTTTTTTCATTTACATTGATTCTTGCTTGCATATCTCCATGTTTTATTTATACAGTAATAATGACCGGGGGAGACGAAATTGGACAGGCAGACGGAAATTTATTTTAGAGGTATATTTGGAATAAATAAGGATCTATGAACACACCAGGAAAATTACGTATATGCGTGGCTGGTGCCACCGGCTGGGCTGGATCAGCGCGCCCAGCGGAACAGTGCGGCAACTGGTGAAGCGCTTGTCTGATGTACAGATTCCCACGGAGTTTGTAAAAGAGGATGAGATGGTGGGGCCGCGGGAGGCCAGGGGCGCAAAGGTGAACGGCGTGAGGGTACATGCACTGCGGCTGCCCGGTTACGTTATTGCCGTAGAGGCCATCTTCGGCGCACACGATGAAAGGCTCACCATTCGTCATGATGCCGGCGCCAGCGCGGAACCATACGTGAACGGCGGACTGCTGGCCATTAAGAAAGTAAGTACCTTCAAAGGTCTGAAGCGTGGTTTGGACAGCGTGATGGATTAAGTAGCACAGGTAGTATATTTGTTGAGGAAGATTTTTTTAGATGAATACAATTATGACTAATAATCCAAAGATACATACGTCAGGATTTGAGTTTCTGCAAACATTGAAAAAGAACAACAACCGGGAATGGTTCAACGATAACAAGACCGTATATCAGCAAGAACTGGTGTCGGTAGAAGCATTTGCAGATGCGTTGCTGGCGCTGCTCAACAGTCATGACGTCATTGAAACGCCGTCAGGAAAACAAAGCCTCTTGCGCATCTACAGGGATACCCGATTCTCAAAAGATAAGACGCCATATAAAACACATTGGAGCGGCGGGTTCCGGCGTGCTGCCAAATACAGGAGAGGCGGTTACTACTTCCAGCTGGAACCTGGCAATACTTTCGTGGGCGGAGGCTTCTGGGCGCCCGTTGCGGATGACGTGAAACGTATCCGGGAAGATATCGCCTTTGATCCTACACCGCTGAGAAAGATATTGTCCGCTAAACCATTTGTGTCTACCTTCAAAACATTGCAGGGAGAGCAGTTAAAGAAAACGCCCAGGGGCTTTGATGCCGATCACGAAGCGGCAGACCTGCTGCGTTATAAGCAGTACCTGCTGATCAGGAATTTTTCTGATGAAGAAGTGCTGAGTGATAACTTCCTGAAGGAAGCAGATAAAACATTCCGCGCTATGCGTCCGTTCCTGGACTACATGAGCGACGTGTTATCTACAGATCCTAACGGACTGGATGTATAATCAATCTCACAAAATCAAATAAACTGTAATCAGATGAAATTCCCTAAAGTCCTGTCCTTGTTGTTAATGTTCTTGTCAGTTAAAACATATGCCCAGTCAGACCTGGCAGCGGTTACTGATGTAACGCCTGCTATACTCACCTGGATGAAGCACCTGAACAATGAAGCCGACAAGTACCTTATACCAGAGAAGATTTCGGATCTGAGTCTTCATTTTGGTCAGCTGAAACAGAACCTGAGCAGTTATATGAAAGCCAGAAAAAGCCTGTCAGACAGCCTGCTGCGCAATAATATAAAGCCCGGCAATAAGAACCCCGACAACCTGGAAATGCTCAAAACAAAGATGGGTGCGGTGATGGAGCAAATGCGCAACGTCGCTGATCTTGCCAGCAACAATCTGCGCCGCGAAGGAGACAACCTCAATGAACAGATCTATGATATTCTCTACGGACAAGAGGGACATTATCTTTCCAACCTGGAAGCGTTCCTCGCCGGACTGGATGTAAGCAAACGTGATCTGGCGGTGAATGGCAGCGCAAGCTATTCCAGGCTGGAAGAATGTGTAAACCTGATTTCGGCTATCCAGGGAAAGATTGAACGGAAGAAGTAAAAAAGATTTCTCGCAAAGCCGCAAAGAGAGCAAAGTATGCAAAGGTTTTTTTAAGTTAAATAAGACTATAGAGTAGTACCCAACAATATTTACGGACTACTAAAAAGTTCTTTGCCAACTTAAAAAAAACCTTTGCATACTTTGCTCTCTTTGCGACTTTGCGAGAAACTCACCTCATACAAATTGTGCTATCTCTGTGCTATCTTTCATGGCTGTAGTAGAGCTGCTGCCCTGTTGTACTATATTCTGCACTGCATCAAAGTAACCGGTTCCTACAAAGCTTTGGTGTTTTACTGCTCTGAACCCTTTTTCCTGCAATACAAATTCGCGTTCCTGTAGTTCGGAGAACCCGGCCATACCTCTGTTGCGGTAGGCGTCGGCCAGCTCGAACATGGAAGTGTTGAGCGCGTGAAAGCCTGCGAGGGTGATAAACTGGAAGCGGTATCCCATAGCGGCCAGTTCTTCCCGGAAGCTACTCATTTCTTTTTCGCTGAGGTGTTTCTTCCAGTTGAAGGAAGGAGAACAGTTGTAGGCTAAGAGTTTACCGGGGAATTTTTGGTGTATGCCTTCGGCAAATGCGCGCGCTACTTCCAGATCCGGTTTGGAAGTCTCCATCCAGAGCAGGTCTGCATAAGGCGCATAAGATAGTCCGCGGCTGATGCATTGTTCGATGCCGTTATGTACATAGTAGAATCCTTCCGGGGTACGTTCACCGGTAACGAAGGGGCGGTCGCGTTCATCTACATCGGAGGTGATGAGGTTAGCGGCTTCACCGTCGGTGCGTGCAATGAGAAGGGTAGGCACATTCATCACATCTGCAGCGAGGCGTGCAGCTACCAGTTTATCTACGGCTTCGCGGGTAGGTACCAGTACCTTGCCGCCGAGGTGTCCGCACTTCTTGGCAGAAGAGAGCTGATCTTCAAAGTGCACACCGGAAACGCCGGCTTCTATCATGTTCTTCATCAGCTCAAAGGCGTTGAGGTTACCGCCGAAACCGGCTTCTGCATCCGCAATGATAGGGGCCATCCAGTCTTTGGCATTGTCGCCGCTAACGGAGTCGATCTGCTCGCAGCGCAGTAATGCGTTGTTGATGCGCCGTACCACATCCGGCACAGAGGTGGCGGGGTATAACGATTGGTCAGGATACATCTGTCCGGCGAGATTGGCATCAGCAGCCACCTGCCAGCCGCTGAGGTATATAGCCTGTAAGCCGGCGGCTATTTCCTGTATGGCCTGGTTGCCGGTGAGTGCGCCCAGCGCAGTGGTGGCGGGTTGTGTATGGAGGTATCGCCATAGCTTCTCTGCGCCCTGACTGGCAATACTGTATTCAATGATGACCTTTCCCCTGAGCCGTAATACATCGGCTGCGGTGTAAGGACGCTGAATGCCTTTCCAACGGGGATTTTCAGCCCATTCTCTTTGCAGTTCGACTGCGCTTTGCGGAGTCCTCATGTTATATCGTTTTAAGGTGAACGGATTATATGATTTCGTTGTAGGCGTTGAGAGTAAAGAACTCTTCAAAATGATCCTGTATAACCAGGCGGTTGAAGATTTGTATGGCAGCCGGGAACCGGCATTGCTGGTAAGTTGCCGAGCCCACCATCTGCCGGACGTTGTCTATCTCTTCGTCACGGATGGTTTCGTAGAGGTCCTGTGTAATCTCTCTGCCGTCATCCAGGTGTGCTTTGCTGTGTAGCCATTGCCATACTTGCGTGCGTGATATTTCAGCGGTAGCAGCATCTTCCATCAGGTTGTAGATAGCGGCGGCGCCATTGCCCCGCAGCCAGCTTTCGATGTAAAGGATACCCACGTTGATGTTCATCCGGAGACCTGCTTCCGTAATGCTGCCTTCCGGTAGTTCCAGCAGCTTCTGTGCGTTGGTGCTGAAGTCGTGCCGCATATTGTCTACCTGGTTGGGCTGTGGCATGTACCGGTTGAATACTTCCATCGCAACGGGCACCAGCCCGGGATGCGCCACCCACGTGCCATCGTGACCATCCTTCACTTCCCGCACTTTATCGGCGCGTACTTTTTCTAATGCAGCTGTGTTGGCGGCTTCATTGTTTTTGATAGGGATCTGTGCCGCCATGCCGCCGATGGCGTGCGCTCTGCGACGGTGACAGGTCTGCACTACCAGCTGGGTGTAATTGCGCATGAAAGGCGCCGTCATAGTAATCTGTGAACGGTCAGGGAAAACATAACCCGGTACGTTTCTGAATTTCTTGATGAAGGAGAAGATATAATCCCAGCGGCCGCAGTTAAGCCCTGCCGCATGTGTACGCAGTTCATACAGGATCTCGTTCAGCTGGAATACAGCAGGGATGGTTTCTATCAACACAGTGGCTTTGATGGAGCCAGGCAGGATGAAAGCATACTCTTCTGCGAAATCGAATACTTCATTCCACAACCTGGCCTCTTTGTAGCTTTCTGTTTTAGGCAGATAGAAGTAGGGGCCGTCGCCATTACGCAGCAACGCTGCGGCGTTGTGGAAGAAATATACGCCGAAGTCGAACAGGCTGGCGCTGATAGGCTCATCGTCTATCACGAAGTGTTTTTCCGTCATGTGCCAGCCGCGCGGCCTTACCAGCAGGGTAGCGGTTTTGTCGTTGAGGCGGTAGGTCTTCTCCGGTGTCGCCAGGTTGATGGTGCGGCGTACCGCTTCGTACAGGTTGATCTGACCCTGGATAATGTTGGACCAGCTGGGAGTATTACTGTCTTCGAAGTCGGCCATGAACATGCTGGCGCCTGAATTCATCGCATTGATGATCATCTTTCGTTCTACTGGTCCCGTTATTTCCACACGGCGGTCTTGCAGGCTTGGCGGCACAGGACTTACTTCCCAGCCTCCGTTCCTGATGCCTTCTGTTTCCGGCAGAAATCCGGGCAGCTCGCCGGCATCCGTTTTCCGCTGCAGCAATGCTCTTTCTTTCATTAATTCTTTCCGGGCATTGTCAAACCTGCGGTGCAACGCCGTGAGGAAGTCGATAACGGGAGTGGTCAATATTTCCTCCAGACCATGAACGGCCGGACCTTTTATCGCCACTGGTGTATGTACCTGGGAAGTGATGGTGGTTGTCGTCATAGTATCAGTTTTTTCGTAAAAATAGATAATTATCTCAAATAGCGAAAATTTCGCTAAAAGAATTTTTCGATGTTTTTTGAGAATTTTATCTAACTTGTTGGGCGTTAGTGAAATACACTACAGCACCCCGCACAAACGGAACGCTGACACAAAACATAACTATGATCACAGAAAATGAAAGTGTGAGGCTGATATTCGGCCTTAAAGTCCGGAACCTCCGCCAGCAGCGGAATTTGTCATATCAGCAGCTGTCGGACGCGACAAAAATCACAGTTTCCTACCTGCACGATATTGAAAACGGGAAGAAGTATCCCAAAACAGATAAGATACTCGCCCTCGCCAAAGTACTGGGAACCGACTACGACTATCTCGTTTCCCTCACGGGCGACAAAAAACTACAGCCGCTCATTGATCTGCTCAGCACAGACTTTATCAACGTCATCCCGTGGGATCACTTCGGCATTGCTCCGGCAAGCCTGCTGGAACTCTTTACCAACACGCCCGATAAGGTGACAGCATTCATCAGCACACTGGTGAAGATCTCCCGCGCCTATCATCTTTCCCGCGAGAACTTCTATACTACCACCCTGCGCTCTTACCAGGATATCCACGACAACTACTTCGAAGATCTCGAAGCGGCCGCCGCCAGGTTCCGCGAAGAAGCAGACATCAACGAAAAGCTCCCCGTATCAGTAGAGGTACTGGAACAGATGTTGAAGGAAAAGCATAACATACATACCGACCGCAAAAAACTCGGCAGCATCCCTACGCTCAATACGATACGTTCTTACTTCAGCACAGCAAAGCAGACGCTGTACATCAACAAACAATTCTCTTCGGGTCAGGAAGCCTTCCTGTTGGCACGGGAGCTGGGCTTCCAGTTCCTCGGCATCACCCTGCGTCCGTATGAGACGATCGTACAACGCCCTTCGTCTTTTGATCTGCTGCTAAATAATTTCAGGGCGTCCTATTTCGCTGCAGCGCTGCTGATCCCGGAAGAACATGTAGTAGAAGATATACAGCGCATATCGGCAAACGACAGATGGGATCCCGCAGCATGGTTGCACCTGCTGGATAAATACAACGTATCCGCTGAGATGCTCCTGCAACGGCTTACCAATATCCTGCCGCATCATTTTGGTATCGGGCAGCTGTTCTTCCTGCGTATGTCGGGAGATGAAAAGAGCGGATATGAAATAGACAAAGAACTCCATCTCTCACAGCTGCACAACCCGCACGCCAACCTGGTGAATGAGCATTACTGCCGGCGCTGGCTGGCCATCCGGATGATGCAGGAAGTACAGCGGCTGCCGGAGAAAAAGAAACACAAAGGATTTATTATCGACGCCCAGATCTCTCATTACTGGCAGACACATAACCGCTATCTCTGCATTACGCTGGCCAAGCCCAGGAGCCGCAACAGTACCGAAACCGTCAGTGTAACCCTGGGCCTTTTGCTCGACAGTTCCCTCATGCGGCTGATGCGCTTCGTAAACGATGAAAGCATCATCACCCGCACTGTACACACCACCTGCGAAAGATGCTCTATCCAGGGTTGTAAGGAACGTGCCATGCATGCCACTTACGTCGAGAAAAAACAACAGGAACAGGAAATAAGAACAGCGCTCGACGCATTGTAACAGGTAAAAACAATACCGCCTGGTATATTTGAATTGTTTAACTTTGAAACATGAAGAGCGATACGGAAACTATCAGGCAGTATTATGAGATCACCGGTAGAAAACTGCCGGCAGACCTGCAGCTGGATGATAATCCCATCCGGCATTTCAACGTAATGCGCCGTAACAACTGCTATGTGCTGCTTCCGTTTGTGAGGCGCGATTATTACAAGATCTGCATTGGTACCGGCCAGGCCGTATTATACACAGAAAAGGGAGAGGTGAAGATCGACAAACCTGCCATATTCTTTTCCAATCCGCTGGTGAAGTTCGGCTGGCGCAACCTTTCCGGCAACCAGCAAGGGTATGTTTGTCTCTTCAACGAACTGTACATCAGCGCCGATCTGAAGCGGGAGCTGAAAAAGCTGGCCAAACTGTTCGAACATGAAGTGTATCCTTTTCTCACCCTGACAGATAAACAATACGAACTCCTGGTAAACTATTTCCGGATCATGGCAGAAGAGTACTGTGGGGAGTTTGAATACAAGCAGGCAATGATCGGCAGCATATTGCGGCTCATTATCTACACGGCCATGAAATTCAGGATGGACGCGCACCCTGAATTATTACAAGAGAAACAGGGACAACTTGTCACCCGCTTCTTCGATCTGCTGGATGGGCAGTTCCCGGTTGACTCTCCGCGGAACCCGATCAAAATGACAACCCCTGCTCATTTTGCAGATTATCTCCATATTCATGTGAACCACCTCAACCATACCGTAAAACAGCACACCGGTAAAACCACCAGCCACTTTATCCAGGAAAAGAGATTGTCAGAAGCGCTGGCACTCCTGGAAAATACCGACTGGACGATCGCCGAAATCGGTAACAGCCTGGGCTTTGAGTATCCTCAGTATTTTAATGTCTTCTTCAAAAAACAAACAGGAAAAAGCCCGCGTTTCTACCGGGACGGAGGAGATATTTGAATTGTTTAATAAATACTTTGAATCGCTTATTGCCTGGCGGACATATGGATGGTAATTTTGCTTTTCCTAAACCGACAGAAACTATGCGACAGATAAATGAAAAGAACAGACAGCTCAGTACTATTCTTGCCTTTACGCTCATCCCCATGTCCGGACTGGCTACAGACGTATACATTCCTTCGTTCCCTGAAATGGCGCAGGTATTCCATACCTCGCACGCGGATATACAGCGAACCATGATTTTCTTCTTCGTCAGCTATGGTATTTCACAATTCTTTGTGGGGACCGTGCTCGACAGCTTCGGCCGCTACAGGCTGAACCTCCTGTCATTACTGGTGTTTACGCTCAGCAACTTCGTAATCGTTTACACACGTGATATTCATATGGTATATGCCATGCGTATCATTCAGGGGATCTGTACGGCATTCATTGTAGTGGGCAAGCGCGCTTTCTTCGTGGATGTGTACACCGGTGAAAAGCAAAAGCAATTTACGAGTATGCTGACAGTGGTATGGGCCACTGCCCCTATTATAGCGCCTTTCCTCGGTGGCTATCTGCAGAAGTCATTTGGGTGGGCTTCCAATTTTTATCTCCTGGGCATATATGGCGCGCTGATCCTGTTACTGGAGAGCCTGTTCAGCGGTGAATCGCTGAAGGTAAAGCAGCCGTTCCATCCGGGTGCAGTGATGGGCGTTTACAAAAAATTGCTGACCTCTGCCGATTTCAGCTCCGGTATCCTGGTACTGGGCTTATCTTATACAATGGTGATGCTCTTTACGATGTCCGCACCGTTCATTGTGGAACACCGGTTTCATCTTACGCCGGTGACTACCGGGTATTGTGCACTGTTTTCCGGTATGTCGCTTCTCATTGGCGGTACCATCGGCAGAACATTGCGTGGAGGGTCGCTGTATAAGAAACTGTTTACAGCCAACATACTGCAATGTGTGCTGATTGTGGCCATGTATGTTACGGGCTTATTCTGGTCTGACCTGGTGTTAATGATGTCTTTTGTGGTGCTGATACATATCCTGGGCGGCTTTATGTATAATCTGTTTTTCACTTATTGCCTCACCCGGTTCCCGATGAATGCAGGCGTAGCGGGTGGCGTTACCAGCGGCGGGTCTTACCTGGTTACATCTGTAGGCAGCACGGTAGTATTGGCGGTGATCACCGTAACATCACAACAGTCGCTGGCAGTGGGATACCTGGTGATGGCCTTGCTGGTAACGGGAATGCTGGTGTCGTTGATGGTCCGTAAAGAAACACGTGTGGCAGAAGAACAGGTGAAGGGCGCTGATAAAGTGGCGGAGAGAGCAGAAGCGCAGCAGGTGTTGAATTTTGATTGATAAGTGATTTTCAGGCAACAGGAACGCTGCGGCGTTCCTGTTGTTGGATGGTTGTGATTAGTTGCCGATACCAGTGAATACCTGCAGGCGGTATCCTTTGTTGCGGGTGTATTCAATGACGATCCGGCGGTCATTTTTGAAACGTCGCCGTAGCCTGTGAATATATACCCGGAGAGAGCTTTGCGCAGATGTATCTTCCTTACCCCATATTTCATTCAATATCTTCTCCCGGCTTACCACCTGCATATGCTTCACCAGCATCACCAGTATCCTGGCTTCTTTTGTAGGTAGTTCCACACTGTCAGTAGCGTTGCACAACGTAATTTTTTCAATGTTGAATCTATAGCTGCCTATATCGTATTCTATCTTGTTACATGATCGTTGTCTTTTCAGGAATACTTTTATCCGCAGGTTAATCTCTTCGAATGAAACCGGCTTTACAATATAATCGTCTGCACCTGTGTTGAGTCCCGATACTTTATTCATCATTCCCGACAGATAGAGTATTGGTATGTCTTCATCGATCATTCTTATTTTCGCTACCAGGCCATAACCGTCAAGCCGGGGCATAAGAACATCCACCAGGCAGATGTCCACCCGGGTTTGCATAAATAGCTGCCATGCCATCTCTCCATCATCCGCCAGGATAACGGTGTAATCAGATCGCTCCAATTGCTTCTTGAGAATTTTCCCATAAAGTGCGTCATCTTCGGCAAGCAAAATACGTGGTTTCATATCCATAAATAGCTGTTGGGTTTTAGTCGTTAAAACCGGGGAAAGATTACAACATCATTTATCAGGAATGCAAACAGGGTTTCATACGCTTGCATTACTGTCTACAGGCAAAGAAAGGAGGTTCTCCAATTTAAATGATTTTAATTAAAAAAATTTAACAATCTCCTCTTTGTAATGGCAGATTGTTGTTGGAACAGCTAATATGAAACGCAAAGGCTCAGCAAGATGATTTCTGCTGAGCCTTTGCGTTTCATTAAAAGAATATTACAACGGTATTGCCAGGGGGCGGAAAGGGGAAGCGCTGGCGCCGCGGAGTTTCAGCGGCAGCCCGATGAACAGGAACTCATGTACTTTGGCTGCTGCGAGGTCTTCCAGGTATACCAGTTCTATGAACATGCTGCCTTTCTGTGCCAGCAGGTAAGTGTGGCCGGGCAGCCAGTTACTGCTATCTTTTGAAGGCAGCGCTTCGAGACTGAGGTTATCGGCGCCCAGTGTCATCACACCTTTCTGTTCCACCAGCCATTTGATAGCTTCCATGCTCATGCCGGGGCCACTATTCATGAATTTCTCTTTGTCGGAATAAAAGTATTTCATGAGGCCGGTCCTGATCAGCACAATATCACCTTTGTTGATCTGCAGGTGTTGTGCTTTGATAGCCTGTTGTAACTCGTCGAGAGAGATGACGTAGTTGCCGGGGAGTACATCGATGCCTTTATAAGCGGGCATATCAATAAGTACGCCTCTGCCGATGATGGGCGGTATCTTCTCTGCGCCGGCTTTGTCCCAGCCGCGGTCGCCAAGGTGCTCATCTGCTGCGTAACCATTCCATATTTTACCATGCAGCCCGAAATGGTTAAGCGCATCTATATGTGTACCGGTATGTGTGTACATGGAGATAGCATCGCCGGTGTAGCTCACCTTGTTGTTCATTTCGGCGCCCAGGTGTGTATGGTCGCCAACAACAGTGCCGCGGGGCGTATGGGTAAGCCAGAAAAGGTAGGGAGGATCGCCAAGTGCGGTGAAGCTGGGCATGCCGGTGAAGTATTCAACACCAAGGTCGTATACTTTGCCTGTCCTTATTTTAGAGAAGAGTGCGAGGTTGTTGCTTTCACTCATCATATTCAGTGTACCGATCTCGTCGGCAGCGCCCCAGGGGCTTTTACCAGCCTGTTCTGTCTGTGCTGTTGCTGTTGCTGCTGTCAGTAGGAAAGCAGATACCAGTGCTCTCATCCGGCTGTTCCGTTTGGATGTTTTCATATTCGTCGTTTGTAGTTGTCCGTATAAAAATATATTTTGAATGATCATTCAATAATAGGTCTGAAAAAAATCAGCCATTGGAAGGCTGTCAGATTGATAACACAAAATTATATCCTTTGCATAACCGGTCAATAGAAGACAAAATTGTTAGTTGCTATCCTCAAGGTAACCTGTGAAGAATCAGCTCAGCAGCTGATGATGGTATTGCAGCCTTTTGTTTTAATTTGCGGCTGTGCCGCGACCAATACGCTCTGATAGTAATCCGTTTGTATCGTGTGTAAAAGCCTTTCGACTGTTAGGCTCTTAGCCCTGACTGGTAAAATGTTGTCTTTAAATACTCCGGCGCTGTTGTTTGTCGCCCTGTAATACATGGACGCCTGTTTATTGATCACCCAAAATATACCACTACTATGTATTCACTCAAAAACCAGGTAGCCATCGTAACTGGCGTCAGTACCGGTATTGGCAGGAGTGTGGCGCAATTGTTCGCAGAGAATGGCGCCAGGCTTGTACTGGCAGGCCGCGACAGGGAGAAGAGCGAGGCTCTGCAGGAAGAAATCACCGGCAACGGAGGAGATGCTATTTTCATCCCCACAGATGTGAGCCGGCATGAAGACTGCCGCAACCTCGTGGAGAAAACCCTGGAGCATTACGGGAAGCTTGACATTGCCTGTAACAATGCCGGTATTGGAAATGAGCCTTCTCCTGTAGCCGAGCACGATATTGAGCTATGGCAACGCATTATCAATACCAACTTAAGTGGTGTTTTCTATTGTATGCGTTACCAGATCCCTGCCATGTTACAGCAGGGTAGCGGCAGTATTATCAATATCGCTTCTGTGGTTTCCCAGGTGGCCCTCCCGGGTATATCAGCATATGTATCATCCAAGCATGGCTTGCTGGGGCTTACCAGGACCGCTGCGCTGGAATACAGTGCCCAGGGAATACGCATCAATGCAGTAGGACCCGCATACATTGCCACACCTATGCTGGCTAATATTTATACACAGGAGGTGGAGGACAAAGTGCCGGAAACTCATCCCATAGGGCGCATTGGCAGGCCCGAAGAGGTGGCTGAACTGGTGTTGTGGCTGGCGTCTTCCAGGGCCTCATTTGTCACGGGGGCTTACTACCCCATTGATGGAGGCTACCTGGCCCGGTAACGGAAAGGTATATACGCAATTGCATATCCCGGCCGGTCCCAATGGCCAGAGACCGGTCACTTGTTCTTGAGAACCGCGCCGCGTATCCTGCTGAGCGATTCTCTGGTGATACCCAGATAAGAAGCTATCTGATGCTGCGGAATGCGTTGCTCAAAGTAAGCATATCGTTGCAGGAAGTCATGGTAGCGCTCTTCCAGTGGCTTCTGCAGGAAGAGTACACGCCGCTGCAATGCTACAAAGGCATGTTGCATAATGATACGCCAGTAAATGTTCATGACTGGTATTTCCCGGAACAATGCTTCCTGGTTTGCATGAGAAATGAAAAGCACTTCTGCATCTTCCAGTGCATCAATGTTGTACACAGAGGGTGTATTGGTGAACATGCTGTAGAGATCCGATATCCACCAGTCTTCCAGCGCAAACTGCACTACGTTTTCCCGTCCTTCCGCGTCTGTCTCATACTGGCGCAGACAACCTTTGATTACAAAATAATCGCCCTGGCATACGCTGCCTTCTTCCAGCAGCAGTTTTTTCCTGGGTACTTTCTTATGTACAAAGAACGCAGGGATCTTATTGATCTCGTCTGCTGTAAGTGAAACGTATTTACCAAAATTTTTAATCAGCAACTCATGCATGAACCATATATTATAGCTCCTGCATAGTTACAACATTTTATGCTAAATGGCCGGCAGTGATCATTGAATATGCCCCAGCTGCCGCATCATGGTCAGGTCGTCTGTAACCCGCCAGTGTTCGGCAATTTTCCCATTTACGATCTTTTCAATATTAATCTGGTTTACGGTGAATTTCTTCCCGGTAGGCGGAAGGCCGAAGAGGCTGTCCTGCTGCGTCCCGGTGACTACCACTCTCGCTACAGCCATGCTGTCGTTAGCTATAATATCCATGATCTCATAATGCAGATCAGGTACACCCTTGTGGAAGGCGGTCACAATAGGTTTCAGGCCACCCGGCCCTATAGGCGGATTGGGCGTACTGGGGGTATGATTGATATAGCCGGCAGAGAGCAGTTCGTCCAGCACATTCAAATGGCCCTGGTTCCATACTTCATTAAAGTAACGCTGTACTATTTTCTTATTCTGTACTGCAGCCGGAGGCGGTTGCTTCGAGCAGGCCGGAAGCATTGCGGTTAATATCAGTAATGCCAGTGCAGGGAGTATAACCGGTTGTTGCATGGTTCATGTTTTAAGTTTGATCCGTCAGGAATGCAAATTTCGGAACACGTGTAATATCTGCCATTGATCTATGATAATGATTCAGGATGATGAGCGGATATAAAATAAGTGTTGGAACACGTATATCCGTTGGCGTTATATTATAAACAAATAACTGCACGAATATTGCAGTTGCAGACGAATATGATTTTTGTTGCTTCTTATATTTTAACCGGAAGGGACACCGCAGTACTTATTTGCCGATTTTATACAATTGTTTACTGTAAAGGTTTTGGGAGGATTGCTGTGAAGTACTATTGTTCTATTTTAGCTAAGAATTTTGGTCATATCATCTTTATTTCCGTACTTTACTTCTCGCAGATATTTTCAAATCGGGAATTGAATTTATCTGACAAAAAATGACAAACATGGTTGGCCCAAAAGGACCCAAAACGATCCGAGACCCTATAAACTCGTTGTTTGTCAGTTTCATTAAAAGATAGTCATGTTAAATCAGTGCGGGAGTGAAGTGTACTATGCTGCAGCGTAGGCATTTTCAGTCCGGTCCGTGTTTTGACATCGACAGAGCGTATTTGGAAAACTATTTTGAAACGTATTATTTTAAAAAATGTGCTATTACTGGCAGATAGTGATGTGTTCAAGTGATAAATGAATGCAATTGTAAGTCCAGGTCCTGTGCCCGATACTCATAAATGATGTATACGTTAAATGGATGTTTGCGTTAAATGGCGTTGCCAGCTTATCATCTTTAGTTCCATTTAATAAATTTCACGGCGAAAACTTGAGCAGCCCGGTTCTACGGAACAGGCGGCCCTGATTGATTTAACCTTAAATCCATATTCTATTGTAACAACGCTATAAGTATTGCAGCGACCTCGTTTTATGTTCCTTTTTAGTGGAAACCATTGAAAGTTCGGAAACCACTCGATAGTAAGTGCGTATTGATAATCACGGAAACAGGTTCAACGCAGGATTGTGTACGGATACACTGCCTGCAGGATTTATCTTTTCATAAACCGTGTATGGCTCCAGTCATCACGGGTAACAGACATTTACTTCCCGCTGAAGGGAAGCGTAGCGTACTCCTCCGCTCAACGGGGGCAGGGAATGTTTTGTGTCACACTTTCCACGCAGCATGAACAGTGATTTGAGTCTAACGTGAATGCATATATGAAAATGAACAACCTGCTCTCACATGAAGTTCTGGATACCCACACCAGTGAGGTATCTCCGTTAATGTAAATATTGAAAACAGCTTTAGATATATGAGAAAAGCACAGATCCCTCAGACGCTGGCGGCTATGCTGACAGCACAGAAAGATAATCAGCACCAAGGCATTACTTTTATTACGGCAGCCAACAAAGAAGAGTTCCTGTCGTATCAACAGCTGTATAATGATGCCCTCACACTGCTCGGCTACATGCAGCGTAAAGGCGTGAAACCAGGCAACGAAGTAGTGTTGCAGGTAGATGACAATAAGGTATTCGTACAGCTCTTCTGGGCCTGTATCATGGGCGGTATCATACCCGTGCCTGTGGCAGTCACCTATCAGGGCGAGAACGCCAGGAAGCTCTACCGGATCTGGCAAATACTTCATCATCCTTACCTGCTCACCACCAGGTCGGTAGTGGAGAAGCTATATGACAAGCGTAATCAGGATGATGTGTCATTTGAAAGCAAAACCCTGTTGGCGGAAGATGCAGCGAAACATACAGAACAAGGTATCGTGCAACCCGTCACACCGGATGATATTGCATTTCTGCAATTCTCTTCCGGGTCTACCGGTAACCCCAAAGGCGTGGTACTGAAACACAGTAACCTGGTGTCCAACATTACATCGGCCATGGCCACATTGGAAAATGTAACGGACGATCGCAGGCTTAGCTGGATGCCACTTACACATGATCTCGGCCTTATCTTCTTCCATCTTTACCCGGTATCTATCGGCGCACAGCATTTCCTTATGCCAACGGATCTCTTTATCCGTCATCCGTTGCTATGGATGCAGAAGATCTCCGATCACCAGGTCACAGTTACCGGCTCTCCCAATTTCGGCTACAAATATTACCTGAATCAATTCAGTGACGACAAAGCTGCCCACCTTAACCTGCAATCACTACAGGTGATTCTCAATGGTGCAGAACCAATCTCCGGCGCTTTGTGCCGCCGTTTCAATGATACATTATCGCGCTATAACCTGCATGCCAGCGCGCTGCGTCCGGCATACGGACTGGCGGAAAGCACGCTCATTGTGAGTTTCGCGCCTGCTGATTCGGTAGTGGAGAGTGTATTTGTACATCGTGATGCACTTACTACCGGCCGCTATGTAACAGAACCGGGTATGATCTCAAAAGAACGTGCGGCAGATAACATGGAGATCGTTAATACCGGCAGGCTGTTGCAGGATGCATCAGTAAGGATTGCAGACGAAAATGGAGTACCACTGAAAGAGGGAGGTGTGGGTATTATATGGATAAATGGACCAAGTGTAACCGAACGATACTATAACAATGAGGCAGCTACCAATGCTGTAATCCGGGACGGATGGCTGAATACCGGAGATACCGGTTTTATGCTGAACAACAACCTCTATATTGTAGGCAGGGTGAAAGATATTATCATCGTGAACGGCATGAATGTTTATCCGCATGATATTGAACAAGCGGTAGAAGCGCTGGATGGCATTGAAACCGGAAAGGTAGTAGCCTGCGGTGTCCCTAATGAAGACGAATCGTCTGAGGCTATCGTCATCTTTGTACTGTTCAAATTATCCCCGGATAAATTTGTGCCGCTGGCCCGCGAAGTGAAGCGCCTCGTGGCTTCACAGCTGGGGCTGGAAGTGAAGCATGTGCTGCCGGTGCGTAAGATTGAGAAAACAACGAGCGGTAAAGTGAAACGTTACCTGTTTGCAGAAGAGTTCCGCAAAGGAAAGCATAATGCATCCATCGATGCGATTGCCGCAGCAGAGGCTGAGCTGGCGCGTGAAACCCAGCATGCTGCCCTGGTAAATGAACAGCAGGGCAGACGCAGACAGCAACAAGTGCGCAGCTGGCTGGAAGGGTGGCTGCAACAACATCTCCGTTTGTCGGCCCCGGAACTGGCGCAAGGAAGAACCTTCACGGAATATGGCATCACTTCCATGCAGGCCGTACAATTGGCTAATGACCTTGAAGGATATCTACAGGAACCGGTAGATAATACGGTCGTATATAATTTCCCGAATGTAAGCAGCCTTGCTGCTCATTTCTCTGGTCTGCGCAGCAGCCAGCAGGAAAACAGGGCTGCTGTCAGCGCTGCTGATGATAAAATCGCTGTAATAGGTATGGGATGCCGCTTACCGGGCAATGTACATTCGCCGGAAGACTTCTGGAAACTCTTACTCGGAGAAAAAAATACGGTAACCGGTATACCAGCTGATCGCTGGAATGCAAATGAATATTATGATGCGGCCAGTGGTGTTCGTGGTAAGATGTACACCCGTGAGGGAAGTTTTATCAGCGATGCAGATAAATTTGATCCATTGTTCTTTGGTATTTCGCCAAGGGAAGCGGAAGCGATGGACCCACAACAGCGCCTGCTGCTGGAAGTTTGCTGGGAAGCGCTGGAACATGCCGGGCTGAAACCTTCTGACCTGCGTGGCAGCGATAGCGGCGTATTCATTGGAATGGGCGCCGATGATTATCAGCAGCTGATCCGTGGTACAAGAGATGCTTCCTATTTTGAAGATGTGTTCACCGGTTTGGGAACAGAAAGAAGTATTGCTGCCGGCAGGATTGCATATGTATTCGATTTTCACGGCCCGGTGGTACAACTGGATACAGCCTGTTCATCCTCACTGGTAAGTGTCCATCAGGCGTGTCAGAGTCTTTTGTATGACAATTGCTCACTGGCGCTGGCAGGTGGTGTAAACCTGATGCTATCTCCGGATGCTACGGTGAAGTTATGCCAGATGCAGGCATTGTCACCCACAGGCTCCTGCAAAACTTTTGATGATAATGCAGATGGTTACGTGAGAGGAGAAGGAGCAGGGATTATTGTATTGAAAAGATTAAGCGATGCGATCGCTGACGGTGACCAGGTACTCGCCGTAATCAGCGCCACTGCCGTAAACCATGATGGTTTGAGTAACGGTATTTCCGCACCGAATGGCGCTGCCCAACAGCAGCTCATCAGCAATGCGCTGAAGAGAGCTGGTCTCAGCGCTACGGATGTACAATACGTAGAAACACACGGTACCGGTACCCGTCTCGGAGACCCCGTGGAAGTGCAGGCGCTGAACGCCATATATGGCCGTTCCCGTACTGGAGATAATCCACTGCTGCTGGGCGCGGTGAAAAGTAATATCGGTCATCTCGAAGCTGCGGCAGGGATCGCAGGACTGATTAAAACCGTGCTTTGCCTGCAACATCGTGAGATACCAGCCAGTATCCATTTTCATACCCCTAACCGTTACATTCCCTGGAAGGATATGTCAGTGCGCGTTGTAGACAGGCTTACCCCATGGGAGTCTGCACAGGGTATCAGACGTGGCGCTGTAAGCGCTTTCGGGCTGAGCGGCACTAATGCACATGCGATCCTTGAAGAGGCGCCTGCTGTTGTGAATGCTGTTGTCGCGGGGGATAACAGACCATCGCATCCATTGTTGTTGTCTGCCAGGAACGCGGCGGCGCTGAAGGAATTGTCGGCCCGTTACGCAGCCATGCTGAATGAGCAGGCCGTGAGTGTGCAGGATCTGGCATTGAGCACCGCGCTTTCACGCGATCCTTTCCAGTATCGTATTGCCGTTGAAGTAAGTGATACGGAAGATACTAAGAAAGCGCTGGAAGGCTACGCAGCCGGCAGATTACCAAAAGGCGTGCTTTTCGGTAATGTAACCGCAGAACCGGAAAAGCCGGTATGGCTCTTTACCGGACAGGGCTCTCAGTATTGGGGGATGGGGCGTGAACTGTATCATCAGAACCCGGTTTTCAGGAAGGTGATCGATTACTGCGATGCATATCTTAAAACGCAGTGGGGTATTTCCCTCGTTTCGCTGTTATATGAAGGAGATAAAGAAGAAAGGAATGCGCTGTTGCGTGAAACACAATATACTCAGCCGGCGCTGTTTGCCATAGAATGCGCGCTGGCGGAAGTGTGGAAGTCGTGGGGCATTACGCCGTCTATGGTGGCAGGGCATAGTGTAGGCGAGTTTGCTGCTGCTTATATAGCCGGTGTTTTCAGCCTGGACGACGGTCTGAGACTGATAACAGAAAGAGCAAAACTGATGCATGCTGTTGAAGAACCGGGTGGCATGGCCATGATATTTGCACCGGAAACAGATGTACGCAACGAAATACAGGCTTACGGCACTGATCTGTCTGTTGCAGCGGTGAATGGTCCTACGCTGACAGTAATATCCGGAAAGAAAGCTGTGCTTGCTGACACATTGGCCGCCCTGAAGAAAAAGGGAATGGGCAGCCGGGAACTGGCGGTGTCACAGGCTTTCCACTCTTCGCTGATGGAGCCGGTTATTGCTGATTTCAGGAAGGTGGCGGAAAGCGTGCGTTATCATACACCGGCTATTCCACTGGTATCAAATGTTACGGGCAATATCATTACGGATGAAATTACAGACGCGGCTTACTGGTGCCGTCATATACTGGCGCCGGTACTGTTTTCGCAAAGCATGCAGACGGTGAAGGCCGGTGGTGCTGATACGGTGATAGAACTGGGCCCGCAGCCGAACCTGCTGTCGATGGCGCAGCTGACGGTATCTTATGGTGAAGGTGCTTTACTCCCCAGCATGCGTGAAAGCCAGTCTTCCTGGAGTACCATGCTGCAGGCGCTTATCGCCTTATACACAAAAGGTGTGCAGATAAACTGGAAAGAATTCTACGCCGGCAGCGGGTACAAAAAAATGCAACTGCCTCCTTATCCCTTCCAGCGTCAGCGTTACTGGATAAAAGAAGAAGAAAAGACTATACAACCACAAATGCCTGCTGTACCTGTTGTTACAGCTGCTGCTACGTCTGTGGCAAAAGCAGAAGTTATGACTATAACACAGCCTGTAGCTGGCAGTGACCGCCGCGCGACCATTACAGCCAACCTGGTGGAGATGTTGAGCAGGCAGCTTAAAATATCCCCGGAAGAGATAAACATTCATACGCCGTTCCTCTCGCAGGGCGCTGATTCATTGATATTGGCTACTGTGGTGAGAAGAGTGGAGAGCGAATATGGTTTGAGTTTTACAATGCGCTTGTTGTTCGAAAAACTGACTACCGTAGAACTGATGGCTGAATATATTGCCACGAATTCAAAGGCACAGCCACAGGTAGCTGCGGCTACAAACGGTGTGGCGGCAGTAGTGAACAATGTACCTGCCGTCAATGGCGTACATACCCGGGAAGTGTTGCAACCGGCAGTAGTTATGCCGTTACAGCCAATGATGGTGAATGGTAATGGTGCCGCATCAGGGGCGTCTTCTCTTCAGCATGCACAGCTGAATCTCATTGCACAGCAGTTCCAGCTGCTTACACAACAACTGCAGCTGGTGAGCAATAATATGCAGACGGTAGCTGCACCGGCTGTCATGCAGAAACAGGCAGAGGTTCAACCGAAACCAGTTACTGCTGTTGCTACTAAGCCCGGGGGGTATAAATCCATTTTCCCCAAAATGGAAACAACAAAAGGAGATAATAACCTGACGCCACAACAACAGGCTTACCTGGATGCCTTCATCGCAAAATATACTGCCAGAACAAAAACATCACGGGCCATCACACAACAATTCCGCCCGGTGTTAGCTGATATTCGCGTCTCTGCTGGTTTCCGTTTCATGACAAAGGAAATGTTATACCCGATAGTGGCTGAATCGTCCATGGGGGCCAGGATCACTGATGTGGATGGCAATGAGTATATCGATCTCGCAATGGGCTTCGGTGTGAACCTCCTCGGACATCGTCCGCAGATAGTGACGGAGGCCATTAACCGGCAACTGGAGAAAGGCTATCAGCTTGGCCCTCAGACAAGACTGGCCGGAGAGGTGGCCGCTAAGATTGCTTCGCTTACCGGTATGGACAGGGTTAGTTTCCATAACTCCGGCACAGAAGCCGTAATGTCGGCCATGAGGGTTGCCCGTACATTGACAGGCAAAAACAAAATTGCTATTTTCCAGGGCTCCTACCATGGTTATTTCGATGGCACACTGGCGCTGGCGGAGGACCTGGAAACAGATAACCACGGCGTACCCGTAGCACAGGGTATCATGCCGGGTATGGTCGCCGATGTGCTGGTGTTTGATTACCTCAACCCGGACGTGGTAAAACAGATACAGGCGCATGCACATGAGCTGGCTGCAGTTCTTGTGGAGCCGGTGCAGAGCCGCCGCCCGGGCTATCAGCCGAAAGAGCTGCTGAAAGAATTGCGTGCCATGACAGCTGCGGAAAAGATCATCCTGATATTCGATGAAATGATCACCGGCTTCCGTATTCATCCTGGTGGCGTACAGGCGCATTTCGGTATTGCCGCTGATATGGTGACTTATGGCAAGATCATCGGCGGTGGTTTCCCGATTGGCGTAATTGCAGGCCGCGACTGGTGCATGAATACTGTAGATGGCGGCCTGTGGGACTATGGTGATGATTCCTATCCGCAGGCTGAAACCACTTTCCTGGCGGGAACATTCTGTAAGCATCCTGTCAGTATGGCCGCATCGCTGGCAATACTGAATGAGCTGGAGAACCGTGGTCCTGCGTTGCAGCGGCAACTCTCAGAACGGGCTGACCGCCTTGTTGCAAAGATTAAAACGCTGTTTGAAGAGAACAACGTACCTATCCAGGTGAATAACTTCGGATCGCTGTTCTTCTTCACGGTTACAGGTAACATGGATCTCTTCTTCTATCACCTCATAGAAAAAGGCGTATACATATGGGAGGGAAGAAGCTGCTTCCTCTCTGCTGCCCATACAGATGACGACATCCGCTTTATTGAACAGGCGTTTGTTGATAGTGTGATGGAGCTGAAAGCAGGAGGGTTTTTGCCGGATGGAGGTAACAACACGCCTTCACCCCGCAAACGTACAGTTGCCGAACCTGTACTCGTGGAAGCGCAACTGCCTGTTATCGGTAAATTATCTGTTCCTGAACATATCCCGTTATCGTATAGCCAGGAACGTATGTGGCTGATCGATCAGCTGGATGGCAGCGTACAATACAATATTCCGCTGGCAGTGCGCCTGAAGGGACCGGTCAATAAAACTGCTTTATCATATGCATTGCGGAAGATCGTGAGCCGTCATGAAGTGTTGCGCACCGTAGTAGACCAGGAGGACGGACAACCTTACCAACGCATACTGCCCGCCCATGAATGGCAGCTGATCATAACAGACAATGCATTGCTGAAAGAAGACCCGGCAGCGTTGAGGGAGTATGTCTCTGCTGAAATACACACACCGTTTAACCTTTCCAGCGATCGTATGTTCCGCGTCAACCTGGTGTCAGCAGGGAATGATGAACATGTACTGATATTTGCTGTGCATCATATAGTATTTGACGACTGGTCTATCCGCATGATGTTCGATGAACTGGTAGAGCTGTACGACGCTTATGTTTCCAAACGTTCTGCCGTTGTACCGGTGATGAACATGCAGTATAAAGATTATGCGGTCTGGCAACGAAGCATCGTTGAGAGTGGCCGTCTGCAAGGGCAGCTGGAATACTGGAAGCAACAGCTGAATGGATTTACGCCAACATTGCTACCCACTGACTTTGAGCGGGGAGCTGTAAAAAGTAATCGCGGCGCTACCGTGAAAGCGCTCATTGAAAAGCCGCTTGCCGCAAAAATCCAGCAGCTGGGCCGCAGCCAGGGCGTGACGTTATATGCCACGTTACTCGCTGCATTTAAACTGCTGCTGGCCCGTTACAGCGGACAAACGGATGTTAACGTAGCTACCGCTATCGCCGGAAGGACGGTGAATGAAGTAGAACCATTGCTGGGCTACTTTGCCAACATGCTGGTGCTGCGGACTGATATTAGTGAAGCATCTTCTTTTGAAACACTGCTGAAGAACGTCAGCAGAACAGTACTGGATGCACATGAAAACCAGGATATTCCTTTCAATAAGGTAGTAGAGGCGGTAGCCGGTAACAGGGACGGTGGTGACAACCCGCTTATGCATATTATATTCGGGTTGCAGAATATTCCGGTTGCCTCACAATTACGGCTGGGAGACGCTACTGTTGCCTATGAACCGGTAGCGCGCCATACCAGCATTGCAGATATTACCTGGACTGTGGAAGACCGTCCGCATGGTATCACCATAGAAGTGGAATACGCTTCAGATCTGTTTAAGGCTGCTACCGTTCAGCGTATGATCCGGCATTATATCAACCTGTTACAGCAGGTGACGTTAAATGCAGCTGTACCGGTGAGTAAGCTGGATATGCTGGATGAAAAAGAAAAACAGCAATTACTGATTTCGTTTAATGATACCCGTTATAACTACCCCGATAAAACAGTCACCGTGCTGTTCGACGAGCAGGTTAATGCAACACCGGATGCAAGAGCCGTTTCTGCTGAGGGGCAATCGCTCACTTATCGTGAATTGCAGGCGAAAGCCAATCAGGTGGCACATTACCTGGTGTCAGCCGGTGTGAGGCCTGGCGACAAGATAGGGCTGTTGTCTTACCGCGGCCTGGATATGATAGTTGCTATCTGGGGCATCCTGAAAAGTGGTGCTGCTTATGTGCCGTTCCACACAGGCTTCCCGCCGGAACGCCTGCATCTGATGATCGAAGATGCCCGTATCACCAAAGTGTTGTTTACAGATAACACGCTCTTTGGAAATAGCGGTATAGACAAAGCAAAAGGACTGAATATAACAGCGGCTGCAAACTTCCCGGTATCATCGGCGAATGTTGATATTCATGTTGAGGACTGTGTGAACGTAATGTATACCTCTGGTACAACGGGCCGTCCAAAAGGGATTGTAGTGAATCACCGGAACATCGTGAAACTGGTGCATGAGCCGGGCGCTATCGCCATACTGCCGGAAGACCGGGTATTGCAATGGTCTAATTATGCATTCGACGGATCTACGTATGATATATTCAACACATTACTGCGTGGCGCCTGCCTGTGTATGATCAGTGATGCCGCTGCATCTGATGCGCTGGAACTTTCTGGCATCATGCAACGGGAGCGGATCACGGTATGCTTTATGACAGCCGCTTTATTCAACAGTTTTGTAGACAGTGATATAAACGGATTAAGGGGATTAAGGAAAATATTGTTTGGCGGTGAGAAGGCATCCTTACAGCATGTGCGGAAAGCATCCGCCGTACTGGGCGCCGGCAGACTGGTAAATGTGTATGGTCCTACAGAAACAACAGTATATGCCACCTCGTATACTGTTGATGAAATGCATACAGATGACCCGGGTATACCCATTGGCCGCCCGCTGGCTAATACGCAGGCCGTTATATTGAATCAGTACGGAGATCCGGTGCCTGTGGGTATCGACGGAGAATTGTACATTGGTGGTGACGGCGTAACCACCGGATATATCAACAACGAACAGCTCACAAAAGAGAAATTCGTTTCACTGCCAGGTGTGTCTGGCCGTTGGTATCGCACGGGCGACTTGTGCCGTTGGCTGCCGGATGGAAACATCCTCTACACCGGCAGAGCAGATGACCAGGTGAAGGTCCGCGGTTACCGCATAGAACCGGGAGAGATAGAGCGTGCCATGAACCAGCTGCACGAAATAACCGCCAGCTGTGTGATCGCCAGGCAACAACCTTCCGGTGATAAAAAGCTCGTCGCCTACTATGTACCTGCCGGGAATATTTCAGTATCACCCCTGCAAATACACGAAAATATCCGGCAGGCGTTACAATTGCAGCTGCCGGAATATATGGTGCCCTCCGCTTTTATTGCGTTGGAACAATTACCCCTGACCAGCAACGGTAAAACAGACCGCAAGTTGCTCTCCAACCGTAACGATGACATCATCACGCAGAAAGCAGTGTACAAGGCGCCGGCTACGCTTGCTGAAAAACAACTCACGGCTATCTGGGAACGTTTGCTGGGTGTAGAACGTGTAGGTGTGCAGGATAGTTTCTTTGAACTGGGCGGCCACTCATTGCTGGCCACCCGCGTGGTATCTGCTGTACGTAAAGAGATGAACACGGAGCTGTCTGTAAGGGATCTGTTCAGGCATGCTACGGTAGAACGTCTGGCGGCTTACCTGCAACAACAGCAGCCTGCCTCCCTGCTGCCAGCCATTACGGCAATAACAAGATCCGGGTATATCCCATTATCATATAGCCAGGAACGGTTGTGGTTCATCGATCAGCTGGAAGGAAGTATGCAGTATGTAGTACCGGTGGTATTGCGGCTGAAAGGAGCACTTAATGAACAGGCATTGGAGCATGCTTTGCGGAAAATCATGAACCGTCATGAAGTGCTGCGCACGGTGATAGACCAGGCAGACGGTCAGCCTTTCCAACATGTAAGAGATAGCCGCGGCTGGGAGCTTACATTTACCGCTGACGAACTGCTGAAACATAGCCCTGCCGCCCTGAACAGCTATATCTCAGCACAGGTATATACGCCTTTCGATCTCTCAAAGGATTATATGCTCCGCGCTGAACTTATCAGCATTACTGACACGGAACATGTCTTGCTGCTTATTGCACACCACATCGTATTCGATGACTGGTCGGTACGTGTGGTATTTGAGGAACTGGTGGAGCTGTACAACGCATTTGTGGAAAACCGTACTGCCAGCCTGCCCGCACTGGAAATACAATACAAGGACTATGCAATATGGCAGCGCCTTCATCTCCAGGGAAGCCTGCTGGATGAAAAGCTGGCCTATTGGAAGCAGCAGCTGCGTGGCGTTACGCCAATGCTGTTGCCCACAGACTTTGAGCGGCCGCTGAGCAGGAGTACACGCGGCGCTGTAATAACGGCAAAGATTGATAAAACGCTGGCGGAGAAAATACAGCAACTGACACGTACACAGGGTACTACATTATACACTGCTTTGCTCGCAGCCTTCAAGGTATTATTGTATCGTTACACCAGCCAGGAAGATGTTGTGGTGGCTACCGCCATCACCGGCAGAACAAGACATGAAGTGGAGCCACTGCTTGGCTTCTTCGCTAATACGCTGGTATTGAGAACAGACCTCAGTGATGATCCTTCCTTCGAAACCCTGCTGAAAAAAGTGAACAGTACAGTCCTGGATGCACATGAGCACCAGGAAGCGCCACTGAGTAAGGTCGTGGAGGCCGTAGCAGAAAACAGGGGCGCCGGCGATAACCCATTACTGCATGTGATTTTCACCCTGCAACAGATACCTGCACTGAATGAAATAAGACTGGGAGACGCACTGATAGCCTATGAGCCGGCGGAGCGGAAAACCAGCATTGCAGATATTACCTGGACTGCGGAAGAACGTCCGGATGGTATTGGCATTGAAGTAGAATACGCTACTGATCTGTTTAAAGCAGCCACCATTCAGCGCATGTTACTGCATTACATCAACCTGTTGCAACAGGTGACCATAAATGCCGCTGTACCGGTAAATAAACTGGATATGTTGAATGAAACAGAAAAACAACAATTACTGATTTCGTTTAATGATAGCCGTTATAACTACCCTGATAAAACAGTAACGACGCTGTTCGATGAGCAGGTGGGTACAACACCGGATGCAACAGCTGTTTCTGCTGACGGCCAATCACTCACTTATCGTGAATTACAGGCGAAAGCCAACCAGGTAGCGCAGTACCTGCTGTCTGCCGGCGTGAAGCCGGGCGACAGAATAGGATTGTTGTCTTACCGTGGCTTGGATATGATAGTAGCTATCTGGGGTATCCTGAAAAGTGGCGCCGCCTATGTGCCTTTCCACACGGGATTCCCGCCGGAACGCCTTCACCTGATGATGGAGGATGCCGGTATTACCCAGGTGCTGTTTACAGATAATATCCTCTTTGAGAATAGTGGTATAGACATGGCAAAAGGCCTGGATATAGCTAATGCCGCGAACTTCCCTGCAGCACAGGCGAACGTTGCTATTCGCGTTGACGACTGCGTGAACATAATGTATACCTCCGGTACAACAGGCCGCCCGAAAGGGATTGTAGTAAATCACCGGAATATTGTGAAACTGGTGTTTGAGCCGGGCGCTATCGCGATACAGCCAGAAGACCGTGTATTACAGTGGTCCAACTATGCATTCGACGGATCTGCTTACGATATATTCAACACTTTACTGCATGGGGCCAGCCTGTGTATGATCAGCGATGCTGCTGCATCTGATGCATTGGAGCTTTCCGGCATCATGCAAAGAGAGCATATCACGGTATGCTTTATGACCACCGCTTTGTTCAACAGTTTTGTGGATAGTAATATAAACGGATTGAGAGGATTGAGGAAGGTATTGTTCGGTGGTGAAAAAGTATCCTTACTACACGTACAGAAAGCCCTGGCCGTGTTGGGAACAGGTAGGCTGGTGCATGTGTATGGTCCTACAGAAACCACTGTGTATGCTACCAGTTATTCCATTGACCAGGTACATGCGGGTGACCTGAGTGTGCCCATCGGCCGCCCGCTGGCCAATACGCAGGCCGTTATATTGAATCAGCACGGAGAGCTGCTGCCGGCAGGTATTGATGGAGAACTGTACATTGGCGGCGACGGCGTAACAGCTGGATATATCAACAATGAACAGCTCACCAATGAGAAATTCATTTCACTGCCTGGTATGTCTGGCCGTTGGTATCGCACGGGCGACTTATGCCGCCGGCTGCCGGATGGAAATATCCTCTATACCGGCAGAGCAGACGACCAGGTGAAGATCCGTGGTTACCGCATAGAACCAGGAGAAATTGAGCGCGCCATGAATCAACTGGACGAGGTAGCTGCCAGCTGTGTGATTGCTAAACAACAGCCTTCCGGTGATAAAAAGCTGGTGGCCTATTATGTGCCCTCCGGAGATACATCAATATCGCCCCGGCACGTATACGAAAATATCCGGCAGGCATTACAAGTGCAGTTGCCGGAATATATGGTACCATCCGCCTTTATAGCACTCGAACAGCTGCCACTGACCAGTAACGGTAAAACAGACCGCAAGCTGCTCGCCGGCCGCAACGATGAAATCATCGCGCAGAAGGCAGTGTATAAAGCGCCGGTTACGCTCATTGAACAACAACTCGTCACAATCTGGCAACGCTTGCTGGGTGTAGAGCGTATAGGTGTGCAGGATAGCTTCTTTGAACTGGGGGGCCACTCATTGCTGGCTACCCGCGTAGTCTCTGCTGTACGCAAAGAAATGCATACAGAACTGTCGGTAAGGGATCTGTTCAATCATGCTACTATAGAGCGCCTTGCAGCCTACCTGCAAGACCAGCAGCCTGTTTCATTGCTGCCGGCCATCACTGCTGCGCCAAGACCCGGACATATCCCATTATCGTACAGCCAGGAACGTTTGTGGTTCATTGATCAGCTGGAAGGCAGTGTACAGTACCATATGTCAGCAGCCTTCAATCTCAGCGGCAATCTTGATACCGCGGCGCTGGAATATGCGCTGCGTGGTGTGGTGAACCGGCATGAGATCTTGCGGACCATTATTGTTCAGGAAGGAGGCAACGCATGGCAACGGGTGATGGAGAAAGACCTGTGGCATCTCTATATCCAGGATGCGGCCGACTGCCATCAGAACGAAGCGGCATTACGCGCACGCATAAACGATATTACACACATTCCTTTTGATCTCTCACGGGATCATATGATGAGGGCTTATCTGCTCAAACTGGCTCCGGGCAAACATACGCTGGTGCTCTATATGCATCATGTTGCTTCAGACGGCTGGTCTTTGTCTGTACTGGTGAATGAACTGGTGGAACTGTACAACGCACATGCCGCCGGCCGTGTCTCCGGACTGGAGCCATTACCGGTGCAATATGCGGACTTCTCCCTGTGGCAGCGCCAACACCTTACCGGTGATGTGCTGGATGAAAAGGTCAGCTACTGGAGAAAACAACTGGAAGACTTACCGGTGCTGAAACTGCCTGCAGATTTTGAACGTCCTGTGGTGAACAGTACCCGCGGCGCAATGCAGATGTTCCGCATCGACAAAGAGCTGACCGCGCAGTTGCAACGCCTGTCGCAGGAACAGGGCGCCACGTTATACATGACACTGGTGGCAGTTTTCAAAGTACTGATGTACCGCTACAGCGGTCAGGAAGACATTGCCGTGGGCAGCGGTATTGCCGGCAGAATGCAACAGGAAATTGAACCACTGATAGGTTTCTTTGTAAACACGCTGGTGATCCGCAGTCGCCTGACTGGCAATCCTACCTTTGCAGACTTCCTGCAGCAGGTGCGCAAAACCACGCTGGACGACTATGAGCACCAGGAAGCGCCGTTTGAAAAAGTAGTGGAAGCGATGCTGGGCGCCCGCGATGTGAGCAAGAACCCACTGTTCCAGGTGATGTTTGCATTGCAAAACATGCCCGAAACGCCGGAACTTCGCCTTGGTAATGTAACGCTCACCAATCAGCCGATAGATCATACTACCAGTATGTTCGATCTGTTCCTGTCGGTAAAAGAAGAACCCGATGGCATTGAAATAGAAACAGAATACTGTATAGACCTGTTTACAGAAAGGACAATACAGAAAATGATGGATCATTATATCTCTCTGCTGCGTGCCGTGGTACAGCAGGTGTCGGCGCCGATCGGTCAGCTGGGCATGCTCAGTAAAGAAGAAGTTGCACAGCTGTTGTCGTTCAACAATAACATCCTTCCTTATCCGTCAGACAAGTCAATCATCACCCTGTTTGAAGAGCAGGTGCAGCATACGCCCGGCGCTACAGCGCTGGTCTTCGGTGAGCAGTCGCTTAGCTATCGCAGACTGAATGAGCGCGCTTCGCAGCTGGCGGAATATCTCCGTACACAAGGCGTAAAAGAAAATACGCTGGTGCCGCTATGCTTCGACAGATCGCCGGAGCTGATCATCAGTATACTAGCTATCCTGAAAACTGGTGCGGCTTATGTGCCACTCGACCCATCCTATCCGGCAGAGCGCATTGCCTTTATGCTGGAAGACACGGCAGCAAATGTAGTAGTTACTACTACGGTACATGAAGCGGCGCTGCAGGCAGCAGCACCGGCAGCCACCTTTATCTGCGTGGATGCGGTGAGCGCATTGCTGGATGAAATACCGGCACGTCCTGGGAGGAGCATTGCTGCACCCGGTTCACTGGCTTATGTGATCTATACATCCGGTTCTACCGGCAGACCCAAAGGTGCGCTGGTTACACATCGTAACGTAGTGAGCCTGGTGAAGGGCGGCGGCTTCGTATCATTGACGCCACAGGATGTAATCCTGTCCACAGGCTCGCCTTCCTTTGACGCCACCACATTTGAATACTGGGGTGCATTGCTTAACGGCGGACAGCTGGTACTTTGCCCTGAAAAACAACTGCTGGACAATATGCTGCTCGCAAAAGAAATGCATAACAGGAAAGTGACGAAGATGTGGTTCACAGCCAGCTGGTTCAATCAGTTGGTGGATGACGATATCAGCATCTTCAACGGGCTGGAAGCAGTACTGGCAGGCGGTGAAAAACTTTCAGATGCCCATGTGGAACGCTTCCTGGCTGCCCATCCCGGTATTGCCCTCATTAACGGTTACGGGCCTACGGAAAACACTACTTTTTCCCTCACTCATCATATAAAAAATACCACTGCAGGCAGGAGCGTTCCCATTGGCCGCCCGCTGGCCAACAGGCAGGCGTATGTGCTGGATCAATGGCAACGTCCTGTTCCCGTGGGAGTACCCGGAGAACTGTATGTGGGCGGTGCTGGCGTATCGCATGGTTACCTCAATCAGCCTGCGCTTACAGCAGATAAGTTCGTAGCAGATCCGTTCAGTAATGTTTCCGGCGCAACGCTTTACCGTACCGGTGATAAAGCCCGCTGGATACCGGATGGTACCGTGGAATACCTCGGCAGGATTGACGACCAGGTGAAGATCCGCGGATTCCGCATAGAACCCGGAGAGATAGAACGTACCATGAATGCACTGGACAACGTTGCCAGCAGCGCAGTAGTTGTGAAGCAACAGCAGAACGGTGAGAAGCGGCTGGCAGGTTACTACATCCCGGACCCTGCGCAGGTATTGAAGAAAGAACAGCAATTGTATCGTCATCATGTCGACAACTGGCGTGAACTCTATGAGATGGCATTCACCAAACCGGCTGATTTTGAAATAGCAGATCCTGAATTTGATATCACCGGATGGAACGACAGCTTCACTGGCGGCCCCATTCCCGCTGAACAGATGCGTGACTGGCTCAATGATATAGCAGGATTGATCCTCTCGCTGAAACCTTCCCGTGTATTGGAAATAGGCTGCGGTACAGGTCTGATCTATTACCAGCTGGCATCGCATATCAACAGGTACATCGGTACAGACTTCTCACCGGTATCTACCGGCCAGCTGCAAAGTCATATCAACAGACAGCTGCGGCGTTACCCAGATACAGAGCTGAGAATATGTGCGGCACATGAAATTGACCTGGATCCCACCGAAACAATCGACCTGGTAGTGCTTAATTCGGTAGTACAATATTTCCCGGGTGCACAGTATATGACTGACGTACTGGGCAAAGCCATCGGTCTGCTAAAAGGAAAGGGACACATCGTTATCGGCGATGTCCGCGACCTTCGCTTGCTGCCTGACTTCAAGCGCAGGCTGCAACTCAATACCATGCTGGACCGTACATCAGTGAAAGACTTTGGCTGGAATGTTGACCAGGAAGTGCTGAAAGAAGAAGAACTGTGTTTCTCACCTGCATACTTCTATGAGTTGCGTAATTTATATCCGGAGATCAGACATGTGGAGATACAATGGAAACAGGGTGACTACATCAACGAGCTTACCCTTTACCGTTATACCGTTGTGTTATATGTAGGAATTGATAAGGAGACAGCAACGCCCGACTGGCAGATGTTTGAAGACACGGCAGCTGTTTATGAACGGATCGGCAATAATGACGATACCATTGCGCTGACAGATGTACCCAACCATCGTTTATGGCGCGAACAGCTGCTGGAAAAGGCGTTGACGGATAAGTCGGTGCATAATGTACGCGGCCTCACAGAATACATCACCACGCAGGATTCCGTGACAACAGACATTACAGCTCTCCTGCGTTATGCGGCAGAAAAAGGGTACCGTTGCCGCTCCTTTGTGAGCAATGACCCGATGAAAATGCATGTGTTGCTGGAACGTGCGTCTGCTGATGCTTTCATTGCCTCGCCGTTTGATATGAGTACCGCTGTCAGCAGAACGAATATCCCGCTGTTCCCCGATATCTGTACCGCTATCGAAAAGGAAATGCAGCAGCAGTTACAGGAACGCCTGCCCGAATACATGATCCCTGCTGAGTTTACAGCCTTGCAATATCTGCCGCTCACCAACAATGGTAAAACAGACCGCAGATTCCTGAGTGAATGGGAAGATGTAAGACAAAAACGTCTCATTAATTTTAAGGCGCCGGTAACACCTGAAGAAACGGTATTGGCAGAGATCTGGCAGCGATTACTTGGTGTAGAGCGTGTAGGCGTGCTCGATAATTTCTTTGAACTGGGCGGACATTCCCTGTTGGCAACACGCGTGGTATCAGCCATCCGTAAGCAGCTGGACGTAGAGCTGACCGTAAAAGATTTCTTCGTGTATCCCACCATATCGCAGCTGGCAACCTACTTGCGCGGATTGCAGGGAGGTACGGTATTGCCTGCCATCACAGCCGTTACAAGGCCCGTACAGGTACCGCTATCATTCGGACAGGAACGGTTATGGTTCATAGACCGTCTGCAGGGTAGTGTGCAATATCATATGCCACTGACACTCAGATTGAAGGGCAACCTGAACAAAGCTGCACTGGAAGCCGCATTGCAGCAGATTGTACAACGGCATGAAGCACTTCGCACCGTTGTGAATACAAACGAAGCCACTGGCGCAGGATATCAACGTATCCTCGATGCCGCCGGCTGGCATATGTTCCATGCAGATATGACTGCTTATGCTGATAACCGTGAAGTGCTCAGCGAACGCATTACAGCGCTGGTGGCACAACCATTTGATTTGTCAGCCGACTATATGCTGCGAGCGCATCTCCTGCAGCTGGGGCATACAGAACATATACTCGTTGCCGTTATACATCATATATCATCAGATGGCTGGTCTATCTCCAACTTCGTAAAAGAACTGGTGACAATCTACCAGGATCTTGCCGCCGGTATGCCGGTCCGCCTGAAGCCCCTGGGGCTGCAATATGCTGACTATGCTATATGGCAACACACCTATCTTACAGGAGATGTACTGAACAAACAACTGGCGTACTGGAAACAACAGTTGGGCGGCAGCACCCAACTGCATCTGCCAGGGGACTTTGAACGCCCCGCTACACAGAGCATTCGCGGCGCCGCTATTTCCTATACAATAGAGGAAGCACTGACAAAACAGCTGAATGTCTTCTCCCAGCAACAGGGCGTTACACTCTTTATGACACTGCTGGCTGCTTTCAAAGTATTGCTATACCGTTACAGCGGTCAGGAAGATATTTCCGTGGGCAGTGGTGTTGCCGGCAGAACACAGGAGGAAACCGAAGATATGATCGGTTTCTTCGTGAATACGCTGGTGATGAGAAGTCAGCTTAACAACGGAATGAGCTTCATTGATTTCTTACAGCAGGTAAAGGAAACGACACTGAACGCTTACGCTAACCAGGACGCGCCATTTGAAAGCGTGGTAGAAACGGTGGTAGAGAAACGCGATATCAGCGTAAACCCGCTGTTTCAGGTGGTATTCCTGTTACAGAATGCACCTAAAACACCTGTGTTGCAGTTGGGTGGAGTAACGCTTTCCGAGGAATCTTTCGGACATACTACCAGCCTGTTTGATATGAGCTTCTTTGTCACTGAACATGCCGGCGGTTTGCAACTGGATGTGGAGTATTGCACAGATCTCTTCAGAGAAGCTACCATGCAGCGTTTACTGGGGTACTATCATCAGCTGCTATCAGCAGTGGTGAAAGCGCCGCAGCAATTGATCACGGAACTGAACATGCTGAACAATGCAGAACGTCAGCAGCTGCTGGTAACTTTCAATGAGAAAACCCGTGATTATAGTGCCTTTGCCGGTAAAACCATTGTAGACATGCTTGCCTCGCAGGTGGTTGCTACACCGGATCTCGCGGCATTGGTCTTCCATGATACCACAATCACGTACCGGGAACTGGATGAACGCAGCAACCAGCTGGCGCATTACCTGACCCGTGTGGGCGTGCAGCAGGAGATGCTGGTGCCGGTTTGCATAGAGCGCTCTCCGGAAATGATCATCGCCATCATTGCTATCCTGAAAGCAGGTGGTGCATATGTACCCGTCGATACGGAATATCCTGCTGACCGTATGGCTTATATCCTGGAAGATACCAATGCATCCATCATGGTGAGCAGCAGCAGCTGTGCAGACAGATTACCGTTGAATGAAAGGCATACTATTATTACAATAGACAACATTGCGGCAGAAGTACGACAATTGCCCCTATCATCTCCCGGAAAAAATATCAACATACATCATCTTGCTTACCTGATCTATACGTCAGGCTCTACTGGCAAACCCAAAGGCGTGATGATAGAGCATGGCAGCGTGGTAAATCTTGCGCTCAGTATGAAGGAGGAATTACGTCTGCAACCCGGTTTGAAGACGTTACAGTTTGCCTCCATCGGCTTTGATGCTGCGTGCTATGAAATCTTCAATACGTTGCTGAGTGGTGGCTGCCTGGTGCTGACTGAGAAAGAGCAGCTGCTCTCCGGCGCCATGCTGGAAGCATTGCTGAATAAGCATGATGTATCGCTGGCAGTATTGCCGCCATCTTATCTGCAGGCAATGAAAGACTCGTTAGGATGCCTGAGAACAATCGTTTCGGCGGGAGAGGCGCTGAGCAGAGGCCTGGCTACTTATGTGAAATCCAGGGGTATCCGCTTGATTAACGCTTACGGGCCTACGGAGAGTACCGTATGTGCAAGCCTTACTGATACCCCCGTGCGTGCAGACAATACTGTGGTGATAGGTACGCCTGTGGCCAATGTACCGCTGTATGTACTAGGCCCCGGTGACAGCCTGTCACCGCTCGGCGGGGCAGGAGAGCTCTGCATCGGTGGGGTACAGGTAGCCCGCGGTTACCTCAACAGACTAACATTGACGGAAGAACGGTTTATTGATAATCCGTTCGGGGAAGGCCGTATTTATAAGACCGGCGATCTTGTACGCTGGCTGCCTGACGGCAATCTCGTTTACCTGGGCCGCAGGGATGAACAGGTGAAGATCAGGGGGCATCGCATTGAGCTGGGAGAGATAGAGAATGTATTGGAAGACCTCAGCCTGGTAGCCGCTTCCTGCGTCGTAGTAAAGAAACAGGAATACAATAACAGGCTGGTATGCTACTATGTAGCGACAGACACGTTGCCAGACCCTGTGCAGGAATTGCGTGCAGGGTTGCAACAACGACTTCCGGATTACATGATACCCGGCAACTTTATCGCGATGAATGAAATGCCTGTAACAAGCAGCGGTAAGATTGACCGTAAATACCTGAGTCAGCTGGAAGATGCGGATCATCGTGAAACCAGATCCTACCAACCACCTGTAACAGCCACAGAACGTCATCTCGCTGCTATCTGGCAGGAACTGCTGGGCGTACAACGGGTAGGCATATACGATAACTTCTTTGAGATGGGAGGCGACTCCATCATTACCATACAGGTGGTGAACCGGGCCAAGCATTACGGCCACATCCTGCAACCCAGGAACCTCTTTACACATCAGACTATTTCTGCCCTGGCCACATTACTGGCAACACAAGATATAGAGCAGATTTCAGGTGAACAGGGATTCCTCCAGGGAGAAAGCGGATTGCTGCCGGTGCAACATTGGTACCTGGAAGATGAAAGCAACGTATCCGATCACTTTATACAGAGCGTGCCTTTTGAATTGAACAAAGCGGTAAGCCCGGATATGCTGAAAGAAGGTATCAGGCAGCTGGTGAGCTTCCACGACAGTCTGCGCTTTGCCTACAGTAATGAATCGGGTAGTTGGCGCCAGCGGTACGGCAATGATACCGGGACCGTGGTGATCATCGATCTGCGCAATACGCCGGAAGACAACCTGTATGCTGAAATCACAGCGTACGAAAATAAGTACAAGCATAGTCTCAATATGCGCGAAGGTAAACTGGTATGCGCCGTAATGTTCCTGACACCAGAATCCGTGCGGGCCAACAGACTACTGATGGTCATTCATCATCTCGGTGTAGACGTGGTATCATGGCGTATTCTGCTGGATGACATGGACCGCATCTTCAGCGATATACAGGCGGGCCGTGAAATATCACTGAAAACAAAGAGCAGTTCTTACCGGGAGTGGTATAATGCATTGTATCGCTACAGCCACAGTGAACGGTTGCTGTCACAGCGCGCTTACTGGCTGAAGGCTGCGGCTGACTATCTGCCCTTGCGTACAGATAAGCAATACAACGGACTGGTAAAAATGAGTGAAATGACAGCTGCGCGCGTGGTACTGGATGCATCCTACACGTCGAAATTGTTGCAGGATGTATCGCAGGCATACCGTACTGACGTGAAAGATGTATTACTCGCTGCCTTCGCATTAACCATGACAGAATGGATGGATACCTCCCGTGTATCTGTAGGCTTTGAGAAACATGGGCGTGAAGATATCGCTGCTGATGTAGATATCAGTCATACGACCGGATGGTTCACTACCATATCACCTGTATTGCTGGATACTTCAGCCGGCCGCGCTGCCGCTGCTATCCTGCAGTCTGTAAAAGAGCAGTTGCAGGCTGTTCCCGACAAGGGCATTGGCTTCGGCGTGCTGAAGTACCTCTGCCGCGAAACAGCATTGCAGGGCAATGATCCATGGGATGTAATTTTCAACTATCACGGACAGATAGATAACGTAAGCACCAATCATCGTTGGCTGGCACTTACGGATGCTACCTCTGAGCTGCGAATGATTGGCAGTTACACCATGCGCTTCAAACTGTTTGTAGATACCGTGGTTGCAGGCAATGAGCTGGTGGTAGACTGGCTGTACAGCATGCGTCATTATGAAGCCGCCACTATGAAGATGTTGGGCGAAGCATATATCAGACACCTGAAGGCTTTGATAGATCATTGTATGACAGCATCTTTAGATTTATGTGATGCAAGCGATGTACGAAGATGATGTCTGAACTGTGATTTTTTTGATTTTTCTGATTATGCTGATGTGCGAAGATCGTGTTTTGATCATTGTATTGTGCTGATTATTTTATTGATGATAAAAAGAAAGCTGGTCTGGGTCTCCAGGCCAGCTTTCTTTTTATCATTTTCCTTTATCTAAATAGATACTCAAAACGCCATCTTCGCACATCAGCATAATCAGAAAAATCAAAAAAAAATCACAGTTCAGACATCATCTCCGCACATCAGCATAATCAGCATAATCAAAAAAATCACAGTTCAGACACCATCTTCGCACATCAGCATAATCAGCATAATCAAAAAAATCACAGTTCAGACATTACCTTCGCACATCAGAAAAATCAAAAAAATCACAGTCCGTTTTGGTAGTTAACAAAAAAGTGCATAATTTAAAGTAATGAAGATAGGATCTGATACTATATACATCGATCAACTGTAGCGCATAAATGAAGACCCTCCGATATCTTCAATCTGTCAACCAAACTGAACTATATTTCTTATTCTTATTATCCGAAGAAACAACGAATCGCACTATTCTGAACCTGTAACCGGGAGCTATTTCCGATAGAAGCACCGTATGTCCGGCAGCACAATATCAGCCCTTATCAGTGGCTGTAGCATTTGTGTGTATTCATAAAACCTCAACCCAAAATCAACTTTTATGAAAATCTTAAAACCCGTAATCCTCGTCTGCGCTCTCGCGCTTACTGTAATTATTTCCTGTAAGAAAGATACTGTACAAAATGAGTCCAAAAAACAGAATGACATCCCCGAGTCAATATTAAGCAAAATCAAATCGAGCGGTTACAGCACTGACAATGTTCAGCGCATAGGTGATGGCTTCCTGGTTGAGAATGACATCCTGTTGAAAGAAAGCGACATGGTGGGCAGCCAGAACAAACTGGCCATTGCAAAAGAAGAACAATACCGTACTTCTGCCGTGGTATGCGGACTACCCAGAACGCTTACTGTAAGGGTAACTGGTTTCTCCAATCCTAATTTCGCTACCGGTACGCAACAGGCCATTGCCGACTATAATGCGCTGGGCCTGCGTCTGAAGTTCCAGTATGTAACTGGCAGTAGTGCCGATATCACCATATCAGGACAGTGCCTTAGCGGCGGTATCCTGGGATATGGCGGCTTCCCCACAGGTTGCAATCCTTATTCTACTATCGTGTTGAACTCCTGTTCCAGCTACTTTAGCACCGTTTGTCTTATCAGAAAAGTAGTACGGCATGAAATTGGCCACTGCATAGGATTCCGTCATACAGACTGGATGAACCGCTCTTATAGCTGTGGTAGTGGTGGTAACGAAGGTACTGCAGGTGTTGGCGCTATCCAGATCCCTGGTACACCATCAGCTCCCGATGCCGGCTCATGGATGCTCGCTTGTGCCAATACAGCCTGCACCGGTTTCAACAACAATGACATCATAGCTTTACGCTATCTCTTCCAATAATCTTACGGCGTTGCCGGACAGATAAAACAGGAGCTGACTTCTCAGAAGTCAGCTCCTGCTTATTTTTTCCTGGTAAGTCTGTTTTACTGTAGTCAGATGATCAAGTCCCTCCATCACCGCATTGAAGTCAACGCCAAAATCAAGCAGACAGGCAATTTCATCCACGCCTATGCTGCTGACTTTCTGTAATACTTCCAATGCATCTTCATGAGAGCCCACAAGGCTGGAGCCGGAAACATACCTCGTGAAGGAATAATCCAGCATGCTCTCTATCTCTTCCGGTGTAAAGCTCTCTGTATCCGGATTACCACCGCTGATAGCGTTGGTTTTAAACAATCCGAATGAAGAACGCAGATAATGAATGAGTGGCTTACGGGCTTTTTCATACGCAGCCTCGCGGGTTTCAGCTATATAGGTGTGCAGCATCAGCACTATTTTCCCTTCGCCGGGATGGCCGCTTTCAGCCCATATTTCACGGTACGCCTGTATCCTTGACCGTAACTCCTCCGGAGAGCTGCCCCAGAAGTTGGTGAGTATGTTTAGTCCGAGGCGGGCGGCAGAGCGGAATGTATCGAGGTTGCCATTGGTGGTAACCCACATCGGCAGCTGCGGCTGTATCGGCCTGGGGAATATCCGCGTATCCTTGAGATGGCCGTTGCCATCTTCAAAATCAATGGACGCTCCTTTCCACAGACGCTGAATGGTTTCAATATTTTTATACATCACCTCATGACGGTTCCGGTAGTTATCCGGCGCCAGTACAAAGTCGTTGGCCTGCCAGCCCGAAGCGCAGGCGATGCCTGCACGGCCGCCGGAGAGATTGTCGATCACCGACCAGTCTTCTGCAACACGCAACGGATTGTGTAGAGGTATTACAACGCTGCCCGCCCTGATGCCTATATTTTTGGTAATGGCTGCAATAGCGGCGCCTAGTACAGACGGATTGGGGTACAGGCCTGCAAATTCATTGAAGTGGCGCTCCGGTGTCCATATGGCAGTATAGCCGTGTCTGTCGCCATATTTGGCGCCTTCCGTAAGTAGTTTATACTTATTGTTTTCATCATCATAAATATCAGCGTTGCCAAAGTAAAACAGGCTGAAATCGAGATGCCTGGCGGGCACAATGGCCTGGTCCTGGTGTTCCGTTGTGAAAGAGGGTGCGTTCATGTGGTTTGAATTGCTGTTAACTGATGCACGGCGTGTATACGTTACTGGTAGTTGGCAATGTGAGATAACATGATTTCCATTCATGTATACTGATTAAATAACCGCGCATATCAGGTTTTCAGGTTAAATAAAGTTTTGCTATACCTTATCCGAAAGCTATTGTTGTAAAGGTTTTTCGGGTACAGGCTTCCAATATCGCTGCTACCGCTTTAATGGAGCAAATACGTTTCCGTTCGTGGTATTTTAAAACAGGATTACCACTACAATTTGCAATTTTTTGGTGAGATGCTCAAAATATTTTTTATACGGAGAATACGTTTAGAAAGTTGTCGGCAGCGTAACATAAAACATGAATGTGGTACCCGTAGGTTCGCTGTAGACGAAGATCTCACCGCTCAGCGCGGTAATGCATAGTTTGCTGACATAGAGGCCGGTGCCTGCCCTGCCTTCCTCCAGCTGCCGGAAGGGCTGGAACAGGTCGTTCATCTTAACCGGACTAGCAGGCTCACGGAGTACGGCGGAAGATGGTAGCCGTCTTGGGCTGGTATCTGTAACTGATGATGTTGTTGGTGGTTTTGACGCTTATAGTGAATAGCGGTTCCCCGGAAATCATTATCATAGTATCCGTTTCATAACGTCTTCCTTTTGATACTTGCTGATTGGCACTTCATACTTACCGATGTGCAGCACATTCCCTTCAATAGCCCGGATGCGCTGTATGCTCACGATATAGGACTTATGCGGCTGTATGAATTGCTTTGGAGGTAAGTTCTCCATCACAGATTTCAGCGTAGCATGCGTTACTATTTTTCTTTCAGCTGTATAGATGGCAACATAGTTTTCCATAGCTTCTATAAAGAGAATGTCGCTGAAAAGTATTTTCTCCAGTTTGTTATCGGCTTTGGCGAAGAGATAGTCACGTGGTTCGGTGCGCTCTGCCGAGAAATAATCATATGCTTTATTGGCGGCCTTCAGAAAGCGTTCGAATGACACAGGTTTCAGCAGGTAATCCAGCACATCGAGGTCAAAGCCCTGTATGGCATAACGTTCGTAAGCTGTAGTGAAGATCACTTTGGGTGGATTGGGAAAGCTTTTCAGGAACTCGATGCCCGTAATATAGGGCATCTCTATATCAAGAAACAGGAGGTCTGCCGGCTGCTGCTTTAGTACATTGTTGAGCTGTATGGCATTTTCACATACGGCGGCAACGTGCAGAAAACCGGTTTTCTCTGCATAGCCCTTCAGGCCCGCCGCTGCGATAGGTTCATCGTCGGTAATGATACAGCTTATATTCAGCTCACTCATGGTTTAAAGTTAATCTTAATTCTGCAAGGAAACTGTGGTCCTTCATTTGCGCAGTAAATGTGTGATTGTCCGGGTAAAGCAGCTCCAGCCTGCGTTTTAAGTTCTCCTGACCGATGCCGCCGGTTCTTTCAATAGGGATCTCCGCCGGGATAGAATTCTCTACCGTGAAAATGATATGGTGACCCTCTTTCTTTAAGGTAATGCGAAGATGATAATCGCCGCCCACATACTTGAATGCATTTTCCACGAGCGGGAGCAGCAGCAGGGGATACACCTGTTCATGCTGAATACTGTTGTCGAAATCCACTTGTAGCTGCAGCTTTGAGGAAGAGCGTACCTGCTGGAGATCGATGAAATTCTGCAGGTGCCTGATTTCATTGCCAATGCTTACTGTCTGCTGCTGGTCATACAGTTGATAACGCAGCAGCTCCGAGAATTTCTCCACAGTTCTTTTGGTAGCCGCAATATCGGTATCCATCTGAAAATAGATCGTATTCAGCGCGTTGAACAGGAAATGCGGATGGTATTGTGCTTTCAGGAACTTCAGTTCTGTCTGTAGTTTATCGTTGGTGATTTTCTCCAGCTGTATCCTGTTTTCCACATACGCCTGTAACAGGTTGTTACTGCGTCGTATACTGTAATAAATGAGTGCATACATTAAAGGTATGGTGTTGATGTCGAACACATCTACCCATTGTAATCCATTGTCTGTAACGGAGGCCATGGTAGTGATGATAACGTTCACGATCACCTGCGTGGCGATGATAACGTACAGTACTTCCCTGCCCATATTCCGGTAGTTGAAAGTATTGACAGCGGTCTGATTGAAATAGCTGATCAGACGGTTGAGCACCCCGATGATGATATAACCGGTAATGATACAGGTGATGATTTCGATGGTGTTGAGCAGCAAAGGCCGGCGCCAGAATTGCTGCTCAACAGCGCTGTCCAGCAGCAGGCGTATCGTAAAATACACCAGGAGGCCATAGAGCGCGGGAAAGATATATTTCCAGAATGCTTTCATATTACCAATTGAAAGATACAACTATTTATCAGTTCTTATATAGTCGCTGCCACGGCAGTTTCAGAGGATATAACTGCTTCCTTTTCCCTTTCTTTTTCCTTTTTCTCCGGCTTCATACCAAAGAGTGTACGCATCACCGGGAAGGGGCGGATAAACAAATGGAAGATACTCATACTGATAAAGAGTGTCACACCCACCGTAAAGAAATATTTCATCGTTACATCGTCTGAAACCCTTGGCTGCACCAGGTAATAGCTGATGATCACAATTACGGTCTGGTGTAATATATAGAACGGATATACGGCCTGGTTGAGATAGTTGAGCGAAGGATGGAACTTGTTAAGGTACTTCTTCCCATAACCAACGGCGGTGAATACCCACGTCCAGGCGGAGAGGGATGCAATGCTCCTGACGATGACGCCCTGTACATAGGTATAATCTTCCAGCTGATTCCAGCGCAGGTAGTTAATGAACAGCAAACTAAGAAATGCGAAGGCAAAGGAAAGACGCCTGCTGCGTTCAATGTTGTCCATGAAAACAGGATTGGCAATACAGATAAAACCTGCCAGTACAAAGAACAACCAGTAAGGTGCAAAGGCATAGTCATGGATCAGGTCATGTGTTTCCTCGAACCTGGCGGCAAAGAAGGCATAGATTAAGACACCGGGAATCATGAACAGGTAATGAATATACCTGTTGGCACTGAAGCGTTGCAGGAAATGTTTCCCCTTGGGTGACATCAGCCAGACAAACAGCGGGGCACAGATAATATCATATACCAGAAGGTAAAGGATGAACCACAGGTGATGCCAGCTCATATTACCATGCGGATAAACGCCGGTGGTGAAGATGGTTGGATAGAAATCCCAGAAGTTGCCTTTGAAGCCCTGTGTAAGCCGTTCCATATATACCTGCGGCGGCACAATGAGCAGCATGCCCACCACCAGCGGAATAAACAGGCGCCTGAAACGCAGCCCGATAAAACCGCCGCCGCTGCGGCGCTGCAGCATGTAATAGCTCACTGTGCCGGAAATGAAGAACAGCAACGGCATGCGGAAGCGGTGCAGGAACACGTTGACTTCCAATAGCACATTGCTGGTGGTAGCGTTACGGATATGCCAGCCAAGGTCAGTGGCGTAAGGCATGCCGGAATGCAGTATCAGTACGCCGATAATAGCTATGATTCGGAGCCAGTCCAGGTATGCCTGGCGAGGAGTGGATGTAGTAGAAGGTTGCATAGTGATCATTTTTACACAAACCTACCGTGGTGGCAAGGTGTGTAAAAAGATATTTGACATATGGACAGTTCCGGGTGGTGAATAGCTATATCATTCCGTTTCCGGAAAAGAGCAAAGTGTATAATCTGACAATACTAAATCGGCTATTCACTTTTATCTTCGTTCATCAAACTAATCAAACTAATCACATTAATCACAGTTCAGACATTTTCCCTCTCATAGAACAACCCCACCACCCCTGTTTTAAAGGGTACACTTTTTTGTAACCGCAACTGAACCGGAGAGGTGATGCCTTTAAAAAGCGGTATGCCATTGCCCAGGACAATGGGATTGACAAAGAGCCAGTATTCGTCTATCAGCCCTGCCTGCGAGAGTATATGCGAGGCAGTAGGACTGCCAAATATTAAGATCTCTTTACCGGGTTGCTGTTTCAGCTCACTGATCTTTGCAGCAATATCATCACTCACAATAGTAGTATTTTCAGGTTCTTCGCCGCGCATGGATTGCGACAACACTACTTTATGTACACTATTATACCAGTTCGAATGTTCAATATCATGTTTGGAAGCACTGGGTTGGTCCGCGGCAGTTGGCCAGTAAGCATCCATCATCTGATAGGTAACACGGCCGTATAGTGCCGTGTCTGCATTACTGGTGCGCATACCTGCGTATTCAAACATTTCATCGTCTACCTTAATCCAGTCCATTTCTCCGTTAGGCCCTGCAACAAAGCCATCCAGCGTGGTGTGCATAAAAAGGGAAAGTTTTCTCATAAACGGTGGTTTTATTTTATGTATGTAGATCAACGGGAAAGATAAGCAGGAAGATCTGATTTTTGATATTTCGGGAGATGAATATAAGAAATATCCCGACACTGGCGCCCGTTATAGTGAAAACTATATGAAACTCGTAAATAAATGATTTAGAATGTCTGAACTGTGATTTTTGTGATTTTTGTGATGATCATGATATGCGAAGATCGCTTTTGTTTTATCAAAGCGGTTAATCAATGTAATCTCAATACTTTCAGATTATACGCTTTTATCTTCGTATATCATGATCATCAAAAAAATCAAAAAAATCACAGTTCAGACATTTTTCTGTCGCACTTCACCCTTGATATTGTCGCATTATCCCCCCGCTATTCCCGCAAAAGGAAGCGATATTTGCTATCGTACTATCAGCTAATCAATGTAATCTCAATACTTTCAGATTATACGCTTTTATCTTCGTATATCATGATCATCAAAAAAATCACAAAAATCACAGTTCAGACATTTTTCTGTCGCACTTCACCCTTGATATTGTCGCGTTATCCCCCCGCTATTCCCGTAAAAGGAATCGATATTTGCTATCGTACTATTAGCTAATCAATTCTCCTCATCACAAAAAAAATCGTTATGGAAAAGATCCACTTTAACATCGCTATCAAAGCACCACGGGAAAAAGTATGGGATGTACTCTGGAATGAGGATACCTACAAAGTCTGGGCATCCGCCTTCTCTGAAGATTCCGGCGTTCGGACCGACAACTGGAAGAAAGGTAGCAAGGTATTGTTTGTCGATAATAGTAACTCGGGTATGGTATCACTTATCGAAGAAAAGATCCCCAATGAATTTATGTCGTTCAAACACCTGGGCGAAATAAACAATGGGGTAGAAGATACTACCAGCGAAAGGGCGCAGACATGGGCCGGGGCGCATGAGAACTACACGTTGAAAGAAAGCAATGGCGGCACCGAACTGGAAGTAAACATGGATATAACCGGGGAATTTAAGGAAATGTTTTCTGCCATGTGGCCTAAAGCCTTGCAGAAAGTAAAAGAACTCTCTGAAAGCTAAGCCCTGGTATTATTGATGCTAATAATGGTGTTATTTAGTGGTCAGGGGGTAAATCATCGCAATAATTTTCTAGTATTGTTCCGGTATTTAAAAGAACGGAACTATGCTCAATATTGCGATTATCAGCGACATACACGGCAACCTGCCGGCGCTCAACGCAGTGCTGGCGGATATTTCACAGCGTGGGGCTGACCAGATATACTGCCTCGGCGACCTCACAGATGCAGCTCCCTGGCATAATGAAGTGATCAGCCTGATCAGGCGAAGACATATTCCGGTGATCATGGGCAATCACGATGAACGTATCGCCTTTGATCTTCCTATCGTGCCACTCAGTAAGCACGGCCCGGAAGAAACAGCCGCCAGAATTACCGCCATCAATTACACCAAAGCTACCATCACACCAGACAACAGCCGTTTCCTGGCCAATCTTCCCGCTTTTATACAATTACATTTTGGTAGGTATAAACTGATGCTTGCCCACGGTAGCCTGCGCAGCAATGATGAATACCTTTATCAGCAACACGATGAAGATGATCTCTTTCAGATGATGCAGCAACAACAGGCCGATGCCCTCGTAGTAGGGCACACGCATATATCGTATATCCGTCACCTTTACAATGGTGAAAAGCTGCTGGTGAATGCGGGATCGGTAGGGCGCACCAAAGAGCAGGATGGGATGGCTACTTACGTACTGTTGCAGATAGATCAGCATCATACCGGCGCGCCGGCTGCTTTTTTTAATCCCGTTATCCGGAAGGTGGCTTATCCGCTGGAGGAAACACTGGAAGGCATTAGAAGTAGTCCTATTCCTGATTTTTATGCAGGTCTCTTAGCTGTCAGGATTTAGCGGTCAGCTAAATCCCGACAGCCGGATGTATTATAAAAATAAGTCTGGATACAGTTTACCGCCCGGCGTCACATCATACTGGGCAAAATCGGTGATGCCTTCCGCTTTCAGTACCGCTTCATCAATGAAGTTATTGCCGGTGCAGGAGGTGGCAGGTTTGCTGAGTATATGGTATGTTGCATCTGCTATGATGGAAGGTTTGCGGCTTCGCTGAATGAGCGCTTCCCCGCCCAGCAGGTTGCGGACAGCCGCAGTGGCGATGGTAGTGGCCGGCCATAATGAGTTGGCCGCAATGCCGTATTGTTTCAGCTCCTCCGCCCATCCCAGGGCAAGCATGCTCATATTGTACTTGGTAATGGTGTAGGCCACGTGAGGCCCCAGCCACTTAGGGTCCAGGTTTACCGGTGGTGATAAAGTGAGGATATGCGGATTATTACCCTTCTTCAGATAAGGGATGCAATGCTGCGTAACAAGGAAAGTACCACGTACATTGATGGAATGCATCAGGTCAAATCTTTTGGCTGGTGTTTGCTCTGTGTTGGTGAGCTGTATGGCAGATGCATTGTTGATCAGTACATCGATGCCGCCAAATTTCTCTGCAGCCTGTTGTATGGCCTGTTGTATCTGGGCCTCATCCCGGATGTCTACCTGTACGGGCAGCGCCTTGCCGCCCGCCTGCTCTACTGCCTGCGCAACAGAATAAATAGTGCCTCCCAGCCTGGGATCTTCTTCCACGCTCTTGGCAGCAATCACAATGTTGGCGCCCGCTGCTGCCAGTTTCAGTGCTATGGCTTCTCCTATGCCCCGGCTCGCGCCGGTGATAAAAATAGTACGGTTTTGAAATGTCATGTCGCGCTCTTTTTGGGTGAACAGGTTAAGCAGAGATTAACTATTAGCTTTTAGCTATCAGGAATAAAATACGAATACCTGATAACGAATACCTAATCCCTGTTTTATATAAATGTATAGAAAAAATTCTGCCCGGCCCGTCGGTTTTGTTCTATTTTCCGGGAAAGCGTCATAGTAGCTTTGTTTTAAAATTAACAACGTATATATATGAAACGCTTTACCACCGCCATCCTTACTGTGATCTGCTTCCTGTTCTCCAACGCTGCCGCCGCCCGTACCGGCGATGAACAGCTGAAGGAAAAAGCACTACTGGTATTACAAACCAAATGCAATGTTTGCCATATCAGAAACAATCCTTTTAAAGTGTTCAACGCCCGCAATATGGAGCGGCATGCAAATGCCATCAACACGCAGGTATTTGTAAAAGGCCGTATGCCTAAAGGCGATGAGATTAAACTCAGCACAGAAGAGCGCGAAATACTGAAAGCCTGGCTGGCTGCCCGGAATTAATCTCCGGATCTACCGGCAAACACTTAAATTTACCTCAAATTTAGGGTATGCCTTTAGTGTTCAGTCATCAGCATCAGCCAACTTCGTTTTACAATAACGCAATCACCCTGGATGCATTCAATAGTAAAGGGCTGACGGAAAGCTACGAAACCATCCGCATGGAACATGCTGGTATGACTTTCCGCAACTGGTGCTTCGACGGACACCGCATGGCCTTCAGTGTATTCAGCCAACAGTCGGCTACTTCCTATGAAATAAAGAACGACCTCGATGCGGTGAAAATCTACTTCAATAAACAAGGACATACCAATATCAGCTATTATCAGCTCAACAGACAGTATGCGCTCAGAAGAGGACAGTTCAATATGCTCTACTCCGCGGAGCTGGACAGCTGTATGTCGCATGTAGATAATACCTCGGAGATGTTTTCCCTGCAGGTCACACGCGATTGCTTCTTCGATTTTATTGATGAAGGAAATATTGCGATGGGCAGTTTCGCAGACATGGCCGCCGGTGGCCGCCCGGCCCTGTTTTCAGAACACTGGCTGCCAATGACGCCAGCTATTGAAAGATGTATCGATGATGTGCTAAACTGTCCCTTTGCCCATGATGTGAAGAAACTCTATTTGCGTGCAAAAGCAACAGAGCTGCTTGTTCTCTTCGCTACCGCGGCGAGTGAGAAGACAATCCACCCGGCCTTTTTTGTAAAGCGTAACACAGACAGGGATAAGCTCTACGCCGTGAAAAACTTTATCGAAGAAAATTATACACAGCCATTGTCATTGACAAACCTTTCAAAACAACATGGCCTCAATGAATTTAAACTGAAGAACGGTTTCCGCGAACTATTCGGCAGTTCCGTAATAGATTACCTGATCAGCTGCCGGCTGGAACAAGCCAGGGTACTGCTACTGAACACCGGAAAGCAGATCAGTGAGATCGCCTTCGAAACCGGATACTCATCTCCCGCTTATTTCAGCAAAGCCTATAAAAAGAAATTTGGTGTAAGCCCCGGCAAATGCCAATAATCCACTCCCGATCTTACAATTTTTTCTCCCGATAATGATATTCCTGCTCCCGGGAATACCGCAGCTTTGCAACTACAAATCAGCAAATGAACGGCAATGGAAAAAGATAAGATTCGCCTCAGACCCGCTACGCATGAGGATATAGGACCACTGGCCGCAGTGGCAGGAAAGATATTCAGGGAAACATACCTCGGTAAAATGTCCACCGACGACCTGGACGACTACATCAGTGTGGCATTCAGCATTGATGCCATCAGTGCTGCACTCAGAGAGCCGCAGAGCAGAACCATCATGGCCTTCTATGATGATGAACTGACGGGCTATGCCAAACTCAGTACGGGCAATGCACCCGATTCGCTGTTGTACCGCGAAGCATTGCAGATCGAAAGACTCTATGTGCTCAAAGCCTGGCATCGTAGAATGATTGGCGCTTTCCTGATGCAATGGTGCCTGCAATATGCCGCCAGTCAAGGCCTGCCCACAGTTTGGCTGGCTGTGTGGGAGCGCAACACGGATGCCATCAGGTTTTATCAGCGCTGGGGCTTTGAGATATTTGATGCACAGCTGTTCATGCGTGGCAATGATCCGCAGACAGGCCTGCTGATGAAGAAAATATGCCAGCTTGATCAACTCGCAAAAGTGGGAAGCTGAAAAATCGTGCCTGAGACCCTGTAAAAAATAATGGGGTCTTCGCAAAATACTGAAACTATCACCATTTCCGCCAGGTAGTTCGGCTCTACCTTTGTCTTGTCAGAAAACAAAAACAATACAGATGACACAGACAAAGAAAATAGCCCTGATAACCGGCGGCAGCCGTGGACTGGGGAAAAACATGGCCCTGAGCCTCGCAAAAAAAGGAACGGATATTATCCTTACCTATAATACCCGGCAGCAGGAAGCAGCGGCCGCAGTAAAAGAAATAAACGACCTGGGAGCCAAAGCAGTGGCACTCCAGCTGAATATGGGAGACGTAAAGAGCTTCGATACCTTTTTTACCTCACTGGCCACTGTCCTGAAAGACAACTTCCAGGCTGAGCAGTTCCATTACCTGGTGAATAATGCCAGTATGGGAGTACACGCCTCATTTGCGGCAACTACAGAAGAAGAGTTTGACCGCCTGATGAATGTACATTTCAAAGGAGTATTTTTCCTGACGCAGAAGGCATTGCCCCTGATAACAGATGGTGGCGGCATTGTGAATATCTCTACTGGCCTGGCGCGTTTCAGTACACCCGGGTATGCTGCCTATGCATCTATGAAAGGCGCTATTGAAACACTCACAAAATACCTTGCCAAAGAACTGGGACCGAGGGGTATCCGCGTGAATGTAATGGCGCCCGGCGCAATTGAAACGGACTTCGGCGCCGGCGCGGTGCGCGACAATAAGGACCTGAATTCATTCCTGGCTTCACAGACTGCACTCGGCAGGGTAGGACTCCCCGATGATGTAGGCGGCGTAGTGGCCTTCCTGTGCAGCGACGATGCTAAATGGGTGAACGCACAACGCCTCGAAGCCTCCGGCGGTATGTTCCTGTAAAAAGACATAGCTTTTAGCCTTCAGCTTTTACTAAAGGCTAAAAGCTATATCCTAATCACTGAAAGCCATCGTTTCCCTGCTAAAGCTGGTCCTGTAGTTAAGCGGCGACATCCCCGTTATCTTTCGAAAGGTATCCCGGAAAGCCTTGGTATCATTATAACCGATTTCATACATCACCTCATTCACGGTCTTGTGACCACCCTCCAGCAGCTTCTTGGCAGCTTCTATTTTTACTTTCTGCATGTATGCCACTACCGAGTTGGAGGTAGCGGTTTTGAAGCGGCGCTCGAAATTGCGCCGGCCCAGCGCTACCTGTGCCGCCAGCTGGTCTACCGTGATCTTCTCCTGGTAGTTGTTCTCGATATACTCCTGCGCACGCAGGATGCAATCGTCGTGATGTTGCTTATATCCCTGGAAGATAATGAAGTGCGACTGACGCTGCCGGCTCACATCTATCGCAAAGATCTTAGCCACCATCAGCATAATATCACGGCCGCAGTGTTTCTCCACGATATACAGGATCAGGTTCAGGTAGGAATAGGCGGCCCCACTGGTATAGATACGGTGTTCATATGTCATAATTTCGTCCTTCACCAGGGTTATATCGGGAAACATTTCCCGGAATTCATTGGCATGTATCCAGTGCGTGGTACAGCTTCTGCCTGATAACAGCCCTGTGGATGCCAGCAGGAATGCGCCAGTACACAGGCTCATCACTTCAATGCCCCGCTCATACTGCTCCACGATCCACGGCAGCAGGTCCTGGTTCTGTTCCAGCCCCCTCATAATATCTCCGTGTAACGCCGGAATGATCAGGAGATCTGTTCTGAAATCCTCATTGATGAGATAGTTAGGATGGATGCTGAAGAAGTTTTCCTTAAAGAAGTTATCCCTTCTTTTACCAACAAGCTGAAAATGAAAAACGGGTTTCCTGCCACTTCTGACAAGCGTTTTGTTGGCTTCCAGGAAAATATGATAGATGCCTTCAACAATATTGATGCTGATATCCCCCTCAGGAATCAGGACCGAAATGGTTTTCATAATTACAGGAGATTAATGCGTCTTTACCAAAGATAACAATTCGTATTCACCCCCTCAAAATGCCGTATTCACCCCTGCGTTTTCTGCCCGGCTAACACGAGCTTTGTAGTAGCAAAATCAATAGTTATGGGCACTCAATTATCTCCTTATCTTAAATTCAACGGCCGGTGCCGTGAGGCGATGACCTTCTACAAAGAATGCTTTGGCGGCGAGCTGACGATGACGACCATTAAAGATTCGCCGATGGCAGAACGTTGTCCGGCCGGAATGGAAGATCAACTGATGCATTCCATGCTTGTCAGCAACGGTATGGTGCTGATGGGCACAGATATGAACCCTCCTGGCGGCTTCATTCCCGGTAATGAGATGGACCTTTCCCTCAACTTTGATAATGAAGCGGTTATCCACGATGTTTATGCAAAACTGAGCGCCGGCGGCCAGGTGGTGGAGCCATTGAAGAAAGCCTCCTGGGGCGCGCTCTTCGCCGTTTTGAAAGATAAATTCGGCAAGGTGTGGATGTTGAACTATGCAGAAAACCAACACTAACAGAGGATACTAGCCCTCATAATCTGCCTTACGCAACACAAAAGGGATTAAGAGAGCTTCATCTTCGTCAGTAGGTGCAAAGTTTTCATCGACGTAAAAACCAAGCTGCTCCAGCACAGCGATGGACGGCTTGTTATTTACTGATGGGAGGGCGGTAATGATGTCTGTTCCCATTTCATGAAAACCAAACCGCAGCACCTCCCGGATCGCTTCTGTAATGAAGCCCTTCCGGTGATGAGTGGGCAGCAGTTCATAACCTAATTCAGCTTTCTTTATTTCCGGTTCCAGGTTCCAGTAACAGATGGTGCCTATCAGCGTATCATCGTCTTTCAGCGTGATAGCCCAATACCAGGATTGCTCCGCTTTCCTGATCCTGTCGATATGTGCGAGCGCATCTTCTATGCCTCCGGAAACCGGACGGCCCAGCAGACTGGCAATATCGGGATCAGCTCTTAGCTCATGTATCTGTGGCGCATCCTGATCGGAAAGTGCGCGCAGTTTCAACCGGGTGGTAGTGAGATGAGGTAAAGACATGGACAGTGATTTTTACGGGAGTTTAACTTATACATCATTAATCAACATTTAAGTTACTACATTATCTTCGCTTTGATCTTCGTTCATCAGAAAAATCAATAAAATCAAACGAATCACAGTTCAGACATTTTTCGCTCATCAATAAATCACAGCCAACAATTAAAACAACAAAAGTACAGCCGTCAGTTGTTCTTCGGCCTTTTATCAGTAGTTACCTGATAGTAGAGAGTGAAGATGGCATGGTAAACAGAACGTTGCCGGATACCGCGCTGGTGATGTCTTTCAGGATACGCGGCGCGGTCGCCGGTATGCAGGAAGGGGTAGGCCTCTCTTTGCCGTCGTCAGGAATGGCGGGTATCAGACAGGTGCCCAGGTTGCTGAGCTATGAAAAAGATACGGCTATGCTGCTGGTAATTTTCCGCGATGGCGGTCCGTCTGCCTTTTTCAGGCAGCCGTTGCATGAGCTGTTTAACGCCAGCACGCCGCTTGGAGACCTGATACCACGGCAGCGCATATACGAAACGGAGGAGCGGTTGTCAGAAGCGAAGCAGCACCGGCAGCGTATCGCTATTGTGGAAGAATTACTATGTAGCCTGCTCAGGCCGGACAATTCCACCGATCTGCTGGTAGATGAAGCGATACGGCAAATCAGATCCGCCAACGGCGACATCCGCATTCAGGAACTCATGAAGACATTGCCCATCAGCCGCGATCCTTTTGAAAAAAGGTTCCGTAAAACCATTGGAGCCACACCCAAACAATTTGCTGGCATCATCCGGCTGCGGCATCTCATCAATACTTATACCCCCGGCGCCAGCCTCACCTCTCTGGCTTATGCCGCCGGTTATTTCGATCAGGCCCACTTTATCCGTGATTTCAAACGTTTCACCGGTCAGTCCCCCCTCGATTTCTTCAAAACCGGGTCCTTCTGGTAAATCAATGATTTTTTACAATTCCTGCCCTGCTCTTCCTGCTAAGTTTGCATTAACAAAAACAAACATAGTATGAAACATCTATCGCTGCCCGCATTCCTGAGCATCCTGCTCCTTTGCAGCAGCCAGTCATTTTCACAAACTACATCTACTAACAAAACCGTAAAAAGTACAACTATGAACCAGCACGCATCTACCCGGCAGATATTCATCGACAAATTCACTATGCCCGCCGCAGCCAGAGCAACATTTATAGAAAGATTACAGATCAACAGGGCGCTGATCAAAACACTGCCCGGCTTCATCGAAGATAACGCCTATGAACATACGGAGGCAGATGGCGCCCTCAGTGTTGTAACCGTTGCTGTATGGGCCAGTGAAAATGCCCTGCAGCATGCCCGCGAAGTAGTGCAGGCCGAATACCGCCGCCAGGGCTTCGATCCGGCAGCGATGTATAAGAAGCTGGATATAAAAATGGACAGGGCCGTATATAAGCAACTCCAATAACGATACCAACAGCTATCAGCTACCGGTTGATAGCTGTTGTAGATATTTTGTAGATACGCTCCCTTATTCTGTAGATAGTATATATAGGTTAAAAGTTAGGGCAGAAGGTAAAAGAACGGCATCTTTACATCTGTCGGGAAAATAATATATTCATGACCGTTGTAATGATGAAAAACATAAAGTACATAGCTGGTCTCCTGGCTATTGCATGGTTATTGCCCCTGCCAGCCACCGCGCAACAGCAGGCTGATTGGCTGAACCGCTTCGATGGCCTCTTCGCAAAGGTGCAGATTGGCAAAGAATGGAAATTGTTGCACGCCTCCGGTACCGTATTGGTAGAATGGTCATACTCGGGCCCGCGTACAGTGACATCGACTATAATCAGAGTTCCGGTATATATGATCTGGAGAAAGATGGAAAGAAAGGACTGGCGGACGCCAGCGGCAGGATCCTGATCCCTGCTGAATACGATGAACTGCTGAAGAACAACTCCTGGAATAATAATATTTTCCCTGTACTGGTTAAAAAAGGAACATGGTACTATTACCTGGACAGGAACGGAAATCCATTGCCTTATAAAGCCGCTGAAATCAATGCATACTAAAAATAACTGTAGCATGAAACTACGTTTAACCCTTACTATTATCTCACTGCACGTCGCAATAGCAGCGGCAGGGCAGAAGGGCTCCACATTCGTGAAGGGATTGGCCCGCATAGAAAGCAATAACAAAAGCTGGTTCATAGATACTACCGGTGCAAAGGCATTTGACCAGATCATTCAGGCATATCATCCGGTTGACAGTGTCACTGACCTGCACAATGGGTACCTTAACATTCACGACAATGAAGAGGAGCAATTACTTATTGTAAAGAAAGACGGAAAGGTTGGCGTCATGGGCAACGGGAAATGGTGGGTAAAACCGGATTATGATACCATTGAGCTGAAATGGAAAACATGCCTGGTACTATCACGCAACGGCAAATCGGTATTAGCAGATACGCGCGGTAACATGCTGGTACCATTGGAGTTTGAAGATGTGGGGGCAATGGATGATGATCATTTTGATGTGAAACAACACGGGAAATGGGGCGTCTACAGCGTATCCGCGAAGAAACTGGTGATCCCTGCCGAATATGAGAAATTTGATTACTGCGGTGGCTGCGGCCGGAAAAGCGATTATGCCTACGCCAGGAAGAATGGCAAATGGGGTGTGGTAAGCTTTACGAACATAGTATTGATACCATTTGAATACGACCACGAGCACTTCAGTATGCGCAGCGATGAATGGGTGAAAGCCTTCACAAAGAACGGCAAAAAAGTAGTTGTTAATATCCCGCAGCAAAAAGTATACGGCGAACCAGAGTATACAGACGTAGAGGTGATCGGCAACAGTATGCTCGTTGCAAAAAAGAATGGCAAATATGGACTGATAGCCAGAGATGGCCAACAGCTGCTGGATTACAGCTACGATGCCATCAAATACCCCTACGCCGATTTTGTAAGCGGCCCTCTCATACAGGTCAGCAAAAATGGCAAGACAGGGTTGGTGAACAACAACGGTAAAATACTGACCGATCTGAAATTCAGCGGCGACGTGTTTTGTTATGATGATCTGTACGCCGTAGTACCACTCAATGGCGGTTTCAATCTTGCAGACACTTCCGGTAATCTCCTCCTGAAAAATAATTACAATGCCATTGAATCGCTCAAAGCCGAAGCTGCCGATGGCAGTACTGTACAACGCTATGTGCTCAAACAAAAAGCATTGTACGGTCTCTATAACCCCGCGTCAGGAAAACTGGTGGAACCTGCGTTTCACGAAGTGGAGGCCTATACGGACCACGACAACTACCTCCCCGGCACAATCGAGGTGATATATAAGCAGCAGAAAGGACTGTATACTGTTGACGGCGTACTGTTACTGCCACCCGCTTACGAGGAATATCGCAGCGTACCCGGACTGGCCACCCGTTTCCTGGAAGTAAAAACAACAGCCGGCCGTGGTCTCTATGATACAGAAAACAAAAAGCTGGTTGTACCGCCGGCAGCATACGAATCCATAACGGCACTGGAAAACGACAGCACATTGATAGAAGTAGGTGTAAACATTCCCGCTCCCGGCTATGGAACCCGCTATGGCCTTTACAACCAGGCCGGTGATAAGCTGTTGGAACCCGTTTATAATTATATCTTGCAGGTAGCTGAAAAGCTTTACCTGCTGGAATCACAGAAGGGTGAGCAACACCAGTACGCACTATATAACCTGTCAACAAAAAAGATCTCCCCGTTGCCTTATACAATAGTAAGCGGTACCCCCGCAAAAGGGATACTCAATGTCTCTGACGGAAGCAAATCGTTCCTCTGGAATGTAGTGACCGGCAAAAGTGTATCGGCTGCCTTTCCGATGACAGACAATGGAACAGACGCAGAGAAAACGTCAGGTATCTCCTGGTTCCAGTCAGGGGTAGCTGTGGTGAGAACCAATAACAAAGCCGGTTTTGTAGATGTAACAGGTAAAACCGTAGTACCTGTTGATTATGATGATGTGGCCATCCTGCCAAACGGTGCACTGGCGCTCTTTCGTAAAAAACCAGGAGATGAACGTACCAGCCAGTGGTTGTATGGTTTCGCCGACAGCACCGGCAGGATAATTGTTCCGGTAGAATACGAACGTGCATCCAGCAACTATCCGGATGATCTGGCAGTGGGCAAATACCTGATGCTGCAGAAAGCGGACGGCAGCAGCTATGGTCACAAACTGGGCCTCGCTTCCCTTGATGGCAAAGTGATCATCACACCTGGTTATGAAAAGATTATGATAGAAGCCAATGGCAAAGGTTTTCTCGGCATGAATGGAAGTCTCTTCACGATACTCGGTATAAACGGCCAGCCTGTTGCTACAACGCAGTATAACGACTTGATGCTGGATGAAACAGTTTTTAGCGGCGCCACCATTATTAAATACTCCTTCCCGGCGTTATGCCGGATAGGTGAATCATACGAATATGTAACTGCTGATGGTAAAGTGCTGCCGGTAAAGATAACAGAGCAGATTACTTTTGCGCCGCCTGAAGAAATGGATACCGTGGAGCAATAGAGATATAAGTTGACGCTATACATCCGGGAATATGACACCATGTTCCCGGATTTTTATTTTATCACCGTGCCTTTCCCGGAGATACGCCGAATTTTTTGCGGAAGGCTGTCCCGAAATGCTGTACAGATGAATATCCCAGCTGGTCTGCCACATCTTTGATAGTGAACCCTGATAACAGCAGCTCTCTGGCCTGGGTGAGCTTTACTTCGTTGAGATAACCAAAAACAGTCGTATTGAATAATTCCCTGAACCCGTTTTTGAGTTTGAAGGTATTGGTGCCGGCCAGGGTGGCCAGTTCCTGCAGCGAAGGCGGATCGGTAAGATGTTCCAACAGGTATTCGCGTGCGTATAGGATGCAATCTTTTTCGTAACCGGATTTCAGGACACGCTTATCTTCCGGATGTGCAACGGCTTCTACGGCTTCTGCCTGCATCGCCAGCAGCTCTATGCATTTGGATTGAAGGAAAAGTTGTTTCAACCCACCCTTAAAGCGGCAATTGATAATTTCATGGAGGCAGCGGTGCATATCCAGCGTAATGGGCATGCATTCGTTGCCGATAGTTACATACTTGCTACCCGCCACTTTCTCGGCAAAGCGTTCTAACGTAGGCGTAGTATTTTGTGTGATAGCGAGGAAATAATCACGCTTCAAATGTATTTCGAGAAAAGTGAATGGCGTCTTGCAGGAGTAAGCGGCAATGCCATCAAGTTCCGGCATGTAAAAGATATTGTGCATGTTGGGGCTGAAGCTGTACCGGGCATTATAGACGTGATTCTCCACGATGCCGTCACCAGTGAGGGCAAAGTGCAGCTCCACCGTGTCGAAAGTATTGGTGGCACGTACCCTGAACTTTGGATCTTTCAGCCGCATGTCGCCGTGCACAATGTAGATGTTGGGCAAAATGATCTGCACCAGTTCAATGTCACCCAGGGAATGACTGAACTTTTCACGCCTTTCGCATACCTGTATCTGGTTGTTGTCTGTAAATACATGCTGGAACGGTTCTCCCAGATCAACCCACCTGCCGGATGTGTCTTGGAACATGATCCCCATAAAAAATACTTTTTGTATTAAACTTAATCCCGCTCGTGTAAAACCCCTTTCGTCTACAAGTATCACATTTGTACAAATGTAATTATTAATTATCACGAAAAATTTACTAATGAGCAATTCCAAGAAACCTGTATCTGGCGTTGGCCGGCTGCTGCAGATAGCGGGGCGGCGCAAACGCCTGCTGATACTGTCGGCGGTGCTGGCCGTGCTGCATGCACTGCTGGCGCTGGTACCCTATATACTGGTATGCACCATAATCCGCGCTATGCTGACCACGCCGGTTGATACAGAGATGATCCGCAGTAATATTATCTGGGCCGTGATAGCCATGACTGCCGCCTATGCCTTGTTGTATGCGTCCGGCATGGCCTCCCATGTGGCGGCATTCAATATACTGTACGAACTGCGCCGGCAGATGGCAGACAAGCTTGGCAAGCTCCCACTGGGATTTATTAACAGCAATAATTCCGGCGCACTGAAGAAAATAATGGCGGATGATATAGAACGCATTGAAAACTTTATCGCGCACAGCATCCCGGATTTTATTAAAGGAATGGCATTGCCGCTCATAACGCTGGTTTATCTGTTTACAGTCAACTGGCTGCTGGCGCTGGTAAGCTGTTTACCAATAATGCTGTTAGCGGTGGTGATTCCAATGATGTTCAACAAAAAGAATAGGACGCTGATGACTGCTTATCATCGTTCATTGGAAGAAATGAATGCGGGCATCGTGGAATTTGTGCGTGCTATGCCGGTGATGAAAATATTTGGCCATTCAGCGGAGAGCTTCGGAAAGTACAGCGGCAGCGTGTACCGTTTCCGTGAAATGGTAATGGATTGGATACGTATTGCCTCGCCGCCGCAGGGGATGTTTATCAGCTTTATCAGCAATGCCACACTGCCTGTGCTGGCAGCGGGATTGTACCTGTATTTCACAGGCGGTGTTACGCCGGCCGTGTTCTTTCTCTTTCTATTGCTGGGCGTAGGTTATATCCGGCCGTTGTTCGCATTGATAAATATCGGTCCGCAGATCTCCGTCATCAATCATGGTGTAAAGCGGCTGGATGATATTTTATTCGGACAGGAGCAGGAGACAGCAGGCGAGGAGACATTGGGGGATAATTACAACGTAACATTTGACAGGGTGTCTTTCAGCTACGACAACAAGGCATATGCACTCCGCAATGTAAGCATCCGTGTACCACAAGGGTCTGTAACTGCACTGGTAGGGCCTTCCGGATCGGGTAAGTCCACGGCCGCACAGCTCGTGGCCCGTTTCCATGACGTACAGGAGGGAGCCATATATATCGGCGGGAAAAATATCCGTCATATACGCCCGGAACAACTTATGCAACAAGTGGCCTTTGTTTTCCAGGATAGCTTTATGTTCAACGAATCGATATACGAAAACATCCGCATGGGAATGAATAAAACGGAAGAAGAGATTGTTGCAGCAGCAAAAGCCGCCCGCTGCCATGACTTTATCATGGAGCTGCCCCTGAAATACCAGACCCGGTGGGGCGCACAGGGCACACACCTCAGCGGCGGGGAGCAACAACGTATCCAGCTTGCAAGAGCTATCCTCAAAGATGCGCCGGTACTCATCCTTGATGAAGCCACCGCTTTCAGTGATCCGGAAAATGAATACCTGATACAACAGGCATTCAGTAAACTTATCGGTAATAAAACAGTCATCATCATTGCACACCGGCTGAGCACCATCACCAACAGTGATCAGATTATCGTAATGGACAAAGGCGCAGTATCCGCATGGGGTACGCACCCGGAGCTGCTGGAAGAAAGCCCGCTGTACAGCAGCATGTGGCACGCACATATACGGGCAAAAGAGTTTGCACTATAAATACTTCTACTAATGATCAGGAATCTAATCTATACATTCAAAACCGCGCCCGCTGCTGTCCGCAAAAGCATCCTGCTGGAGATACTGCACGGGGTATTCATTGCCGTACCTACCGGCTTTCTGTTGCTGACAGTACAGGAACTGTTCTCCGGAAATGTACATCAGCTACGACTCTGGAGCTATGTGTTCATCATGCTGGGCCTGCTGGTACTGCAACTATTTGTGTCAGTAAAAACACTGATTGCCAGTAACAGCATGACTTATAGTATCTCCACCAGCCTGCGCATCCGCCTCGGTAATCATTTGCAGCGGCTTTCTATGGGTATTTATAAACAACGTGATCCCGGTGATCTTGCCTCCGTAGTATTACAGGATGTGGCCAACTTTGAATTGATTTTCGGGCACACCATCGGCAATATTGCCAGCGCCGTTTTCGGAACGTTGATACTGTCTGTCTTCCTCTTTATCACCGACTGGCGGCTGGCATTGGTACTACTGGCTGCACTGCCGTTGAGCTGGCTCATGGTGCTGTTGTCTGACAGGCTGATAGGAGAAGAAGGGACAAAACATGTGCAGGCACGAAACGAGACAGGTGCACGCTTCCTCGAGTATGTGCAGGGTATCCGGCATATCAAATCATTTGGACTTACCGGCTCCCGCTTTTCTTCGCTGGATCGCTCACTGAATGATCTGCGCAAGACCAGTATCAGAACAGAAGCCATTCCTGGCCCGTTGGTGCTTACCGCAGCGCTGGTCATGGAATTGTTTTTCCTGCTGATGCTCTACGCCGGCGCCGGTTATTTTACAGGGGGCACACTTACGGCCGCTTCGCTGATCACCTTTATGATACTGGGTTACCGGCTGTATGGCCCGCTGAAGATCGTGCTGGTAGATTATATCATCCTGCGCTACATGAACATCAGTTTGCAGCGCGTTACAGATGTATTGCGGCTGCCGGAACAGTCTGCCGGCCGCGGTGTAACGCCTTCGGAATATGATGTGACTTTCAGCGACGTGCATTTCTCTTATCATACGGGGAAGAAAGTTTTAGAGGATGTAAGTTTCCGGGTGCCGGAGAAAAGCATGCTGGCGCTGGTCGGCCCTTCCGGTTCCGGAAAATCTACCATCGCGGCGCTGGTAGCACGTTTCTGGGATGTACAGGAAGGCAGCGTGAAAATAGGCGGCGTTGATGTGCGCGACATGGCGCCGGAAACTACGTATAGCCTTATCAGTGAAGTGTTCCAGGATGTGTATCTTTTTGATGATACCATTTACAACAATATCCGCTACGGAAAGATGGATGCTACAGAAGAAGAAGTGTTAAGGGCCGCGGAAAAGGCTATGGTACTTGATTTTGCAATGGAAATGCACGACGGTATTCATTCTCCTGCCGGCGAAGGCGGGAATAAGTTATCGGGTGGGCAGCAGCAACGCATCAGCATCGCGAGGGCTTTACTCAAGGATGCGCCCATCATTTTGCTGGATGAAGCCACCGCTTCGCTCGACCCCGAGAATGAAGTGTACATCCAGCAGGCCATCCAGGAACTGGTGAAAGACAAAACGGTCATCGTGATCGCACATAAACTTGTCACCATCAGGGATGCAGATGCTATACTGGTGATGAACAACGGGCAGATAGATGCTTGTGGTACACATGAAGAGCTGATAGCGCAGGATGGATTATACAGACGCCTCTGGCAGATACAACAAACAGCAGGTGGCTGGAAGTTTTGAATTTTGGGATGTAAGAATTTTTTAAATGCAGTAAAGAGTAAAATTAGCATACCAGAAAGAGGGAAATATTCGACTATTCTTCGCTGCATTTAAAAAAATACCTAAATTCCTACATCCCAAAATTCAAAAATATTACCGCTATGTCATTGAAACGAAGACGAACGTTTTTCCGCAGGCTGCTGAAAACAGTACTGATCATTGCGGCAATCTCCCTGTATGCGCATTTCATACATCCGGGGCTGTTCTTCTCAAAGCCGGCACTTATGGAGCCAGACAGCGCTGCGATGAAGAAAGGAAAGCCGGTGTCTTTTATGAGCGGTTCCCGTTGGCTGAAAGGAAGGATCATAGCGCCTTCCCGGCATACGCACAAACTACCGGTCATTATCTTCTGCGCCGGCTCCGGTGGCAATATCTCCTATGCATCCTCGCATTATCCTGCCCTGTTGCAATATATGCTGCAGGATAATCTGCCGGAAGATAGCGTCGTGTTGTTGTACATGGACAAGAGAGGAGTAGGGGAGTCGGAAGGAAGCTGGTACAACACCACGTTTGAAGAGCGTGCTGCTGATGTGAAGGCGGCAGCTGATTATCTGAAAACGTTGCCGTATATCGATAACCGCCGCATTGCCCTCGTAGGTCACGGCGAAGGCGGATGGGTGGTGCAGTTGTGCCTGGCGGAGTATCCGTCTGCTTTTGCAGGCGGCATCTCTATGGCCGGGTCTGCACTGAACCTGCGCAACCAGGTGACAGATGAACTGGCAGGCAGCGCCATGTGCCAGGATAGCGTATCGGAATGGGAAGCTGTCCGTAAGGCGCGTATTACCCTGGAGGTGGAGATATTCATGTCTATGCTGTTCCCATTGCGGGAGGAATGGAAGCAGTTGTCTGTAACCCGCCGCTTTGAAATAGCACCATATATTAAAAAGATTCAGAAGCCATTGCTGTATTTATTCTGTGAGAATGATGCCCGCGTGTCGGCCACGCATTGTTTATCTGCATTGAAGACAATATTTCCCGCCGGTTATCCGCCGTTTATACAAGTGGCCCTGATAAAAGCCACTAACCATCGTTTCCGGGTGTCTCCACGTTGTTATACAGGAACGGCTACACTCCCTTTTTCAGAAGAAGCCCGCCAGTATATCAATAACTGGGTGAGAAACATATTGCTGTAGCAGAGGCGTTCAAAAAAAAATTTTGCCGATACTTTTTTAATCTTAAATTTGATATACCAAGATCTGATTGTGATCAATGAATGTTAGGACGCCTGATATATAAACTGTCGAAATATTAGCACCAGATTGTATTGTAGCAAATCTGTTTAACCAAAAAAGAATAACTGTTGGATATGTTGTTAGCCAATTCAGCTAAATAATAACGAGGTTTGTTATTACCTGTCAGTATCGCATTGCGATGACTTTTTCATGTAGATAATTACTGATAAGTGGGCATACAGAGAGATGCCCCATGAGCGTTTTTTGTTTTCATTTCTTAACCAATTTCTAAAATCAACATTCTATGAAGAGAGCACTCTTGAAATTCATGTTGCCCGTATGCTGCGCAACACTTGTATTTACTGCGTGTAACAAAAATGACGCAGGTAAGAGCGGACCAGATCCGCTTAACGCAAATAATGTTTCCGTTACAAAAGAAGAGGCAGTGAAAATTGCTAAAGCTGGTTTCTCACCATCCTACGCTTACAGAGTGAGTGGTGGGTATATTGTTGAAGGGGATATTTTTATTACCGACGCCCAGTTGGGTACATTCGCTGCTGAAATAGCAACGCTGATGAAAAAAGGCCCGCAGACAGAGCAGTACCGTACTAATAATATAGTGAAGGGATTGCCAAGGGTAATTAAAATCGCTGTGGACGCCGGCGCTTCTGACTCACTGTACAAAGTAGCTACAGACGGGGCAATTGCGCGTTACAATGCACGCAACCTGCGGCTTACTTTCAAAAGAGTAGCGACTACCGAATCACCGGATATTACTATCAAAGGGGAAGACCTCGGCAAAACACCCAGTGGGCAAACTATCCTGGGGCAGTCTGCTGGCTTCCCGGACGACAAGGGTAATCCCGCTACACCTATCAAACTCAATAGTGCGTACTACACCAATAACTATCGAAATATTGGTGAATTCACTACGGTAGTAGCGCATGAAATAGGCCATGCTATTGGATTCCGCCATTCTGACTATATGAGGCGGCAGTACAGCTGTGGTTACCAGTCATTTTGGGACTATTTTGTCGATGCTAATGAAGGTGATGCCGGTGTTGGCGCTGTCTGGATTCCTGGCACACCTAAGGATCCTGAAGCTAAATCATGGATGCTGGCTTGCAGTGATGGCACTGACCGTCCGTTTACTATTGGTGATACTACCGCGCTCGCTGGTTTGTACAGATAAGCTACTACCTTTGTAATATTAGCCTGTATCTCCTTTTCATAAGGAGATACAGGCTTTTCTACTGAAATCTGTTAAATGATTTCAAAACAAAACCGTTATAGCATTTTCATCAAACAATGATGGGTTTAAATAAGACCATATTCGGTGAAAATGATACATAGCATGCTTAGTATACCTGGTTTGTAGATTGTCTGTCGGGCGAAATGTAATACTGCATTGGTTTTTATGAAAACAATTAAGAGGTGCGAAAAGTATTTCTTCTGAAAAAAAATTTGTCCAATAACTTTTTTACCTACATTTGAAATGCAAATTTGAAAAGAGCCAAAATCTGAACCGTCGAAATCCTTACTGATAAACATGTTTGGAGTCCTTTATAATAATAACCTGACGACTGAGCGTTTAACAACAACAAACAAAATCTGTAAACATAAGCTTGTATTCAAGAGAATTATCCATTGAGTTTTTATGAGCCACCAGGTGAGCATACAATAGCTCATCTCCGTGCACTGCGATTATTTACTTTTTACATAACAGGAAATGATGACCCAAAGGGATTGTTATGCCCTGCATGCATCTGAGCAAATCTGTTTTTGAAACAAGGACGTGAACAATGATGTCCTTACACATTTTATAAGTAAACGCATACTGCGCTTTTTCAACCAAAAAAGCCCGGAAAACCCACTGTAAGGGCGATCCGGGCTAATTAAAATATGATCGGGTGTTACTTATTCGGAACGGAGATTCTTCACCGGGTTAGCAGTTGCTGCTTTTACCGCCTGGACACTGACCGTGAAGAACGTAATCAGTATCATCATTAATGCAGCTGCAATAAACACTTCTGCTCCCGGCTGTACATGATAGGCATAGCCATTAAGCCACTGCTGCATCAGCCACCACGAGAACGGTATGCCAATGCATACCGCCGTAGCTACAGCCTTCAGCAGATCACCGGATAGCATCAACATGATATTGCCGGCCGTTGCACCCAGCACCTTGCGGATACCTATTTCCCTGCGCCTGTGTTCTGCGGTGTAAGCCGCCAGGCCAAACAGTCCGAGACAGGAGATCAAGACTGCCAATCCCGCAAAGTATTCCGCCAGTGCCGCCACTTTTTTCTCTGATGCGTATTGCGCCTGGTAGTCGGAATCAAGATAGGTCCAGTCGAATGTAAATCCCGGATTGTACCTCCTGTAAAAATCTTCCAGCCTGCTGATCACCTGCTTCTCCATACCCGCGCTGATCCGCACCATTACAGTGCCTCCGCCTTTCTCCAGCATGAAGAATAGCGGCTTCACAGTTTCATGGAGCGACTGGAAATGAAAGTCTTTTACGATACCCGTTACCGTCACATTCTTGCCTCCAAATGAAATGACCTTTCCCAGCGGATCTTCCAGCTGCATTTCCTTAAGGGCTGCTTCATTTAAAATAATACCACTGGCATCTGCTCCATAGTTCCTCGAAAAGCTGCGGCCCGCAGCCATTTGTATATTCAACGTCTCTATCATGTCGTAGTTCACAGGGAATGGCCTGAACAGGATAGTTTTATCTTTCCACGAGATGCCCGCAGATGGTGCCGACAATACAGTGCCTACCATACTGGAAGCTTGCTGCACACCCGGAATCTTTTTTACCTCACTGAGAAATGCATCCATGTTGCCAGGCACTTTGCCTTCTGCATCAAAGCAGATCACATGATCCTTGTCATAGCCCAGGCTGCGGGACTGTACATAAACTAGTTGCCTGTACACGATGATCACCGCTACGATGAACACAACCGATGTCGTGAACTGGAATATGACCAATCCCCGGCGCGCCCATAAGCCGCCAGTGCCGCTCTGTAGCCTGCCTTTCAGTACTGTCACAGGGTTGAAACCGGATAAATAAAAGGCTGGGTAGCTGCCGGCCAGTAAACCCGTAACAAAAGCAATTAAAGGAAAGGAAAACAACAACCGTATATCTGCTTGAAGGGAAAGACTTTTGCCCGTAATATGATTGAAAGCAGGCAACAACAGTATTACCAGCAGTAAAGCAGCCAGCATGGCTACGAAGGTCAGCAACATAGACTCTCCCAGGTATTGCAGGATCAGTGCTGCACGACTGGCGCCGATAGACTTTCGTATACCCGTTTCCTTTAACCGCCGGGAAGCCTTTGCTGTAGAGAGGTTAATAAAATTAATACAGGCGATGACAACAATAAATACCGCAATAAGAGAAAACAGCCTTACATACCAGATACGTCCGCCGCTTACCGCTCCATTTTCATAATTACCATAGAGGTAGTTATCACCGTAAGGCTTCAGGAACAATTGCCTGGCAGAGCCATTGCCCGTGCTGGTCATCAGCTGGCTGAGCTTTTCGTTGAAACGTTGTACATCTGTGCCCCCGCGCAGTTCCACATAAGTAGAGAAGGGCCCCTGCGGTGCCAGCGGTGCCTTGATGTTCATCATGTCTTTAAACACTTCGAAAGACAGCACAAAATCGAACTGTACGGAAGAGTTGGCGGGAACACCGCTGAAAACACCTGCAACGGTCGCAGTTTTATTAAAATGGTCAATTTGCCAGGAGATAGTTTTACCAACAGCATCGGTTGTATGAAACAATTTCTCAGCCAGAGCGGCAGAAATCACCACATTGTTTTTGTCGGCCAGTACCTGCTGAGGATTGCCTTGTTGCAGTGGATAAGAAAATATGTTGAAGTAATCTTTTCCGGCAAACAGCACAGCGCCTTTGAGCCGCCTGTTATCAGCCATAATAGCTGCTTTCGGAAACCATGATGGCGGTGTACTGGCAGCGGCATGCACAACTTCCGGCATGCCGGCGGCCAGTGTTTCCGCAAGCAGGGCAGGTGTTTCGGCCGTAGTCTTGATGCCGTCTGCATGCGACTGATGTTCCATCACCTGGTACAGCTGGCTCGTCTTTTCATGAAAGCGGTCAAATGACAATTCATTATACACCCACAACCATACCAGCAGTGCACAGGCGAGACCAGTGGACAGGCCCGTGAGATTGAGGATAGTGAAAAGACGGTCTTTGCGCAGCTGCCGCCAGGTGATTTTCAGGTAGTTCTTGATCATAATGTTTTCACAGATGCTGTACTACCCAAAATAATTATTAATTGTTACTTCGTGGCAGAAACCTGCAGGAGTCTTATCATGTCCTCCATATGATCATTGTTGTTGTTCTGTGCATCAGCCCTGAGTGCATTGTCTGAAGCCCATTTCAACAGGTCATTGTCTTTCTTCGCAACGGCTATCTGCGCTATCCGGTAGTAGGTGAGGGCCAGCAGCTCTGCTGGTTGAACAGTGCACTGAAGTGCCTGTTTATACAGCCTGAGAGCTTCGTCATTCTTCTGCTGGTTGCCTTTCATTCTGCCTGACAGATACAGCAATGAAAACTGTACGCCATACTTATCATCTCCGAAGTCTTCCTGCAGATAAGTATTAGCGAGTTTCTCCGCTTCCGCACTCTTGCCCGCTATACGCAACTGCTGTACCCTGGTGACCTTGCTGGTAGCGATGGCGGCGGGTTTCAGCGAATCGTCCCAGTGCAGCACACGGAAATGCGGATCTGTTACAACAGTCTGTACCTGGCCATTAACGGGCAGTTGCAGCTGGCTGATCTTTTCTTGTATGTTGATATGGTGCATGACCGTTTCACCATTGGTATAGGTAACAGCCACTTCCAAAGGTAGGCGGTAGATACTGTCGGTCTGGGTAATGGTCAGCTGTAAGGTCTGCTGTTGCTGTTGCCAGCTGCTTTGCCATGCCGGCGCGCCCAGGCGCTCAAACCATTGCTGATAGAACCAGTCCAGGCTGCTGCCGTGTGCTTTGTCTATTTCCTGCAGGAAGTTTTCCCAGCTGAGACCTGTAGCGCTGTAGGTGCTCACTATTTTCCGCAGCGTGGCATGGAAAAGAGGTTTGCCAACCGTTGCTGCCAGTAGCTCCAGTACCATGAATCCTTTGCTGTCGCCAATGATATGGTCATTGCCGCCGGTAAGGCTCACAAGTGGTTCGTCGTTGCCGGCAGCTACATTTTTGAGGTACCCGAATCCGGATTGATCAGGGATATAGCCGGGGTAGCCCGTCTTACGGTAAAGCATGGCGCCAGCGCTGTCAAAGTGTGCTACCGTTTGAAGCGAGCCATACTGGGCGAGGGCCTCAGACACCATGCCATTGCCTTTCTTGCCCCTGGAGATGATGAGGTTGCCCCACCACTGGTGCGACAGCTCATGTCCGAAGAGTGCATAATTGAAACGCCTGATAGCGCTGGTTGGCATGAGCACACCGCCCAGCAGGCTTGCTCCGCCGATGCCGGTGAGGGAAGATACATTTTCCGGGAACTCGATAATAGAGAAGTTGGGTACCTTCAGCGGTCCAAACTGTGTAGCCAGGTATTGCAGCACTGCCGCAGCCTTTGCGGGTACGGTGCTGTCCGCAGGGGTACCTCGCAGGTTGTAGGAATAGAAGGGCACATTACTTGTGTAGTCATGCCTGTTATATTCCCCGATATACAATGAGAAGATATCCGGCTGCGCACAGGTAAACCGCGTCGTCTTCATACCCTGGCTAACCTTACTTTCGAATGTGCTGGCTGTCACCACAGATGTAAGACGCGCTGCGGTAGTCACCGTAATAGTGCCGGTACCTTTTACATGAGAGCGGCTGCCATCAGCAGCAGGCGCCATCACCTGAGGATACCACGCGGTACCATAGCCTCCTGCCATGCAGAAGGTACTATCGATATAATACTGGAAGGTTCTGTTGGCGCCGCGTTCAATATGGTAAGAGAAAGTAAGCATGGTTCCCGCTGCCACAGGACGGGAAAACTCCAGCCGGTAGGCTGTATAGTCATCCGCCTCTGCAGTGGCGGTGGTTTTCAATATGGTAATGCCCTTTGTGAGCAGCCGTATTTCCGGCTGCGGTTCCGTACGGGTAATATAGATAATGACAGAGTCCCTGGTATCAGTGTTGGCTTTGAAAGAGAGCGTGCCGTCTGTGATCATTTGCTGGCCTTGCAGGTCGGCTTTAACATGAATATCGTATTGTAGCTGCTCCTGGCCATAAAGGGTGGATGCGGCAAGCAGGAGGATAAGCGTGAACAGTTGGCAGTATCGGCTGAGGTATGGCATTCCTTTTTTTCTGTAAAGGAATACAAACCTGCCCAATAAAAATTGTACCGGATTAACTTTTTAAAGACATCCGGAATTTATGCGGAGAGAATGGATAGAAAAGCCGGAACGACCGGATCATATGCGCCGTATCAGAAAAACCGGCGGCATAGGCGATCTGCGTGACAGATAGATTAGTACTGAAAAGCAATTCCATAGTGCGCTGTACGCGCATCTTCAGCTGGTATTCCCCTGGCGTGAAGCCGGTGCGTTCTTTGAAAGCCCGGGCCAGATATACCGGATGAACATGTACCCGCTCAGAAAGAGAGCGGATGCTGTGATGTACATCAAATTCCGTTTCGAGAATATGTATAGCTTGCGGCAACCAGGGCAGACGCAGTGCTATGTTACCGGGTTTGTTGTCTGCCAGCCAGTTGATGATATAGTCTTCCGGCATACCGTTATCAATGTCTTTGATAAAACAGTACAACAGTTTATACAGACTGGTAAAAGTACCCACCTTGTAGCGCGTCGCCTTTTCCGGGAAAGAAAGATATAACTCATGCTGCTGCAATATATCCTGCTTGAATTCGATGTTCAGGCAACTGCCGCCCCGGTCCATAAAGTGATTGGCGTGATTGTATCCCGCCGGGCGGAAAATAAATTCCCCGGAGGCAAGGGTATGCTGCTCCTTTCGGTTTTTCTCGTGATAGTCGCCTTTGATCAACAGGCTCAGATAGGCGTTTTCATGGTGATGTTCGCGGATGTCGGTGTATGGGTCATAATGAGCAATATTCATCCGGAAAAATGCATTTTCATGCACCTTCTTCTCTTCACCAAAAAAAATACCGGGTGATAATATAATCGCCATCAGAACACCGTTTGAATACAATTCAAATATACTGACTGTTAAACACTCCTGCAATAGTGTTAATGAGTGTTAAAAGCCGGTTGATTGCACCCCCGCATCAGTTATCTTTGTACTATGGACTTCATCGTAAAACGCATCTGGTGGATCGCAATACCCACCGCTCTGGCGGTACTGATATTCCAGCTTTACTGGCTGCGGAATGCTTATCTCAGTCAGCAGGCCAGCTTTAGGCAGGTGGCTACAGATGCTTTGCAGCAGGCATATGACAAAGCGGTAATCGCTGGTGTGAAGAGCCTTGATGGGAAAAAAGCATCGGCGAACTTCAATGAAAATGCACTACATGATACTTCCCGGATTAAGAAGAGAATCGTTGGTAAGACAATCACACCTAAGATCTTAGGGGGAGCATCCATGATCGCAGAGAATATCATCCCGGACAGTTTGCCAGCCACTGTAAAGTTGTTTGCCGCTACCGACCATAAAGGAAGTAAAGTTGCAGATACCTCGTATGAAATGAACTTCGGAATGAATGAAATGGGTACGGACAAGGATCGCTTCATGGCCAGTATATTGTCTTTCAGTAATATTGTAAAACCTGATACTGCGGTACTGAGGAAGAACTACACGAAAGAGTTGTTGCAACGGCATATTGATCTGCCCTTTACATTAAGCGTGCAAAATAAGGGAAAAATGGTACCGGGCGCCGTCAGTATTGTATCTAATACTATTGTTGGCTCATCGTTGATAGTAACAGCCCATTTCGCGAACCTTAGTAAACTATTGCTGTTTAAGATACTCTGGCCCATTGTGTTGTCTTTCCTTCTTGTGATGCTGATTATTGGCTGCATATGGGTGTTGTGGAGTATTATCATCCGCCAGAAAAAACTCGAAGCGATGAAAAACGATTTCATCAGCAATATTACCCACGAGTTGAAAACGCCGGTGGCTATATTATCTGCCACCAACGAAGCGCTGCTTACCTTCGAAGGCATAAAGGATGCAGAGAAAACAGAACGGTATCTCCGGCTGGAACAAAATGAATTGCACAAACTACAGGGGCTGGTAGATAATATCCTGGCGCTTACCCGGCTCGAACACAGAGACGATAACGGGGAATCCGAAGAGAACGTATCCATTCCTGACTTGCTGAAAGCCGTGTCTGCTCGTTTCATCAGCCTGCCAGGCGTGCATCTTCACACGGATATACAACTGTCGCAGGAGTACCTGCTTACACAGCCGGAAGCACTGAAAACGATTCTCTCCAACCTGCTGGATAATGCCATAAAATATACGCCTGCTGCGGATAAAGAGGTACAGATAAAGGTACGTGAAGATAGTCAGCACTACCGTTTTATCATCAAAGACAATGGTATAGGAATTTCCAAAGAACATCTGCCTTATATCTTTGATAAGTTTTACCGCGTGTCACAGGGAAATATCCATGATGTGAAAGGATATGGACTGGGATTGAGTCATGTGAAAAGCCTGCTACAGAAGGTCGGCGGAACGATCAGTGTTGACAGCACACTCGGGCAGGGCGCCATTTTTACAATTGAACTGATAAAGAAATGAATGAACGAATCAGATTACTGCTGGTAGAAGATGAAGCCATACTGGCCGGTGTCGTAAAGGAAACCCTTGAAATGAAAGGGTTTGACGTAACTTATGCTGCTGACGGTCAGGATGGGTGGAGGTTGTACAGTGAACTGAAACCAGATGTTTGTGTGATTGATATTATGATGCCCAAGAAGGACGGGCTTACGCTGGTGCAGGAAATCCGTGCTATGGATACCCGCACGCCCCTGATATTTCTTACTGCTAAAAGCGAGATACAGGATGTGCTGAAAGGCTTTCATGCCGGCGCCGATGATTATATCAAGAAACCCTTCAGCATGGAAGAACTGATATTGCGCATTCACGCACTGCTGAAAAGAACAAGAGAACAGCCGGCAGCCACAACCCAGGCTCCTGGCCATATCCGGCTTGGCGGATTTGTATTTGATTACCCGCGGCAGGAGCTGCACTACGGCGGCGATATACAACGCCTTTCCCAACGTGAGGCCGATATTCTGAAGATGCTGGCCGATAACCTCAACAATATCACTTCCCGCAAAGAGATGCTCCTGAGCCTCTGGGGCGACGACAGCTTCTTCAACGCCCGGAATATGGATGTATACATTGCCCGTATGCGCAAATACCTGCGTCACGATGAAAGCATTCAGATCGTGAATGTCCGTGGCCGCGGATATAAATTACTCGCCTGATTTTTTAACATTCATTAAGGTTATATACACGTCTGTTAACCCATTCCGGAAATATGCCACCGTAGTTTTGCTGCATCATAATATAAGTATCGATGAGCAAAATTTATAAGTGCATATTCTTCTTTTTATGTTGTCTCCCAATCATAGGATCAGCACAACAACTACATACCGTCATAGTGGATAATGCCTCCCACAAACCGTTACAGGGAGCCGCCGTGAAAATCACCGCACCTGATGACAGTGCCACCATCCGTTCTTCACAAACCAGCCAGCAAGGTGTAGTGTCTTTCAGTAATCTCCATAACGGCGATTATGAAATGAAGATACATAGCCTGGGCTATCCCGATAAATCTGTACCGTTTAGTATTCCGCGCGGACGTTTCCCCGCATTGCCTGACACTATCAGTGTTTCCACCGCTGGCATACAACTGAAAGAAGTAGCCATTAAGGATAACACGCCGCCCGTTTCCATGAAAGGCGACACTATAGAATACAACGCCAACAAATTCAAGACAAAGGAAAATGCTGTGGTAGAAGACCTGCTGCGCAAGCTGCCAGGTGTGAAAGTAGATAAGGACGGCAGCATCAAGGCGCAGGGCGAAACAGTACAACGGGTACTGGTAGACGGTAAGGAATTCTTTGGCAGCGATCCGTCCATCGCTACACGCAACCTGCCAGCGGATATGATAGACAAAGTACAGGTGCTGGACAAAAAAAGCGATATGGAAGAATTCACCGGCGTAGCTGATGGCCAGCAGCAGAAAACAATCAATCTTGTTACAAAGAAAAACAGGAAGCGCGGCTACTTCGGGAATATGAATGCGGGGCATAGCGGCAACGGGCAGTATGAAGGCGGTATCAACGCCAACAGCTTCGTGGGCGATATGCAGCTATCCATGTTGCTCAAAGGCAATAACGTCAACAAGTCCGGCTTCAGCGCCGCCGAACTGATAAAGATGCTGGGCGCCAATCCGCAGATGTTTAATAACCTGCCGCCGTCTGCACTTTCTGAACTGACACGTATGAAAGGCGTCCGGATAGAAGGCGGAGCAGAATCAATGGCTGAACTAGCAAGACCTTCCGGGCTTACTGATACTAAGTTCGGTGGCCTCAACTTCAATAACGATTGGGGCGATAAGTTGAAACTGCGCAGCAGCTACTTCTTCAACGATAACAATAGCCGTAATACGTACGACTATGCCCGCCAATACCGCTTACAGGATACCTCCTACAACTACCTGCAGAATGGCGCTACGGGTTCTCGTAATACGAATCAGCGCATCGATCTCAGTGCAGAAACAGTCATGGACAAACGAACTTCTTTTAAAGCCACAGCGCATGCAGATCTCAACGCTTATAACAATAGTTCGTCACGTAACTTCAGCTCCTACACCGCAGATGGCGTTAAGCTCCTGAATGAAGGTCATCAGCTTACTGCTACAGATGGTCGTAGCAGTATGGGTAACATCGATCTGTTATTCCGGCGCCGGCTCGCCAAACCGGGACGTACCATTGTACTGGATGTGAAACCGGAATTCTACCGCGATAACGCCACGATGGCAAATAAATCCACCAGCACCTTTTATAATCTGCCAACCGGTACTTCTGCACAAAACATCGATCAGCAGACATTCAATAAATCATCTGTATTTAGCATTAACGGAAATTTCGTGTATACCGAACCATTATCCAAAGCATATAGTCTGCAACTGGGGCAACAGCTATATTTCAGCCGGGGGGATTACAACACAACCGTAAATGACAAAGACCCCGGAAGCGGTCATTATACTGTACCCAATACCCTCCTGAGTGATGCATACACGGCCGATAATCTGCAATACACAACCAAGTTACTACTCTCCGCTTCGTACAAGCGTTTCCATTATACCATTGGCGCCGGCTGGCGTACAAACCACCTGCAGGGTAGCTCAGACCTGAAAGGGTACCGCATTGATGAGCGATACAATGCGCTGTTACCGGAAGCCTATGCGGAGTGGAAAGTGAACAGCAAGGAAAAAATGATATTCCGGTATAATGCCAATGCTGCTGCCCCATCAGTGAGCCGGCTGCAACCGCTGACGGACAATTCAGATCCATTATACATCCGCAAAGGAAATCCTTCTTTACAACAGGAGAAAAACCAGCGCTGGGCTTTGTCTTACAATAAAGTGGATCTGAGCGGTAATTCATTTTTCCTGACCACCGATTTTACCTGGAACAACAACCAGATCACTGACAGTACCAGCATAGATAAAACAACAGGTAAGCAGCTCACCATGCCGGTGAACGTGAAAGGCAATTTCAGTAGTTCAATGAGTGCTGGGAAGAGTTTCAACATCGGCTTAAATAATTCTTCTGTATCAGCGGGTATCAGCCTCTCCTATAGCAAAAATACCCTTTACAACAACGGATTGGCCAACGAAAACCGCACGGTATCTGTCACACCCGACTTCAGCTTCAACCTTTACCCGACAAATAAGATCAGCATCGAAGGAAGGGGTAGCGCCGCCTATAACAAACGGCACTTTTCCGCCTCCACAACGTTACCCGGTGAAAACTGGTTGCTGAATTATGGTCTGGAAACAACGGTGCTACTGCCTTTCCGTCTTACGTTCGATGCAGGCCTCGACGGCTACAGTACACTAGGGATGTCGGCCGGCTTTAACAATACTATCCTGCTGGTGAACACAGGACTTTCCAGGGAAATAGGGAAGCATTTCACGCTGCAGCTCTCTGCCAGAGACCTGCTCAACCGCAACGAAGGACTCAACCGCATCACCGGCAACGGTTACATAGAAGACAGAAGAAACATCGCACTGGGACGATATTTTATGCTCAGTGCTGTATATAAATTCAGACATTTTCCTAAATCAAAAAGCAAATAGTTATGTATTCAAAAATGATCATACCGCTTTTAGCGGCGATAGGCTTCAACATGGTATCACAGGCCCAGGATAAATCACAGGGAATAGTGAAATATGACGTGACGCTTTTCCTGCACGCCTCGCTGAAGCCAGACCAACAACAGTTTAAAGATATGATTCCCGAAACGGCTGTCAATAAAGAGACCCTTTATTACAACGGCAACAAAACAAAAGTGACGCTGAAAGACCCGGACGAGATAGAATCGGAAGAAGGCGCCCATGTGAAGATTAAAATGGGGAACGATAATGAAGAAGCGGTGTACACAGACGGCAGCACCAATGAAAGTTATGTACTCAAAAACGAAGAGGGGAAGAAATATCTGGAGAAAGTGTCCCGCAAAAAAAATGACTTAGGTAAACCCAATGGTGATGTAAAAGGAATCCAGGACTCTGTATTCGTTAATGCAGCGATGGATAAATCGAGCAGTCGTACAAAAGAAATACTGGGCTATACCTGTAAGGAGCGGGTGATAAAGGGCAAAGGCGAAAAGATTACGCTGTGGGTAACTACCGATCTGCCTTTCAAAGGAGGCCCGATGCACATGTATTCTCCTGAAGGCGCCGTGTTGGGTGTGGAATCAAATAAATTCAAAGCTATTGCCACCAGCATTGACAATGTACCTGTTAAACCGGAAGAGGTGGCATTACCTCAGAACATACCGGTAAAATAGTGATGAGCGGGGATTAGCAGGCAGTGAAAGCTGACGGCTAATCCCTAAATTCGTGTTTCAACACGAACTTGTAAATCACAACCATGACGAAACTCTTTTCAGGATTGTTACTGGGAGGGATGTTGTTCCTGTTGCAGGCGTCTGCACAGGAGTTATATATGCCCCGTAACATTACAAAAGCTTATGAGAAAGGCGCCAGAGACAAAAGTGGTAAGCCAGGGAGGAATTACTGGCAGAACAAAGGTAACTATGATATCCAGGTTACTGTAAACCCGCCGTCACACACGGTATATGGAGAGGAAACCATCCGATATACCAACAACAGCCCGGATACCCTGAAGCATATTGTTATGCGGCTCATTCTCAATGTGCACAAGCCGGAGGCCGTACGTGCGGGTTATGCGGAATCAGACTTCCTTACCGACGGCATTCTGATTGATACGCTGATTATCAATGGAACCCCCGTTGCCTTTAATAACAAAAAAGCCAGCACGGCTACCAGTGTGAAGCTACCCGCACCTTTACTCAGCAAGGAAACCATACAGCTGCAGGTACGCTGGCATTATAACCTCGCTACCGGTGAGGGCCGCGAAGGCGTGATTGACAGCGCCTCCTTCTTCCTCGCCTATTACTATCCCCGTATTTCTGTTTACGATGACTATAACGGATGGGATGAACTCGAACATAACCAAAGGCTGGAATTTTACAGCGACTTCAACGACTACAAGGTAGCGGTGAAGGTTCCCGCGAACTATGTAGTCTGGGGCGCCGGCGTCTTGCAGAATGGGCCGGAAGTATTACAACCGGCTTTTGCTGAACGTCTCCGCACTTCCTATACATCAGATGAGGTCCTGCATATCGCCACAGCTGAAGATATGCGCGGGCGTAAGGTGACAAAACAACAGGACTGGAATACCTGGAAATTTGTTGCCAACGATATTGCCGACGTTACCCTCGGTGTCAGCAATCATTATGTGTGGGATGCCGCCAGTGTAATTGTGGATAGCTCCACGATGCGCCGTGCCAGCGTACAGGCTGCGTACAGTGGCACCGCTGCCGATTTCCGCCACTCTGTTGCATTTGCCCGCAATGCCCTCGGTTGGTTCTCGCATAACTGGCCGGGCGTACCTTATCCTTTCCCGGTAATGACAGCCTTCCAGGGATATGCTGACATGGAATACCCGATGATGGTAAATGATGGCAGCGTAGGCGACAATCTCGTATTTGCCCAGCTGGTACAGGATCATGAAATCGCACACACCTGGTTCCCTTTCTATATGGGCATCAATGAAACCCGTTACGCCTTTATGGATGAAGGTTGGGCCACTACCTTCGAATACCTGATCGGTGTGGCGCGGGGAAAAGCTACAGCCGACAAGATTTACAAAGCATTCAGAGTTAAAGGATATATCAATGATCCTTCTACGGAGGAAGACCAGCCCGTGATCTCTCTGTCCAGCCAGGTCAATGGGTTGGGCTATGGGCATAATTCCTACGGGAAGGCGTCGCTGGCTTACCTGGCACTGAAAGATATGCTGGGGGATGCACTTTTCAGGAAATGCCTGCATGCCTATATGGACAACTGGCATGGCAAACACCCTATGCCCTGGGACTTCTTCTTTTCATTCAATACAGCCGCTGGTCAGAACCTCGACTGGTACTGGAAAAGCTGGTTCTTCTCCAACAACTATATAGACCTGGAGCTGACGGATGTGCAAATAAAAAACCGCCAGGCGGCTTTAAAAATAAAGAACGCTGGCGGCTTCGCTATTCCGTTTGATGTAGTCGTTACTTATACAGACGGTTCCGTGACCACTACCCATCATACCCCTGCTGTATGGAAAAACAACGGCCGGGATATTACGCTGGACGTACCGGCTACCAAAACAGTTGCTTCCGTAACACTGGAAGGCAACCTGTACATGGATGCCACACCAGCCAATAACACCTGGAAGAAATCATAACTTAATAAACTCAACACGCCTGTTGTTGGCCTTTCCAATCTCTGTGTTGTTGCTGTCAACAGGCTGTGTTTTGCCTTTACCGTCAGTTTCCAGACGGGAGGCGTCAATGCCAAAAGTAGTGCTGAGCGCTGTCTTTACAGCCTCAGCCCTGCGTTTGGAAAGATCCAGGTTAGCCTGGTCGTTGCCGTCGGTATCTGTATGACCCACTATCTTCACACGCACCCCTGCGTTTTCAGTGAGCACACCGGCAATATCTTTCAGTGCGCCGTATGATTCAGCTTTTATTTTATCACTGTTGGTATCGAAAAGGATACCATGCGTCACAAACTTCCCTTCGGTGATCAGTTTGTTGCGGGTATCCGGCGCGCCCACTGCCATCCGTATGTTGCCAACAAAGAAAGCGCCTCCTTTGTGGTCAAGATCCGGAGAGTAGGTGCTGAATACGAGTGCATTGAGTGGAGCAGCGGCATCCAGTGCACGGGGCAGGTCCAGCACTTTGGTACTGTCCAGGTACACCCTTACGCGTTGCTTCTGACGCCAGATGGACACCTTTACACTGTTCTTTGCCGGCACGTTGAAGGCTGGCATGGCATTGATATTATGTTCCCCGATGAGGTTCGTCGAATAATACAGCGAACCATACCCGGAAGACACGGGATTCAAACGTAGCTTGAATGAAGGGGTACTCAATGAGTGGTAAGTACCGCGTTCGAACTTGTCGTCAACATTGGTGGCATCCAGCAGGCATATAGCCAGTTCCCCGATATTGGAAACCTCATTATTGGCCATTACATCCATCTGGAGGGTGAAGTTGTCCGGGAATTTGGTATTGATATACTCAGGATAGAACACGCCGTCCTGGCCAAGGCGCAGCCATTTGCCGGACTGGTTGTTCACCGTCACCACCTCGCCGCCTGTGCGTGTATTCCATTGGGCTGGGAAGTCGCCCACAGCGTCCTGTTTGAAATCTTCATGCATCACAATCTTCTCGCCCGGTACAAAATCAAACAGGGAATACGAAGTAATGTTGGTATTCGTACTTACTTTACCATTGGTCACCTCCGTGCCGCTGCCTGTATTAACGCTTACAGGGGCGTTTTCTCCGGTAGTAGGGGTCGCGGGTTTCTTTTTACCTTCTGAGGCCTTGTCGACGGTTTTGTCAATGGTTTTATCCACAGCATCATTTACCTTCTGCTGCACTTTGTTCTTTAACCGGTCGAGAAACTGGGCATGGGCCATACTTCCCAGCGAACAGGCCATTGTAAGAATAATCAGCTTTTTCATGTGAGGTTTTTTAATAGTCCGGCCGGGCCGAAACTTGCGCAAGATACGCAGGTTAAGGAAATAACAGTTTTCTGATCGGGTGAATTCCATAATAATGTATCAGAATATAGTCCGGAGCAGAACTGCCGTCAGAAAGCAGCAACTATGGTGACAGCATTAGTGCATCGGGGCTGGGGTGAACAATACCCGTCCGGAAAATGTGACACAATCCCTTCCGGTTCTGTATGTTAACGTGTATAAAGCTAATAACTTTTTTCTTATCTTCGACATAGCCGTAACAAGTTTACGTAACATTAATTGTCAGTTAAAAAATTAATTATGGCTAAATCAGAGTCATCATTTAGTAAACAAGAGAAAGAAAAAAAGAGACAACAGAAACTACTGGAGAAACAGGAGCGAAAGGAAGAGAGAAAGGCCAACAGTAAAAAAGGCAAAAGCCTGGAAGATATGATGGCCTATATCGATGAAGATGGAAACATCACCTCCACACCACCCGATCCGTCCAGGAAAAAGGAGATCAACGTCGAGGACATCCAGATCAGCGTTGGAAAGCAACAGGATCAGCCGGAAGAAAGCCCCGTACGTACTGGTATCGTTACTTTCTTTAATGAGTCCAAAGGCTTTGGATTTATTAAAGATCTGCAGACACAGGAAAGTGTTTTTGTGCATGTGAACGGCCTGATAGACCCGGTCAAGGAACGTTCAAAAGTGACGTTCGAAGTACAGATGGGCCATAAAGGACCTAATGCCGTAAGCGTAAAACTAGTAAAATAGGATTACCGACGACGACCCTCTGCCTCTCCGGAACCATGTGATGTTACCACCAGGTACATCATTGTCAACACTGCCAGCAACAGGAAGGACAGCACCCCGCAACCCGTCAGCGATAATAATTTAAGTACAGTCATAGCTATTGTGTTTTTAATTTCCAGCGACGATGCGTCCACAGCCAGCAGGCAGGACACCTTCGTATATCGTCTTCAAGGTATTGAGTGAACTTTTTGGTAATGGCGTGTTGACCCATGGCGTCGGGATCATCTGTGATCAGTGAGAATGATATTTCCCACCCGCCTCCGTCATCTTCCCTGTTAACAGCTGCATACAGCACAACCGCGTCGGTAGCACGCGCCAGCCGCTCCGCGCCTGTAATCACCACCGTGCGCTGATGCAGAAAATCCGTCGTGAACCTGCTGCCCTGCGCCGGCGACTGATCCGCGATAAAAATATAGGTGGCCGGTCGCTTTGCCTGCAACATATGCTTGGGCGCTTCCTCCATCGCCAGCAGCTTCATCCCGAAGCGTGCCCGCAATTTCTTCATCAGCCTGTCGGTAAAGCGGTTGCTGAGCGGCTTGTACACCGCATACATATCCGTTGCCGAAAACGCCGGCAACATACTCATATACTCCCAGTTACCATAATGCCCCATCATAATGATCACGTTACGGCCCTGAGCCTGACTGTGTTGTAACAACGCCGCATTGTGCAGCCGCAGCCGCTGCGGTATGTCTTTCCTGGAAACTGTCAGCAGCGAAATGATCTCCGGAAACAGGCAGCTGAAGTACCGGTAAAACCCCGCCGCAATCTTCTTGATCTCACCATATGACTTTTCCGGAAATGAACGCGACAGGTTCTGTATTACTTCTGCATAACGGTAGCGCACCACCTTATATAAAATAAAGAATATAAGCAGCCCGAATCCCCTGCGTAACGGCAGTGCGCCTGTTGTGAGCCAGTTTCTGTATTGATATGCCATAGGTTAAAAAAAAGTTAAAGCCATGCTATTGCAAGGGGCATATGCCCCTTCAGGTGTCAGTATGTACAGTTACTGCAAAGTGACAGGTTTTACTTATCCTGTTGTTGTAGTATCCGGAATAAAAAGTTGCGTAAAACGGATTTTCTTATGGGAGTTACTTTCAGAAACAAAGAGAGAGAAATAGTGCATAGTCAGAAACATGTCATGGACGGATGGGCCACAAAACAACCACAGGATTGGAAGGCAGGAATGCCCTTCTGGAATGTACAGATGAAACAGCAGTATGTGGACGGGATACATATGGGTGATTGTACAATAGATATTTTTGAAGATATTGAAGTCAGCACCAACGAGCTGGAACCTATGCCAGGTTTGCTCTTTGTCCAGAACGGACAACTGTCTGCCAGCCCTCATGGCGCCCATGGCGAACGTCAGTTTTCTTCCTGTCAGCATAGCATGCTCGTCAATCCTTACAGCACAGAACGCTCCTGCTATCGCGAGCAGCGGCAAATGCGTATTTTCATCATGAGTATCCTGCCCGAACGGTTTCTGCAACTGGCAGATAACGGTGGTCCAATGATGGCCGCAATGGCAGATTATATCTGTGGCGGAAAGTCGAAGCCGGAATACCTCTCGTCTAACCTGCCCATTACGCCTCGTATGCAGCTGCTGATAGATGAAATCAACAGCTGTGATTATGAAGGTGGCCTCAAAGACCTCTTCCTCCAGGCTAAAGCGCTGGAGCTGCTGGTACTCCAGTGTCACCAGTTTGAACAGGCTGCTGATCAGCCCAAGACCACCGGAAAGATCCGCGAAGCGGACATCCGTAAATTATACCTCGCAAAAGAAATATTACTGAAGGACTTGCAACATCCACCTACACTGGCTTCTCTGGCACGACAAACCGGCCTCAATGAATTCAAGTTGAAGGCCGGTTTCAGGGAGGTATTCCACGACAGCGTATTCGGCTGTTTTAAAAAATATCGCCTGGCCGTAGCGCACCGGTTACTCACCGAAAACCGTAAGCCTGTAACAGAAGTAGCCTACGAGACTGGCTATTCCACTGTTCAGCATTTCAGCAACGAATTCAAAAAACATTTCGGTATCAGTCCGGCCCGCGCACGCTGAGCATTATTCGCTATCTTTGATGTTGCCTATTTAACATCATGAACGAAGACAACGGATACAACCAGCTTATCAGCCACGTACAACGGCATATCACCCTCACGTCAGCAGAAATAGATTATTTTACTTCCCTGCTCAGAACCAGGAAAATACTGCGCAGGCAATTCCTGCTACAAGCCGGTGATGTATGCAAATACGAAAGCTATGTCGTAAAAGGCTGCCTGCGCGCTTTCTATATCGACAGATCAGGACAGGAACATACACTGCACTTTGCCGTGGAAGACTGGTGGATCTCAGACTTCGCCAGCTTCTTCCGTGGTACGCCCGCCACGCGCGACATTGAAGCGCTGGAAACATCGGAAGTGATCCAGATCGACAAAGCATCACTGGATGCGCTGTATAAAGAAGTGCCGGCCTTCGAACGGTTTTTCCGTATCCTGCACCAGAATGCCTGCGTCGCACAGGACGAACGTATCCTCAGTAATATCAGTATGACCGGCGCAGAACGATATGAAGCATTGCTGAAGAAATACCCCCAGTTTGCGCAGCGCGTGCCGCAGAAACACATCGCTTCCTTCCTGGGTATCACGCCGGTATTCCTCAGCCAGATCCGGAACAAGCTCTCGCAGCAATAACGCTGGCGATTGGTCGGGCAGCCTTTACCCTAAAGACTAATAACTGACAGCTAACGGCTGTTCTTTCCTCCATGCGCCAGGTGTTACGCCTGCAAAGCGTTTGAAGAATTTGGTGAAGTTGGAGTTGTCGAAGGTAAGACGGGTAGCAATATCAGTAATGGAAAGATCGGTATCACGCAGCATCCTTTTGGCCTCGTCCATCAACCTGTTCTCAAAAAAATAACAGGGCGCATGTCCTGAGTATAACTTGATAGTATTACTCAGATGAACAGGATGTACAAACATAATGCGCGCTATGTCCTTGATATGATACATCACGTCGGTACGCCCGGCAACTATATCATCAATATGCTTGTCCACTTCATGGATGAATATTTCAGTCAGCTCTGCCTGCCGGGAAAGATATTTCTGAGGAATAGCCATAACACTGATTTTTTTAATCCTTACCAGATAAAGGTACAGCATTCTTCTCCTGTAAAATTTATTTTAACATTTCAGGAAGGTTACCTTTTCCGGAGTTAGCGTATAAAACGAAAAACACCTTCTATGCGCTATGCTGTCTCTTATCTGATTGTTCCCTTACTCGCCCTGAGCGCGTGCAGCACAAATGGTTACAAACATTCTTCTTCCGCAGAAGCCACCGCTGAGCAGGCATATGCCGCTACTGCCGATTCCACTGTATTCGCCACCGGTATTTCCTCTCCCGGTTCTCCTTCCAGGAAACGTGTGCGCAGTGCCGACGTGCGTTGCCGCGTAAATAACGTATTCCAGGCAGCTTCTCAGTTGGAACATGCGGTAACTGCGGTAAATGGTATAGTGGCGGAAAGTAATCTGAAGAATGAAAACGTGCAGCAGCATGAGCTCCCGTATAGTAGCGATTCCCTGAAACGTATTATGCTGTATACGCCAACCGCCAGCCTCACATTGAAAGTACCGGTTGAACATCTCGACGCTGTAGTGCATACACTTACATCCATAGCCGGTTTTATCGATTACCGCATATTACGTGACGAAGATCTTACACTGAAATATCTTTCCAATTCCCTGAAGAATGACCAGCTGACCCCCGGCGGGAATATTATACCCGGCAAGAAAACTTCCACCCTTGACATCGAAAAATATAGCGATCAGAAGAAAGAAAATGCCGTCGACAGAAGCATCGCCAACCTCGAAATACTGGGAGATGTAGCCTATTCCACTTTTACAGTTCAGCTCTTTCAGCCCGAAGTTGCCGATGTGCAAATCGTTTTGAATCCTGACCATGTGGCAAGAGCCGGATTTGGTACTGAAATCCTCTCTGCTGTTCGCTCAGGCGCCACACTACTGAGAAACATTATCCTGCTGCTGGTACAGATCTGGCCATTTGTAATAGCACTTGCGATAGGGTGGTTCGGATATAGAAAACTCAGACACTGATTGGTATCAGCGAATTGATTGCCCTGATATATATAATATATTGTACAAAGGCCCATTTAGAATCAATCTAAATGGGCCTTTAGCTATTATCATCTATTATATTCTTCGCACATCAGGATAATCAATCCAATCACACAAATCACAGTTCAGACAATTCGCACATCAGGATAATCAATCCAATCACACAAATCACAGTTCAGACAATTATTTTCCCATGCGTGCAATGACCGTATCTATCATCCTGTTGCTTGACAGCCGTTGGTTGATTCTTCTGATAGTAGTGTCAGACATAAACCAATTCATGGTGTAGGATGGTTCGCCTTTCTCGTGGAAACGCTCCCATAGTGGGTCCCGTCGCCAGTCAATACTGTCTTTGTATAATGGTATCTGCACATAGGATGCGCTCCTATGTGAGTAGACAGCGAGATCGTTGATGTAATGTAATAATCGTATATCGTTGACCGTAGTCTGCATATCGTATGCTCCCATAATGGTGAGGATGGGCGCCAGCAGATCATTCTTCACTGGTGCTACGCTTTCAAAATTGCCGGGTTTAGGTATCACAGGACTGTTGGTAATGTGCAGTACTTTGAAGTTGAGGCGGTTGATCTGCCGATACAATGCGCTGCTGTCGCCATTTTTGTGGCGGTCTGCTTCCCCGATGCTGATGATACCGCGAATGATTTCCTGTACCGCGCCGGCGCCGGAGTTGTCGAAATATCCGCCGTCAACGAAGTACTGATCCTGTATGCGGCCTGCCGGGCTGAGGTACGGAAATCGGGCGCCCAGTATAGCGGCTGTGGTGATCGTAATGTCTGAATCCCGGGGCAGTAACTGCAATACATCTATACGGTTGTTGAAGATACCGGAATCCAGCCGGAGATTGGTGACCACGCCGGGATTACCATCCTGCATACGGGTGGTATTGATAAAGAGTATAGGCATAACCGCTGTGTCGCCGTTTATCGCAGGAAAAGACGACATAGCGGCATCCATGGGAATGCGGTAGAGTGAATCGCCCGCTACGTCGGCACTGCGCTCAAAGGACTGCTCCAACGCGGCTGATCTGTCGGCTGACCGGTATATCGGAGCAATATAGTGGAAGAAGTCCGGCCCCAGCATACGCGCAAAGGTGTAACTGAAATAATCCTGCCGCAGGTATTTCATGGCAGACCGGCTGTATTTCGGCTCCTGGTGCGTTTGGTCACGCAGCATCGCGAAGAAGCTGGCCACGCCTACACCACCTCCTGAAGTACCGGAAAGGCAGAACAGGTGCTTGGAGAAGCGGTTGTTACTATTAAGCCGGATGGTGGAATCTTCTATCCTGCCCAGCACAGAAGCGGTCCAGTAGGCAGAACGCGATGCCCCGCCGTTAGCCATCACAAAATATACGTCATAGGTGCTGTCAGCCGGAATAGGATGGCTATGCAGCCATGCGCGCAGGTAGGTCTCCAGCGATGGCCTTGAGGCATAACGGTTGTCATGATCGGGCAACGTGAGCGTTTTCACATAATGCGTTTCCTTCAGACCGATAACCAGTGCCGCCACTATAAATAAGAAATGAATGCTGATACGGTAACGTACAGAAAAAGCGGTGACGACATTACCGAACAACAGCAGCATCCCGAAGGCCAGCAACAAGTAGGATAAAGGCCCTGCCTGCCTTGCAAAGCGGAGATCCTGTATAGCCGCAACATAAAATATGAATGCGATGAAGCCCACAAAAATAAACCATCCCAGGTAACCCTTTTCTTCACGCGGTATACAGAAGTAATCCATCACGCGGTCAAAAAAAGTATGCGTGGGTGGTGTGAACGCTTTGCTCACAATCCTTTCTTCTATCTCCACACGGCGCAGGTGTATATACATCAGGAAAACTGCGTGTAACCATATGAGCAACAAAAGGAGGTCTATCACGCTTAATCGCGGGATAAAGGAAGTGATAGCGGTAAGCACGATCCATGAAAACAGCAGTATGTAAAACAACTTGCGGAAAAAGGGACGCCTGGCCCATTTGGTCAGAGCCCTGTTGAGCAGGTAGAGCCCCGCTGCCGCAATAAACAGCACAATCCATGCAGTAAGGGTACTGAAGGGGGTGCGCAGGGCAGGTGATTGCAACATCGCCAGTTCCAGCAACAGGAAACAGCCGTTGCCAATAGAACGTGGAAACTCCTCGAGAAAGGGCTGGCTGATACTGAAATATACATTCTGGCGTTCAAAAGCCAGGGTTGCCTGCGCAGAATCGAAGGGCGCCGTAACCTGGAGATCTGCGATCTGCCTGAATTTCTTGATATATGAAATGATGCGGGAAGAATACCAGCTCACATATACCCAGAAGGCGATGGCAATAAAGAATACGATTCTGGCGGCATATTCATTTTCCGTAAAAGCTACGATAATGTCTTTTCCCTGGTCCAGATTCCAGGTGATGTAATAGATGAAAATAAGGAACATAATACCGGGGAAGAATAGCCAGACCGACCGGAGCAGGTGGGAGAGGAACCTCACGGCTTTGTCCAATAGAACACGTTTCGTCATGGTACTTCATTTTTTGGAGTTATACGGTTTTCAAAAAAAAGATTTTTAATCATACAGATTGCGGGCCTGGTCTATCAGGCATAGTCTCGCCCGGCTGAGGGCTTCCCGGCTGGTATAAAGATAACGGGCAATGTTGGTCAGGGAGATCCTGCGGATAATGGTGGGGCGCCGTTCCAGCAGGTATTTGTAGCGTTGCAGCGGGCTTTTCAGTGCCAGTATGTACTGGTGCTCCGATTGTTGCTCCAGTAGCTCCCTGCAAAGCTCCACGTTGAGATGCAGCAGGTTGGGATACTTGTTGTACAACGGGTTCAGCTGGCGGCAGGGGATGCGCGCAATAACGGCATCTTCCACTGCGGTAATACTTACGGCAGATGGCGCATTTTTGGCATGGCTCTCACAATTGGCCAGGAAATCATCCGCAAAGCTGAACTTCACAATCTTCTCATTCCCTTCTTCATCCTGGATGGAAAATTTGAAAACACCTTCCAGTACAAATGCGGTATACCTGGCTACCTTACCATAACGAAGGAAGGAGTCGCCTTTTCTGATCTTTTTAATAGTAGCTATCTGCTCCAGCTGCTGCCAGTCGGAAGTGGTTAAAAAAGGATACTTTTTAGTCAGGCTTTGGTAATATGGTGTTGTATCTGATACCATAAAGCGGCATTTGATCCCACAATTTAAAAAAATTAAGCATTATGGAACAGCAGTCCCTGGGTGGCCACCGGTATAGCCGCGCCAATTTGGTATACAGCCGTCTCCTCATGACGTGAAGCCACCACGATGTGGGTGCCGTTGGCATGCGCATCAAAAAGATCCTGTACCAGCTGCGGGTTGTTATTGTCCTGCGACAAATGAGAGAGGAACAGGTGACTCATGAAAGATGGCCGGTGTGCGGTAAAGATTTCCAGCGCCTGCCGGTTGGAAAGGTGTCCATGCCCGCCACGGATACGGTTTTTCAGATAGTAGGGGTATCTTCCCTTATCCAGCATCTCTTCGTCATAGTTGGTTTCCAGAAAAGCAGCATGACATAGGCTGAAATTCCGGATCACATGCTCGCAGGGCGCACCGATGTCTGTAAACACACCGATAGTCACCTCTTCGTTGGCCACAATAAAGCTGTGCGGCTCAGACGCGTCGTGCAGCTTGGGAAATGCAGTCACCTTCAGCGCTCCTATCTGTATCGGCTCATATGCTGTAAAAGAACTTACCAGTGCTTCATTCAGCATCAACTTACCACCTCTCAGCGTGCCCGGCGTAATATACACAGGAAGCTGGTACTTTTTCGCCAGTACCGTAATTCCCTTGATATGGTCAATATGTTCATGCGAGATAAAAACCGCCTTCACCTTTCCCAGCGACAACCCCAGACGGCGCATCCGCTTCTCCGTTTCACGGCAGGAAAGTCCTGCATCTACCAGCACCGCTTCCGTACTATTGCCAATGTAATAGCAATTGCCGTTGCTCCCCGAATTTAATGACGTAACATATAGTGACATGCTGCCAAAGATAACTATGATTTTCCTGATTTGTGCCATTCTGCTGATGAACGGAAAACCAATCTCCGCTCATCAACCAACCAATCTCCGCTCATCAACCAACCAATCCATCTCCGCTCATCAACCAATCCATCTCCGCTCATCAACCAACCAATCTCCGCTCATCAGAATAATCACTCAAATCACAAAAATCACAGTTCAGACAAATTAAAACCCTATATTGCAACATTGTTGCAAACGAACAAACAAACAATGCTCTTATTACTAAAATGGGATATCTCCCCGGAAATCTTCCGCATAGGCGGGTTTGCGCTCCGCTACTACAGCCTGGGCTTCCTGCTGGCTTTTACAGCCAGCTATATGATATTTTCGTACATGCTTAAACGTGAGGGAAAGGAGAAAGTGCTGCTGGACAGATTACTGGTGTATATCATAGTGGGAACGCTGGCAGGCGCGAGGCTGGGACATTGCCTCTTTTATGAGTTTGGCTACTTCAGCCGGCATCCCTGGGAGATCATCCTGCCCTTCTCCTTTAGCACAGGACATTTTGAATTCACGGGTTATCAGGGACTGGCCAGTCACGGTGGCGCTGTCGGAATACTCCTGGCAGGATGGCTGTTTGCCCGGAAGTACCAGGTGTCCTATAGCTGGCTGCTGGACAGATTAGCAGTGGTGGTACCGCTTGCCGGATGCTTTGTGCGGCTCGGTAATTTCTTCAATTCGGAAATTATTGGCAGACCAACAGACTTGCCCTGGGCTGTGGTGTTCAGCCGGGTGGATAATATACCACGGCATCCTGGTCAGTTGTATGAAGCTATCTGTTACCTCGTTATCTTCGCGCTGCTCTTCTTTTTGTATACAAGAAATACAGCCGCAGAAAAACCGGGTTACTTGCTGGGGTTATTCCTGGTGCTGGTGTTCAGCGCCCGCTTTTTTATCGAGTTTGTAAAAGAAAACCAGGAAGCATTTGAGAACACACAGCTGCTGAATATGGGACAGCTGCTCAGTCTGCCGCTGATTGCGGCAGGCATTTATTTGATCATTTTTTACAGGAAGAATTATGGAAAGAACTGAACAGATTAAAGTATTTATCCTGACCGGATTCCTGGGCGCAGGCAAAACCACCATGCTCAATCATATCCTCCGCATGTTACGCCCTTACCGGAACATCGTCATAGAGAACGAATTTGGCAAAGTAAACATCGATACCACCCTGATCGCAGAAAAGATCGATCAGGTCTATGAGCTTACCAGCGGCTGCATTTGCTGCTCGCTCGACAATGAACTGCTCGAAGCGCTGGACAGCGTGCTGCGCCTGCCTGAACGGCCGGATCATCTCTTTATTGAAACGACCGGTATCGCTGATGCCGGCAATATTATCGGCATGTTCCAGCTACCGGAAGTAAAGGCCCGTTTCCAGCTGGTAAAAACGATCTGTGTGGCCGATGCGGAAAATGTGGAAGAAAGACTGGAACAGGTACCGGAAGTAGGCAAGCAGCTATCCTGCGCAGATCTGATCGTCATCAACAAAGCCGCCGCACTGGCAGTACCTGAATTACTCAGGCTGCACGACTTACTGAAAGTGATCAATCCGCTGGCTGAAATAGTAGTGTCTGAAGAGGGTAAATTGCAGGAAAAAGACCTGGAGCCGGTAGCAGGTGTTATCCTCCCGGATCAGCGCCCCGTCGCCAAAAGCAACGCCACACCGCATAAGATCAACAGTGTACTGTTTGAGTCCCCTTATCCTTTCGATATGAACATGCTCATGTTTGTACTGGATATGCATTTTAACGTATACCCGGAACAGTTATACCGTGTGAAAGGTTATATAGCAGTGAAAGACCGGGAAGAGAAATATCTCGTGCAGTCTACCGGCAAATACATGAGCATCATTCCGGCAGGCCCCTGGGGTAATACCTCGCCGTCATCCACGCTGGTGTTCATCGGCAAGGATCTGAAAACCCCTACCATGCAGCGGATACTGGAACCTGCACTCAGAAAGTAGGAGGGCTGCGACAGCTGGCTTTTCATTATCTTTACGCCCAGTAATGATGCCGTTCCCTGTCATAAAATTATCTGCGCTTACCGGTAGCATCCAGCAGGCACTCAACAGCGTGTTTGCTGACCAGACCTTTTGGGTCGTGGCCGATGTTACCAATCATTCCTTTTATCAACAGAAGGGATACCATTACTTTGATCTCGTGGAAAAGGATACCGCTTCCAGCGCTATCGTAGCTAAAGTCTCTGCGGTGGCCTGGGGTAATGGTTCCATCAGGATCAAAGAATTTGAGATCGTTACAGGGCAGCAATTCAAAAACGATATACACGTACTGATAAAGGTGGCCGTGGGCTACCACCAGCTTTATGGCCTTCAGATAACGTTGCTGGACATAGATACCAGCTTCACGGTAGGCCTCCTGGAACAACAGAAGCAACAAACACTGCTCCGGCTGGAAACAGAATGCGCCGACTACATCAGGAAGGTTGGAGACAGGTACGTCACACGTAACAACCAGCTGCATTTCCCGGCTGTGATACAGCGGCTGGCCGTTATCACCTCCGGCAATTCAGCCGGCTTCCAGGATTTCCTGCATACCCTTATGCATAACCGTTTCGGCTATACGTTTAAGATAGATACCTATTTCACCGTGGTACAGGGAGAGTCCAAAGCAGAGCTGCTCCAACAACGGCTGATAGACATCTTCCAGAGCGGCCGGCCTTACGATGCAGTCGTGATCATCCGCGGCGGTGGCGCACAAACAGACTTCCTGCTGTTCGATACTTTCATACTGGGCCGTGCCGTGGCGCGTTTCCCGATACCCATCATCACCGGTATCGGTCACCAGAAAAATGAAACGATCACCGACATGATGGCACATAGCCCCACAAAAACACCTACCAAGGCTGCGGAGCTGATCATTGCCCACAACAAGGCCTTCGAAGATGAAGTGATGGCCCTGCAACGCGACATCCTGATCCGGTCGCAGCAATTATTTTCGTCACACTTCCAGGCACTTGCTTCGCTCAATGCAACGGTAATCAATCACTCCAGGAATATTACTGACCGTCACCGCGAAATGCTGCGCGGGTTTAAGGATACCATCCTGCATACATCCAGGGAACTCCTCCATCAACGGCAGCAGGAACTCACCGGCGTTTCTGCCGCCGTACTGTCAAAACCACGGATCGCTATTGCCGCAAAACGCAATGATCTCGCCAACCTGGTCGCCAATCTGCGTTCTTTCAACCGTATCTATACACAGAATAAACGCGGACAGCTCGCACATTATGAAACGTTGTTCCGGCTCATGAGTCCGGACAACATACTCCGGCGCGGATTTGCCATAGTGTACCACGAAGGAAAGATTGTCAACAACGCCGGCGCCATCCAGCCCGGTGATCAGATCAGGGTCGTATTGCAGGATGCAACACTCGATGCTGATGTTATCGCTAAAAAAAATCAAACAGATGAGCCAGGAACTGACATATGAAGCTGCTTTCAGCGAACTGCAGCTGATAGCCGAAGAAATAGAAAATGAAACGGTATCGGTAGATGTACTCGCCGGGAAGGTAAAACGCGCTTCCTTGCTGATAGAGTTCTGTCAGCAGAAATTACGCGCAACCGAAACAGAAGTGAATAATATCATCAAACAGATGGAGGTGAACAAAGGAGAAAAATAATTTTCTCAGAATACCTCGTTGATACCGAAGTAGAATCCCTGTTGATCCCTTCCTCGTCCGTAATCCAGGCGGATATTGACACGCTTCTTGAATTCCCAGCGGTAGCCGATACCATAGCTGATTAACGACTGGCTGATCAGGATAGCTCTGAAGGCAGGAAACACATTCCCGGCGCCAATCCAGGCAACAGCGCCGCTACGCCCGATAATATGCTGACGCAGTTCGGCCTGAACAGCTATATAATTCCGGTCACGGAACCGGCCTTCATAATAGCCGCGCAACCGGTTGGAGCCGCCGGCTTCAGCCATCATATTCCAGGGCACGTTGTCACTGTGCTCTTCTGCATACAGGTCCGTAGCCAGGATAGCCCCGTTCCAGAGTTGGTGATATTGATCAAACTGCAACTCCAGTTTGGAGAACCCCTGTCTGTTGCCAAAAAACTCAGGGAAATACCGGTAGCCGAAACGGAAATACATACCCCTCCAGGGATTCGGTATAAAGTCGCGCGTATCATACACAAAGAACGGCCCTATGCCCATGCCGAAAACATGTTCCGGTTGCATGAGCGGCTTTCCTGCCATGCTGTCGATTTTCGCTGCACGTCCATTCTGTACCTGCAGGCTGATACCCGCAAACATGCCCCGGCCAAGGTACCGGCTGACATCTGCCTGTAATTTTTCAGTGAGCAACACATACTCCGTATAGCCGTCCTTGTTATTGCCTGCTTCATAACCAATCCCCCAGTATTTATTCGGTCGTGAACTGAAGGAGGCCTTTACACTAAGACGGAAGCGGTCGTGCGGAAAGAGGGTAGTACTGTTCAGCCCTAAGCCATAGAAACCGGTAAGGGAAGCGGAAGCAAATACCGCGATATTCGAAACGGGGAGAAGACTGTCTTTCCTGTCGGTGCTGTATTGCGCCGCGATCATGGCGGCAATGCCGGCACTGGTCTCCGGCGTATACACCGGTCCGCCAATGATGCTGTAATCCAGTTTCTTTTTCTTCTTCACGTCATTGGTATGCTGCAAATAATGCAGGGCACGGTTGTACAGTCCTTTGGGGGCCTTCACCGGAACAGTATCTGCAGCAGGCGCCTGCCACGCATAGGCGTGGACGCTGTAACAGATGATAACTAGGGTGGCTATGCTTTTTGTCATGATTCCTGTTCGCTGAAGATAGTAAGTTTTCCGGTAATAGGAAGCATATAAGCACAACACAGCCCGGAAACCATCACATGGCCCGGGACTGTATATGGCTGTAAATGGGGTAACAAAACGGGGTTAACAGATCAATCGATGAGCAGTTGCGTCACGGCGGCTGTATCCAGCGCCCATTGCAGGGTATATGCCTCGTCGGCTTCGTGCTGGTCTGTAACCTGCAGCTGCTGCGCTTCCGCCTTCTGCTGTAACAGGTGACCAATAGTCAGCTTGCTGTCGAGCTTCTTCAGGATCGCTTTCACATTTTTCATATCGAGCGACTGCGTTACCTGTCCGCCGAAAGGCAGTTCCAGCCAGATGATCTCATTCATCGCCACATCCAGCACACCAAATACAAGACCTTTGGTTAATCCGCTGGTAATACGCACCTGGTGCTGCACACAAGACGGATCGTAGGCTACGCCCGTCTTTGCAGAGATCTTCATCCGGTGCTGGCTGTTCATCCATCCCACTATCAGGTTAGGCACAATCTCTCCGCCGCTGTAGGCATTACACGTAAATACAACATAGCGTGCGTTCGCAGCTGCCAATGCAGGCAGGTTCAGTTCTATGTATTCAGCAGTACCAATCATATGTGGTATCTGCCTGATATCACCACTATGCTGGCAACCCGTTGTGGTCAGGTTGGAATAAGAACAGAAATCCATACGGTCATCGTAAATAATACGGCAACTCAGATCCATATCCATATGCTGTGCAGGCAGCCCGGTTCCCCATTGCATGAACAGGCGTACTGCGTCGCCTTCCAGCGGGAAGCGGGTTCCCATCAACGTAGCAGCGAGGTCCTGTATATGCTCGCTTCTGTCGCCCAAAGGCAGCGGTATTTTAAACAGCTCCGGAGCAATGTAAATGCTTTTTGAAGTAGTGGCCGCCGCCATAAAACGTTTTCTCACAGCCAACGCACACAAATCTGTAATAGCATCTTCCATCTCTTTCAGTTCTTCATCGCTGAACAGCGCCACCAGTGTATTGGCGGGAATCGTTTTACTGATGCCCCCCAGTGGCTTCACAGCACGGATACCGTTGCGGTCAAAGTAATAGGCGGCATACATCTGTAAAGTGAATAACAGCCGTGCCGGTACTTTATCAACGATGTCTGCAAACGCCTTAACCGTAGCATCGGCGCCAAACCACAGCATATTGGCATACAGGGAACGTGCAAACATACCCGGACGCTGCTTCAGCAGATAGAAAGCGCTGGCCGCATCTGATTTCAAACGGAAGTGATCCACACGCCCCTGCCATACTTCATACTGTTGATTGTAGAATACATCCATCAGTTTGTGCAAACGTTCAAATCCTTTACGGTGACTGAACTCAGCCAGGCGTAACGCACGGATGAAGCGTACCCACATGTTGCGTTTAGGATGCATGATCTCACACATTTTCTCCGCTTCCATGTCAATATTATTCAGCCACTTCGCAGCAGTTAAAGCATCTTTACGGCCGTATTTAAGCTTCAGCGCCTGGATGGCCACCAGTTTTGCAGCAGCATTGTCAGCTTTAGGCAGCTGGAAATGATGGCTGTTTTTGGTTTTTCTCTTAATGATGGTTTTAGGTTCTATGATCTGTAACATCCCGGTATGTTTATACCAGAGATAACGGAGTATATCCGTTGGCGTTATAAAGAGCGCCTGCGCTTTGTCAGCCTCGCCCTGTTGCACCAAAAAATCAACCACTGTCATCATAGTTTCCTTCATCCCGGTCTTTACCGCTGGTAATGGCAATACTGACAGCAATAATTTCAATGTGTCCTGCTGACTTGCGTCCAGCGCGGTTTTGGAGGTTAACAGGTTTTCCAGGCAACGGGCTGCATCTGCTTTTGTCCACAGTTCCAGCACGCGCACCTTACTGTTCTGCTGATAGTGCGCTATCTCGCCCGCCTCAAACGGTGTACCGCAGAACGGACATCCATTGTACTTCTCCGGCGGAAAGGCATCCACCGGAATAATATGCCCGCAGTGCAGCGTAGGGCCCGCAGATTTTTGGTTAAACACATTGGCAAAGAAAGTATAGACATGATCAGCATAAGATTCACCCGTTGGAATGCTCCAGTTTTTCACCAGCGGTGTCCAGTTCTTTTTCACACCCATCACTTCACGCAGGTGTTCCAGTATCGTAGCCTGATAACCAGGAGTGGCGCCGTTCAACGCATGCAGCAATGATTCGGATACCCCAAACCCCAGTCTCGCCAGGTTGGCTGTCAGCAGACCTGTGGCAGGCGTCATCGCTTGCCCGTTAATGGTCGTCGCTTCCGGTACAAATACCGCCTGCTGGCGTAATGCTGCTTTCAATAAGTTGTTCATCGTAGTAGTTTTAATTTATCAGATAATTTTGCTGCTGTTTTACCAAAAAAATGAAGTAAGCAACAATTGACCTCGATATATCAGACCGGTAATCGCAAAAGTAGAAGGTTGAAATCCAGAGAAGTAACTTCCGCTTGACCGCTTCCGATGACACAAAGATGCAAGCATATGTGCGCAGTCCATCTGCGCAGTTTAATATTTTCTCGAATTATTTTTTAATATACTGATTTTTAGTGCCTTAGGAGGATAAATATTTTCTCTGAAAGATAAGTACGCAGATGTAATGCGTAGATGCTATTTTTGTTGTGGAAAAATAGATAAGATGTCTGTCAACAAACTTGCCCTGATACGATATAAAACAATTGATGCCTGCCTGCGCAACCGCCGCCGCAAATGGACGCTGGAAGACCTCATAGATAAAACAGCGGAAGTACTGTACGAAACAGAAGGCATTACTTCAGGCGTAAGCAGACGCACCATCCAGGCAGATATACAACTGATGCGCAGCAACACATTGGGATACAACGCGCCCATTGTGGTAACGGAGCGCAAATATTACTCCTACAGTGACCCTTCCTATAGTATTACCAACACCCCCATGAATGACACCGACCTGGGAAAGATGAAGGAAATCGTAGCGATGCTGAAGCAATTCAACGGCTTCAGTTATTTTGAAGATATGAGCGAGATGATTGCCCGCCTGGAGAACAATCTGTATCAATCTTCTCACGAACATAACAACTGTATTCAGTTTGAAAACAATCGCAGCCTGCGCGGCCTGGAGCATCTGAACGGCCTCTATCAGGCTGCCCTCCAACGCAAGGCGCTACTCATAGAATATAAGTCCTTCAAAGCAGCAAAGTCACAGGAGCATATCTGCTATCCCTATCTGCTCAAAGAGTACCGCAACCGCTGGTTCCTGATCGTAAAACAGAAAGGCGCACCACACCTGCTCACCATGGCGCTCGACAGAATCGTCAGCTTTCACGAGCTACCCAGGGAAAAATACTTGCCATATACCGGCCCCGATTTTGAAGCCTACTACGCAGACCTCGTAGGTGTTACCAGGTCAGAGAAAGATGTACCGCAGAAAGTCGTGTTGCAGATCAACAGCAAGGATGCGCCCTATATCCTCACCAAACCGCTGCATCACTCCCAGCAGGTATTAAAGAATGATAAAGACGGACTGGTGTTCAGCATTCAGGTGATTCCCAACTTTGAACTGGAAAGAGAAATACTTGGCTTCGGTGAAAGCATCAAAATACTCGCGCCCCGTAGCCTGGCAGCCCGCATCCGGCGCAGAATAACGGAAGCGGCTGCACGATATGAAGAATAGGAGGAGACTTTACCTGATCATAAAGCAGCTTTTTATTTAGCCGCTTTATGATAAACCGTAGTATCCGAAGCCAGCATAGTCAGGCGATAGCCGCCCGTATCAATCTTCAGGTCCGGGTTGGTATGCCGGAGTTGTTGTATAACAGCCGGTTTAGCGCCGGTCTGATAAAGATATAGCTGTTGCAGTTTTTTATTTTTTGAGAGAGACGATAAAGCAGTATCAGACACCGGAGCACCGCTGAGGTTCAGGTAACGCAGCATAGCGCAGGCCGACAAACGCGCCAGCTGTATACCTTTTACCTGTGTATTCCTGATGTCGAGCCGCGTAAGCTGCTTCAGTTCCGCCAACGTATTAAATGCCTCGTCAGTAATCTGGGTACCCGAGAGATCCAGCCAGATCAGCTGTTCTTTCAACGGCAGCAGCAGGGCCATATCCTTGTCACTAAACCCGGGAGCATTCACACAGCTCACTGCCGTGTAGTTGTTGTCTGCCGCTACGGGCAATACTTTCACACCTCTGGCAACCAATGCCTGCACAGCTTTGCCATTGAGTTGTGCCGTTGCCGCTGCTGGTACAAACTCATTATGGTCTTTGACGCCTGCCGGTTCCATGCCTGCCAGTACAGCCCGCACGCGGGGCGGAGCCGGCAGCTCTTTTACTTTCCTGCCTGCGGGCGCACCCTGCGCAATCCACCAGTACAGCAGCTCCAGCTCCTGTGGTGTAAGCGTGGGCTTCCCTTTAGGCGGCATACGGTGTTCGTCGTTTTCTGGGAGTATCAGCCGTTTGTATAATTCGCTTTCTTCCGGCAGACTGTCCTTCAGCACTGGGCCATGTTCTCCGCCGCGCCTGATCAGCGCGATCGATTCCAGCCGTAGCCCGCCTTTCAGCTTCTGCGCATTGTGGCAGCCGTAACAACGGGCCGACAATACCGGTACAACAAGGTCTTCATACACCCGGGCATCCTGTATATTCGTATAGGTGGTGGCATTATCATTACGTGTAGCCGTTCCGGTAAGTTTGCGTAGGGAAGCTGGCATCGCCTGCGTGAGATAGTCGTCGCCATGCGTCAGCGAGCCGCCGTAATGCCCCGCCGCCGTGAGCAGCAGCAACATGATAATAAAAAGAGGCAGCCGCCATGTGGCAGCAGGATTCCTCCTCTCCACCACATACAGTACGAGGCTGATAACGGCAACGCCTATCCCCAGCCATTGATGAGTAGTAAGCACGCGTTCATCATAACCGCCACCCAATGAAAGCAGGTAACCCGCAATACAACTGGCTACCGCCGACAATGCCGCCGCCAGCAACACCGGATTCAGCGCGGCTTTCAGGCCCGGCCTGCGGTCACCCCGCGTTAATATCATCAAAATAAAAGCGATAAACAAAATACCTATCGGCAGGTGCACGATCAGCGGATGCGATCTCCCGATCCATCCCGACCAGCTGCCGGTGTCTGCTGTTAACTCCATGTTGTTATTTACTGTAGCGTTGTCTGAGCTGGTTCATCATATAAACGTTAATCTCCCATTGATTGGCAACAGGCTGCCGGGTGTAAGGCAATGCTGGCAGGTAATTCACGGGGCCGAATTCTGTGAGTATAGTCAGTGGCCTGCCCGCAGTCTGGTGCAGGCGCACTACTTCATCCCACCAGCTGAAATGTGCTTTCACAGCAGAGGCCCACTCAGGCGCCCTGGGATCGTTTACCTGCGGACCTTCTGCATGACCTATACGTGCGTGTATATGAGAGGCGCGTTGCAGGGCTTTGGCCACTGTTTCCGGCTGATCCTGCAATAAGGATTCATGTACATTACACCAGTGGGAGATGTCCAGCGTAAGCCTGAGCTCCGGCCTTGCCTCCAGAAACTGCCGCGTGATATGCGCTGCAAACATCATCCGCGAACGATGCGTTTCATGATAAACAGGTACGCCACTTTTTTTACTGATACGTGCTGCAAGATCTATCAATCCCAGGTTCTGTTCTGTTGTAAAGTAATCTCTTCCCGAATGGCAGTTAATATATAGCGGCTGCTGTGAATGCTTACTGGTAGCTGCTTCCAGTGCCGTTTCGAACTGGTGTGCATGTTTCACATAGTCGCGGTCAGAACCGGCACAGAGATAACCCACTTCCAGGCCATGTTTCGCCAGCGCGGCAAATAATGCATCCTGCTCAGCCTTTTCAGTAGGCCACCATAATTCAATGCCATCATATCCGGCTTGTTTGGCGTCGGCGCAGAACTGGTCAATACTACCATTGTAGCCCCAGTTGGTCGCCAGGATAATAAGACGGAAACCGGCTGCTGCATGCGATACAGGGGCAGCGGCAAAAGCTGGCAGGGAAGGAAGGCACAGGGCTGATCCGATAATGGCTGATTGTTTCAGGAAATTTCTTCTGTCTGAATGCATAGTTGTTTTTTAGCTTAGAATAGGTGTGATCACTTTACCGCCAACGTCTGTAAGCCTGAACGGACGGCCCTGGAACTGGTAAGTGAGCTTTTCGTGATCAAAGCCCAGCTGTTGCAGGATAGTGGCATGAATATCGTTGATAGCCACCTTTCCTTTGATGGCTGCATATCCTATCTCATCTGTCTCACCCCAGGAAAACCCTTTCCTGATGCCTGCTCCCGCCATCCACATCGTAAATGCTTCCACATGATGATCACGGCCCAGGAAGGGAAGGTCCTTACCATCACGGTTTTCCTGCATTGGCGTACGGCCGAATTCACCACCCCATATCACCAGCGTCTCATCCAGCAGCCCCCGTTGTTTAAGGTCCTGCAACAAAGCAGTAATAGGACGGTCAATCTCGCGGCATTTATTACGGAAACCATAGTCAATAGCAAGATTTTCATCCGTACCATGACTGTCCCAGCCCCAGTCGTACAACTGTACAAAGCGAACGCCTTTCTCCACCAGCTTACGTGCCAGCAGACAGTTGTTGGCAAACGATTCCTGTCCGGGTTTGGTGCCATACATCTCATGTATATAAGCAGGTTCATCGTTAATGTTCATCACTTCCGGCACGGAAATCTGCATTCTGTAAGCCAGTTCATATTGTGCAATGCGGGCCACTGTTTCCGGATCGCCGAAGGTCTGGTACTCCTGCCTGTTAATATCATTAATAGCATCAATGGATTGCTTGCGCAGATCGCGGCTCATGCCCTGCGGATCGTCGAGAAACAACACCGGCTCTCCTTTGGTACGGCATTGCACGCCCTGGTATACAGACGGCAAAAAGCCGCTGCCCCACACGCTCTTGCCGGCATCAGGTGTCTTACCGCCAGAGGTGAGCACCACAAAACCAGGAAGGTTACTGTTTTCTGTACCCAGTCCATAAGTAACCCATGAGCCGGTGCTGGGCCGTCCCAGCCTTGCGCTGCCTGTCTGCATCAGCAGTTGTGCAGGTCCATGATTGAATTGGTCCGTCTGCACCGCTTTCAGGAAACTCACATCATCAGCCATGGTTGCGAAATGCGGCAGGTGTTCTGAGATCCACGCACCCGACTGTCCGCGCTGACGGAACTCCGCCTGCGGTCCCAGCATTTTAGGAACGCCGCGTATAAATGCAAACTGTTTTCCTGCAAGCAGGGAAGGCGGACATAACTGGTTATGCAGCTTCTGCAACTCCGGTTTATAGTCGAACAGCTCCAGTTGTGAAGGCGCGCCTGCCATATGTAAGTATATCACACTTTTAGCCCGCGCTGGGAAATGCGGCGCCCGCGGCGCCATCGGATCTCCTTTGAGGTTCGCCAGCGGCGATGCTGCCGCACTGTTGTTGCCGCAACTGGTAAGGAACGAGCCGAGTGCAGCAGCGCCCAGCCCTGTAACACAATCGAGCAGAAAATGCCGGCGGGTAATATACCGCAGCGTTTCTTCATTCGCCTCTCTGATCAATTTTTCGTGCATGGGTATCAATTATGATTTAGTCAGAAATTCATCCAGGTTCATAATAGCGTTGGCTACCACAGTAAGCGCAGCCAGTTCTGCCATCCGGGCAGGTCTTTCTTTGCATTGCAGTAGCTCCTCTGCTGCGCATTCATCCTTTTTATATTGTTGTAATGCTTGTTGGTAGAGCTTTTGCAGTGCCGCCAGTTTTGTTGGTGGCAGCTGCCGGAACATAGCGGTCTGATAACCCCAACGGATACACGCTGCGGGATCATTGCCACCGTTTTGTTGCATATGCCGGGCCAGATACCGCGCCGTTTCGGTATACACAGGATCGTTCAGCGTCACCAGCGCCTGCAGCGGCGTATTGGTACGGATACGGCGTTGCAGGCACACCTCCCTGCTCGAGCCGTCAAATGATATGAGTGAAGGGTAAGGACTGGTACGTTTATGGAAGATGTATAGTGCACGCCGGTATTGATTGCCGTCAGTAGCCTGTTTCCAGTACTCGCCGCTCCACACGCTTTGCCATACGCCTTCAGGCTGGTAAGGCATCACACCAGGACCATGCATCTTCTCATTCAGTAACCCGCTTACTGCCAGCGCCTGATCCCGTACTTCTTCGGAAGTAAGCCTGAAATGCGGCCCCCTGGCCAGCAGGCGGTTAGCGGGATCTTTCTCCCGCAGCTCCGGTGACGCCGCGGCATCCTGTCTGTACGCGGCAGACATCACCATATCTTTCAGTATCGCTTTTACATTCCAGCGATGATCATGCATGAAGCGGTATGCAAGCCAGTCCAGCAACGCGGGATGAGATGGCGGGAAGCCCTGTGATCCAAAGTCTTCTGCGGTCTCCACGATGCCTGTACCAAAGAGTTGTTCCCACAGCCTGTTCACCATAATCCTGGCGGTAAGCGGGTTCTGGGGAGCTACCAGCCACCTGGCAAACCCCAGGCGGTTCTTGGGCGCCCCGGCTGGATATGGATTAAGTGAACGCGGCACATCAGGATGCACAATTTTTCCTTTCACCATCCAGTTGCCCCGCTCAAATACATGCGTGGCGCGATGCATGAAAGATGGATTTTCGACCATCACCGGCACGTCTTCCGGATTCTTGTTCAATAGCGTGAGTAATGTTTTATTGATGTTATCGTAGCCGGGCTGTCCTTTCCCCGGCAGATCATCCCGGAAGGCAAACCACTCTACCATGCATACATTGTCGTTGGGCTTGAGAGACGGATTGCGGAATACCAGGTAGAGATCATGTATGCCATTGACAGGCGGAACCGGCATCGCTACTACCTGGCGGCCATTGGTAGGAGCCAGCTGCTGCCGGATGATAACCGGGCCATGCAGGCTGTCGAGCCTGAACTCTACGCTTCCTCCCTGGCTGCCGGTCCAGTAGTTCATGAGCAGCTGCGTTCTGTTATCAAGCAGCTGCTGCGGCAACCGGCAACTGCCGTTGGGGCGTATGCCCAGGTATTTGGTGTCCACCAGCGCGCCATTCGTGTAGTCGTCGCAGTTATGGGCGTGCACTTTCGGTTCCAGGAACTGCATCAGTTCCTGTACATCCTGTTGCTGTGCTGTATTACCATACTGCTGCATCCAGGAAGCTACAGCCCTTACTTCAGTGGTGCCTACGCTGTCATATAAGCGAAGCTTGGGATGCTCCATGTGTGTGTCTTCATCACGGGTATTGTTGAAGAAGGCCAGCAGTTTATAATAATCTTCGAAGCGGAATGGGTCGTAAGGGTGGCTGTGGCATTGTACGCAGGCTATTGTGGTACCTTGCCATACTTCCATGGTGGTATTTATCCGGTCCATAACTGCGGCCGTGCGGAATTCCTCATCCTGCGTGCCGCCCTCATCATTGGTCATGGTATTGCGGTGAAAGGCTGTAGCTATCACCTGCGCCTGAGTAGGCTGCGGTAGCAGATCACCGGCCAGCTGTGCAATGGTGAAGCTATCATACGGCATATTACTGTTGAAGGCATCTATCACCCAGTCACGGTACCGCCAGATGTTGCGGGTCGGGTCGCGCTCATATCCTTTGGTATCTGAATACCGCGCAAGATCCAGCCACATGGCAGCCCAGCGCTCGCCGTAATGTGAAGACGCCAGAAGGGTATCGACCAGCTTTTCATATGCCTGCGGGCTGTTATCAGCAGCATAAGAACGAACCATATTGGTATCTGGCGGCAGTCCGGTAAGATCCAGGCTCACACGGCGCAACAGATCCATTTTTGCGGCTTCCGGTGCGGGTTTCAGCCCCTCCTTTTTGAGCCGCTCCTGTACAAAGCGGTCTATATCATTGCCGTTGCTGATGGAAATATCAGGTACCTCCACGGGATGTAATGGCACATAGGCCCAGTGCTGGCCCCATTCAGCCCCCTGTTTCACCCATCGTGTGAGAATATCAACTTCGGCTGCAGTGAGCGGCTCGCCTTTCTGTGGCATACGCTCTTTGGGGTCTTTACAGGTAAGACGCCGGATAAACTCACTCTCTTCCGGGTGCCCGGGTACTATAGCCGGTTTACCGGATTTCGTTTTGCCCAGCGCCTCTTCGCGGAAAAGCACACTGAAGCCGCCGTTTTGCTTTACGCCACCATGGCAGCTGATGCAATGCCTGTTCAGTATCGGCTTTACTTCCATGCTGAAGTCAACCCGCCTACGGGAATTACAGGCCGTAATCAAAACGCCGGCTATTATTAAGGAAAGGATACTCGTGATCCTGAACGTGGAAAGGAAGCTCATCTCATTTTCATTGTACGCTATAAAAATACAATGACTGCTTCACCATCCCGATAGATGATTTACTGATTATGATGGACGATATTACTATTGGGTGATTTTGGGATTATTTGATTTTTGAATTTTAAATGCCCGGGAGATCATCATCTTTTTTTCTGGTAAAGCAAAACACCATTGAGTGATTTTGGGATTATTTGATTTTGGAATTTTAAATGCTCGGGAGATCATCATCTTTTTTTCTGGTAAAGCAAAACACAATCTTCGCCGCATTTGAAATTCCAAAATCAAATAATTTCAAAATTCCAAAATCAAATAATCCCAAAATCAAATAATTCCAAAATTCCAAAATCAAATAATCCCAAAATCAAATAATCCCAAAATTCCAAAATCTTTACCTCCCCGTTCCTCATATTTTTCTGCATCTTATTGAAAAATAACCGTTCTTTATACGCTTATTCATCCTCCAGATCCCGAAGCACAGACACACGTAACACTTTTTTGAGAGAACAATGAAAAAAAAATTATTAGCTATTGCCCTCACCGCCTGTACGCTGAACGGGTGGACGCAGGAACTGCCCTCCGAACTGCAGACGCCGGAAGTGGTATCTGTTAACAGGATGCCGATGCGCGCATCTTCATTCGCCTACGAATCGCTGCCGCTGGCAAAACAACGCGAAAAAGAAAGGTCACAGTATTTCCTGTCGCTCAACGGACAGTGGAAGTTTAACTGGGTGCAGGACCCGCGTAAAAGACCCATAGACTTCTACAAAACTGATTTCAATGACGCCGGCTGGGATAACTTTAAAGTACCCGCCAACTGGGAAGTGAACGGTTACGGCCTGCCCATCTACGTCAATCATCCTTACGAATTCACCGGTCGCGCTAAAATGGGCGGCGCATTAACGCCTCCGTACGATATACCCGCAAACAATAACCCGGTAGGCTCCTACCGCAAAAAATTCAATATCCCGCAGAACTGGGACGGCAGGCAGGTATTCATACATCTGGGCGCCGTAAAATCCGCTTTCTTTATCTGGATAAACGGACAGAAAGTAGGTTACAGCGAAGACAGCAAACTGGCGGCAGAATTTGATATTACCCGCTACCTGAAGCCGGGAGAGAACCTGGTCGCACTCCAGGTATACCGCTGGAGCGACGGCTCCTATCTCGAATGCCAGGATATGTGGCGTATCTCCGGTATTGAGCGGGAAGTTTACGTATATGCTACCCCGTTATTGGATGTGCGTGATTTCAAGATCACGTCCACATTGGATAAGTCATATACCAATGGCGTATTCGGTATGGATGCGGAGATCAGCAACTACCGTATCGACAAACATACCCTGCACAGCAAGCCGGATACATTCGCTGTGGCGGTTGAACTGGTAGATGCTGATGGCAAAACCGTTCTGAAGGAAGAAACTTCCGACGTAATGAGAGTACTTGGTAATTATAAAACCAATATCAGCTTCAACAAAGAAATACCCAACGTACACGCCTGGTCGGCTGAAACGCCCTACCTGTACACACTCTATATTACGCTGAAGAATAAGAAAGGAGAGGTGCTGGAAGTAATTCCGCAGCGGGTCGGCTTCCGTTCCATCGAGCTGAAGGACCGCAACTTCCTGGTGAATGGCAAACGCGTATTCCTCAAAGGTGTGAACAGGCATGAGCACAACGCCACACAGGGCCATACGCTCACAAAAGACGATATGCGCAAGGACATGGAAATGATGAAACAGCTCAATGTAAATGCTGTCCGCCATTCCCACTATCCGCCCGATCCGTACTGGATGGAGCTGTGCGACGAATACGGCCTTTACGTGATCGACGAAGCAAATATTGAATCGCATGGACGCTATTATGATCTTGAACATACGCTGGCAAATGACAAGCAATGGCGTATGCCCCACCTGGAAAGAATCTTCAGGATGTATGAGCGCGATAAGAACCACCCTGCCGTGATCACCTGGTCCCTGGGAAATGAAGCAGGTAACGGTACCAACTTCTACGAAGCCTACGACTGGCTGAAAACGCATGACACCCGCCCCGTACAATACGAACGTGCAGAACATGACTACAACACAGACATGATCGTACCGCAATACCCCGATCCCAACTGGCTCGTAAGATATTCAAAACGTAACCCTGACCGTCCGCTGATCATGAGCGAATACGCGCATATCATGGGCAACAGTTTGGGTAACTTCCAGGAATACTGGACTGCCATTGAAAATAATCCGTACCTCCAGGGCGGTTTCATCTGGGAGTGGATAGACCAGGGCATCGATACCGTTAAAAACGGAAAACGTATCCTCGCCTATGGCGGCGACTTCCCGCTGAGCGGCCCCGTGGATGAGAACTTCAGCGACAACAACTTCTGTGTGAAAGGCGTGGTAACTGCGCATCGCGGCCTGACGCCAATGGCTATAGAAGTGAAGAAGGTATACCAGCATATCAAAACCAGCTACAACGCGGGCAACCGCCTGACGGTGCGCAACGGTTACTTCTTCCGTGATCTCTCCAACTATCAGCTCAACTGGGAAATACTGGAAGATGGCAAAGTAGTGGAAAAAGGAAGCATCGCCAATATCCCCGCAGCACCGCAGGCATCAGCGGAGATCAGCATCCCGGCTAAAACAAAACTCAGCGCAGGAAAAGAATATTTCCTCAATATCCGTTACGCCTTAAAGAAAGCAGAACCTTTCCTGCCTGCCGGATTTGACATAGCTGCCGAACAGTTCAGTTTACAGGCCGGCTCACCCGTTCTGAACAACAATAGCAAAGGACAATTAAGCCTGCAGGAAGCCCCGGGTAAAGCTACTATCAACGGCAACGGCTTCAGCATCGCTTTTGATCTGAAAAAAGGAATACTCAGCAGCTACACGCTGCAGGGAGAACAGCTGTTGGAGAATGGCCCGCAGCCTGCTTTCTGGCGCGCTCCTACAGACAACGATATAGGCGCTGGCTTTAACAACTCCCTGCGCGGATGGCGCAACGCTTACTCCGATGGTAAGCTGCTGGACGCCAGCGTAACCAAAACACCGGAAGGCTACACCGTTACCATGAAGAAAGAAGTCGTTAACGGCGATGCTGTAGTAACACAGACTTTCAATATCCATGCAGATGGCGCAATAAAAGTAGAAAACCAGTTACGGGCTGTAAAAGGCAAGTATCCCTTGTTACTCCGTGTAGGCAACGACGTTATACTGAACAAAGCACTCAATCAGCTGAACTTCTATGGCCGTGGTCCCTGGGAGAACTACTGGGATAGAAAGACGGCATCTTTCGTAGGACGCTGGCAGCAATCTGTGAGCAACCAGTACTTTCCTTATGCACGCCCGCAGGAAAGTGGCAACAAGGCTGACGTGCGCTGGGTAAGCGTTACCAATGCAAAAGGCAAAGGACTGCGCTTTGAATACGCAGACAGCCTGCTGAATTTCTCTGCACTGCCCTACAACCTCGATGATCTCGATCCCGAAGCAGAAAAAAAACAATACCACTCAGGCGAACTGGTACCGCGTAACGAGATCTATATGCATATCGATCTGCAGCAATCAGGCGTGCAAGGTATTGACAGCTGGGGATCCAGGCCAATGGAACAATACCGCATTCCTTTTGCGGATAACCGTTACAGTTATTGGATCAAGCCAGTGAAGTAGTCTGAACTATGATTTATGTGATTAGTTTGATTATACTGATAAGCGAAGATAAAATCGAAAGGCCCATTTAGCATTGATACTAAATGGGCCTTTCGATTTTATAATTTACTATCTCCTCAATAATCTTCGCTCATCAGCACAATCAAACTAATCACATAAATCACAGTTCAGACATTTGCGCCGTACCTTTGCAGTAGCCATGGAGGAGAAGAAAAATCATCGGAAAATCATTCACATCGATATGGATGCATTTTATGCGTCTGTAGAGCAGCGTGACAACCCGCTTTACCGCGGTAAGGCTATCGCTGTGGGTGGCTCGCCGGAAGGACGTGGGGGAGTAGTGGCCACTGCCAGCTATGAGGCACGGAAATTTGGCGTCCGCTCTGCGATGCCATCAAAGAGAGCGCAGCAGCTGTGCCCGGAGCTGATCTTCGTACGTCCGCGGTTTGATGTGTATAAGGAAGCGTCGCGGCATATCCGGGAGATCTTTGCAAGATATACAGACCTGGTAGAGCCATTGTCGCTGGATGAGGCCTACCTCGATGTAACGACAGATAAACAGGGAATAGGTTCCGCCATTGAAATAGCAAAGCTGATCAAAGAAGCTATCCGCAGCGAATTACAGCTCACCGCATCTGCAGGCGTATCCATCAATAAGTTTGTTGCCAAGATCGCATCTGATCTCAACAAACCTGACGGACTTACTTTTATCGGGCCTTCGGCAATCGCTGCATTCATGGAACAACTGCCGGTAGAGAAGTTTTACGGCGTGGGAAAAGTAACCGCCGACAAAATGAAGAAGATGGGATTGTATACCGGGGCCGATCTTAAGAAGTTGTCGGAGCAGGAGCTGAAGAATTATTTCGGAAAAACAGGTACTTTCTACTACCAGATAGTAAGGGGCATAGACGACCGCGAGGTGCAGCCGCACCGCGAAACAAAATCGCTTGGCGCCGAAGATACATTTCCCTATGATCTTACAGTCGTCGATGATATGCATGAGGAGCTGGAAAAAATCGCCCGTACCGTGCACACAAGGCTACAGCGCTATAACCTGAAAGGGCGTACCATTACGCTGAAAATCAAATACAGCGATTTCAGGCAGATCACCCGCAACCAGTCGTTCCCCCATCCGGTAGGGGACATAGAAACAATTCTCAGAACCGCCAAACAACTGCTGGCGGCCACCGGGCCTGAAGACAAGAAAATACGTTTGTTGGGTATAACGTTGTCTAACTTCGGAGATACGGTATTACATACCGATAAGCCTAATAATCCAGGGCAATTATCACTTTTTGATTTTGAGGGATAACCGGTTGTTGCCAACAGATCACCGTTGCCAGTACTGCGGCAGGTCTATTTCAGTTTCGATCTCCACTGACCTGCCACGCATCAGCAACTTCAGGTCTGCATGCAGATCCTGGTGTGCTTCCCAGAATGTAGGTGGTACGTTAAGTACATTCTTCAACAGATCGCCAGGATACAGGTCTGCTTCTACCATTACGTCATCTTTAAGCTTTTCGATAGCCAGGGGCACCAGGTAGTCCGGGTTAAAAGACTGACCTATTAACACCCTTAAATCACTTGCGGTTAACTTGATGACTGGGATCTTGCTTAAAGCGATGCAACGTTTGGCAAGTACGGTATCCTTATCTGTAGCGGGTTCCCAACTTTTGTTTTCCAATTGCTCCAAAGACTTATATCTCCAGATATCTTTTCTGTTCATGTGTCCTCTCGTAAACTTTTATCAACTAATATACTAATTTAGGAAGATGATCGGCAATCGCGTAATTTTTTTTCTGTTTGACGGCGTCCATTTACTGGATTTCGCAGGGGCGGCACAGGTTTTTTATGAGGCCGGTACCTATGGAGTGCCCTACGGGCTTAGGTTTGTAAGCATTTCTACCCACCCGGGAAGCTCCGCAGGAATAAGTTTTGCTTCACTGGAACCTCCCGCTGCGGTGACAGTAACAGCAACCGATATCGTCATGGTACCCGGTATGGACCTGCAACGCTGGAACAGGGAGGAAGATCATCTGTGGATGAAATGGTTACAGGATGCCGCCGCCGCCGGCGCAACTGTCTGCACCGTCTGTACCGGAGCCTTTGCACTGGCTGCCGCTGGCATGCTGGATGGTAAGGAATGTACAACCCACTGGAAATATACTGGCAGGTTACAGCAGGAATATCCCCGGCTCAAAGTAGACGAAAGCCGGCTGTTTGTGAAAAGCGGGAACATCTATACCAGCGCAGGCATAGCCACCGGTATTGATCTCGCACTGTACCTCATGGAAGAAAGACATGGCGCCGCCTTTGCCTGCCAGCTGGCAAAAGAACTGGTCGTCTATATCCGCCGGGATGGAAACGCGCCACAACACAGTATCTATCTGCAGAACCGGCAGCATGTGAATTACCAGGTCCACCAGGTACAGGACTACATCATTCATCACCTCCATCAAAAACTGCCCGTCACAACATTGGCAGAACAGGTTTATATGAGCCCCCGTAATCTCACCCGCCTCTTCAAAGCCGCCACCGGCCTCACAATAGGACAATACACAGAAAATCTCCGCCGCGAAAAAGCCCGGCGCCTGTTACAGTCATCTCATAAGGTAGCCTGGGTGGCCAAAGAATGCGGATTCAACAGCCCTAACCAGCTAAGACGCATCCTGGGCAGAATGCCCGCATAACCGTCCCGATTCTGCGCATACTTGTCCTCTTTTGTAATGGTAGCCCTGTTTAGCTTTGTGGAAGAAAAAAAAACCTTTTTCCATGAAATCATTACTGCCATTTGTACTTTTCCTACTAAGCCTCACCGCTTTCGCACAGCCAAAACAAACAAAATATGTATGCCCTCCCTGTGGTCCATGCGATACCCTCCTGTTTGATCAGCCAGGGAAATGCCCGCATTGCAATATGGAACTGATCAGGTACAATCCCGAACTATCAAAAAACAGCAACATGACTATCGGCTTTTATTTATACGACGGTGTGGAAGTCCTCGACTTCGCCGGCCCTATGGAAGTATTTTCCTATGCAGGTTTCAAAGTATTTACGATAGCAAAGAAAAAAGAGCCTGTTGTTTCGCAACGCATCCTGAAAATCATTCCCGATTATAGCATTGAAGATGCCCCGCATGCTGATATACTGGCATTTTTTGGAGGTGATGCAGACGTTTCAGCCAACGATCCGGAAGTGATCAGCTGGATTAAATCGCGCAGCAAAGATACACGTACTTTCTTCTCCGTATGCACCGGCGCCTTTATCATTGGTAAAGCCGGGCTCCTCGACAACCAGACTGCCACAACATTCCACGCCGCCATTGATGACCTGCGGAAATTGTTGCCTTCCACCAAAGTATTATCTGACGTACGTTTTGTAGATAATGGAAAAGTAATCACCACGGCTGGTATATCCGCCGGCATTGACGGTGCATTGCACCTGGTAGCCACTTTAAAAGGTGAAGAAGCCGCTATGCACATCGCCCGTACCATGGAGTACGATAAGTATGTACCGGGACAAGGACTGGTAATAAAAAAGTAAATATAAGCGTGTCGAAAATGTCTGAACTGTGATTTTTATGATTTGATTGATTATCCTGATGAACGAAGTTTATTATCTGCTATTTTCATAATCGTCTACATAATCGTCTACATAATCTTCTACATAATCTTCTACATAATCTTCGCTTATCATAATAATCAATCAAATCATAAAAATCACAGTTCAGACAATATCACCCCTAAATCCTCGTATACTTCGGCAGTACCAGCATTTTCACAATGCTGTGTGCAATCAATGACAATGCCAGCGCCAGCACAATCAGGAGCGCAGATTTCGCGGGGGTATCAAAAACATCGATCACGCCGGAAACCGATTTTCCGGCATACAGCATAGTGAGCACACTGGCAATGATACCGGTAATCCACAAGGTGATGTGCGACCAGAGGTACTTTGTTTTCTGGAAACCTTTCTTTCCGAATGATGTAAAGAGCAGGTACACATGAGCAACAAAAAAAAGTACGGCAAGGGTTGTAAGCGTAGCTAACATTTTGGTTGTTTTAAGGTTTTCTGAATAGGTGTCTTTGACATTAAAATACAAATTCTTTTCAATATCCTGCAAAAACCAATCAGTTACCGGAAACTTCTTATAGCCCTGCCTTTGCCTTGATCATGGAAATATGCTCTGCGATCAGCAGCAGCCGGTAATAATATTTCTCAAAAATATCGTCATACATCCGGTGACGGTTTTCCAGGAAAGCCTGCAACGCCTCATGAATAAACTCTTCGAATGTATTGTACTCCGCCACCTTGATCACACAGTCCGGCACCGGTTCCATACTGGTGGCAAACCGGGGCGTTACCTGTATGTCGGCTACCGAGGTAATCATGATCTTATAGAGATTAGGCGCTTTGGCAAAAGGCACATAATGAATAGCCGTAAATCCGTCCTCATCATAAACATATTTGCTTACTTGCTCTGAGAGTAAATATGCTGTAACCTCACGATTGGTATTATAACGTGTCGCCAGCATCAACGGTGTTTCCAGGCTGTCGAGTACAAAGTTGAAATGAATGTTGTGTGCAATCAGGATCAGCAGCATATCAGTGATAGCCGCCAGGCGGTAATGCCGGAATATGTAGGCAATGGCAAAAAGATAATCCCCGCTGGTGATGTTCAGGCTGGCGCCCTTCTTCAGTGCATATTCCACGGCCATGGGTTTGTTGGCGCCCACCGCGCAGAAGATCACCGGAATTACGCCTTCTTTTTGATAATGAATATCTGCACCACCTTCTTCAATCAGTAGCTCCGCTGCTTCAAAAAAGATGTCCTGGTATTCCAGTAAGTCGCACAGCAACGCAGAGCGTTCTTCCCGGGTAAAGGCAGATAGGTTGAATCGGAGGTAGGTGATGATTTCGTCCGGGTCCTGACTCGTTCTCAGTTTGCGCTTTAAGTCGTACAGAGAAATCTTTTGCATATTGTTTCATAGTAAGGATAGTTTTAGGCGAAACAAGACCCGGATGAAAAAAGCGGCTGCAATGATAATCAAATATCAGATAAAAAACTTATTTGTTTTCCTGGTGCTTCCATAACTCCTGGAATATCGGGCTGTTGTTGCGGAGATATGCGAAGTTGCCTTCCGCTACAACACGGCCCTGTTGCAGTACATAGATATGATCAAACTGCGGCAGGAGATGAAGGCGGTGCATGGAAGAGATGATCGCTTTATTCGAGAAAGCCTTGAACATCCCGGCGTAGATCATCGCCTCCGTCTTCGGGTCCACGCTGCTGGTCGGTTCATCCAGTAATATCACTTCGCTGCCACGTGCGGCCAGTATGCCGCGTGCAAGCGCCAGCCGTTGTTTCTGGCCCCCGGAGAGGTTCACGCCTTTCTCGCGGATGTCTGATGCCAGCCCGTCAGGCAGCATAGCTATCACCTCGGTAAAGTGTGCGCTTCCGCATACCTCCATGATCTCTTCCTGTGTAAATGGAAGACCAAGCGTAACGTTGTACTCAATGGTGTTTTCGAAAATCTCCGGTTCCTGCGGGAACAGGGTCACTGATTCGTTGAGTGTTGCCAGCGGAAAAGGCTGGCCATCTATGGAAAGGATTGTAGTATCTTCTGGCTCGTAAAGGCCCCTGAGAATAGAGAGCAACGTGCTCTTGCCGCTGCCGCTTTCACCTATCAGCGCAATCCTCTTACCCCGGCCTATTTCAATGTTCAGCTGGTGCAAACTTTGCGGCGCATGTGAATCATCATAAGTGGGAAGATGCGAGAAGCTGAGATCGTTCAGCATCACCTTGCTCCAGGAGGCAGGCATTTCAGGCGCTGCATCGGGCCGGTGATGATTCGTATAGGCATCGCTGATATTCTTGGCCGTTTCCACGGAAGTATTGTATTGTACAATATCAGTGTACTGCCATGCCACATCGTGAAACACGCTGGTGAACTGGTTTACATAGCCCAGCAGCATTACCAGCCCCCCTACATAGAACACCGCTCCGGGCTCCCGGTGCTGAATGACATAACCAGCGGCCACCACGCAGTAAATGAGTGTAACCATCACATCTGCTACAAACCATTTCCATTCATTCACTACCGTGTTGCGGCGGAACGGCGGCCATATCTTCGCTACTTTGGCCAGTAACCCGCTTTCCATGCTCTTTTCCAGTCGCAGTGTTATCACCGTCATGATATTGGAAAGACTATCGAACAACGTTGCTGAAACCACATGCTCTCCTTCATTGATCTGGTCCAGGGTTTCTATGAAAGGCTTGTCGAACTTCAATACAATCCATATACAGAAAACACCCAGTACAATGCCTATGGCGCCGAATAGCGGAGAGAAGTACAGCATGGCGCCCATAGAGAATACCAGCTTCGACAAAGCATGAATGTACATGAAACCATGTTCAAAGAATTGACGGAGCGCCTCATATGCTTTGCGTATACGGTTAATAACCGCACCGCTGTGATTATCCTGGTGCCATTTTACCGGAAGGTGCAGCGCCTGGTGATACCGCTCCTGTAAAAAGTTACGGCTGAGATTAAAAGCCAGCTGCCTTTCCAGTACGCGCGCAGGCCCGTGGAAGGCCCATTCCAGCAGTTTCAGCCCCATATATCCTGCTACAAACATCAACGTCGTATCCATAAGATGATCCGGGTCGCGCTGTATCTTCCCGATGAACCACCCGAACAACACTGGATTCAGCGAAAAGAAGATATTCGCAAATACAAACATGATGTATACCAGCAGATATTTTTTGCGTTCTTTACGCGCATAGGTCCAGGCGGTCTTCAGTAACGAGAAATAAGGGTTAGGCATGGTCTCGGATTTTAAAATCTGAGTGGTGAAATTACATCATCTTCTTTTACAATGCTGCTACTTGGCAGGATGCACAAAAAAATGTAGCTTACTATAAGAGTACGATATTTGTACTATCTCAAACGTAAATCACTCATTATGAAAAGCTCATTGGTCATTAAAGCGGGACTTATCCTTTCTATAGTTGTCATGACGGTAACGGGCGCATACGCCCAGGAAACAAAAGCCCAGAAGAAGGCGGAAGCTGCGGCGAAGATTAAGTCGTTGATAGAGGCGCGCAAATATGTTTTTGTGGCGCAGAGCGCATTGCCTATGAGTGGAAGGGTAAGGCAGATCACGCCCGATTATCACTTAACGGTAACCGCTGATTCAATTGTCAGCTATCTTCCTTATTTTGGACGCGCCTTTACAGCCGTATACGGCGCTACCAAATCGCCGCTCGATTTTAAAACCAAAAGTTTCGATTATACAAACACTCCCCGTAAGAAAGGCGGATGGGAAATAGCCATCAAGCCCAAAGACCAGGATGTACAATCTATGAACCTCACCGTTTTTGATGATGGATACGGCTCCCTCCAGGTAACCAGTAATAGCCGCCAGCCCATCAGCTTCAACGGTTATATACAGGAAATAAAGGAAAGAAAGAAAAAACGATAATTAATAGAGATAATCAGAAGAATCATGCAAGCACAAAAAACAAAGGCGGCTATCACCACCTTATTCCTGGACATTGGCGGCGTACTCCTCACCAACGGGTGGGACAGAAACGCACGTAAGCAGGCTGTACAAACTTTCGGCCTGGATGCACTGGAAACGGATGAACGGCACCACCTCACCTTCGACACCTACGAGGAAGGTAAGCTGACATTAGATGAATACCTGAACAGGGTGGTGTTCTACCAGGACAGGAATTTTACAAAAACACAGTTCAAAGAGTTTATGTTCGCGCAGTCAGCTGCCTATCCTGAAATGATAGAGCTGATACGTACCCTGAAGAACAAACACCAGCTGAAAATTGCAATCGTGAATAATGAGGGACGCGAACTGAATGAACATCGTATCCGGCAGTTTGGTATCGGCAATTTTGCTGACTTCTTCATTTCTTCCTGCTTCGTACATATGCGCAAACCAGATGCTGATATTTACCGCATTGCGCTCGATATAGCCCAGGTCACTCCCGGAGAAGTAGTGTATATAGACGATCGCTCCATGTTCGTAGAAGTAGCGCGTGGCTTAGGCATTAACGGTATCTGTCATAAAGACTACAGCAGCACCCTGAAAGCACTGGAAGAATTCGGATTAGGCATTTAGGAATTTAGGTATGTAGTTATTTAGGTATTTAAAATGCAGCAGAGATAGTGTTTGGTCAATATAAAAAAATAAACAAAACATATTCTCCGCTGCATTTTAAATACCTAAATACCTAAATAACTACATACCTAAATATTCATCAGTTCTTCTATTTCCTCCGCTTCTCTTGGAATATGCTCCATCAGGTCTTCGTAGCCGGTAGCAGTTACCAGCAGGTCGTTTTCAATTCTCACGCCTATACCTTCCTCCTCATTGTAAATACCTGGCTCGTTGGAAATAATAGCGCCTGCGGGTAATGGTTCATAAAAGTAACCGGTATCATGCACGTCAAGCCCCAGGAAGTGAGCAACATTGTGGTAACAATGTTTATCCAGGTAATAAGAGGCGCCATTCCTGCGGATGTCTTCCGCACTGCACAGCCCCAACCCGGATAATTCTCCGAGTAACAACTCATTGGAGGCTTTCCAGATCTCAGTAACAGGAACGCCTGCACGAACGTGCTGACGCAATTGCTTATGCACGCGTAGTACCGCATCGTAGTATTGCCGCTGGCGCGCCGTGAAGCGCCCATTGGCAGGAATGGTGCGGGTGAGGTCTGCATTGTAGTATTGCCAGCTGGCCGCAGCATCAATGAGTACGAGTTCCCCGTCGTGGATGATCTTTTCGCTGGCGCGGGAATGCAGGATGCAGGTATCCGGACCTGACGCCACTATCGCCTCATAGCCGGACCAGGTGGCGTTGTGCTGCATATATTCATGTATCAGCTCTCCGGCCACCTGCAAGCCGGATTTACCCGGCTTTACAGTTTTTAGCAGGCGGCGGAAGCCGGTTTCCGTAATATCACAGGCTTTTCTGAACAGTTCAATTTCTCCTGGCGTTTTGGCTGCACGTAGTCTGGCAAGAATAGGGTAAAGCCGCTCATAACGGTGCAGCGGATAAAGCTGTTTCAGCTCCTGCAGCAGGCGGTCTTCCCTTGTCTGGGTAAGGTTTTCGGAGCGCATATGCTCATCCTTGTTGAGATAGATAGCATCGCATAAGGGGATAATCTTTTTTAAGCAGGTATGGAATTCATCTGCATAATATACAGTGGAAATACCGGAGACCGCAGCTGCCTCCGCTTTATTGAGCCGCTTGCCCAGCCATTTTACAAACAGCTGGTCTACGCGTTTAATGAATAGAATTTCCCGCAGGGAAGGATCAGGATGATGCGGACACAGTATCAGCATGGCATCTTCTTCGTGTATGCCTGTGAGATAGTACAAGTTTACGTTGGGAATATAACGCATGGTGCCATCACCGTTGGTCGGCATAATATCGTTGGCGGTGAGTATGGCTACAGCGCCATTGGGCAGCTGTTTGCAGAGATTCTCTCGGTGTGTGGGATACATAACGTTGCCTTAATTTAATGTGGCAACAAACTTAGTGGAGCAGAGATTAAGAAGTGGTGTAAAAACGCGACATTATATAAACTGCTTTTTCCATTCCTTGCGGAAGTGGGAGAAGTCGTGGTACCCCAGCTCTTCCCAGTCAGCTTTATAACCATGCAGGGCATACTGCGTGGCAGCTTCACGGAACCGGATGATGGAAAGACACTTCTTGGGACTGATACCCAGCAGATCAGAGAAGTAGCGTTCCAATGTGCGGGGCGACAGGTACAGGAGGGAGGCCAGCTTCTTCAATTGATAGCCGCATTGCTGTAAGGCAGGACCGTTGAGTGATTGCAATACATAGGCGGAGTGCCGGTCAACGGGTAGGGTAGTATGCTGCCGGAGAAAATCTTCCAGCAACGCTTTGATAGCAGGAAGTTCTTTCGCATCATATACGGCGCTTTCCAGCTGCCGTATATGATGCAGTACATCGGCAGCTGGTAGTACCTGTTGGTATATATCAGTGCCTCTAATCCTGAAGAGATAATTCAGAGAGGCCGGCTTGAACTTGATGCCTACCAGGAAATTGTTGGAGCGGTGGTGGTAGGAGACAGGCGCGGCATGATAACCGATCACTTCACTGCCGGCACATACGTGCAGACAATGCTGCTCCCGGTCGTAGATGTCGAAAGGCGCACCGAGGTTGAGCACCAGCGAAGAATACATGTTGGCCAGGAGCAGTTCCTGGTACTCGTCCTGCTGCAGATCGCTATGCCGGAGATCAAGCATCCAGTAGAAAAGCACATGCGGCGCCAGATCCGGCGATGGCATCATGAACCGGTACTGGCTGGCGAAGTATTGCTGGTCAAGCAACTCTATATGCACGGCATTTTCTTTCACACTGCAAATCTAATTCAAAAGTACTGACAGCTAACAGCTGTTAGCTGTTAGTGCTGCGTGAATAATATCGCGTGGCCGATATGACTATCGGTAATCCGATCATCACCATGATGATGGCCAGGCCGATAAGGGCGCTGACTAACCGCATATTTCCATGCGGCACATGACTGTTCGGGATGACCACGAAGCTCATGAACAACCATACGCAGAGACCATACAGCGGGCCCGTAAGCAACGGCCTTTTTTTGAGGTCTGCTGGCAGATACCGGTAAAACAAAAAGAAGACAACCGTCCAGGTCATTGCAATGCAGTAATGGAACAGCAGTCCAAGCCAGGGCATGACCGGGTTGCCCGTAAAGGCATCTTGACCGAAAACACCGCTGGCCACAAAGGTGAGTACACCGGAAAAGTGTTTCCCCGTCTTAATAAAGTATTGGGTACAGGCCGACAGGATATCAAGGGTGCCGGCAAGCAGGCCTGTCAGGAAAATAGTACGGATCAGAGAGATTGGTTGTGACATACGTTATAGGTAATGGGCGGATTTATTTATCCTCTTAAATTAAAGATTTTGGCTGTAAAACCCAACTTCAGATAGATATAGTGGTAAACCTTTCAGCCGTTTTCATTGTTTTACCCGTACAGACCGGCATTTTGTAAACCACCCTAATACACCTCTCTTTAATTTCTTCTTATGCAGTTCAAAGCTTTTATACCCCAGTTACTAGTTGCCGTATTTATGTTGTCTACTCCAGGCTGTAAGCAGGAAGATAAAACTAAAGCCTACTGCCAGACCTTTATCCAACGGGAAATCATCCATAATAAAAACCATGAAGAACTCGCTGCCAGGTACAAGCTGCTGTGCACTGGGCGCTGCCCGGGTAAGGATAGTTGTGAAAAGATAACGATCACCTATAACCCGCCTCTCCCCAACGGGTTAGCTAAAAAACAATGGTGCGGTTGTCGTGGAGATACAATGCCACCTGCCTGTGATGTCATTTTATACACTTATAACTTTGGTGGCAGAATTGTTCAACAGGTAGACTGCACCCCACCCAATACTTGTCCGGTAACCAGCGATTCCTGTATCCAGCAAAACAAGGAAACCACTACAGATACCATTCGCTCAGCTGATCACAAAGACAGTCTCTATATCTACCATACGCAAATCTCATGTGAATGTATGAACCGGCAAAATGACAGGAAAGAATAACGCGCCTTGCTTCTTTTTAACAGTATTGGCACCTGTTATAAACAAATACCTTCACTTTCAGACCCGCTGGGACAAATATCGAACCACCAGTTATTGAAAGACATAGAAATCACAAGTAAATTAACAGTTTTGGAATAATTTCCCTACATGCCTACTTATTTTATGGTAGAAAAGTCATAACCGATATTCATTTAGAAGTAATTCCCATCAAATAACGTATCCATAATGAACTAAATATAAGACCTGTAAGGCTATGTCTTATAATTACCTTTAATTCTCTGAAATCACCGATATACAGGCTGTAATCATTGTGTCCGAGCAAGACGCCGATGAGCCCCCCTAGAACTGTCCCCAATAGAAGCAACCTTAGTTTGCTATTCAAAAAGAAATTTGTACGCGCCAACAAACTAAATATAGTTACTCCTATCAAGTAAATTCCAAAGTAGCCTAAAAACATAGCCCAATATACTATCAACATTTGAGGTAGCGTTTTTGCATCAGAAAAATCAAACAAAAGATCCAGTACATAGGAAAGAACGCTACTGATTACACTAATGCAGAGAAAGATCAATACGTGTATAATGATAATTCTTATGGTGGTTGCCTTTATTTGCATCCTATTTTCTGTTTAAAAGTTTCAATAGAAATTGTGCCGTCAATAACATCTTTAACAAGTTTATAATCCGGTCTCGAAATCGTTGGGGCAACAACGTTGGCAGCACCACCGTTCTCGTTAATTTTCGCGGTCATCTTTTCCTGAAGGCTACCCCAAAGTCTATCTGCAGTTGAAAACCCGAAATTCGTATACTTGTTTAAGAGATCGGGCAAGCCAAGAGTAATTCGATCTACTCCCATAGTATAAAAGGTATAGCCTCCATCAGCATCTGCAGTAACACCCCATCTCCTGTTGCCGCTAACCGGATGTTCAAAATCCTTTGGAGTATACGCTGTTTCGACAGTAAACCTATCAGTATTGAATTCAGTAACGATAACAGTGCCGTCATCTAACATATTTATGTGCAACATAGCTCCTAGTGGGTTCGCTGAGTTCCATAACGTTTCGTCATCAACAGAACCATATTTATATGGCTCAAAAGTAGCTTTAGCCGTATTAATATAGCCATTAATATCCTTTCTGAACATAGCTAATAATTCAGATGCGGTTACCTGTCTTCCATTAATTGTAGGGAGGCGCGAGATCTTAACAGGAAAATAATCACAGTTTATTACTTTCCCGTTGGCATCTATAATTCCCATAAGATGATACCTGAATATCGGATTGTAGATACTATACTGCTGGTCGAGAGTCAGGAGTCTATTTATAACGGATTGAGGTGCTTGATATCTACCCAACTCCAAGAATTTTTCAATTTGATTACACGGCAAAATACCGAACGGATTCTGTTGTAACAGAGATTCTATCTGTTGTAGGGCGCTTGGAGAAGACGGGGTCCCACCTCCACCTCCGCCACCGCCTCCATCACCGGGAGGAAGAGGCGTTATATCAGGATCTTTGCCAGGAATGCTACAATTGAATCTCTGAGAGTAGTTTAACCTCCAAACTGTAGCTTGACCATTATCACACGGGGAGCCTAGAGGCTGAGAGCATGGCTCTTTAGGGGCTGCTATTGTTGTCGTTATATTCCATGCGCCATCCCCACAAATTGAAGACCAGACACACCGGGTGGAGCATTCCGAAGCTAGCGGGTCAACAGGCAACATCCCCGGATCAGGGTTTAGCCCCCACAGGTCCACTGTATCAGCCCCAGGGCCAGCTTTTGCCTGTGGTGAATAAAACGATTTGTTATCACCTGTCGGCCCATTTATTCGTCGCCCACCATCAAAAAGCAGAAACCAATCAATAATTCATGAGGGGAATTTAAGAATCAAAAAGCATGGCTATCTGTTCAAAGCTTTCTCTTTTTTGCCAACTGCGGCGCCAATAATAGCAGCTATTGTGCCAGCTACCAGCGTTGAAAATAAAGAACCTGCTACAAGTAAAAACATAAACATCTTTTCTGTAAATCTCATGCTTTGCTCAAGTAATTCTCCTTGTTGCCCCTGTTTCTCGAGTGTTTTACGTGCACTTTCCAAGGTGAGCTGTTTAATATCAGGGAAGATGTACACAAGAAAAACACTGAATAGTGTATTAACTATAACAATAATTAGAGTAGCCTTAAACCCACTACCTATGATATTACCAAATGTTACCTTTCCATCATTAATTTGGGAATAATTATTACATGACACAATAATTCCAACTACCAAGACAACTATATTGATATACATCGTCCAATTGGCTTGGCTTAGACCAGCAAAATAATATAGAAGAGATAGTACAATTAGCACAATGCTCATTGACAATCCATAAAAAAGATAATTCTGTTTTTTCATTTTTGAAGGAATTTTCCGGCTAAATATTCTTGTAAAATGAGTATTAAGTGAATTGAATAGACATACAGTTTATATGGGCAGCTTTGCAAGTAGTTCCTTTAATCTCTCCCTATGAATATTACGCTTGAACGAGAAAATTTTTAGCTCATTTTCCTTTTGCTCACAATATAAAATAAGAAATTCAACCTTACTGACTAGTAGTTCCACATCGTCAATAGAGGAATTGGATATTTTTATATCTAACTCCTCTAATAAGAGATCAGTAATTGAATCAATAGTTCGGTGATCAATACTATTTTGATCAATAAACTCTTTAAGGCCCTTTACATCTAAACTATCAAAAAAGTCTTTATTTTTAAATTTTGTACTTCTAAATGCAACTTGAATATATTCAAGTGCTTTTCTCGGATTATTTTTTTTTAGAGTTAGAATGGCTCCCAAAACCTGGCCCAATTCTTCAACCATTTCTAAGATGTAATCTTTTTGCATACAATTTAAAATATGTTTTTATATTATTGTAAAACTGAAAGAGTTCTTCATCGGTAAAGAAAATGCCATATACGACAATAAAAATAATTTCAAAATCGTAAATCATCAGAAAAATGTAAATCATAATATGAAGCAGTATTCCCATTAAAAGAAGGGGAATTCTTAACTTTTTTATCCATACAAGAATGGGGAAAAATAATTCCCAAACCAAAGTAAAATAGGTACTGATTGTCACAAAAAAACCGTTTCGAGCTAATATTTTGTTTATAGATGTTCCCTGAAATCTCTCTACTTGAAGAATATAGTAATTTGCAATTCCATTATACCAAACGTCAGAATGTGCTTTCGCCAATCCCGAAATAAAATAGATCAAGCATAGGTGCAGCTTCAAATTAAATATTGAAATATTTGTAATCAAGTTGCTAGCGAATGACCAAAAGGGATTTCTCTGTCTTATTTTGGTTAACGAAAAATATTGGTAGCTGTTACAAAAAACCATATACAATATAATGAATTTTAGATAATTATCTCCACCATTTAATATATTGGCATTTAATCTTTGGATAATTTCAAAGACGGCATATAGAAATATTGCAGTTATATATTTACCAATACCCAATGCATAAAGCAAAATCAATATTTGATAAATAATAAAAATAATATCAAAATGTACCCTTAGCCAATCTTGATTAATACCTAAAAAATAAAAAAGGCCATCAAGTCCAGGAACAAAAAACGATTCCGGTTTATAAAGTAAATTAGTTAAGGACCAATGAAATATGACATCCTTTGCAAGATGAAAACAGATAAAAAGTCTCAATATCGATAAATAAAATAAGTGCTGCGATGGCTTGCTAAAATATATATAAATATTCTTCATTATTTGCATAGAATTTATGTCTTAACTACAACTACTCCGAATACTTTTCAGATAAAAAAATTAATTTTTCTGGCCTGACTATATCTACCCTGTCCTTATCTGCGAATGGTGGAATGTCCTTCCGTGTTATGATAAATTGTAAAATATATTTATTAATATCCAAGTTGTTAACCAACGCAACGACTTTTGAAAATCTCTTTAACGTTTGAATGGAGCTAATTTCTCTACCTTTTGCTTGCATATCTTCCATTATGCTTGTATATAGTTTTGCATCCTTTATTGCTGAATCTTTGAGGATCCTCGTGGTGGACATTTCCACCATCATATTCGTAATTTCATCAAAGCAACCCGCAAAAATATAATCCATACTTTCCTCCCGGTCATTGAAAGGGGCTTTTAGCTTCTTTTCTTTATTTATTGAGCTATATACTGAACTAGCCTATTTTGACGGACACTAAGTTAAGTTTGAAAATCTTAATTTAGTACATATGTCACAGAGAAAGACTTACAGCAAAGAATTCAAGGAAGAAGCCATACGTTTGGCAGCGCAATCAGGAGTAACCCAAGTCGCGCAAGACCTGGGTATTCATCCGAATATGCTGTATATGTGGAAGCGTCAATCAGAGCAGCAAAAGGATACGGCATTCCCAGGCCAGGGGAACGCTACAGATCCTGAAATGTCTAAACTTCAGAAAGAAAATGCACGTCTGAAGGAAGAAATTGAAATATTAAAAAAAGCAGCGGGTATCTTTCTAAATCGCTCCGGGAAAGATACACAGTGATCGCGATGCTGGCGGAGCAATTCAAAATAGTCGTTTTATGTCGGGTGTTGAAATGTAGTAAGAGCGCCTATTATGCATGGAGAGCAGGTAAAACTCGAAGGAGAACGACACATCGTAGGCGTTTGACAACCATGGTAAGTACTATTTATTATGGGGCAAAAAGGAGATATGGTAGTCCTAGAATCTACAGAGACATCAAGGCTGCCAACGTACCATGTAGCAGAAGCAGCATTGTGACAATCATGCAACAGTTAGGTTTGAGGGCTTATCATAAGAGAAAGTTTCGGATTACGACAGACTCTGATCATGATCTCCCTGTTGCGGAGAATCTACTTAACAGGGACTTTTCTGCTAAAACGATCAACAAAAAGTGGGTTTGCGATATTACGTACATCAGAACCCGGGAAGGATGGCTATACCTGGCTGTGGTAATCGATCTATTCTCGCGTCGGGTAGTGGGTTGGTCAATGAAGTCGCATATGAAGACGGAGTTGGTCCTTGATGCATTGAAGATGGCGATATCCACCAGACGGCCTCTGGAAGGGTTAATTCACCATTCTGACCGCGGGGTTCAATATGCTAGCCATGCTTATCAAAATGCTCTAAACAAGGCCCAAATGAGTTGCAGTATGAGCCGAAAAGGAAATTGTTGGGATAACGCTGTGGCAGAAAGTTTCTTTTCATCCTTAAAACGGGAATTGGTCCATCCAAACGGAGTTTTCGACAATATTATGCAGGCTCGAAGTGAAATATTTGCATACATAGAAACGTGGTACAATAAGGTTCGACGACACTCATCTCTGGGTTATGTGTCACCAGCAGAATTTGAATTTAACAATCAAAACGTATCTTTAAAAAATGTAGCTTAATTGAGTGTCCCGAATTTTAGGCCAAATACA
>NZ_DATLKJ010000137.1:0-15320 GCF_035538455.1 Chitinophaga sp.
CGCGTACGGCAGTTTTACCGTCTTTATCAGTAACTTCTACCTGACCCTTGCCTTTCACTTTACCTGAACCCATGATCACATCGATCTTGTTCTTCTTCATCAGGAACTGAACGCCACGGCTCATTTTATCCGCAACACCACGGCTGCGTTTGATCACTGCATCAAAATCTACTTTTGCATCTGCGATAGTGATACCGTAGTCTTTTGAGTGCTGCGTATATTCAAATATCTGTGCAGACTTTAACAATGCTTTGGTTGGAATACAGCCCCAGTTTAAACAGATACCACCCAGGCTCTCTCTTTCCACTACTGCGGTTTTAAATCCAAGTTGCGCAGCACGGATAGCAGCTACATAGCCGCCAGGGCCACTACCAATTACGATTACGTCGTATGCCATATTGTTTAGTTTTAATTGAAACTTGCCAAAGGTAGTAAGAAAATGCCAAAAAAAGCCCCCTGCGCGCGCAGAAGGCTCAACTATAATAAGCTTCTTTTATCTCAGATCCACAACCTCCACACCAGGATACTTTTTAGCATCAAATGAGAATGTGGCATCCGCTACATTCGCATTGGGCGTGAAGTTGGTAATCTCATAAGTGTAGTGATTCCCGTTTTTCTCAAATACTTTCATCTTCGCGATGTTCTGGTTCTTCTTGTCAACAGAAACGACCACCTTGAAAATATTCTTGGACTTGTCAGTAGGCGTCAGTTCTATGTTCTGTAATACCTTGCCTTTGTCGTTGCTTTCTCCGTCAAGGCGGTACAGGTAATCTTTATCATAAAAGTTAGTGAAGAGCTTGGCAGGTGTCATCGCACTGCTGCTCTGGTCCACATTATTGATCGTTACTTCATTCACATCTTTTGCATAAGTCCAGGATGTCTTATTGTCGCTGATGATCTCCTGTCCAGGTAAAGTCACCTTGTATTTTGCTCCTTTGAGGTATACAGTTCCTTTCTTGGATTCATTTACACCATTATTGGCGCCTTCCACCTTAAGCACGAAATTCGCCACCACCGATTTTAATGACTTGAATTTATTACTAACACCATCCAGGATAGTTTTCGCTTTTGGATCGCTCGCCCCTTTGGACTGAGCCATACCGCTAAAAACGATCCCGCTCAATAACATTCCCGTTAATACAAATTTCTTCATTGTAGGATTTTTTAGTTTGTGTTGACCTTGGGTGTCAAATGCCATGCCGTTTACACCTGCCGATCTTTTTTCAGGAGTGCAAATTTCGTATATTTTGTTAAAATAAATTTATCTCCGCCAAATATATTACAACAAATCATTAAGTATCTCCTGTAACTCGCTGTCAGTCTTCACCAGCACATCTCTTGCCTTACTTCCCATATTAGGGCCTACTATACCTGCAGCCTCCAGCTGATCCATCAGACGGCCGGCGCGGTTATACCCCAGCTTCATACGACGCTGGAGCAATGAGGTAGAGCCCTGCTGTGTCTGCACAATCACCTGGGCGGCTTCCTCAAACAGAGGATCCCGGTCAGACAGCGTCAGTTCTTTGCCTTCACCGTCTTTATCGTCTACATACTCAGGCAGCAGGAACGCTTCCGGGTACCCTTTCTGGTTCCCGATGAACTCAGCCACATTTTCCACTTCAGGCGTATCCACGAACGCGCACTGTAAACGTACCAGCTCCCCGTTGAACGACACAAGCATGTCGCCCTGTCCGATCAACTGTTCTGCACCACCTATATCGAGGATAGTACGGGAGTCGATCTTGGAAGATACCTTAAAGGCTATACGTGCGGGGAAGTTGGCCTTGATCGTCCCGGTAATGATATTCACAGAAGGACGCTGCGTAGCGATAATCAGGTGAATACCCACGGCACGCGCCAGCTGTGCCAGACGTGCAATCGGCATCTCCACTTCCTTACCTGCAGTCATAATCAGATCCGCAAACTCATCCACCACCAACACAATGAAAGGCAGGTAGCGGTGCCCCTTCTGCGGATTCAACCTGCGCTGCGTGAATTTGGCGTTATACTCACGGATATTGCGTGTACCGGCTTCTTTCAGCAGATCATAACGCAGATCCATTTCAATACATAACGCATTGAGGGTATGTATCACCTTCTTGGTATCCGTAATGATCGCATCGTCCTCACCAGGCAGCTTGGCCAGGAAGTGTTTCTCTATCAGTTTGTACAGCGACAATTCCACCTTCTTCGGATCCACCAGTACAAACTTCAGCTGCGACGGATGTTTCTTATACAGCAGCGATACCAGCAAGGTATTAATACCAACGGATTTACCCTGGCCGGTAGCACCTGCCATCAGGAGATGCGGCATTTTGGCCAGATCCGCAATGAAGTTCTCGTTATCGATCTTTTTACCGATAGCAATCGGCAGGTCCATCGCGCTGGTCTGGAATTTCTCAGATGCCAGCAGGTTTTTCAGCGAAACGATACTCTTTTTCACATTTGGCACCTCAATACCGATAGTACCTTTACCCGGAATAGGCGCAATAATACGGATACCCAGAGCCGATAAACTCAATGCAATATCATCTTCCAGGTTCTTGATACGCGAGATGCGGACACCCGCAGCAGGCACTATTTCATACAGGGTAACTGTAGGACCAACTGTAGCGCTGATCTTTTGTATAGAAATATCGTAGTTCTTGAGTGTGTCGATGATCTGGTTTTTATTTTTCTCCAGCTCGCCGGTATCCTGCACAATTACTTTATCTGCACTGTGACTCTCCAACAGATCAAGACTTGGGAATTTATAGTCGCGCAGATCAAGGGAAGGATCATAGGGATCAACCGGTACTACCGGTCTGGAAGCTGGCATCTCCTCTACTTCTTCGTCTTCATCCTTAAACGTTTCCTTGATCTCAAAGGTCACTTCATCTGCACCCGGTTTCTTCCTGTTGTTGACCAGTGGCGGCGTTTCTTCCGGGATCTCTTCTATGTACAGCAATGGTCCCGGATCTTCGTCGGGAATCTCCTCTTCTTCCGGCTCTGGCTCTGGCTCTGGCTCTGGTTCTCGCACTGTAACAGGAGGAACGTATGCTGCATGCGCTGACGGGATCACAGTTATATCTTCCTTCTCAATGAGCTGCATCGGCATCAGCTCTCCTCCTTCTTCCTCTTCTTCCATATTATGTGGAGGAATTACCATTACACCTCCGTCATCTTTCAAGCCATTCCTGCGATCTGTTTCTTTTGTTTCAGGTACCGGCACCGCTGTAGAAGCAACGCCTGTTGGCGCCGCGGAAGCCACGGGTGCTACAGGTTTCGGCGGCTTTACTTTTTTCTCTGGCCATTTGAAATCGAAATTAAATTTCCAGATCAGCCACGACAATCCCGCTACAATCAACAGCAAAGCCGTACCTGTCTTGCCTACAAAACCGGAAGTCCATTTATCCAAAGCATTGCCCAGTGCGCCCCCCCAGGGGAAGTCCACCCCACCAGCCGCAAATGCCGTAGCCATACTGATAAACACCAGACCAAACAGGATGTATTTTACATTACGCCACACGCGGAACACGCGGCGGCCTACAATAAAGTTGATACCGATAATAAAAAAGAAATAACAAAACAGGAAGGATGCGATACCTACACCGTTGTAAAAGAAGTTGTGTGAAACATAGGCTCCCAGCCTGCCCAGCAGGTTATCCACTTTTACATCGCCGATCAGCAGTTCCTTTGTAGAATACCGGAATACTTTATCCTGGTCATCTTCCCAGGTGAAAAGGTAAGATGTAAAAGCAATAAAACAGTACACAGACAACAGAAAGAAGAATACACCCAAAACTTTATGTGTGCGTTCATCTTTCACCAGCTCTTTGACCTTTACCTCCGGCTCCTTATCTTTCTTCAACACGTCGGGGTTCGGGGCGGAGCTTTTCGTAGGTTTCTTGCTCTCTGGTTTTTCGTTTTTCAGTTTATTTTTGGACATAAGATAATTTCAAAAAAATGCGACTACCGGCCCCAGGGCGGCAACTGAACGATCCAGTGCGCTATAAATTCCGGCACCAGGGGATCAATGGTTTGTTCCAGTTCTCCATATTCAGCGACGGTACACTGTTTACAACGCTGGAACATATGATTCAGCCCATCAAACTTACGGATTGTTGTCAGCATATTTCCATTTTCGCGCAGTGCGCGTTCAATGGCATTCAGGTTGCTGTCCGCATCCACCTGCAGGTCTTTCGACCCGTTAATAGCCATGAATGGGCATTTGATCTGTTTCAGGTATTCCAGCGGTTTGTATAATAATACGGAAGAAGATTCTCTGTTAAAATTCAAATCACTTACAAATTCTGCCTCTGTCACCTGCCTTTTCATTTCGTCAGGAAGATGGTGATAAATCTCTTTGAGTGCTTGCTGGGCCTTTGCCTGGGCGACGGCAATATCCTTGCTGCTTGCAAGCGCATCCCAGTAGGGTTTGAATCGATCCAACTGCAGACGGATCAGGCTGTCGGGCATACCAGCTCTTCTGCTTTCGAGTATCAGTTTCTGATCTACCAGTTCGCGGCCGGTTACACCGGGTCCTGCCATTGAAACTACAAAAGCTACCTGGTTATTGTTTGCCGCCACAATCTGTGCTATCATGGCGCCTTCGCTATGGCCCAGGAGGCCAATACTATGCGGATCAATATCTTTTCTTGTGCTCAGGTAGGTCATGGCAGCGCGTGCGTCGTTGGCAAAGTCGTACAGGTCTGCACCACTGTAGGTTCCTGAGGAAGCGCCAGTGCCACGGTCATCGAAACGTAGTGTGGCGATGCCATTGCGGGCGAAATAATCTGCCAGTACAAGAAAGGTTTTATGCGCTGCCATTTCCTCATTACGATCCTGCGGACCTGAGCCGCTGAGCATAACCACCACTGGATATTTGCCGACGGCTCTGGGCCTGCTGAAAGTTCCCGCCAGTGTAATATTTTCTTTGGTATTCTGGAACTTCACCTCCTCCGTATAATAAGGGAAAGGCGGAGTAGGCTCCTGTGGCCGTTTAAAGAGATCTTCTTTCAGGATCTCTTTCCTGGAAAGATCCAGCGTGTTGCGCTGGCCACTCCAGGTGAATATGCCTTTGAACTGCTGCGCGGTCTGATCCCAGACGCCTGCATAAGCGAAACCAATATCAGCCCTGCGGAGCAACAGCGTATCTTTCCGGTAAACAACATCATCAAAGCGGATAACTTCCTCCGTCTGGTCGGGGCTCGACATGGTACCTGTATAACCCTCCCCTGCCTTCTCCAATTCTATGATCAGGCGCTGTTTCTCTCCATAGTAGGACTTTGATACGCCATACCATTTCCCTGTTACCACGTTGTTATCCTGCGCCCATGCCACTGTGCAGATACACATTCCCACCAACAACATCCAGAAACCTTTATACATATGCAAAGCCGCTTTACGCTTTTAATTTTAAAATTCCTGTGAGCAGACAAATCCAGCCCACAATAAAAAACACACCGCCAATAGGCGTAAGGATACCGATACCTTTCAACCCCACGTTTCCTGTAGCTTTCATCATAGTCAGCAGATAAAGTGATCCGGAGAATAGGAAGACTCCGATGATAAAACACCTGCCTGCCCACATCAGCTGATTGCCGGGCACATAAGCAAAGAGAATGCCGGTTGCCAGTAATGCAAATACATGATAGAACTGGTAAGTAACGCCTGTCTGAAAAGTAGATACGGTTTCCGGGGGAACCAGCTCTTTCAGCTTATGTGCGCCAAACGCGCCCAAAACCACAGCCAGTGCACCCAGGGCCGCTGCCCAAACTAAAAAACTCTTATGCATGGTCAATTTTTTCTGTAAAGGTATCCAATGAAATATTATCAGAAGAAATAATAACCCTGGATTGTTCATAAAAAGGTCTGCGCTCCGCCAGCTTCTTTTCCACGAAATCATACAGGTCTTCATCTTCCAGATCCTGTATCAGCGGGCGCTTATATTTCTTACGTTTCAGGCGGTCTACCATCGCTTCCAGCGGTGGATTGATCCACACAGTTGTGCCGTGGTCATTCATGAAATCCATGTTGTCCTGGAAGCAGGGCGTTCCACCACCGCAGGAGATCAGGAATCTGCCCTGCCGTGATAACTCGCGGAGCAACATACTTTCCTTTTCCCGGAAATAATCTTCTCCCTTCGTAGCAAAAATATCACTGATAGCCATCTCCTCTTCTGCTACAATCACATCATCCAGATCATAATAGGGCGCCTGCCAGTGATCGGCCAGTTGCTTTCCCCAATAGGATTTTCCGGCTCCCATGAAGCCGATCAGATATATCTTCATATAAAAAATAACGCAACGGTTAGTACTAAGTCCATTCCTCACAGTGGATGCGTCCATGCCAGGCACAGACCGTTATCCATTATATACTGCAAATATAAACGGGTATTTGAATCCTGCTTCACAAAATCAGCGTTAATAAAGCCTGCCTGCTGGTATAGGAACGGATGCAACTTCAGATTCTCCCTGAAATCAACGCCGCCCAGTCCATACCACTTGAACATGGCTTCTTTGGCGCTCCAGCAAATGGTTTTATGCTTCAGCTCATGAACCGGGTCAATAAATGCCTGCTCTTCAGGCGACAAAAATTTATGCGATACCTTCTCTATCTTCTCTTTCACTTCTTCAATATCTATCCCTACCGCAGACCTCGTACTCACGATAGCCGCCACATAGTCGCCACAATGGGAGATGGAAAAGTGATAGCTGCCGCACATCAGTACCGGCTTGCGCGAATCAGTGACCATTATCTCATGAACAGGAAATTCCGGGAAAAGGGTTATCAACATGTACCGTCCGGCCAGATGCTGCAGTTTTTTGTGCGGATGATGAATATCCCGGCTGATGTTTACGCGCTCACGGAAAAAATCTTCTGTTTCTTCAATTTTCCAAACTCCCAGCCTCGTCTCCGGATCAATTTGTATGGTACGTATTAATGGCATATCTTGCCAAATTAAAGCAAAAAAGGAGAAAAAAAGCTTTTGTCCATGTGCTTTTAGCATTTTAACTAATTGCTAACGGCGGAAATACTGATGCTTTATAAAGATATTATCCCGCTAAAACTAAACTACTGATAATGATTCTGTCTGACAAACGGATACTGGAGGAAATTGAGAAGGGCACCATCGTGATTGCTCCATATGACAGGAAGTACCTGGGGACGAACTCCTATGATGTGCACCTGGGTAAATACCTCGCAACCTACAAAGACCGGGTGCTGGATGCACGCAAACACAATGAGATCGAGCATTTTGAAATCCCTGGGGAAGGCTATGTGCTGCAGCCAGGCACGCTCTATCTCGGCGTTACCGAAGAATATACTGAAACGCATGCGCACGTACCTTTTCTGGAAGGTAAATCCAGCACAGGCCGACTGGGCATCGACATACACGCTACCGCCGGTAAGGGCGACGTGGGCTTCTGCAATACCTGGACGCTCGAAATCTCCTGCGCCCAACCAGTACGCATATACGCCGGCATGCCTATCGGGCAGCTAATCTATTTTGTGGTAGAAGGTTCTATCGAGACCCTGTACAACAAGAAAGGCAATGCCAAATACAATGGCCGCACCATCAGGCCGGTAGAAAGTATGATGTGGAAAAACGAATTCTAAATATTTAGGGATTTTAGAATGTACGAATTTATGAATGCCGTGGAGATTGTGTTCTATAAATCTAAAATAAAAGATAATCTCCACGGCATTCATAAATTCCAAAATACCTAAATAGCTAAATACCTAAATACTCCACTTCATGGGCCTCGGTTATTACCGGCACCTCCAGCTTACTGATCAGACGTTCCATCACCACCGCAGGTACCACTTCCTCCCGTTGCCTGTTCTGCTGCAATAGCTTCGCTACCGGCGCTTCCACATACACGATCTTTATCCATGCACCATATTCCAGGAACAGGCTGATTACCTGCTCCCTCATCTGCTTCGTAATATTGGTGGCATTCCATACAAATGATTGTTGTACACGCAGAAAACTTCTCGCGCGTTCCTTCGCAATCTGTATCACTGTGCCATTACCACTTTTATCGGTAGGATCTATCTTCATCTCCTTGCGGATATTGTCCAGTGAAACGACCGGGAGGCCTGCACAATGCTTCCTGGTATAAGTATCCTTTCCCGCGCCTGGCAGGCCGCTCATCAGCACCACTTCCATCGCCGGCATGTCATGCGGCACATAGAAGGGTGAACGGTCCGCCTGCTGCAGATAATACATACGGGCGTGCGGGTTGGCGAAGTCATAAGGCCTGCCCCAGCAGTTGTGTTCATGGCATAGTTGCTCAAAGCAATCAATGCGGTACAACAAATCCTCCTGATCCTGGCAGATGCGCCCCAATGCATCGGCACGGGCCAGTAGCGCCAGCAGGCGCGTATCCGTTTCCAGGCTTGCCACAATCAGTGAACGCAATGTATCCTCCTTTTCGAAGATCCAGAGCGGCAGACCATGGTAACGCACCAGCTTTGTAATATGTTCACGTACAACAAATGGCGCCGGGATGTCGCGATATAATATCTGCCTTGCTTTCATCTCTCCTTTCCGGGCATGGCCAGCCGAAGTGATACTTCCATCGGGCGCAATGATAGTAGTGCTGGATTTTTCCACATCATGCAATAGCGCAGCCACCCAGAGCATTTGTTGGTCTGCAGCAGTAAGCATGCTAAAAGCAGGCAGCTGTTCCAGCTGTTGCAACACCATCTGCGTATGTACGGCCACGTTACCTTCGGCGTGATGGCGTGGGTCCTGGGGCACGTCTTTCATCATGCGTACCCAGTCAAAATTATCTTCAAGATAAGTCCAGTCTTTTTTATAAATCGTTTCCATCTTAAACGAGGTTTAAGCTGTTAGCGACTAGTTGTTAATAGCTAACAGCTGATTCCTAATAGCAGATCAACTTCGCCTTTCTCCAGTGGCGTGTCCAGTGCTGATCTGTTTTCACATGTCCTTTACGGACATACTTGAACAGGTTGCGGGAGAAGTCGTCTATGTGATATGAAGCAGCATTACGCGATACGATGCCTTCCATCACGGTTGGCTCACCAGTATGCACATCATGCGGATCAAAGGCGCCGCGCTGCGATACCAGTTCCAGTATCTCCTGCTCAAACTGCCCGCGTGCGGGCGGCGCCGTTACACGCTTTACTTCTGGCACCACCGGCAGATCCAGCAGCTTCGCGTAGAAGTGCGTTTCTTCCCAGCTCAGCCAGCGGTCATGCTCGCGGATACCGAACACATAAAAATGATGATCCAGCTTTTTATATTCAATAGAATGTACTGCATACAGGTTCTCCAGGAATATTTCCAGGTCGCCCAGGTCATTCCTGATACTTTGCCAGTAGCGGCGTATGCTTTCTGTCCACGCAGAGGTGGTGGGCGCTGCATGTGAGCGCGCAAACACACCGTAGCGTGACAGACAGTTATTCTCACCGTCCAGCTTCTCCGTGTGTATCAGCAATGGAATACGGGCGATATGCTCCCAGTAGTCGTGCTGTATACGGTCGTCGCTGGTAGTTCCAGGCGAAAACGGATAATGATAAGTACGGCCATATTTTCTTGAAATTGCCATGTCAGCAGGGGTTGGTTAAAACAATAAAATCACAGACCTGTTCCGGAACGGAACGGTAAAAGAAGTATTTAATATGCCTGTGACATTACATGGCGCAAGGTTTTGCAGATTTTTAAACTGAATCGCGAAGATAGTACTATTTATTTATTTGGCGATTTGGTATTTGTTTATGTTGAACGGAAAGGATTAATTCGCCGGAAATATTATTTTTAGCTGATGATCTTCTTTTCTGATAATTTCATTGACAGATCAGGCTTTTGAAATCAACAACAATTCTATTGTAATGAGAAAACTAATTTTATGCGCTACTGTTGCTGCGATAGCAGCGTCCTGTAATAACGGCAACAGCAGCGGCGGCAGTAATGCCACTGACAGCACGCTGAATAATGCTTTCAGCGCCTATGAGCAACGTTTTATTGAAACGTTGTGGAAAGAGAACCCGGAATGGGCAACCAACGTGGGCTATCACAAATACGACTCCGTGCTTACTGTTCCTGATAATGCCACTGCACAGCAAAGACTTGCCTCTGCCAAACAGCAATTGGACTCGCTCCATGCATTTGATATGAACAAGTTGAGCGATGCCAACAGGATAGATTTCCAGCTGATGGAAAATTACCTGAAATCTGTAGTATGGAATATCAATGACCTGAAAGCCAATCAGTGGGATCCATCTTCCTACAATGTCAGCAATACCTTTGCCTTCATGCTGAATGAAAATTACGCTCCGCTTGAAACAAGACTACGTAATTTCCACACCAGGCTGAAAAATGTTCCCGCCTATTATGCTGCTGCCAAAGCCCAGGTAAAGGATCCCGTTCCTGAGCTGACACAACTGGGCATTGACCAGAATAATGGTGGTCTGTCTGTCTTTGAAAAAGATTATGCAGACTCATTAAAGAAAACCAGCATTCCTGCGGAGGAACAGAAAGCAATGATCGCCACTGCACAGGAAGCTGCCAAAGCCATCAAAGACTATGCTGCCTGGCTGAAGGCCTTGAAACCCGCCAATCCGCGTAGTTTCCGCCTGGGCAAAGAGTTGTATGATCAGAAATTTAATTTCGATATACAATCGTCTTTATCAGCAGAGCAGATTTATGATGCTGCCAAAGCGCGCAAAACATTCATCCACAGCGAGATGACAAAGATCAGCCGCCAGCTGTGGCCTAAATATTTTGGTAATACGCCCGCTCCTTCCGATTCACTGGAACTGGTTGGCCGGATGATTGATACCTTGTCAATAAATCATGCGAAGCCTGAAGAGTTCCAGTCTGCCATTGAGAAGCAGCTGCCTGCGCTGATCAGTTTCATCAAAGAAAAAGACCTTCTGTATATTGATCCGTCTAAGCCGTTGGTGGTGCGTAAGGAACCTGCCTACATGGCCGGCGTTGCCGGTGCCTCCATCAGTGCGCCTGGTCCTTACGATAAAGGCGGCAATACCTACTATAACGTAGGCGGCCTGGAAGGCTGGCCCAAAGAAAAAGCAGAAAGCTACCTGCGTGAATACAACCATTACATCCTGCAGATCCTCGATATCCACGAAGCAATTCCCGGCCACTATACACAACTGGTATATTCCAACCAGTCGCCCAGCCTGATTAAATCATTGATGGGCAACGGCGCCATGATAGAAGGATGGGCTGTATATACCGAGCAAATGATGCTGGAAAACGGTTATGGTAACAATGAACCTGAAATGTGGTTGATGTGGTATAAATGGAACCTCCGCGCAGTGTGCAATACCATATTGGATTACAGCGTACATGTGAAGAATATGAGCCGTGAAGATGCCTTGCGCCTGCTTACCAAAGAAGCATTCCAGCAACAGGCAGAAGCAGAAGGGAAATGGAGACGTGTAAGCGTAACCAGCGTACAGCTGGCAAGCTACTTCACAGGTTACAAAGAGATCATCGATCTGCGTGAAGCTTATAAAACTAAGATGGGTAAGGATTACAAGCTGAAGACTTTCAATGAGAAATTCCTCAGTTATGGCAGTGCGCCGGTGAAGTATATCCGTGAGCTGATGCTGAAATAAAGGTATTTGTTTATGTAGTTATTTTTTTATGTAGATATTTAAGTACCGGAAAAGATATCCTCCAGTACTTAAATATCTACATAAAAAATAATTACATAACAACATCCATCTGATACCTGGGATGTACATTCACGGCCAGTTTGGTGGCAGTAGAATGACCATTTACATCCAGCAGTAATGCACCAGTTTTATCCCAGAAGCCCTGCACATCTGTTCTGAAGATGACATTACCTTCAGAGAAGAATATAGCATCCAGTTCCAGTGCTATTTCCATGATGACAGCACGGAAATCCCCATTGAAGCCGGGGTTCGCCAGAAATGCCACTTCTGTATTGATGGTTGTAATTTTTTCGAGAAGACGCCCTTTCAATTTTTCATTTTCAGCAGGCAGCTGCTGCACATAAGCATACATGTTGTGCAGATTAGTCACTACCGGATCATCACTTTGCTCTTCCAGTGCAGTACCAGGTACCTCCCTTTGGCGGAAGGTGATGGTCATGCTGTTACCTCTTCTTAAAAACCTTTTACCGGAAACTGTAGTAACACTTTCCCAGTTATTGTCCTGTCCTTTTACAGTGATAGCCGATTCGTCAAAGTGGGCGCGTATGCATGCCAGCACTTTTTTCATGTCTATATCATGCGTATAGAGCGTACAATTTTCCATGCTGCTTTTTTCGAGGCGCCAAAGGTAGCCCAAAGCTGTAAAAAATTGATTTGGAAGATTGCTTTTTTCACCTGTCGGCTACTTGTTATGATTCCTGTTCTGCAGCAAACGCAGTACCTTGTTGAGTTTCACAGGATCGTTAATATATGGTGAAAGATCAAACAACTCCACTTTCCTGAAAGCCACCGGATGACTTTCACTCTGCAACGAGATAGACCCTTCAGATAATAGCTTGCCATCCTGCTTTACAGCCGGATCGGCGTGTGATACACTGCCGCCTCCTATCTGTGGCTTTTCGTATACCAGTACCGTATCTGTGCCTACAATATGTTTGATCACTGAATCGCGGAGTACCAGGGCTTCTGCATGTACCCACTGATCTCCGTGATAGGTTTTGGAAGTAGACCCGATACAATGATCCGTGATCAGTTTTCCGTGCATAACTACGTTGGTACCCGGTGTACATAAATTAGCGGTAGTGCGCACATCTTTACCGTTGCCACCCAGCAACTGTTCTTCCAGTGAGATCGGGAAATCCTGGTCTTTAGTCATGGTGGCAGCGGTCTGGCCGTGAAGCATTACACCGCTATTGCGAAATGCCCATCCGGGGCCGCCTTTCACTTGTTCGCCGGTAAAGCGGTATTCTACTACCAGCAGGTAGGCGGAGAAGTTTTTCTTATAGAAGATATGTCCGAACTGTTCGTTGAACTTATCGTAACGATCATAGTTTACTGTGAGCAATCCTTTTTCCACCCGAAAGGTGTTCCCGAAATTATCATTCAGATCATGGCTGGTAATTTTAATATCCCAATCTTTGAGATCCTTACCATTAAATAGTTTCAGCCATTTAGCAGGCGTTACTTCCTTTTGGGCCATGCATTGGATGCCTGCCAGTAACAATAACGTGGTCATTACTTTTTTCATATGTTCTTATTGTTTGATGAGTAAGATAGGTGATAAGGAAGATAAATACAAGCAGGATAGCAATACTGCCGCAGTGGTGCAAAATAGTGTGTAATAAAATACGCACCGTACCGCTCCCGCCACATCTACATACTTTTCTTTCATAATATTTATAATACTACGAGGTAGCAATTTACCTTATCTGAAAGAAAGTTGCAGGGTTTTCGCTGTTATTCCCCAAACTGTATATTATATATGAACACCTTAGTAAACCAATCCAACGAACTGGAACAACCTAAAGCGGGCCCTTTATACGATAGCTCCAATATTATCAATGTAACACCTGAAGGCAGGATTATTTCCATATTTACCGGTTCCTGGCTTATTGGCAGTGCCATTAGCGAGGTCGATAAGAAACCTGTGTACAGTCTTCTCAAATTACTCAGTGCGGGTTACCTGCTCTATCGCGGTATTTCCGGTAATTGCCTGATCAATGGACTTACCGGCAAGCGTAAACCAGACAGGCATACCACAGCAGTGAATATCCGGACGTCAATGCTAATTGATAACCCGAAGGAAGAAGTCTTCTACTTCTGGCGTCAGCTGGGCAATTTATCGGTATTTATGAAACATTTGCAGTCAGTGGAAGAAATTGATCCAATGCACTCTCATTGGGTGGCGAAGGGACCTGGCGGTATTGGTACACTGGAATGGGACGCAGAGATAGTGAAGGAAATTCCCGGAGATTTCATCGGATGGCGCTCTCTGCCAGGCTCATCGATTGCCACGGCAGGTAGGGTTACTTTCAGGGAAACACTCAATGGCAGTACTGAGGTAGATGTAATGATTACCTATCGCCCGCCGGCAGGCTATGTAGGCACCGGTCTTGCCTGGCTACTCAATCCTGCGTTTGAAAACATGGTGATCCGTGACATTAAACGTTTTAAAATGTATATGGAAACAGGTGAGATCGTTAAATAAGAAGTATCAACAGATAATAAAACAGCCCCGCCAGAAGCGGGGCTGATCATTATTGAAACTAAGACAAAGCTTCCTTCTTAAAGCGATTATAAGTATGCTGGCTTTTATCGATCAGTTTCAGTACGCGCTCGCGTACATCATCCTGTAAACCCTCTATTTCATTTTCGAATACTTTCTTGAGATCAGACAGGTCTTCGGTTCCCCGGCCAACAAGCCCATTGAATTTAGTCTTCCATCCGTCTGTTGTATGACGGATTTTTTTACGGGTTTCATCTCCACTATCCGGGGCTGTTAATAATCCGATCACAAGACCAGTAGTTAATCCGGCTATTGCACCCGCTAAAAATTTTGATGTAGACATAATGAGAGAGTTTTATGGTTTAACAAATGTGCTGCGTGCATAGTTTATTCAGCGCAGTGATGATGAAAAATTTTCAAATATCAGGCCAGAAGAACCATAGCAAATGTTAAGAAATGGTGATTGAGATTGGGAAGAGGTAAGCCCTTTACGGTGGTATTTTGCTGCCTTACAGCCATGATGGGTATTGCAATACCGGGAGTATACGTGGACTTGATACGGAGTAAACCTGGGGTAAACGTGGACTTGATACGAGTATGCCCTGCGAATGTGTGATTGCAATAAGGTATACAAGGGAACGCCTTGAAGAAGTAACTAAAACAGCAAGTGGAGTATGGGCTGAAAAAACTACCGGAACAATACCAGGATTGACATTGTTCCGGCAGGTGGATAAGACAAGCGTGTTAGATGATGGAATTCATAAAGTCAAACGGAGCAGTAAAATAGTTAAGTTATTGTATTTTTCAAAACTTTTTGAAAGAGATGAAAAAATAAATTTTTTTAAAAAGATCTGAAACAGGCACTTCCCAATCATAAACCGTGCTTCAGACACAAAAAAAGAAGGTTCGCATAACGATTATACGAACCTTCCTATAACTAAAGGCTAAACGCTGACTATATAACGCTATTCCCCGAGTAATTCGTTTATAAGGCGATTATATTCCATCTTGAACTCTTCGTAATGCTCTCCTGTACCGGGACCGGAGAAGCCGGTGTGTACTTCTTTCACATTTCCTTTCTTATCAATAAAGATAGTGGTGGGAAATCCTTTGATACCAGTAAGCTCAGGCAGTGTTTTTTCTCCTTTCTGCGGAT
>NZ_DATLKJ010000138.1:0-48846 GCF_035538455.1 Chitinophaga sp.
ATACTATCCCGCCCTGTTGTGAATGCAGATCTTCAGCAGTTCAGACAGGAGTTTTACCAACGATACGGAGATGCAGAGGTACCGCTGGCCCTTGCGCTGGACCCCGACTGGGGAATCGGGTATGCCAGTCCGGGCGGACAATCGGCAGAAAGCAGCGTGTTCATCGACGACCTGCATGCCGGTAAACGCAAGTCTGCTCCGAAATTACAGGCAGATGCCATTCAGGAGCTGGTGCTCCGCAAATACATCGCCTGCCTGGAAAATGGGGAAGATTGTATTACATTATCGGTTACAGATCTGCAATCAGCGGCAGGGTTGTCTAAAGAAGCCGTTTATTCCCAGAGCATGTACGTAATAGGCAGCCTGCTGAAAAATGGACCGGGAGAACAAGATTACTGCTTTGATCTGCAAAACCTGTGGGGTCCGTCTGCCGCGAATCTTTTCAGCCGCTTCACTTACAGGAATGAGGAGCTGCACCGTCTTACCACAGCGATGTTGCAGGCAGAAGAAGAGCGTTCTCCGGATACTATCTTTGCGGAGATTGTTCACCTGCCGGAGGCGCGTGTTGGCAATATATTACTACGGCCGCATCTGAGAAGATATGAAATACCTTACATGGGCAAATCCGGTCTTGATGACGCGCATCAGTTACCATTGGATGATCTTCTGGTAAGTGTGCATCACAATGAAATTATATTGCGCAGTAAGAAACATGGCAAACGCGTTATTCCCAGGCTTGCATCTGCCCATAACTTTGATACGCCCAGGAGTTTGCCCCTCTATCGTTTTCTCTGCGACCTGCAAACGCAAGGACTATACGGCCCGGCCTTCTGGGACTGGGGACTCCTCTCCCAGGTGAAACATCTTCCAAGGGTGGTATTCAAAAAACTATTGCTGAAAAAAGCCTGCTGGCAATTTGATGAAAAAGACCTTGCCATATTAGGAAAGGATCAGCAGCGGATAAAGTCACAACTGCCGGCATTCAGGGCAAAGTGGAAGCTCCCCCGTAAGATCTCCGTGGTAGAAAGAGAAGACCATGAATTGTACATCGATCTGGAATCTTCCGCAGGATTGGATTTACTCGCGGATCTGCTCAAAAAAAGCAAGTCGTTGCATATAGAAGAATTCCTATTCAACGAAGAACATGCTTTTGTGAAAGACGTGAACGGAGATCCGTATTCCAATGAGGTTATCATCCCTGTAACGGTATCTGCCGCGATGCAGTACAACAGCGATCTTACAGCTACGCCTTCGGTATCCGGTATCAAGCGTAATTTCTTTCCTGGTAGCGAGTGGCTGTACTTCAAAATATACTGCGGTACAAAATACGCGGAAAAGATCCTGAGAAACCTTATCCTTGATTTTGTTGAGGAAGCGTCACAACAAGCCGGATTCGATAAATTCTTCTTTATCAGGTATCACGATACTGCTTCTCATATCCGGATCAGGTTTTATAATGAAGATATCAGCAGGCAAGTCACTTTACAACAGCGCTTTCTGTCGTTACTCGAGACACAGCGGCAAACCGGGTTAATACATGACATGTCTATTCATGCTTATACCAGGGAGTTGGAGCGGTACGGCGAAAAAACCATGTCTCATATAGAAAGCCTGTTCTATCACGACAGCCTGACAGTGCTGAGACTACTCAGGTTACTGGGAGAAGTAGAAGATGCCGAAGAATACAGGATGCTGTTTGCACTGCGCGGTATCCATATGTTTCTGGATGATTTCGGCTTATCTCTTACGGATAAATATGCACTGATAAAGGAAATGCAGTTGAACTACTTCCGGGAATTTGGAGGAAAGCCCGCATTGCAAAAACAACTGAATGATAAGTACCGAACATGGCAGCGGAAAATAGCTTCTCATATGAACCCCGATGAAGATGAAGACAACGGCATTGAAGAAGCAACCACTTTGTTTGCGGAGCGGTCTGTCTTAAGCCTCCCTGTGATCAATGATATTTATCACGTATATGCGGCTACACACCTTGACAGCAAGCAGGAAGTGATGAAAATTCTTGACAGCTGCATACATATGTTCCTGAACCGGTTGTTCGTAAGCCGGCAACGGAAGTTCGAACTTGTCGCGTATCATTTCATGGAGCGATATTATTACTCCAGGCAAGTGATTGAGAAGCAAAAGAAAGAAAAGGAACTCGTCAAACAATCTTAAATACGCCAATACAGAACCCGCTACCTCAGCGGGTTTTTCAACCCCACTTTATCATCCCCCGAAAAACCGGGGGATAAAAACCACTCCATTCAAGGATTGTCTCACTGTTGATTTAGATTTACCTTTGATTCCGTATAGCGATTAACCGGTAATCAATATATGTTTAATCTGAAAAACCATTTTTTAAAAAAGATTTAAAGCAGACGGGAAACTGCGTGTATTAAAGAACTGATAGCATTAACCAACAAGGCACAATGAGAAAGTAACCCAACACATTTGTTCACCCGAAATCAATCATTTTATGAAAAAACTGTTTATCGCTGGCATCAGCATGCTTGCCCTGTTTTCATTACAACCAATACAGGCGCGACCTAATCATCCAACTCCTGTCAAGAAAACGGAGTCTACCCGCAGGTTCAGTAACTACCTCTACACAACCAGTGATCGTTGCGGGTTCTGGTTTGGCAACAGTGTCAGGCTAAAGAATAATGATGCATCCAGAGGCTACCTCGTAACGATCCGTGCTGACTGGCGATCAGGTATCCAGTCAGGATCTCAACAGTGGGTAGTATATAACTATGCGGGCGGAGATGTATACATTGGATGTACACAGAATGGTCCTTCACCGGGAGCAGGCATACCAACTGACTGGACGTTTACGGTTGTTGGCGAACAATAAGGTTACTGTATTTAAAAAGTCAGATAGATTCTGATCATTCATCTCAACTGGATTTCAGCATATCCGTTACTGATTTATTACCTGAGCTGTTCATTCAACCCAACGATGATTCCTTCAGGACCGCGGAGATATGCGAGCTTGTATGTGTCCTCGTATTGCACCACTTCGCCAACCAGTTCGGCGCCATGGGATAGCATGTGTGCGACTACTTCATCGATACCCTCGACAGCCAACATGATGCGGCGGATTCCTAGTTCGTTCACCTGAGCCTTCTCTGGCCCGGTTCTGATCGGTTCCGGTGTGTGGAATTTATCCAGTTCAATCTGTCCGTGTCCATCCGGCGTGCGCATAAACACAAGGGTGGCACGGACATTCTGTAGGTCAATGAGACGATCTACTGTAGGCCCCTCGACGATCGTTTCACCTCCCAACCCGAATCCTAAATGGAGAAAGAAAGACTTCACGGCTTCAAGGTCGTTAACGACAATGAGGACATTATCCATTCGTAATAACCTGTTTTTTGTCATCGCTGTAAGTTTTTTTATCAGTGTAAAATGGGAAATATTACTATTAAAACATAGAAGATCAGGCAATAGCACATTTATTGATACCTTGATTTTTCTGCTACAAATATCTACAACAATTTCATACTAGTTGCTGTGCGTATACGACAATCATAGGGTTTAAAACGACACCTGAGTCTACAGGTAAGCGACTTTTATTTTTCGCCCTTCTTTTGTTCCACGCGGGCCTGGGCAATATTATATTCCAGTTCCGGGTCAATATTCAGTGTTTCCACTTTTCGCTCTCTTTCCGTCAGCAGTTCATGGTTGGCGGCAAGCCAAGCCAGTTTCTTTTTCCCATAGCTTAACCTGGTGAACCCGTCTATGTCAATACTTAACAAAATGACAAAGACCTGCTCCGCCAGCAGGTCTTGTCATTTTGTTGGTGATCCTTATAATTACCGGATATTTGTATCTATCCAGTTAAATATACGCGTATAAGAAACAGACAACGCACCGGGCTGACAATGCAGATAACCGGTATCTTCTTCTGTGAAGAGAATAAAGTCTTTAGGACAGGTAAGTGCATTGTACAACTTTTCCGCCTGCCCTCTTGAGAATTCTTCTCCGGTGCCATCCACTACCAGCGTATGACAGGTAATATTTTTGACACTGTTTTCAATGGTGTAATGTTGTAGCTTCAGCAGCAGCACAGATGGTTTATTGACGCCATGTTTCCACATCTCGTCAATGATGCCCCATCTCACAAAAGCATTTTCTTCCATGCAGGCTTTCATCTTCTCATCAAACAGATCGTAATCTCCTGCGTGGAATATGGGCATTAATCCGGGAATTAAGTAATTCAGCGAGGTGTATATACTCTCTGTCCAGCTTAGTACACCGGGGTTGGCTACACAGAGCTTAATTCTCTTCTCGGATGTCACGGCCCTAGGCGCCAAAAACCCACCCATACTGAACCCCATCAGCACGCTCCTGTTGATATCCACCTCCCGGTATCCTTCCAGGAAATCAAGTACCGGCGTGATTACATGTTCCCAATCCGGCCGGAAAGGGATGCCCTGCAAACGGATTACCTTCCCTTGTCCGGGCCCGTCAAAAAGCAGGCAATGGTATCCGCGTTTTACCGCATACGTTGCAATCCATAAATTATCTTCTGCCCAGGCATCGCGTCCTGAATGAAAAATTATAACAGGCGCCTTCTTATGGTGCTTTACGGGCGCGCGCAGAAAATAACCGGGCAGACATGTACCCTCATAAGGTATTGATACGGATTCATAAGGCACGGCCAGGAGCGTCAGCGCCTTATTGTAATGTTCTATCACCTTATGTGACAGCTGCTTAACAATAACAGCAGCGGGATCGGGATAACGGTGGAGCGCTGCCCGGTAATATGTAGAGGCTCTTAAGTAGGACTCTCCAGCTGTAAGCTGATGATGACTGCTCAGACAGCTATCGCCCAAAGCACTTAATCTGTCCGCCGTTTGGGTCCATTCATCAGACCAGCTGTATTCGTTTTTTTCATCGATGCGGGAGGCCGTATCAAAACATTCCCCTATATCAGACAACTTTTGCCAGGTGCCTCCCAGGTAAAAAAGAAATACACTTTCAAGTACCGGGTCATTGAAAAGGCCCAGTGGATACCACGATTTTTTGGGGGTTGCTACTTTAGTTTCCATATAAAATGTTTTATAAAAATGTATGGCACGGCCAGGTATGCAGCATACCATGTGGGTCATAACTAAATAAATCTGGTTATTTTTTGCTTAATGCATAGGCTTGTATAAACCCGGATCCTTCACATGTGTAAAGCTCCTGTTCTTTGGGGAAAGCAGGAACAAATATCTGATGAGCTGACTACATTCAGCCATGAGTTGTTAAATAAAAAGGTCAGCACGGTTGTTACCTTGCTGACCCTGAAAAGTAGAATGAGTATGAAGTCACTGCGGAAAACGCAGGAACGTTGATGCCTGTCTAAGGCTATATTGAGGGAAAGTAAGAGATGGTTATCTGAAAATGAATCCTTCCTTAAACGGATCTTCCGGATCAAAATAAAAGGTATGCTGTCCTGTCACAAAAGCCGTTCCGCTCACTTCCGGTATTACAGCCTGATGGTTGCCGAAGGTGGTGAGCTCTCTCACTGCTACGCCCATTGTGCTGCCTGTGATACTTTCAATTACGATTGTTTCATCAGGCTTTAATTCGCCTTTCGCATGATGTAATGCAGCACGCGCACTGACACCGGAACCGGTAGCAGAGCGGTCTACCTCTCCTTCCGCGAAGATGCATACATTACGGCTATGGTGTCCTTCCTGTGAGGCTTTCCCGGTGAAAATGGTACCGTACAGAAAGCTCAGGTCATTTTCAAACGGATGCCTGATATCAAAATTGTTCATGACGGCGTATTTAATCCTGCGGCCATAATCAATCAGCTGATTATAGTACGAAGCATCCAGGCCGAGCTGCAGACTCTCTGCCGCTACAAATGCATAGAACGCGCCGCCATAGGCCACATCAAACTTTACGTTACCGATACCTGGCACCATTACTTCCTGATCAGACAAATACAGAAAGGAAGGCACGTTGCGGAAGGCGACGTTACTTACTTTCCCGTTCTCCATGGTGGCATGTGCGGATATTTTACCGGCAGGCACGTTGATCGTCAGTGCCGGGTTCAGTCCTTCTTTTCTCACCATACCTGTTTCCAGCGCCAGTTTTGTCAGCGCAATGATGGCGTGCCCGCACATGGTGCTGTATCCTTCATTGTGCAGGAAGAAAACATCCATATCCGCGTCGGCGGAATCAGTGATCACAGCGCCATACATATCTGCATGTCCGCGTGGTTCCCACATGGTACCGGTACGGATGAAGTCAAGGTGTTCTTTGAAGTATCTCCTCTTTTCCAGGACGGTTGCACCTTCTATAGCAGGCAGACCGGAAACAAAAACACGTAAGGGTTCGCCACCGGTGTGCATATCTATCGTACCTATCTTTAACCATTGGGCAGGCGCCTCCCAATGCAGATTATTCAGCAGCATTTGCATGGTATATGAAATTGATTGATTAAGGAGAAGGGATAAATAGAAATGATGCTGGTTAAAGACGGATGTTCGTTCCGATGTTTTGTACCAGGGCTGTTTCGTACAGGGCTCTTGCCATGAACAGGTCGAAAAGAGCCATGCCGGCAGATTTGTATGCAGTAGTACGGGTTACGTCTATCTTAACTTCCCCGGTTAAAAGTTTACCGATAGTGAAAACATCCTCCTCCTGCAAAATTCCTTTGCTTAACGGATTAATAATATCGCCGGTTTCAACTTTAGCAAATGCCGAATCAATTGCCAGTTTCCCCGATAAACGAAAAACATTATCCGGCAACTCCTGCATATTGGGTTTATAAGAACCGATACTGATAAAATGTTTGTTCTCCAGCAGGTGTGCATCATCCGGCAAAACCGGGGTGGCAGCGCGGCTGGCGGCAACAATCACCGTTGTTTGTTGCAGGATGGTAACAGCATCACTACAAGGAATCACCTCTACAGACGGATGATATTTCCGGAGCTCCGAGATCAATGTGGCCATACCGGCTGCTGATCTCTGCAGGCAGTATATCTTTTTCACCGGGCGTACAACACAGGCGAAAATGGCCTGCTGTATACCCTGTACACCGTATCCGATTAGTCCGATGGAATCAACATCAGGAGGCGTCATGTACCTGATGCCAATTGCACCCAGCGCGCCGGTGCGCAACGCTGTCAGCTTTGCGGCATTCATAATGGCCACCGGGAAACCCGTACGTGCGTCATTCAGTAACATTGCGCCATTGGTTACTGCCAGTTGTTGTGTGCTGTTGCCAGGCACAACGGATACGAGTTTGGTACCAAAATAGGTATCGGAAAAAGAGGGCATAGACAAGAAAGTATTCTCTCCCCAGTCAATGTGCATACGTTTGGGGACTATACAGGCACCCTCCTCGATGGCTACCAGTGCAGTCTCCACTGTCGTTATTACCTTATCCGGTGAAAGAAGGTCCGCAATTTCATGATCGTTTAGTACCAGCATAGCAAATATATAAGGGGGAATCAGCTTCACAATGCTACACCTGATTCCGGCCGTGTAAATGTATTGACTATTGCCATCGGGTCCGGCATCAATGTTAACCACTTCTTTGCTAAAATTAACCCGCCGTGGCGGCACATCTCATGGTTGGCTATCCGGGAATAATAAAAGATATTTTTGTCTTTTATTATTCCCGACTTATCTTTGTGCCGTCATTAAATCATCAGGGGATATATGGCCATCTTTTCCAAGACATGCGAATATGCGATGCGCGCGGTTTTCTACGTTGCGCAGCGATCTCATGAAGGATACCGGGTAGGTATCAGGGAAATTGCGGAGCATATTAACTCTCCGGAACCCTTCCTCGCTAAAATCCTTCAGAAGCTTAGCCGGGAAGGGCTGATCCAGTCCGTCAAAGGGCCTAACGGTGGTTTTTACTTTGACACCGCCTCGCTGAACAGGCCACTGGCAGATATTGTGACAGCTGTTGATGGTGATGAAATATTCACCGGATGCGGATTAGGGCTCACCTACTGTTCCGAAAGCAATCCATGTCCACTGCATGACGAATTTAAGAAAGTCAGAAACCAGATCACGCACATGCTGAATAACACCTCTATCGGTAAATTCAATATGGGCCTGATTAAAGGAAAGTTCACCCTGAATAAGTAGTTTTTTTTACAACAATAAAGGATAAAAAAGTCTTTTATTATTCTAAATCAATATAAGATGACAAGGGAACAAATACAGCTTGTAACGGCTACGGTACCAGTGCTCAGAGAGCATGGCGTATTACTGACCACTCATTTCTATAACCGCATGTTTACCCATAACCCGGAGCTGAAACATGTATTCAACATGGGCAACCAGCAGAACGGAAAGCAACAGACAGCACTGGCCATGGCCGTACTCGCCTATGCAGCAAACATTGAAAATCCTGCCGTACTGATGCCGGTGGTGGACAGTATCGGACATAAACATACCAGCCTTGACATTCGTCCGGAACACTATGCTATTGTAGGCAAACATCTGCTGGCGTCTATCTCAGAAGTTCTTGGAGACGCAGCAACACCCCCGTTACTGGAGGCATGGGCAGCAGCCTACCAGCAGCTGGCAACGATCATGACCGGCCATGAGCAGGACCTCTATGCAAAACAAGTAAGCAAAAATGCGGGATGGACAGGCTGGAAACCTTTTCTCGTAAAACAGAAAGTAAGAGAGTCTTCCGAAATCACGTCCTTCTACCTCTATCCTGCTGATGGTGGCGCTGCAGCGGATTTTCTTCCTGGTCAGTATATCAGTCTGCGTCTGTTCCTGCCGGAACTGCGTCTGTTGCAACCCCGTCAGTATAGTATTTCCTGCGCCCCTAATGGTCAATATTACCGCATCTCAGTAAAAAGAGAAGCCGGCGCCAGTCATCCGGACGGGCTTATCTCTAACCACCTTCACGATCACATCCGGGAGGGAGACATGGTGGAATTATCAGCACCAGCGGGCACCTTTACACTGAAGGACGACACCTCCCGCCCTAAAGTATTTATCAGCGGCGGCGTAGGCCAGACACCCCTGATAGCTATGCTCGAAGCGCTTGCCGGCAAACAGGCAGATATACCTGTTACATGGGTACATGGATGCCGCAATGAGGCAGTGCATGCCTTCAAAGACCATCTGGCACAACTCGCCGGTTCCTACTCCCATCTTAACCACCATATTTTCTACGATCAACCGGAAATACAGACGCAGCACACCGGTTGGGTAGATCTTGCCAAAATTAAAACAGCCGTATTGCAGACAGATGCAGACTATTATATCTGCGGGCCTGCGCCATTTATCGCCACACATTACCGTTTCCTGGCAGAAAACGGCGTGGATACGGCGTTCATTCATTTCGAAGAATTCGGGCCAGCTTCCCTGCAATTAAACAACTAGTTACCCCCAATAGAGGAAGGGAGCCTTTTACTCCCTTCCGTTTATGCGTTTGCGTTACATGCTGTTCAATCAGATTTTAAAATGATTATGCCATACAGATGCCCTGCCGGACTATGTTGATACCTGTTTTATATATAAGCGAATCGTCGCAAACTACCTGTATATTGGCGCAATCCCCCCTAACGCAGGAAGCATACCTGTATTAACTTTGTTCAACCGCTCATTTAAAAGCGAACAGACATGAAGAATATCAACAGCACCGTTGCCGGACTTGAGCTGGCTCAAATCGGCTGGGTGGTTCCGGACATTTACGCCGCTGTAAAATTTCTTGGGGGCGCCCTGGGCATTGCCGGCTTTCCTGAACCAGCACACATCCGTGCACAGGATCTGGATATGACCTATCATGGTAAAGTCGTTGCTGCCGAATGGCTGACTACGCAGACATATAACGGAGGCGCCTTTATTGAACTCATTCAGCCACTTTCCGGTCAGAGTATGTTTCATGATTATCTCGCCAAATATCCCGCAGGCGGCACACAGCACCTTGCGTTCCGCCTGCCGGTCAGCGACTTTGAACGAATCACTAACGAACTGCGTGAACAAGGGTATGCCGTCATCAGCGAAGTGGACCATCCCATTGCACGGATGGCTTTCTTCGATACCTACCAGACGCTGGGTGTTGCCACCGAAATTATGGGCATTACACCGGAGGGATGGAATGCTATCAAACAAATGGAGAAGGGCGGATGAGCAAAAGATATCTTAGTTTATATGGATAATATATAGCCGCAGTCATCGAGGAAAAATATCCCCACAACATTACTTCCTGCAATAATTTTTCGCGTGGAAACACTTTATTTAAAGTAGTATCCAATAAAGATGTATTAATCACGTTTAAGAAACAAACCCGTGTAAATAACCTATTTGCTAATTGATTTTTGTATCCGATTGAGTGGGTCTTTTATTATGTATTGCAGGCATGCATATGCGAGTGTTGGTTTGCTGACCATTTTCTTCTTTAATTATCTCGTTATTGCGCAATAGCAAAGGCAGAGCCGAAAACCTTCATAAAAAAGTAGGCATCACGTTAACCATTTAATTGCTCTTTATGAAAAAGTATGCATTATTGAAAAACACTAAAGTACTTTCCCGTGAATCATTAAGAAGTATTGCCGGAGGCAGCAAGAAATTTGCTTATCCTTCCTGTATAGATATTCCATTCTGTTATGGTGATGCAGCCTGTGGTGATGGTTGTTTTTGTGTGCGCCAGGCTAACAGATGCTGGCCTAAAGGCTGATGCAAAATCTGGAACGGCTGTTGCACTATCAACAGCCGTTTTTATAATACATCCTTACTCCCCCGCCCTCATTTTTTAACACTAATTAAGATTGCATTAACCATTTTTAACTTAGCTCTTCCCATTTATTTCCTACATTTCGATCCGAAATACCAGTAGCATGAAGCCTTCTTTTTTCCTGTTTATCATAGCAACGCTGTTGGCCGTCAGTGCCATTGCACAAAAGCCGTTAACACTTACTCCGGGTGTTATAGACGGCTTCTCCAATCCTGAAAGTATCTGCCAGTCCGGAAGCAAGCTATATGTAGCAAGTATCAATGGACAGGGTAAACACGGTTTTATAAGCGAAGCAGATCTCACAACAAACAAAATATCCGCCCTACATCTGATTCCGGATACTGTATTCAACAGCAATACTCCTATGGGATTATTGGTGGTGCAGGATATGCTGTATGTAACCAACTATAATCATGTTTTCGGAATCCAGCTAAAAACAAAGCAACTGGTGTTCCAGGCAGCCGTCCCGGGGGCAACACGTCTGAACGACCTGGTATACAGGAAAGGCATGCTGCTGGTATCCGAAACTAACGGAGGCAATATATACGAGATAGACCTGGCAACTAAAGCAGTGCAACCTTTGATTACCAATCCGGATGATATACAAAAGCTGAGCGGCGTCAACGGATTAGTGCTGGACATGAAGAAAGACGTATTATATGCCACAGCAAACAAAGACAACCGTAGTCCCAACAGTATCCTGGCTATTGAGATGAAAACCAGCAAGCTGACCGTTTTATATCAGCAAACGCTGAAGGGCTCATTTTTCGATGGTCTTACAATCCGGCATCGCCAACTACTGGTAACTGACTGGGCACATAAGATATATACGCTACCGTTGTTCTGCGCACCTGTGCGTTCGCCCGAAACGCTGCATGTGAAAGCGCTCAGTAATAACCTCGACAATTGGGATGGTCCGCCTGACTTAATTATAAGTGCTGATGACCGATACTACATTATACCATTATTTCAAAGTGGTAAAGTAGTGATTGAGAAGATAGACAGGTAACTTCTTTGAAATCACCAATTACCACGAAGTCAAAATAACATGTCAGTTGACAGACCTGGCTGAGTACAGCTTCCAAAGTCTGCATCTTAATCTGTAACAACAGATTAACAGGTCCCAAACTTTTTGATCCACTGTATTTTTCTTTATCTATATTTACTATGGAGAAAGCGTTCCATCCATAGCAACAAGGCATTACCAGTACCAGCAGTCATATGAGCACAAAAGTCCTGAGCCAGGTCACATTTGAATATTTATTCACGGAATACTACGAAGTACTATGTCAGATGTCGTTCACCATTGTCAAAAACAATGATGCTGCAAAAGATATCGTACAGGATTTTTTTGTGAAGTACTGGGAAAAATATACGCTGGAGCCACAGCCGGATAATTTTCCAGCCTATGCCTATGTAGCCGTAAAAAACAGGAGTCTTAACTATCTGGCAAGTGAGCAGGTAAAGCACCGGCATGCCCCGGGTATTGAAGTATTACTATACAATGAGGAGCAACTGCCGCCGTCTCATTCCAATGATGAACATTACAGGGAAAAACTGATGAAGGCCATCAACCAGCTACCGGCACAACGCAGGAGAATTTTTACCATGAGTGCCGTGGAAGGGTTTAAATACGCAGAGATCTCTGCGCTGATGAACATTTCGGTTAATACTGTCAAAACACACATCAGAAAAGCATATTTAGCAGTAAGAAAGAGTTGCGGATCGCTGTTGTTACTGCTGATATAGTAAATTTTTGCCGGAGCAGTCACCCTTTTTTACTGGTAACCTGTCTTAATCTAATATAATGAATAAGAAAAAAAAGAATGAAGCTATTGATTGGGAGAAGATCCATCAGCACCTCGATGCGCAGGGAGGGAAACTACTGCCTGACGGGGAGCTGAATGACGAAGAACAGCAGCTACTGAAAGAACTCCTGGCGATCCGCTCACAGGCTGGTGAGCTGAAAGGCTGGGAAGGCGTCAATGTTTCCGAAGATCTGGCAAAGCTGAAAGCACGATTATCACTGTCTGCCCCCGCAACCCCTGTTGTGCCCGTATGGCGCAAAACGCTGCGCTATGCAGCTATCCTGGCTGTTGCAGCCGGTACGACCTGGTGGCTGTTCCAAACAAAACAGGCGCCTGATACCAACAGCGGCCCCGGTACGTTTGCCGCAGCGGCCCCAGGTAGTATAAGACAGGTTACACTACCTGATAACAGCAAAGTATGGCTGAATGCAGGGTCCCGTATCAATTACCCTACGGCATTCAATGGTAAGCAGCGGGCTGTGGAACTGAGCGGCGAGGCTTATTTCGAGGTAACGGCCGATGCGCATCAACCATTTGTAGTGAACACCGGTAAGCAGGTAGTACAGGTCCTGGGTACCGCTTTCAACATCAATGCCTACGGAAAACACGTCATCACCACACTGATAGCCGGCAGCGTATCCGTAGGAACATCAGGGCAGCCCGGCACCACACAGATCCTACTCCCCGGCCAGCAGGCTGTATTTGATAAACAAACAGCTGTACTCAATATCAGTAGCAGTACATCCGCCACAGTCACAACCTGGAAGTCCGGACAGCTGGCATTTAGAGACATCGCCCTGGATGATCTTATGGATCAACTGGGCCAGATGTATGGCTACAGCATTACCTATATCAATCCCCCATTCCGCAGGTTACACTATAATATACCATCCATGCCAAGGCCGGAAAAGATCGCTCCGCTACTGGATCTCCTGAAAGCTACTACCGCTGCTCCGGTAAATTTCAGTGTTGATACATTAAACCGTACCATCGAAATAAAATAGTGGTTATCTTTATCCTGATCGATACGATAGGAGAATTATGCCGAATGCCCATCTGACGCAACATTACTACTGGAATTAATTATTATTAATGGTATTTTTTTGTTATTTGTGAATCTTATGTCTGTTTGATGCACCGATACGATTGGCTTATCCGGACCTGGTTATGTTACACCCGGCCATTGTACCTGAAATATTCGTTTATCCTGATCCCCTGCTTTTTCACGTATATAACCAATGCCCAGTCACCCCGTATTTCGTTTCGGGTGAACAATAAATCTGTCAGAGAAGCATTGGCGTTGTTAAGTGAGAAAGCGCATATCTCTTTCTTTTACAATACCGAAGAGATAAATAAGCTTGGAACGGTAAGTCTGCATGTACGGCAAGAAACCGTTGACAATATATTACGCCTTCTGCTGAAAGATAAGGGCATGAAGGTGGAACATACGAATGGCATCATTGCCATTGTTCCGGCACATACCGCTTCCAATACGGCACCGCCCAACGAGTTTTCAGGCCGGATAACCGATGATAAAGGCATCCCGCTGCCATACGCCAGTGTTATTGAAAAAGGTAGTACCAATGGCACCTTCAGCGATGAAGACGGGAACTTCCACCTTAAAGTACAACCTAATGCCACGGTACAGGTTTCATATGTTGGTATGCAGACGAAACAGATACCGGCGGAACCTGCACATAATCTTACCGTTTCACTGTCTCCCGTAATGGCAGCCATTAATGAAGTGGTGGTCAACGGCTATTCAAGGGTAAAACAAAAATACTCGGCAGCTTCCGTGACTATTATTCCGATGACGGACCTGGACCGTAAAGACCAGCTGTCAGTGGATAATATGTTGGAGGGCAAAGTGCCGGGATTGAATATCAACATGAACAGCACCACTCCCGGCGCAGCACCCAAAATCAGGTTGCGTGGCACTTCCACTCTGCTTGGCAACAGAGAGCCTGTTTGGGTGATTGATGGTATTATCAGCAATCCGCCGGTGAAGACGGATGCCGCCACCATCAATGCCCTGGATGAAGTGAATATCATGACCAGTCCTGTTCTTGGCCTGAATCCTAAAGACATAGCGCAAATCACGGTACTGAAAGATGCCGCTGCTACCGCACTCTACGGTGTTAACAGCATGAACGGCGTAATTATGATTACAACCCGCAACGGTACATTGCATAAAGCGCCGGAGGTCACTTTCTCACAGATGTTCAATATCACCTCCAGGCCCAACTATCGCCACCTTGACCGGATGGATGCTTCCCAACGGATAGATCTGTCAAAAAAAATCATTGATAAAAAAATACGTTTCACTAACGGGATCCTCCCTCCGGGATTTGAACGTGATTATACCGTTTATCTGAATGGCAGTATGACCAAAGAAACATTTGAAGAACGGGAGCAGATGTACCGTTCTATGAATACCGACTGGTTTGATATTCTTTTCAATAATGGCGTTACACAAAACTATCATCTGTCAGTTAATGGCGGCGGGAAGAAAACATCTTACTATGCCTCGGTGGGATATACGGACCAGAAAGGTCCGGCCATCTTCACCCGAAGCAATCAGTATGCAGGCATACTCCGGGTAAATCATCAGTTCTCTTCTGCGCTGCAGACTGGCATCAAGGTATCCGGATCTTCTCAGCGCGGAGCCTATCCCTATCAGATCAATCCGTATCAGTATGCCTATAATACATCGCGGAGCCTGCCGTATATGTTGCATAATGAACGAGTTTATTACAATCCTTCCCCTTTTGCACCGGCCTGGTCTTTGAATAACTATGTACTGGATACTTCACAGGTATCACAGTTCAATATTATTACTGACATTGAAAACAGTGCTGCCTGCACAAAGATCAATACATTAAACGCGGTTGTCAATGCTGACTGGAAATTCCTCCGGTCATTCAAGCTGCACGGATTATACAGCGCAGGGATTTCCAACGCATATAACGACAGTTATGCAGGCGAATCAACTTATTACGTCGCCTCCACCTACCGGCTGGGGTTGGCGCCCGGTAAGCCATACAGTGATGCAGCCAAACAAAACATTGCCCTTCCTTCCGGTGGGGAGTACAAGGAAACCGGTACGGTTCAAAAGGACTACACCATCCGGCATTCGCTTGAGTATTGCTTTTCCTCGCCTGCTCATTATATACAGGTGCTGGCAGGCAATGAACTCCGGCAATTAAAATACGATATCAGCAAACTATTTTTGTTGGGCTACTATCCCGACAGCGGCAAAGTAGCCCATCCCCCACCATCGTCTGAATATCCGATGTACGATGTCCTGATGACGCGGCCCGCTTTTAATCCGCCATTGCAAACGATGAACAGGTTCCGGCAAATGAGCTGGTACGGCATGCTCGTATATTCGTATAAGGACCGCTATACGCTTAACTTTAACTACCGTACAGATGGCGCTAATTACTTTGAGCAATACGGGAGCAACACCTGGCAACAGACCTGGTCTGCTGCCGTGAAGTGGAATCTTCTTGATGAGCCCTGGATAAAAAAACAGGCGGGTGAAAATACACTGGCACTACGGTTTTCATATGGTTACAACATTGGGCTGCCTGAGATTAATTCGCCCCGCTTATCTGTTTCTAATGCCGTTACTGATCCCGTCTCCGGGGAAAGCCAGGCCACCGTGGCGTCCTTTCCTAATCCGGGATTGCGCTGGGAGAAGACCTATCAGTTCAATGCCGGTGCTGATTTTTCTTTTTTCCAAAACCGCCTGAATGGTGCTGTGGATATGTATCATAAGCGTAGCAACGACCTGCTGGCAGATATAAACCTGGCAGAAGAGAATGGTATCAGCTCTGGTATGATAAATAAAGCAGGGCTGATAAACGCCGGTGTTGAGACCAGTATCCAATGGCTGGCAGTGCGCCGCAGGCAATGGCAATGGACATTAGGGGCCAACATTTCCTTCAATACCAGTCGCATCCTTCAGACCAACTTTACCGACCCCGGCGTGATCGGCAACCAGCAACAGTACCTGAACGGAAACATTATCAAAGGAGGTGAAGACCCCAACACGATGTATGCCTATAAATACATGGGGCTTGACAAAAACGGACTACCGCAGTTCCGGGGCATCTATGATAAAGATTATACCGTTCAGCCGACAGTATCTGAATACTATAACAATGTATTCGTTCCCGTTGGAAACCGTATTCCGCGTGTGGATGGCAGTTTCACTACGAGTATCAGCTACAGGAACTGGAACCTGTCTGCCTGTTTCCTGATTAAGCTGGGATACAAACAACGGCTCATAAATTTATATGGTGAAGGGGGACTGGTACCCAACCCTGCAGAAAATGCGGCTACGGTACTCGACAAGCGCTGGAAACAACCCGGCGATGAAAATACAACAGACATACCCCGCCTGGGGCAACAACCTGGGATGTACCTGTTTGATCCTGTAACCATGTCCCGTGTACAGTATTATCCATTTAATACCGCTATGATGCAGATTATGACAGCCAGAACACCGCTTTATCTTATGTCGACACCACCATCGGAGATGTACAACAACAGCGATATACGCACGGTGGATGGCAGTCATGTCAGGCTTTCCACACTCTCGCTGCAATACACGGTTCCTGCGCAGCGCATGGGTAAACAACCCTTTAAACGCATCTCGTGTTATACACAGTTGCATGACGTGCTTTTAATTGCCAGTAAAGAGTTACATGGCCAGGATCCTGAACTGCCGCCAGGCACCATGCCCAGGCGGCCATCACTGACTATAGGCATTGACGTAAATTTCTAGCAGGATGAGAAGGATACAAATCATATATACTTTTGCGTTGCTGGCAGTTTCATTACTGCCCGTGTCCTGTAAGAAGTATCTGGACACACCGTCCGACAATCTCCGTACACCTAAGACAGTAGCTGATTATGCAGAAATGCTGAGAGGGGAAGGATGGGCTAAAATCATATCTCCGGACAATGATATATCACTTTATTTCCTGGATATGATGACAACAGATGTACAGGAATCTGCCGGCCAGATGCCTGCTGTGGATGAAAAGGCTGCCTACTCTGCATTCTACACATGGCAGAATGTTTATGACGCACAATACGATGAACGGCGTTCACCGTCTTCTCTCCTGAACAATACCTGGCTGGGACTATACAGAATCGTAAAAACATGTAACATCATCACTGATAAAGGGGACGATATACAGGGTGCAACAGCAGACAGGCAATTCCTGCTGGGTGAGGCCTGCTTTTCACGGGCACTGGCTTATTTCTACCTCGTGAATATTTGGGGCACCCCCTATGATCCTTCCACCACGGCTGATTCCATGGGAATTCCGCTCATTTCCGGCAATGTACCGGAAAACGCTGCATTCCCCAGGAGCAATGTACACGTGGTATATGATAAAATCCTGACAGATCTGAACGAAGCGCTTCGTTATGCAACAGCCTCCGGTAAAACGGAAAATATCTTCCATTACTCTCCGGCAGCTATATACCTGCTGCTGTCCAGAGTACATCTGTATCTTCAGCATTGGCAACAGGCGGCCGTTTTTGCGGATAAATGCCTGGCATTAAATTCAGCGCTGAAAAATGTTAGCAACAAAAAAACTTCGTTGGCAAGTAATTTCGTTAACTCTTCCGGGACAGATAACCGGGAAGTGATCTATACGTTTTACAATGACCTTAGTTCGCCCGTCCTAAATATTTTCGGCAATGGCAGTGATTACGGATTCACTGTTTCGGATGAGTTATTACAGCTTTATTCTCCGCAAGATTCCCGGACCGATGGTTGTTTCTTCACTGTCAACAATATCACTGTACCAAAAGCATTCCTCTTCTACAATAACACCTATATGTTTTCCTTCCGCACAGCGGAAGCATATCTGAACAGGGCGGAAGCCAATGCGCATCTCGGACTTACAGGCAGCGCATTAACGGACATTAATTTACTGCAAAGCCATCGCGCGGGAGATGCCACACCGGTTAATATAACAGATCAACAAAAACTGTTGGAAGAAATATTGCTGCAGCGTAGAAAGGAGCTGGCATTTCAGCTGCACAACTGGTTTGATCTCCGGCGTACAGACAAACCCCGGATGGCACATTATTTTACACCGGTTATAAAAGGGCAGGTACAACCAAAACAGCTGTTTGTGCTGGAGAAAGATGATCCGGGTTATACCCTGGAGATACCTGCCAGGGCACTACAGGCCAACCCGGTATTAAGGCCGCTGGGATTGCAGAACAGAATACCCCGGTAAATGTCTTGCTACAATAAAAAAGGTGGCAGTAAGAATACCACCACCGTCTGTTTTTAGTGCTCCGAATAAGTTTACTGTTACTGGCGTATGAATGTTTCTTCTGTAACACGCTCAGCACCAGCAGAATTAGTATAAAATGTTTTCAGGTAAATACGACCAGACACCGGATCATAAGATTTTTCCAGTATTTTAAAAGAGCCTTGTTTAATCCCACTCTTCATCACCGGGTTAATATCTACAGCTATATCCGTATCCGTTATATTCTTTAAAGTCAGGTAGTACTTCCAGACAGAGGCGCCCAGATCGCTGTAGTCTATGCTCACGGTAGCGTCATACTTCAGGGGCGGGGCTGTTTTTACGCCGTTAGTACGGGAGACGCTGGCCACCACTCCGGCAGCTTGTGTGGTGGTATAAAGCGTACGTACTGAAGTATATTTAAAATTGCCGGCCAGCGGGTAGCCAGGTAATACAACATTACCAGTAGTATCTTTTGCGGCAGCTTTGAGCAGCTTTGCGTCTATCCCGTTGTATTTTCCTTTTAAGACAAAGCTGTCTGCAGTTCCGGAGAGAATTTCAAATTCAAAATCTGATTGCAACCCCACTCCTGTCTTTGCTCCAGGCACTTTCCCTTCTGCATCGGCCAACAGATGCAGGTAAGTGTAAGTATCAAATATCAACTCCGGTTGCTGCAATGCCTTCAGCCGGTAGCTGCTGCCAACAGCTGGTTTATCCAGCCACCGGGATGACACCCGGTTACTGTCATTGAATTTGAACCAGTAGGTATACACCTCATCGCCCGCAGCGGGTGCCACTGCTGCCACCCAGCCATAGGGAGCAGCTACCAGGGTAGATTGATATTTTGCCAGTATTGCATTCAGCCGCTGATCTGTCGACTCATCAAAAACAGAGGAGTGCAGATCCTTCTTGCAGGAAGGCGCCATCATTGCAATGAGTAATGTATATGCCAGGTATTTTTTCATTTTCTGTTAGATTTAAATGGTTATCACATCGCCACTATTGATGTAACGTTTTATAGATCTGTTGCTGCACCTTGGTTTGCAGATCATAGAAATCAATGTTGTAAGATTCCCTGAAGTAGTCAACCACGATCTTTTCCTTTGTTCTCAGTAACTGAATGGCATTGGGGTCATTCCATGCCTGACGATCGCCCGGAAACGGGTGATAGAGTGTTGAATCATATCGGGTGCGCCCCATCACCAGCATCGTTGATACCAATTCTGCAATATCTTCACCGGGTTCTTTTCTGGCGTAATTGGTTACAAAACCCAGTGTCCAGGGATTTTCTTCAGCTACGGTCCAGTTACCAGTATAACCATCCGGCGTTACCTTGTTGAACTCAATCGGGTAATTTTTCTTCTGATTGAGGATATGTGTGTATTCATGGTGTATCAGATGGGCCATATCAGCCACCCTGAAGCTGTCTTTACTACTATATGAATTGATACCAAAGAGTAGAATTTTCAGCCCGCCTTCCGCCAGTCCTGCTACTGCGTTGCCATTAGTCTGTAAGGCAATACTTCCTGACAGCATAATCTGTTTAGGTGTATTCCTTTTCATGAAGGTAGTGTCGCCGGAGGCCTGGTTATAAGGCGTAATCCACATACTGATGATATCACGCGTGACAGGAACCACGGTGTTCTCGTAGGGAGGTACCAGTACCAGGTCCATGGCAAACTCCGACTGGTCCCATTTGTATTTCATTTCTATATTGTATGGCTTTACGATGGAATCGTACAACCATTTATCAACGGCAGTCGGTACCCAGGAATCACCACCCAGGCCCGTAATATTTGGATCCAGTTTTTCCTTGTTATTACAGGAAATAATACCAGCAATAATTACAGTAGTTAATATGAATAATTTCAGGTGTTTCATTCTTCAGAATTTAAGTCAGCTTGATCAAATGATTTCAGGCACATTCTCCAGCAACAGCATCAGCGCGGATTCGCGGGAAGCCCGTAAGCCTGTGCTGCCTGCGGAATCTGTAACTGCCTTCTGGGATCGTCTGCACCAATGGTAAGGGATGTACCATCATTTTCTTTGTGTGTCACAGGTAGTTTGTTTCTCAGCATGTCCATCCAGCGCATGCCTTCCTGCATGAATTCTGCTCTCCGTGCATCCAGGATTGCCTTGATCACAGCTCCCTGCGGATCAGCAGTCATTTTATAAAAGTTGGTGACCTTATCTAAGGTGACTGCATGTTTTGCTGGATCGTAGCTCACTACTCTTGTCCGGTAATAGGTATTCAGGTCAGCGATAGCATCATCTAATTTTGTCAGTCGCGCACTGGCCTCTGCATGGTTGAACAGTACTTCTTCTGCCGTAAAGAGTGGTACATAGATATATGGGTTACCTATATCAGCACTGGTATAGACAAAATTCTCTTTCCATTTTTCTATTCCCTGATCATTGTTGTTACTCCCGTAGTAAAAAACATTGTAGGCACAGGAACCTCCGGAAACATTTCCTGAGAAAAAGACACCCAGGGAGATTACCCGGTTTAATCCGAACTGGTACCCCAGCCATGCCCTGGCCCAGATTGAGTTGGCAGTAGCCAGCAGCAGGTTCGCTTTGGTATCCGGGCTGGTAAATGCAGCGTTCCGCTCACTACGGGTAGCCGTGTTCATGGTGGTATTGAGTGGCCTGAGATAATCCTTGAAATTACCTCCGGGGAAAGCTTGACTGGCATACATAGTGGCTTTCGCATAATCTTTCTTAAACAAATAAAACCTGGCTGCGAATGCGGTTACAGCTGCTTTATTAAAATGAAAGGAAGGCACTTTATAAGCGCTGTTGCTAATAAGCGGGAGGCCGTCTGTCAGATCTTTTTCGATCATGTCATATACATACTTTACCGTTTTTCTTTCGTACTTCGGATTCAATGTGGTTTCTGGTTTCAGCACATATGGGATACCCGGATCACTGGCGGACGTAACGGAATCATACGGCTTCGCGAAAAAGGTAACCAGCATAAAATGAGCATACGCCCGCGCTACTAATCCCTCTCCTTTGTAAGGAGCATAGGCTGCCGGAGCGCCAGCCTTATCAATAGCATCCAGCGCCTGATTGGCAGCTGCGATGGCTTTATAGCAACCTTGCCAGTAAACATCCGGCGAACCTCCTGCGGTACTTGCATAATCGACAAAGCGGTATGCATTGATATTCACACGCAGATCACCACTGTATTGATCTCCTGAATGACCTCTGTCGCCTGCATTATCGGACATGGACTCACTGAAACAGATATAGTCCTGGTCAGGATATGCCGAAGTGAGCATCTGTGCAATCTTCTCCGGTGAGTCCAGTGTTGTTCTGTTATCCGGATCAACTTCCAGATACTTATTACAGGCTGCCAGGAACAGCGAACCTGCTAATATGAATATGTTGACTTTAATATTGTGCTTCATCATATCGTTCTTATTAAGTACACTTACAAACCAACTTTTAATGACATTACCATCTGGCGCTGAAGTGGCTGTGCCACACCACCGGCATTGAAAAATTCAGGATCCTGTCCTCTGAGTTTACTGTCGGAATACAGGAGCCACAGGTTAGTTGCCGACGCTGTGAGGGAGACACTATTCAGTCCTATGTTTTTGATCATCTGAGACGGCAGCAGATAACTGAGCGCGACATACTTCAATCGTATAAAACCGCCATCAGCTATTCTTGCAGAAGAATAATTGTAATTATTGTAAGGGTATGCGTCCGTCATACGGTAATTGGTGAGCGCATCAATAACAGCCGGCACCTGTGTTTTCTTCTCATCTCCGGCCAGCGTCCATCTGTCGAGAAACTCACGGGGAAATGCATCGAGGTCAGAATAGGTGGATTTGAATACCGGATTCAGTCTGATCTTATTTCCTGCCTGATAGGTCAGCAATACATTTAATGATAAGTTTTTGTACCTGAAAGTATTGGAGAAGCCTCCTGAGATGGGCGGATCAACGGGTCCTTCGTATTTGAGATATTTTGTTTCAATATCCTGCAAGCTTACTTTACGGGATACCGCTCCTTTCTCATTCACAAACAAAGGAATACCGGTACTACTCTCCAGTCCTTTATAATCGAGTGAGAACAGGCTGCTAACCGGGTAGCCCTGTTTGTTGCCACCTTCTGGTACTATCAGGTCAAATATGATAGGTACGTTTTTGGCATTGGTAATTTCATTTTTATTGTACCCGAAAGTCAGGTTCGCTTTCCAGCCCAGATCTTTACTACGGATGATCTCTCCGCCAATCGTCAGTTCAGCTCCTCTTGAACTCAGGTCAGCATAGTTGGCGACTCTTACATCCTGGCCGCCGATACCCGCTGTTTTAATACCAGCAATCAGATCGAAACCGTTTTTCTTATAGAGGTCAATAGTAGCCGTTAACCTGCTGTTAAAAAATGCGGCATCCATTCCGACGTTGAGTGAATACTGTTTTTCCCAGGTAAGGTCAGCATTTTCGAGGTCGATGATATTGATCCCTGACTCAATAACTCTCGCGTACTGACGGTAGGTGTTCTGCGCTTTTAACACCGCGCTTGAATTGGTAGCAGAACCCATATCTGCTGTCAGACCGTAGCTGGCTCTCAGTTTCAGCATGTTGATGCCTGGCGCCCCCTTCATGAAATTTTCCTGGTCGATATTCCATGCACCGCTGATACTCCATGTAGGCAACCATCTGGCGGAAGGAGATTTGCCTAGTTTGTTTGAACCATCGGTACGGATGGCGCCTGTGAAGTTATAGCGGCCATTATAGGTGTATCCTGCTGTTGCAAAGAACGCCGCATAGCGATCGTAGGTACGCTGCATGCCAAAGTAAGGCAGATTGGCTTCGGACGCCTGTTTGAAGATCATGTAGTAAGGGAGCACACTGCCGCCATAATCATACTGATAGCCGTAACCAGTGTTCAGTGCATTTTGTCTGTCTGCATATTTTACCTCCTGTCCTACCAGTACATTCAGGTCATGCAGACCGAATGTCTGTGTATAATTCAGGCTGTTCCTGAAATTGTAGTTGGTCAATGCATTTTCATTCCGGTTGTACAATCCTCCTGATGGCAGAACGGTGACAGGAAATGCATTGGGATTATCGGGGTCCTTGTACAGGAAGCGGTTGGAGTTGGCAATGGTAGAATTGGGCGCTGCCCGGTATGCCTGGGCTTTATTGGAATTCTCCTTCGTCATATCTTCCTGGGTGGTCTTGGCATAGCGGATCGCACCGATAAAATCGTACCTGAGATGCCTGGTAATCTTGTAAGACAAATTAGCCTGTAGTTTCAGGTCGATAACAGAAAGATGCAGGGTATTATTCTGCAGCTCATTCAGGATGTTAAAGGGTGCGTAGTTTCTGGTGAAGTATTCCAGGTTTCCTTTATCATCATAGGGGGTTAATGCCCGGCTGGTGTTCAGCGCGTACTGATAAGGATTGATATCGAAATCGCGGCTCATCTTTCCGTAGAAAGCATCGGTTGTCCGGGCTACAGTGCCGGGTGCATCCTGTTGTCTGACAGAGCCGGTGGCGATGAATCCACCGGATAACTTGTCAGAGAATGTATAGTTGGTTTGTGAGTTAAACGTAAAACGCTTCACTTTATCGGCAACGGTCCAGCCATTATCATTATAGAAACCGGCTGAAAAATAAGACTGTATTTTTTCAGAACCGCCGGAGAGACTGATGGTGTGTTCCTGAATCAGGGAATTACGGAAGAGAATGTGGAACCAATCCGTATTCGCCAGTGCATAACGCCGCAAAAACTTCTCTCTTCCTTCCTGTGTATTTTCCAGGAGAAACTTTCCGGTAGCAGGATCATAGGTCTGCAGCTCATCATACATTTTCCCGTATACACCCTTATCCGGTCTGTTTCCGATATCGGCCAGATTAAACAGGCCCTTCCTGGCGATTTCAGCATCTACAGACATCTGTTCGGCAGAGTTCATGATGTTGAAATTATTATAGCTGGGCCTTAGCTGCGTGCTGAAGTTACCCGTGTAATTGGTCACCATTTTTCCGGAACGGCCTTTCCTGGTATTGATTACCACTACCCCGTTCATAGCCCTGGCGCCATATAGCGACGTTGCTGCCGCATCTTTCAACACGTAGATATCCTCCACATCATTCATATTCAGTCCGGCTACAGAAGATGCCAGCAAGGTAGAGGGATCTCCGCTCGACAACTGATCATTGCTAACATCAATCACATCTTCCAGTACGATACCATCTACCACCCATAGTGGTTTGTTTTCACCAGTGAGAGAGGTAACACCCCTGATACGTACCTTTGGCGCCGAACCGAAGGTGGCAGATACGCTCTGGATACTTACCCCCGCAGCCTTTCCCTCCAGCGCACGGCTGATATCCGTTGTACCATCCATCCGGATATCCTCTGCTTTCAGTCTGGTTGAAGCACCCGCGAATTTCTTTTTGTCTATCTCCTGGAATCCCGTTATCACTACCTCATTCAAGCCTTTGGAACCGGGCTTCATTGTTACATCCATTCGTTTATTCGTTCCTGTACTTTTTACTACGGCGTCGTAACCGATAAATGTAAAGGCCAGTTTATCATCAGGTCTGGCCGCGATGGTATATTCGCCAGCACCGCCGGTCACAGCGGCTTTTCCACTTCCGGAAGCTCTTACTACCACTCCTGGCAATGGATTACCTTTGTCATCCGTCACCTTACCCGAAATCGTTATCAACGAGTCGGCGCCCTTCATTGCGGGCGTTTTCTGTATCTGTTGTGCTGTTACAGTATTGATAGCTGCAACCATTATTAAAAGACCAAAACTTATTATTATTGGCAGCCGCATAGTAAAGCAGGTTTGTGCGGCCCGCCCAGCAAATGATTTTGTTGGCAGACATACGTCCCCGGTACGGAGCATTCTGGTAGCGTCCATATTTATACAGTTATAAATTAGTAAATCCTCCCCCTTGACGTTCAGGAGCCATTTTAATTTTGGTTGTAGTCATTCCCTGTGACAGTGGGCCCACTACACGGTTCATTGCACTCCTACATGATTTGGCATCTTTCAATCAACTTGTTAGTGTTTATATGACAGGCGGGAATTGAAAAAGGGTGACTGGGGAGAAAAAAAATTTTGTATCAGGGAAAACGCGTTGCCTGAGACTGCTCACTCACCGTCTCACCAAAGACGGGCGTCAGCTTTTCTGCGGGAAGCGCTGATTATATTATGGGGCAGACAGGCACAATGCAGTGTTAATACCACCAAAGCCAAAGCCTAATTTCAACGCCTTCCGGATATGACAGGATTCTGCCTCCTGTCATATCCAGTTGAGATCCGGCCTCAGCGGATCATCCAGATTTCTGGACGGATGCAACCAACCAGTTTGCATTTGTAACAAAACGGCTGCCACCTCCACAACACCTGCAGCACTCAGGCCATGACCAATGATCGATTTGGTGGTATTCCCGCTGTTGCAAATTAGATCCTCCGGCAATAAGTCCGATACGATCAGGGGAGACAGCATCCAGGCCGGCATCCTGCCAGGCTTCCTGCAAAGTAACTAATGCCGTTTGTGTAGTAAGAGATGCGCTTCGCAGTATTTTTGCGGAGAAACGCCCCGGAAATACCAATGGCGGAATCTCTGCGCCAATAAAAAAAGATTCCTTCTGCCGGCCAGGGCGTTGCAAAATGCCGAAGGCAGATTGTCCATACTGCAATGCAGTTTTCATCGTCTCTTTTCCTTGTCCTACTGAAGTCGTAATACCTATACCTGTGATAGTATACATACTATGTTTTTAATATAATGAGGGCAGATTAAAAGCTTCCGGCATTCTGTGCGGGTAAGTTTATGATAACGTTATTATTAAGATCAATGGCTATTGTGTGATTCATTGATTCAAATAAAATTACCATATTGCTGGTATGCAAGCGTCTTATCACGCTGCCATTCAATCCTTTCATAATACCATTAAGCACCATAATTGTTTCACCCTCCTCCACTTGTTTACCGGATGCCAGGAGACTATGCTGCAGGTCCATCAGGGACCGGATAAAACCAATTTCCTTATCAGATACCGTTACCTTACGGCCATCGAAGGCAATGTATTTAACAATGCCTCCGATATGTAATATCTCATACTTCCGCTCCTGTACTGGACGCACAAACAAATAATTAGGGAAAAAAGGTTTCTCCAACAGTTTAATTCTGTCACTCCATTTCCTCTTTACATGATACAGAGGCAGATAAACTTCTACATTACGTTTTGCGAGTTCGGAATAAATTTTCTTTTCAAAGTTCGGATAAGTGTAAATGACGTGCCAGTTATCATTATTACTATGAGGCATAAAAATAGTAGTTGAGGGTTATCTTAATTATTCATCAAAAGATGCCTTACTATTGTATATTTTCGCACCTCCGCTTCAGCCTGACAATACTGTGTGCTTAATGTTGCCAAGGCAGCAATCCTGTTTTAACGTATCTGTCAATATTACTTCTATTATCGTCATCTCTAAATGCCTTCTCACTGGTAGTTACAGCCATCTGCCTTACTGCCTTCAGATCGTACAAATCTTTTGTATACGATTTAAAGGCGCTGATAGCCGTCTTCGATAAGTTCTTTAGTCGTAACAGATGTGTGTGTAGCAGCGCTCCGTCATTGGCGGCATAGGCATCCACCATGCCCCATTCGCACGCTGTTTGCACCATCACAGGTCTGGTTGTCAGCGCAAGGTACCTCGCCCGGTGAAGCCCTACTTTCCCGATAAGAAATGGCATAACGCATGCAGGCAGTACGCCGAGTAAAAGCTCGGATAAGCTGAAGCTGGCATTTGCACCGGCAATTACCATATCGCAGGCAGCCACAAATCCTATTCCGCCGGCATTTGCCTTTCCATGGACATGAGCAATGGTAATGTAAGGGCCAGTAGCTAGTTTATACCAAAGGTCGTACAACGACGAAGCACTGAGTGACTCTATTTGACTAAGATCTGCTCCCATGCAGAATATATCCGGCAACCCTTCCAATATCAGGATGGTGATATTTCTTTCGCATTGCAGCAATACGTCATAACATTCGCTTATCATAAGCGAGTTGATCGAGTTATTGTTTTCAGGACGATATAACTGAAGATAGCAGCATGGTTCCTGAAAGCGCACTTTTATTGTTTGATAGCTATTCATGTGTAAAGGCATTCAGGCGTGACGACAAAATATCCGCTGCGTCGGTCAGAATTTTCAACGCAATTTCATCTACATGACGGTTTCGCCAGTTTTCTAACGGCGTGCCTTTTACCCATTGATTAAAAGCACCCAGCGCCGGGCCGGTATGAACCTGAAAATCTGTTCTACATTCGGCCACACCTTTAATGGCCAACCGGTTGGTATAACCGAAATACCATCTGAAAATATAGGCCATTCTTTGTTTGGGGTTATGTATTGCGTGCTGTAGTTCTCCCGGAGAATAATAAGACTCTACGTCTTTGTATATTTCAGCGAAAGTACGTTTAAAATACTTTTCCTGGATTTGTATCTTTATTGCTTCATCAATGTCGTCGAGAGAATTGTGGTAACGGTACAGATCATATAATTTATTGGCTCTGGCCGGGAAAAAGACGCCTTTCTTCAGCACCTGCACTTTAGCACCTATTTCAAACATGTCTCCGGCAGGTGCGTAGGTAGTATCCTGCACATTGATGTCCTGCAACATATCCTTTACAATATCACTCATGCCTGATTCCACAGTGCATTGATTTATTGAGCCGGTAAGAATAAAATCCGCACCCAGTATGAAAGCCGCAGCGGCAGCTTCCGGTACGCCAATTCCTCCGGCGGCTCCAACTCTGACATAACGGGAGTACCGGTACTTTTTCATGCAGTTATCCCGCTGTCGCATAATAGTAGGGATCAGCGCAAACGAAACGCCCTGGTCTGTATGCCCACCAGAATCAGCTTCTACACAAATATCATCCGCCATAGGTATCAGTTTCCCCAACGCTGCTTCTTCCGTTGTAATTATATTCTCAGCAAGGAGGCTTTCAACGATTTTTTCCGGTGGGGGAGTTAAAAAGGCTTCTGCTACTTCCGGTCGCGAGATCTTCGCCATAATTCTTCCTGGTATATGCACAGAGCCATCCAGGTTCCTGGTCAGTCCTTTTAACCGAAGCCTTACCAACTCCGGGCTTATCGTCAGATAAGCGGCGGCTTCTACATTCCTGACTTTATGTTTCAACAACAGATCGACCATGTCATGCTCTCTGGATCCGTTGAGCAGGTTCATGCCATAAGCTTCTCCTTTACTTAATTGCCGCTGTATATCAATAATAGCAGCCTCTATATCATCTTTCCTCATGCCACCTGTACCAAAGTAGCCGATCATACCTGCCTGCCCCATCTTTACCACCAGTTTGCGGGAGGCAATACCATGTACCATTGCACCAGTGACGTATGCAAACTTCACATTGTAATCTTTGCGGTATGCAGCAGACCCGAGCTGTTCGGGTCTTATTCGTCCGGTGAATGAGACTTCCTTTCCATTATCATTACCAGCGAGACCTCTGCTTCTTGTATTGTGATCCACCGGAATGGTCGTTTTCATCGCTTCTACCCCTGTTTCTATTACCGCGTCGGAGGCAGGCATTGGCGCTTCCTCTATGAAGTGCTGCATTTTGGTAAGTACGTCCCCCGGCCCTGCTTCGCAAAATGTCCTGCATCCCTGGTGAATAAGCCGGCTTATACTTTCATACCATTTCACCTGATGAGTGAGCTGCCTGACCAGCATGTCTCCAACCGTGTTATCAGTGTATCTTCTGGCTGTGGCATTAGCGATCACGGGTATCCGTAACGGCGAAAAGGAAAAAGATTCCAGATAGGTACTGAACTCATCAGCCAATGGTTTCATGTACCTGGAATGAAAAGCACCACTTACATTAAGCGGATAATAAAGGCTTGCGCCTTCCGCTGTAAAAATCTTCCGGGCGGAGGTGATTTCTTCCAACGGCCCTGTAATCACAATCTGCCTGGCCGAATTATAGTTGGCAATATCCAGCGCAGGCAACTGCTGTAACAAAATTTGCCCGACCTGTTCTATAGTAAGTCCAAGTACTGCCGCCATGGTACCATTTTTTACGCGGGCCATCAGCTCTCCCCTTTTTTTAACCAGTCTGAGACCCGTTTCAAAGGAGTAAGCGCCGGCAGCAAACAAGGCCACATATTCTCCCAAACTATGTCCCAATACACAATCAGGTTCCGGCTCTTTTTCTGTTTTATCGAGGTACGTTAATGCATTTGTCAGATATAGCGCCGGCTGGGTGAATTGTGTTTGATTAAGTAATCTTTCAGGGTCTTTAACACAAAGTAGCCCCATATCATATCCCATTATATTACTGGCGGATTCTGTAAGATGCGCATATTTGGCCAACAGTTTTTCCCCCATTCCTCTTGTCTGGGAGCCCTGACCGGGAAATAGAAAAGCTTTCATAAACAAAATTTTCCGGTAAAGAAATAATGAATCTGACGGAGCTACAGCTATTTACCGCCATGGTGTATGTTAACTTTTGTTTTAAATGCTCTGAAGGCATCCATTGTCAACCCCTGCTCACTGTACAACAGATTACAAAATGTGGAGATAGTGTCTACCGACTGCTGGTCGTACAATAACTGTATGTGATTGGGGGCAATCAGATTTATGAGATGAAAATCCGGGATCAACTCCTTCCACTTATTCCTGTGAATATTATTTTCATGCTTATCTGAACGTGTTGCCAGGCAGAAATAAGGCTCCATATCCCCATAGAACAGTCCATTCTTGTTATGGAAATAGTAACAGCTGACATTTTCAGGGTATGGAAGAGGTGACAATACATACCGATGGATATCATAAGCCATTATAACCTGCGCTCTCTGACATACCAGCTCTTTAAATAATGATTCTTTTCTCTTCAGTCCTTTTTTCAGCGCCAGATCTGTCAGTTGTTGCAGAAAGGATTCTTCATCAGATCTGGTATCAAGTTCATTACTATGTACAAGCAGTTCCTCCAGTTTGCCCTGCTTTCCAACGGCTCCTGGCAGCAATAAGGTATTTACGGTTTTCAGCAACATATCTTTGTAGTCACCCTGGCACCAGATATGATCGAAAGAGGCCGGTGTGTCAATCATTACTATCGTATTTACAGTTTCTCCGCTTTCCTGCAGTTGTTTTGTTATTTCATAGGCCAATGAGCCTCCCATGGAATATCCTCCGAGTTCATAAGGGCCTTCCGGTTGCACCGTTCGTATTATCTCCACATAATAAGCTGCCATCTCAGGTATTCCTCTCAGAAAGGATGTTCCCGGCGACATCCAACCTTTCGACTGTATACCCCAGAAAGGTCTTTGTACGGTTAGTGCCAGCTTTAAATAAGGCTGTACATTCCCCACCCCACCATGCAACCAGAATATGTGGCGTCCTTTAACGATCCTGTTCAAGCGAAACAATTCCGGGAAACGTGGCCAGTTTGTCACAACATGTACGTCTTCATCCCCCAGGCCCGTTATATCCAGTATTTCCTTCATAGCTCTTTCATGATCTATCTCACCTTCCTGCAGTGACTGCAGAATAAACTTTGTATCCATGGATATTTATCTTTTTTGTTGTCCAAATAATGAAATGATCCGTTCCCTTACTTCGGGGAGGTGAAAAGTAATCGCATGCATTTCCATTTCCCTGCTGATACACTGAGCCAGTTTTGCCTTCAGATCACCATTCAGATGGGTTTTCAGCAAAATCAGTGATGCTAATGGCATATCCACCATTTCAGATGCCAGCTGATATGCATGAGCCAGTACCTCTGCACGAGGCAATACGGAGAAAGGAATACCCCTCTTTTCCAGATCTGAGCCACGATATTTTCCGGCGCTCATGAGCATCTCAGTAGCCAGGCCCCATCCCAGCTTATGAGGCAGGATGCAGGTTACACCCATACCTGGCGTGAATCCATATTTCATAAAATTGGCTGTGTAAACGCTTTCTTTTCCCAGGATAACAAAATCTGCATACATACCAAAAGCCAATCCTCCTCCCATTGCATGCCCCTGCATTGCTGCTATTACAGGCAATCTGCATTCTATCAAAAGCCGGTGCAGATTAACATCCGCAAACGATGCTTCATTTCTATAAATAGCTAACAGCGATTCTTCTGTGCCTCCTGAAGCAAAGTAATTACCGTATCCTGTGATGATTACTACCTTATAACTGTTATTGGTGTGAATAGCGTTAAATGCCTGCTCAAGCGCCGTCAGCAACCGTGGCGTAAAAAGATTCCTGTGCTCTTTTTCCTGCATAGTTATCTGTACTATGCCGGGTTTCACTTCCGTTAAATCGATAACAGGTTCCATAGATCGTGGGTTAAGAGTTGTTATCTATCTCCACTCATATTTCCGGTGGAAGTCGCGTATTTCTTTCAGGTAGAGTTGTGGTGTGTTATTCATCTTGTCCCATGCTTCCGGAATCAAATGAAAATCGGGAGTAACGTCGCGCATACCAAACCGCAGGTTGGTGTTATTGACAACAATGCGTTCGTAGTCTGCTACGGACATGCGATAACGTCTATCCAGTTGTTCCCGGATTCGAAGGCGCTGCTGCTGCTTCTGCCCCTCTCCGGTGACCATACCACTGTAAAATTCTGAGCAACAACCGGAGCCATAGGAGAAGCAGCCAATGCGGCGCGGCGCATCAAAATTTCCGTTATCGATGATACTGGCCAGCGACATAAAAACAGTGCCCCCCATAATGTTGCCAACACGCTGGCAATAATTCAACCCTGGCGCTACTCTTTGCATGAAATCCAGTTCAATTTCGTCAGGCGATGCCTTTACTATTTTTCGCATAATGGTGCGATGCGCGCCTTTCACCATCCCGCCAAATGGTGTATGAAAAGCAAGATACTGGAAAGAACTCCGGTAGTCAGCTTCCGTTACACGCTTCCTGTATTCCAGGTAGGCCTGCTGACTGCATTCCATATAAGTCATCAATGACAAGTCAACATTACCTGCTTCACTGTCAGGCAAGGGTCTGCATGCATCCATTACTTCATGACCATAGTATCCGTTGGCTCCTACATCTGCACGAAACACAGTGGGTTCTCCGCTCACCAGCATAGCCACACCTCCCGCACCACTGCTTGGTTCTGCAAAAGACCAGTCCTCTGCAGGCGCTTCATTTCTGCCGGCAACTGTAAAACGGCTGATATCAGTGGTAACTACCAATGCTCTGGCCCCAGGAGAAACCCCTGAAAGAATAAAATTTAAAGCCATCTGAAAACCCGCAGTACCGGAGTAGCATGCCTGCTTTATTTCGAACAGCCGGCAGTTACGGCTCAGGCCAAGATAGTGGTGCACATAAGTGCTGAGTGATTTACCAAAATCAATTCCGGACTCAGTACAGGTGATCAATAATTCAATCCTGTTTTTTTCCGCGTCGGAAAGCATATCCACGATAGGTTTGGCTGCATTAACAGCAAATGTTACAGGATCCTCCCAAGGTAAAGCAACTGTTTTTTGCTTTATAAGAAGATTTTCAAATCTGGCATTGTCCAGCTGACGATGCCTGGCCAGTTCTGTCACATCGAGATAAGCGGCACCACCGTAGATGTACATGGCTTGAATTCCCGCTGTTGTCATAGCTGATTCTGTTTTCCGGTGATCAGTTGCTGTTGTTCTTTGATCAGCGCCGCCAGCTCCCCGATATTATGCGCACCTTGTAATGCTGTCAATGGTATGTCCAGTGAGAGTACCTCTACAGTAAGTGCTAAAATTTCCACCCTGTCTATTGAATTAGCCCCTAGTTCTTTTAGTTGATCTTCTTCCTGAAACTGATGCTCTCTGAGTTCGGGTAATACTTCCCGGATACTCCTGATAAGGGTCTGAAAAATCTCATCCATTTCCATGATGTTTTTTTTCTGAGATTAATTGATGTAATGTCTGATCGGCAATGTCAATATCCACTATCCCCCATTGTACTTTCAACAACAGATCGCCTACAAAATCAAGTTTGGATAGCTGTCTGTCACCTATTCTCCTTTCTTCTTCCATCCTGATCATCTCTCTTTCCAAAAAGCCGGCAAACTCGCGGATAGTAGGATAATCAAATACCCTGGGGGCCATTATATCGGTGCCATAATTTTTGTTGATACCCTGTAACCATTGCATCGCCATAATTGAATCGAATCCGATATTGAGGAAATTTTCATCTATATCGATTTCCTCTGCTGAAAGAGACAGGATACCGGCCAGCCCTTCGCGTAATTCCAGGTATAATTTTTCAACTGATGGAGTCCGGTCAGGAATGGTTTCCGGTGTAATTTTTTCTTCTTTCCGGACAGGTGGGAGTATTATTTTTATCCGGCTGATTTTTTGTATGATCTCCTTTTTGTCCCCGCACAATACCATTATCTGTGTCAGACCAGTATTCATAGCCTGATAAAGTGCTTTCACGCCGGAGGTTGATGGTAAAGGCAAGAAACCGGAGCGCTGACGCCACCACTCTTTTATCTGTTCATTCATCTGCATACCACCATCTTCCCATAGCGGCCAGTTAACAGAAAGTGTTTTACCTTTTACGTCTCCTCTTACTATCAGATTATTACGATATGCCGCGTAGGTATCCATGAATGCATTTCCCATAGCATAGTCGGCCTGGCCTTCGTTCCCCAGAGCTCCGGCTACAGAGGAGAAGAGTATCAGAAAATCCGGATTCAGCCACCGGCTTGCTTCATCAATATTAATAAGGCCAGTTACCTTAGGCTCCAGTACCTGTTGTAGTTCTCTAGTTGTTTTTTTGCTGAGGAAGTTATCTTTTTTGACTCCTGCCGTGTGTAATATGCCGTTTAATTTTCCATACGTATTGTGTATACTGCTGAACATTATTTCAACAGCCTGACGATCGCAAACATCCACCTGTTTATACACCACAGTGGCGCCGGTCGCCTGTAATTCCTGGAGATAGCGTTGTTGTTCTTCACGCAGCGGGGTTCTTCCAATAAGAATAACGACCGGCTTTTCGACGCGTTGTACAATCTCCCTGACGAATATTACCGCCAATCCGCCCGCCCCTCCGGTAATCAGATATACACCATTGTCTTTCCAGCAATGTTCAGGTGAACCGGACAAACCAGTTATTTCTTCCCACTGTCTGATTTCTGTTTGTCTGTGGTGACAGCGCATGTATAGATTTTCAGGATATTCCCGGCCCTCTTTCAATTTATCAATAATTTCATCAGTGCTTTCATTTGATGAAATTTCAAGCAATTGTCCACAACATAGTGGCTGTTCCTTCGTCATTGTTGACAACAGAGCTGCCAGAGCAGGAGATAATAAAGAAGACGTCTCAGTCATGAATTGTATCAGCATCCGCTTTTCGGGTCTGCCTTTTAAGATCTGCTGTACTGTGTCCAACGCCCATTCAGCATAAGCCACAAAGGTATCCTGTGCTGTTCCCTGGTACAACGGTCCCGTTATAAAACGAATACCAGTCAATTCCTTTTCTATCGCTGTGGCAATGCCTGCACTCAAACCGCAGCTTATTACAATGTGCTCATGATAAACAGGCATCGTGTTACTACCGGTTAGCAGTTTTGTCCAACCGGGGCACATCAGGAAGGTATCATCCTTCGGTATCCCAACTTCCATTATAGATAGGCCGGTGATGGACACCTGTATGGTTCCATTTTCATCGTAGAGATCAATATCGAACCGTAATGATTTATCAGACAAACTAATGTTATGGCTGTGCCTTACCACCGCCCACATTGCAGAAGAGCACCCGCCGAATACTTTCACTTTCTCCGCAGCTACCGGCACCATCGCCTTATGTGATGCAGGCACCAAACCAATCAGCGATTGAAATGCGGCATCCAGTAACGCTGGGTGTAATATGAAGGAAGTCAGGCTGTCTTTCATCGTGGCCGGAAGTTCCAGCCTCGCCACCGCTTCGCGCTCTCCGATAAAAATTTCCTTCACTACCCGGAATGACGCCCCATAATTCAGGCCAACATTACTGAACAAACTATAACAGGCTTCCGCAGTCATGTACCCGCTATTACAACCATTCAACCTTGTTTCCGGCTTAAGCCTCACCGGTTGTATCTCAGCAGATCCGGCAATGAATCCGCTGTTGTAAACAAGTGGGTTTCCGGTTGTACTTTCACCATACATTTCATATTTTACGCGCCCACCTTCCGCATGTAAACATACATGTACCGTTTCCGCTCTTCCATCCACGACCAGCGGACGAAGCCATACTATCTCCTCCACACAGATACTGCTATGCTCCGGTATGCTTTCCACAGATTGCCGATATGCAGTCAGCACCATTTCAATACAAGCTGCACCCGGTAATGTCTTTCTTCCCGACACCATATGGTCTTTCAGGAAAAATTCAGTTCCATTGAAAACACTGCTGAAGCGTTGTTTTCCAAATACAGAAGTGTTGGTATGTAACAGTTGATGTAACTGCCCCGAAACACCTGCCCTGATTTCATTGGGAATGGTGGCAGATGGTATCCAGTAACTTTCGCGGGCAAAAGGATAACCAGGCAGATGTAAGCGGGCGGGTTGATGTTCTTTGTACAGCTGGCGCCAGTCAATATCCAATCCGTTCACCCACAGTCTTCCTATTTTATCCAGTTTGCCTTTTTCTATCCAGGTACGAAAAAGAATACCCGCGTCTTCATCATGCATCAGTAGGTTTGTTTCCTCTTGTTGATTCTTCGCATTGCCTGTCATGATACCTGCGCCTTCCGGGAATTGATCGCTTGTTGCTACTCTGTTGAACATTTCTACTATCTCATCACAAGTAGCCGCAACAAATGCCAACCTGTACTCCATCTCTTCCCGGCCTATCTGCAAGGTATACGCAATGTCCTGCACCGACAACTCCCTATGCGTTTTAATATATCCGGCCATCGCGGTAACATAGGCCTTCAGGCGGTCTTCATTTCTGGCAGACAATACTATCAATACCGGTGTTACAGACATTGAAGAACGTATTCTCTCTGTTCTAAATTCTTCGATTACGATATGCGCATTTGTGCCGCTGAATCCAAACGAACTGACCGCGGCTCTTCGCAGGCATCCCTCAGGCACACTCCAGGGAAGCGCTTTTGTATTGATATAAAACGGACTTCCTTCCAGCCGGATATGCTCATTCAGCTTTTGGAACTGGGAATTAGGCGGCAATATCTGTTCGTTCAGTGCCAGTAATATTTTCAGTACCCCCGCCACACCTGCGGCAGCCAACAGATGCCCTACGTTACTTTTAACGGAGCCTAATACACAATAACGCTGCTTCTCCGTGAAGCTCCTGAATGCAGTGGTCAACGCTTCCACTTCAATCGGATCACCCAATCTGGTAGCCGTTCCATGTGTTTCCACCATGGTAATAGTTTCAGGATCGATGCCAAATTTTTTATAAATCTCCGCTTCCAGCGCCGCCTGTGATTTAACGCCGGGAGCGGTAATACCATTTGTCTTACCATCCTGATTAATACCCCATCCTCTGATCACCCCATGAACAGGATCTCCATCACGCAGTGCATCCTGTAAGCGTTTCAGCAGTAGCACACCTACGCCTTCTCCTGGCACAAAGCCATCTGCGCTTTGATCAAAAGTATGGCACCGGCCACTCGTGGATAACATTCCGGCGTGACCGGCCATTAAATGCAGAGAAGGACCAGCGAGAACGCTTACGCCTCCTGCCAATGCCAGCTCAACTGTATGAGAGGCAAGATTGGTACAGGCTTCTGTTATGGCCACAAGAGAAGAAGAACAGGCAGTATCTATAGAAAGACTCGGGCCTTTGAGATTAAGCAGATAGGAAATGCGGGCACTCAGTATTGCAAGCGAGCTGCCCAATAATTCCTGTGCACTCAGCTCCCTGCTGGTATTACCCGCATAGTAATCACTCGCACTACATCCTACATAAACGCCGCAACGGTTGCCAGACAGCGACGCAGGATTTATTCCCGCATCTTCAATGCAATGCCAGCAAGCGGCCAGGAACAAACGTTGCTGAGGATCCATCCGTAGCGCATCAGCGGGAGATATATTGAAAAATCTCGGGTCGAATTTGTCCGCATCTTGCAGTACGCCCATCCATTGGCAATTTGTTTTACCCGGAACACCTGGAACCGGATCATAATATGCTTCAACTGACCAACGGTTTTCCGGTACTTTAGAGATACAGTCTTTTCCCTGTAACAGGTTACTCCAGAATATACCGGGTGTCGGAGATTCAGGCAACTGACCTGAATATCCAATAATAGCAATGCCTTCCACTGCCGGCAAAGCCGCTGTTTTTTCTATGACCGTTCTTTCTGCCTCCACAACCGGTGACAATTCGACTACCGGTAAGGAGGGAATAACTGACACTTCCTGTTCTTTCCGCACAGATACAGGGTTATTATGTTTTTGCCGCAAAGCCGTCTCCAGAAAGGCTGCCAGGTCAATCACAGAAGTATGATCATATAGCACCGTTGCAGGCAACGATAATTCATACTGTTTGTTGATCTGCATAATCCACTCTACCCCCAGTACAGAGTCCAGGCCAAGATTAAGAAAGCACTCTTTGGTATCAATATCCTGCCCCGGCAGATATAAAACTGCACCCAGGCTTTCTGCAAGCTCCTGTTGCAGCTGGCGGATTGAAAAATTAGTCTCAGCGGAAAAATCACCTGATAGCATCGCAACGATGTCAGGTGCAACACCTATAGTTTCCCTGGCCATGTCAGCCGGTGAAGATTCATCAGTTTTTCCTGCCAGTTCTGTATTCAGCATTTCAGCCATTTCCCGTAAGGTAGGATAGTCATAGATCCTGGTAGCTGGCAGAGACAGGTTATACTTTTTGTTGATCATTTCAATCCATTCCACCCCCAGAATAGAGTCCAGTCCGAGGTTAAGGAAATTCTCATTTACATCTATGCCTGATGCAGGAATAAACAAGATTTCACCAAGGCATACAGCCAGTTCGTTCTGAAGTGTTTTCATACTAATGTTTCCGGCGCCTATTCTTTCTGCTGAAACAGTTACATTTTTATTAACTGGAATATTATGTATGGCTGCCATCATTTTCTCAGTCTGCCTGTTCAGGAAGGATAAGGGTTGGATATGTGTCAGCTGGTAATGCTCACCGGAAAAGGGATAAACAGGTAAACTGATACGGCGCATTTTGCGATTGATATATAATTGCTGCCAGTCTACAGAATAACCATCTGTCCAAAGTTTCAGCAACTCCGTGTATCGCCGCTGCTGTATACAGTCATATATCAACGTTGTTTCGTTATCGACATCGGATTCAGTTTTCTGACATACCGGATTATAAAAAAAGTTCTGATGCGCAGATACGATACCATTAATAAATTCTTTCAGCTTTTCCGACAGTTCACGCCTGGTATCTATAATAAAGGCAATACGCGCCGCCATTTGCCGGCGCCCCACCTGTAGTGTATAGGCGAGATGCGGGAGTATACCAACATTCAAATCCTGCTCTTCGACAAACAATAACAATCGTTCTGCCTGTTGCTGCAATTGTTCTTTGCTCCCTGCAGATAATATCACCATGACCGGCATTTCACCATAGTAATCTGAGGGTACAGGTGATTGGATAAATTCCTGCAGGACGATATGCGCATTAGATCCGCCGCCACCAAACGAAGAGACACCTGCGCACAGGGGGACTTCCTGTAAAATACCATTAACAGTAATCTTTCTCCTCTCCCAGGTGGTTAACTGGCGCTGAACCTTAAAGGGACTGTCAGTAAAGTCAATAAAGGGATTTAATGTTTCCGCATGTAAAGAAGGCACCAACTGCCGGTGACGTAACTGCAACAGCACTTTGGTCAGCCCCGCGATCCCGGCTGCGCTTTCACAATGCCCTATATTGGATTTGACAGACCCTATAGTGCAGAACTGCTTATCATCTGTATAATCCCTGAAGGCACGGCTGAGCCCTTCAATTTCAACAGGATCACCTAACTCTGTACCTGTTCCATGTGCTTCCACATAGCTTATGTTGCGGGCATCTATCCCGGATGTTCTCAATGTTTGCAGGATGATCTCCTGCTGGCTTGCAGGATTGGGAACGGTATACCCATTTGTTTTTCCTCCATGGCTGATGCAGGTTCCTTTTATAACACCATAAATATTGTCTCCATCCTCAATTGCTTTGGATAAAGGCTTCAGCAGCACTCCCCCGACTCCTTCAGCAGGCACCATGCCATCCCCCCCCTTTCCAAAACTTCTGCAGCGCCCTTTGAAGGAAAGGAGACCTTTCTCGCGCAGTATCAAAAATTTGTTGGGATGTAATGAAACATTTACGCCCCCCGCTATCGCTACTTCGCAATCTCCCTGATATATACTGTTACACGCGAGATGCAACGCCGTCAGCGAAGAGGAGCACATGGTATCGACGCCCATACTCGGCCCTTTAAAATCAAAATAATAGGATACCCTGTTGGCAATAGAGGCAATAAGATTCAACATTGGACGTGGCGTTCCATGTAGCGTGACCTCCATCGCCAACAACTGATATTCAAGATAGGACGCACCAACAAAAACACCTACCCTACCATTGGTCTGTATATTCAGTGTTTCACGCGTATATCCTGCATCTTCCAACGTTTCATAGGCACATTGCAGGAATAATCTTTCCTGCGGTTCCATATTTTCTGCTTCACGAGGTGAAATATTGAAAAACAACGGGTCAAATTTGTTAACATTCTCCAGAAAGCCGCCATATTTGCAGCCGGCCTTTCCCGAAGATGCTTTCGCTTCGTCAAAATGCAGATGATAGTCCCACCGGTTTGAAGGTATCTCAATAACGCTGTCTTTTTCATTCTTCAGGTTATCCCATAGCTGATAAATATTCTCTGCACCAGGATAACTTCCAGCAACACCTATAATCGCAATATCTGTTCTGCCTGACAATGTATTGGAGGGTGCCGTAACTGGCTGAGATACCTCTGCAATGAATTCAGGTTTCGTTAGTCCTTCAGTGTTCTGGCTTCCCGGATCATCAGTAACCGCGCCGTTATTTGTTATACTTTCTACCGATAACAACCGCGATAGCAATTCAGGATACCTATTGATAAAATACCCGCTCACCTCTTTTAGATTAGGGTATTCCAAAAAGAGGGTATGTGGCAGGGGGCCGAAGGTCTGCTGTAACTGATTGGTCAATTGAATCATCATCAGAGAGTCTATACCATATTCCTCCATCGGCGTCTCATTCTGCACGCTTTCTATTGGTAAACGCAGGGCTGCGCTGAGGAAAGAACGGAAATAGTCCGTTACTTTTTCTTCAGTAATGAGCCTATCTGTAATAGGGCCTACAGGTTCCGTTTCGGGCACGCTGCTTTCTTCAGGACTGTTAATAAATATTGTCTTTATTTTACCCATATTTCCATGCATCACTGCTACCTGTGGTTCACCAGAAGCAACAGCGCGATAGAATGCCTGTATACCACTCCGTGCGTCCATCGGGAGCAAGCCGAACTGATGAAGCAGTTTCTGTTGTACTTGCTCGTCAACAAGTGTTTTACCCTCTTTCCAATAAGGCCAATTAACAGAGAGCATGCGTGTTTCAGGAACCGTCTGCCGGCAGCGGCAGTAATCATTGTACACCGCAGAGAAGGGGGGCACCGGCGTAGCAGCTGCCTTCTGTGCCGTTATCACCTGCATTTCCATCCGGTTCGCAGGGAAGCATACGTCGCAGCATCCTTCTTCCTCCAATACCCGCTTCCATGTTTCCGGATACAAACCGGGGCTTCCCGGTATACGCAAGGTTGTATCCTGATGAAGCCACCATCCTTCCAGAAGGCCGAACGTTAAATGCTGATACACTGTTTTATCGCGCAATTCAATAAGCAGTAACAACCCTCCTTCTTTTAAAGTGCTGCAACAGTTTCTTATTGCCAGTTGTATATCGCTGGTAGCGTGGAGTACATTTGCTGCAATAACAATATCATATGTCTCTACCCCGATGGATTGCGCATTGACCGGCTCTTCAACATTAAACAAATGATAGGTCAGGTAAGGATAATCCGGGCCATACTCATTTTCCGCATGGAGCAAAAATGCCCTCGAAATATCTGTAAAACAGTATTCGGCAATATGCTGACTATATGGTTGTAGCTTTTTAAAAATGTAGGCGCTTGTTGCTCCTGTCCCGGCGCCAATTTCAAGTATACGCAACTTTTGTCTGGGTTTTTGCCGCATAAAATCATTAACATACGCGACCACATAGTTGCCAACAAGGCTATTAAAATAGTCGAATACGCAGTTATTTTTATAAACCCCTTCAGCAAGCACCATGGAAGAACCGGGGAATATTATCTGTACTGCCGGCCTTCTCGCGGTGAGTATTTCCGGTAATGCGCGCAAGGTTATACTTACAAAACGCGCCCATGCATCCAGATCGGGGTCAGCTACCCAGACAGCGCACTGCTCTTCCCATTCCTTCCATAATACTTCTGCGCCGGGTAATTGTTTCAACAATGTGTACCGTTCGCCGTTACTACGCAGTAGTCCTGCATTCACCAATATACGCAGGGTTTCCCGCATCCAGCGATGATACAGCGGACTCAATCCAATATGCACCTTCAATTCTTCGATCGTACAGCCGGTATGTACATCCAGAAATAACTGCATGGACTGCAGCTGCCGGAGTAACAAAGCCGGCAGGCGGTTTTCTATTTCCGTCATCTCTGCTAATACAGCGTCATCATGCTGTTGAAGTAATTGCTGATGTTGCTCACCATAATGGGAAACATATTCATCCATGAAGGCGTTGGCCATAGCATGATCTGCCTGACCTGCATTTCCAAGTGCGCCGGTAACAGAAGAAAAGACAACAAATATATCCAGGTCGAAATCACGGCTTTCTCTATCCAGAAGCACCAAGCCAGATACTTTTGTTGCCAACACCTGTTGTAATTCCCAAGCTGTCTTTCTTATGATAAAGCTGTCTTTTATAACACCCGCGCTATGCAGAATTCCATTCAGGCGGCCATAATTTTTCCGGATGTGATCGAACAGGGTGGCGACCGCTGTTTCATTGCCTATATCGCCCAGTCTGTATTCCACCGTTGCTCCCAACTGTTGCAGGCTCATCATTTTCTGTTGTGCATAATCATCAGGGGCTGACCTGGCAACCAGGATAAGTGAAACATTTGCAGCATGATGCGCAATTTCCTCCGCAAAAAGCAGCCCTATACCGCTCAGGCCACCGATGATAAGATAAACGCCATCGTTCTTCCAGGGAAGAGTTCCGGAAGTAGTTTCCTCTATTTGCTTCCACCTTTTTACTTGCCGTTCTCCACCCCGGTAGCGAATATGTTTATCTTCCGGGTATACGCTGTTTTCGTCCAGTATTTTTGATAATGATATTTCATGTTCCTTATCGTAGATCTCTATAAGCTGACATTGCAGACCTGGATGCTCCCGCTCTGCTGTCTTTAAGAGCCCGGACAAACCTGAAAATCCGATATTTATCAGATCGTGGGTTATCAACAGCTGAACCAAAACTGCATTTTCAGCATACGTTTTTATCAAATCCTGAAAGGCAAGGAGCGCCTGCCCGGCATATGCTTTAAATTTCTTGTCGATGCTTTCTTCTGCTGACCACAATGTTATATAAGAGCATCCAGCCTGTGCTGTTAATGAATCAGAGGGCTCTTTTTCGCATAACATAATCAGCCGGTGTTTATAAGTATGCGGAAGCTTTGATACTATTGCAGCGGCTTCCCAGAATGGGTGGAAACACAATGTCCCTGTACCGGAATCTGCTACGTTGATGGCAAGGGCAGAAAACCCTTTAATAGATACAAGTACGTTACCTTGTTCATTTATCAGGCTGATATCGAGCTTAGGCACTTTATCTGTCGCACTGCTGCCAGTGCTGAAGCGAGCCGTCAGCCAGACATCTGTATTAACGTTTCCGTATACAATCAATTCTTCCAGCGAAAACGGCAGCTGCAAGGTTATTCTTTGATATGGCAAGTAATCAATCAGCAGCATCATGGCCCCCTGGAGCGCTGCATCCATTAATGCCGGATGCATAATATAAGTGTGTGCCTCTTCCTTTAATGGTGTTGGTAACATTATATGGGCCAATACTTCATTCTCAGCTACAGAGAGCGTATCAAGACATTTATGAGATGCCCCCAACGCAAGACCGGCCTTCTCAAGCGCTCTGTAGTACTCTTCTTTACTGACAGTAAATCCACTGCAATGTTTTGCTTGCAGGGCCGGAAGATCAAATATTGGCGCCGCGGACAGATTACCCGTTACGATTACTCCCTGATGGTATTTATGTTTGTTGCCAGCTTTATCTTCACTGTATACCAGATACGGGATGTTTTGAGATACGCCGGCAGCCAGTTCTACGAATACTTTTCCTGCCACGGAATTAAAGAAGAATGGTTGTATCCATGCTACATTTTTTATGGCGACGTATGTTCCTTTATTTATTATTTCCACAGCTGACAACTGCGCTGCAGCTCTTGCCATTTCAAGATAGGCAACACCTGGCAAAACACTTTTACCATTAATAATATGGTCTTTCAGATAAAATTCCTCCCCGGTAAATGTGGTACAGAAACGCTGTAGGCCATCGGTAGAAATATCCTCATGTAACAGTGGATGTAACCGGCTTGCAGGAATTAACTTTCTGTCTTCAGGTACAATTGAATTATCTTGTATCCAGCAATACTCTTCTGCAAAAGGATATCCGGGCAGACTGATACGTTGCGGATGTTCTGTCGGATATAACCTGTGCCATGACAGGTTTGCTCCCTTGCTCCAAAGCTCCAGCAGCTTACTGTACTTTCCCCGGCTTATCCAGGTATCCACTATTACATCCCAATCATCATCTGTATGCAGGAAATGTATTTGTTTATGATCTCCCGTTTGGCCGCAGTATATCCCATTTCCTTCGCCAACACCGCTTATCAGCCATTCCAGTTTCTTTTTTAAATTGCTCAGGCTATCGGCGATGAAAGCAACCCGCTGTTTCAATGCAGGTCGCCCTGTCTGTAAAGTATACGCGATACGTGGCAGATCCCTTTCTTTTACGCTTCCTTCTTCCACCATTTCTATCAGTAGTGCCGCGTATGCGTGCAGACAGGTTTGTGTTTCTGCCGACAAGACAATCACGAAGGGTATATCTGGTCTCACCTCACGGGGTGTGGCGGTATACTCTTCCAGCACTATATGGGCATTTACGCCACCGAAACCAAAAGAGCTAATACCTGCCCTCCTGGGCAATGCATTTCCATTTCCATCGCTGATCGGCTTCCACTCTACGTTTTGATGAACAATATAAAACGGACTGTTTTGCAAGGAAATGAGGGGGTTTACAGACTCCGCATGAAGCGATTTCACCAGTGTCTTATGTTGTAGTTGTAGTAACACTTTCACTATCCCTGCTATACCTGCTGCCAGTTCAAGATGCCCTATATTACTTTTCACAGCACCTATTCCACAGTGAGCTGCAGTAACCGCGGCATCGCCGCCTTCTGCATACAACTCCTGGAATGCGGCTTTTAGTGCATTTATTTCTATCGGGTCCCCCAATTTGGTTCCCGTACCATGCGCTTCTATATAACCCACCGTGCGAGGATCTATGCCTGCGCGTTTATATGCGTCCCTGATAACTTCAGATTGTGCATTTACACTGGGAGCAGTAAGCGAATTGGTATGGCCACCGTGGCTCACAGTGGAACCACGAATAATGCCATAGATATGATCTCCGTCGCGTTCGGCGTCTTCCAGCCGTTTCAATACTATTACAGCTACCCCTTCACCTCTCACGTACCCATTGGCAGAGCTGGAAAACGTTTTACAACGGCCATCCGGACTGGTCATACCTCCTTTCCAGAAGCTGAGCGATAGTTCGGGCGACAACAACGTGTTAACGCCGCCAGCCAGCGCCAGATCGCAGCTGCCGCTGACGAGTACCTCCGCTGCTTTGTGAACGGCTACCAGAGAACTGGAGCATGCAGTTTCAACCGGTTCGCTGGGTCCGTGTAAATCAAGCAGATAACTAATTCTGTTTGGGCCGATGGATGATACCAGCCCTGTAGAATAATAACCTTTTATCTCAGCCCCGGCATCTGTCACCAATTTCCTATAGTCATGCAGTGCCGTGCCGGCGAAAACAGCTGTTTTACTACCGGCAAGGCTGTATGGAGAATACCCGGCATCTTCAATAGCTTTCCAGGTATACATCAAAAGCAACCTTTGTTGTGGGTCCATATAAGATGCTTCTTCAGGAGATATATTGAAAAACAACGGATCAAATTCTTTTACGCCTTTCATATAGCCTCCCCAACGCAACCCACTTTTTAAAGTATCAGCATATGTGCGCCAATCCCAGCGATCAGCCGGAGTTTCGCTGATACAGTCTTTTCCCGCCCGGATGTTCTCCCAGTATTCATTGAGATCATCTGCCATCGGGAAGCGGCCAGCCATTCCGATGATCGCTACCGGGACGTTACCGGTTTGAGAAGATCCAGTTGCCAATCGTACCTGTTTTTTCTTCTGTAACCGGGAATCTGTCATGCCGGCAGAAGGACTGGATACAGGTACAGGTCCCCTCTGTGATATTGGGGAGGGAGGTAGGAGCGAAATAAAATGGTGGTGATATTCTGCTGCGAGAAATTTGGTCAGATTACCTAATGACCTGTACTCATAAAATATAACAGGTGTGATTTCGAGGTTCCATATTTCATTCATTCTGTTGGCAAACGCACTGAAAAGCATAGAGTCCAATCCACACTCACTGAAATGGGCATCCGGGTCCAGGTCACTGACATTCACTTTAAGTATGCCAGCCAGCTCTTTCGTGAGCAGCCGGAGTATTTCAGCTGTCAGCAAATTACGCTGCCATTCTCCATCTGCGGGTTTTGTGACAGGAGAATCAACAGCAACAATATGAGGTGATGCACTATCAGCCCAATGAGAGACATCTTTCAGATGGCAACCACGGAGGGTAATACACACATAGCCGCTTTCTTCGCATATATCAATGTTAACCTTATACTGCGAAATGTCCGGATCATTAGTGTCATCCGGACGTATGACCGCCCACATAACAGGGCTGCATTTTTTATATATCAGCAACTGATCCAGCTTATAAGGAACAGCAGTCCCTGGTAAAGGAACTCCCGTCTCTTCTCCCGTCAAACCAAGCCCTATTATTGCCTGTAATGCCGCATCCATTAAAGAGGGATGCAGCGTATGCCTATTTATATCCTGCCGTAAGGACTCAGGTAATACAAGCTTTGCCAGTACAAACTTCTGCCCGGCAAACAGCATTTCCATCGCCTGAAGAGCCGGTCCATATTCGAACCCTCCTTCCCTGTACAACTGGTAACATGTATCTGATGGGAAACAACCCTTTTTACAAGTTGTCTGCAATGCCGCTATGTTATGCATAGGTGCAGACTGCAACTCCTGTCGCGCGGCACTACCTGTTACATATATTATCTGCCCCCTATTTTCCAGTTCCTGGTATACTTCAAATGTTATGTCATTCTCCCGAACAGGCTTCAATTCAATAAATACCTCCCTCATCACACCATCGGCAATCAATGGGCGCTGCCAGCTGATATGCACGATGCTTATTTCATCGCCCCATCCAGTTGATTGCCGTACGGCCTCGTATACCATTTCCAGATAAGCAACACCAGGAAGTATCCGTCTATTGTGTATTATATGATCGCAGAAGAAGAGCTCTTCACCTGTAAAGATTGTTCTGAAACGTTGTCTATTTAAGGTAGAAACATTCTGGTGTAGCAATGGATGTAGTTGAGCATATCCGTCTGATTGCTGATCAGCGTTTGTATGGACATCGTCCGGCAGGAACACCTGATAATGTTCTTTCCGGAAAGGATCAAGCGGCAGACTGACTCTGAATGGTAATGATTCTCTGTTATAAAGCAGTGTCCAGTCTACTGCAAATCCTTTTATCCAGAGCTCTAATAGCTTGTTGTAGTTCTTTTGAACTGTCCATTCCTGCATTAACACCTTCAACTCTTCATTCGCCTGGAATGCATGCTGTGACTGGCTATGCCGCTCTGTCCGACCAGTAAATATGTCAGGTACCGGCTTATTATCAGTAACAAACGCTGTTAGTTTATCCAGCAACTCACTCCGGTCGGCAGCTATAAATCCTACTCTTTCTGCCAGATCATCTCTACCCGTCTGTAGTGTAAATGCGATGTCTTCCATAGGAAGTACATCCCTTTCAAGCAGAAAATTTCTGATTTCAGATACATACTGCTTTAACTGTTCTGCGTTCTGGGCAGAGAGTACAATTACTACCGGTGCGGGCAGTGTTATCCGATGCTGTTCCGGATAGCTCTCGATGACCAAATGCGCATTGGTGCCACTGAAACCAAAAGAACTGACTGCAGCCCTGAGTGGGATATCAGCTTCAGATTTCCATGAACGTAATTGTGTATTGATATAAAACGGGGACGTTTCAAAATTGAAGTTCTTATTAGGAGTATTCATGTTGATTGTTGGCGGAAGCTGTTTGTGAAGCATCCCAAGCAACACTTTCTGTACACCTGCAACTCCTGCGGCAGCTATAGCATGGCCTATATTACTTTTTACGGAACCGATAGCACAATATTGCTGTTTGTTACTTTTTTCCCGATAGACCGCCGACAACGCCTCCAATTCTATTGGGTCGCCCAACTTTGTGCCAGTGCCGTGCATTTCAACATTGGAGATACTACCGGGCTGAATATGGAATCTCTCGTACACTTCCCTCTCCACTTCCATCTGACTTTCCTGACTGGGTGCTGTAATGCCTTGTGTCTTGCCGTCCTGGTTAATACCCGATCCCGCAATTACTCCGTAAATATGATCATGGTCAGCCTCAGCGTCTTGCAAGCGTTTCAACACAACCCAACCAACACCCTCTCCTGGAACAAATCCGTTGGCACTATCATCAAAGACCTTGCATAAACCATCCGGAGATAACATTCCGGCACTGCACACTTGTACAAATAGTCCGGGATTCAGGCATAATGTTATGCCGCCTGCCA
>NZ_DATLKJ010000139.1:0-1722 GCF_035538455.1 Chitinophaga sp.
CATGTCCATCGATCCGAACGTTGGTGCATTGAAAGAATACCTGACCGATATCACCACATCACCCACCTACAATAAATTACGTGACGATGTTTGGCACCTGCTGGGCAAACTGCCCGTAGGCAAACGCTTTACCCGCGAAATGGCCTCCAAACTGGAAGCCAGCCTCAAAGGCGTGGTATCCAAATCCAGCAACCTCTTCGAATCACTGAAGTTGCGATACTTCGGCCCGATAGACGGACATAATATCACCAAACTGGCAGACACCCTCCAGGACCTGAAAGACATCCCAGGCCCCAAACTGCTGCATATCGTTACCACCAAAGGCAAAGGATATGCACTCGCAGAAAAGGACCAGACAACCTGGCATGCTCCCGGTCTGTTCGATAAAATAACCGGCGAAATCTTTAAGAAACAGGTAGACAAACCTCAACCGCCCAAATACCAGGACGTCTTTGGCCATACCATCATTGAACTCGCCGAACAAAACGATAAAATCATCGGTATCACTCCTGCTATGCCTTCCGGCTCTTCCCTCAAATTCATGATGGAAAAAATGCCTGACCGCGCTTTCGATGTAGGCATCTGCGAACAGCACGCCGTTACATTGTCCGCCGGCATGGCTACCCAAGGCATGAAAGTGTACTGTAACATCTACTCCTCATTCTTCCAACGCGCCTTTGACCAGGCCGTACATGATGTGGCCATCCAGAAACTCCCCGTGATCTTCTGCCTCGACAGGGCAGGACTCGTAGGCGAAGACGGACCTACACACCATGGCGCCTATGACATCGGCTATATGCGCAATATCCCGAATGTCATCATCAGCGCACCAATGAACGAAGAAGAACTGCGCAACCTCATGTACAGCGCACAGCTGCCGGATAATAACAACCCATACGTAATCCGCTATCCCCGCGGACAAGGTGTAATGCCCGAATGGCGCACGCCTTTCAAAACCATCAAACCCGGCACAGGCCGGAAAATCCGCGATGGAAGGGACATAGCAATACTCTCGCTGGGCCATACCGGCAACTTCGTAACCGAAGCCATCAAAGAACTGACGGCTGACGGCCTGCAACCAGCACACTACGACATGCGCTTCGTGAAGCCGCTGGATGAAACCCTGCTACATGAAGTATTCAGCTCATTTGATAAAGTAATCACTATTGAAGATGGCGCCATAAAAGGCGGATTTGGCAGCGCCGTACTGGAATTCATGGCAACCCACCAATACAAAGCCGAGGTGAAAATGCTGGGGATCCCCGACAGAATCATTGAACACGGCAAACCAGAAGAACTGTACCGCGAATGTGGCTACGATGCTGCCGGTATCGCCAGCACAACCCGCGAAATGCTGAAAGAAAAGATCAGAGTAACAATCTGATTATTTTGATATTTTTTTATTTAGTTATTTAGCTATTTGATTTGCGGATTTTGAAATTCTTGAACCAAATAGCTAAATAACTAAATAAAAAAATATCAAAATAAAGATGTACTTCCAATTAAGGATCACAGATATAAAGAAAGAAACCAGCGGCACTAATACCTACTTCCTGGAAAACACATCGCCAGAGCCGCTTGAATACCTGGCAGGCCAGTTCCTCACCTTCATTATCCGCCTGCACAATAAAGAATACAGACGTTCCTATTCCTTCAGCTCCACTCCCGGAGTAGATAAGTACCTGTCAGTAACGATTCGTGAAAAAGAGAATGGCGAAATAT
>NZ_DATLKJ010000140.1:0-2991 GCF_035538455.1 Chitinophaga sp.
TAATAGGTTTATATAGTGAACAGAGTAAACGGCAGCGATCCTTGAAAAAGTCTGTATGCCCTTCAGAATAATTTACAGTTGATAACTTTAAGCAGCAGACGAAAGGCAACAGAAGGGTTGCCCGGCTGGTTAATAGCAGGCATAGTCCTCCCGTGTATCCAGGGGAGCTTTACAAAATATGATGGAAGGCTTTCAGCAAGAGCGCGTACATAGGTAATAAAATTCCGCTGATTAATCCGGATCAAACATAACTTACAGGAAACGCTGTTGTATCAGGGCCATGAAATCGGGTTTGAACTTATCACTGAGGGGAATACGTTTACCTGAGATATGTATATGGTTATCCTGAATTCTTTCAATCTGGCTGCTGTTAACGATATAGGAATTATGCACCCGGATGAAAGGAGGCCCCAGCTGCTCCGCAATCTCTTTCAGCCGCTTATACGCCAGCACTTCACCTTTCAGGGTAACTACGCGCACATATTCTTTATCGCCTTCAAAATACAACAGCTCATGCAGCAGTATGCGCTGCAATATCTTCCCGGACTTCACAAAAAAGTAGTTGTGATCAGGTTGTTCTGCATACTTATCAGGAACAGGGACCTGCCTGAAACTGGTTTCCACTTTCTGCCTCGCGGCAAGGAAACGCGTCAGTGTAATAGGTTTCAGCAGGTAGTCCAGCGCCTGGAAATTGTAGCTGGCAGCGGCATACTCGGAATAGGCAGTAGTAAATACGATCTTCAGCCAGGTAGGCAGCAGGCTGGCCAGCTCCATCCCATTGAGCTTCGGCATATTGATGTCGAGGAAGATAACATCAGCTTTGTTATTTTTCAGGAACTCGAGCGCTTCAAGCGCATTGTAACATACTGCCGTTACCTCCCAGCCCGTGGTCTGCGTGATGTGCAGCTCCAGCAGCTTTACGGCGTTGGGTTCATCATCCACTATCATGCATCTGATACTCATAAAGGAACAGTTAAAAAAGCGGTGAAAAATGCTGCTGTCTTTTCTGTTTTCAATTCATAGTTTTTTCCATATAGCAAATCCAGGCGTTTACGCAGGTTATCGATGCCCGATCCGCCAGACCTGTGACTATTGGCCTGTTCCGGCAGGCTGTTTTTTGTGGTGAAGATAAGTTGGTTATTCTCCTCTTTGAGCGATATATCAATCTGGTTTAGGGTACTGGACTTGTCTATGCCATGTTTGAATATATTTTCCACAAAAGTCATCAGCAGCATGGGCGGAATCCGGCAATCCTCCTTTACCTGCTTCCTAAAGTTAATACCAACTTCATGCCGGATACGAATTTTTTCGAGCGCAATATAATTTTCCAGGAAGTTAATTTCTGCTGAGATATTTACAATATCTTTCTGACTCTCATCCACAAAATACCTCATTATTTCAGATAATCGCTCAATCAGAAATGCAGTACGTGGCGCCTCCCGGTACGCTTCATAATAAATATTGTTCAGCGTATTGAACAGAAAGTGTGGTTGTACCTGCGATTTCAACAAGTTCAGTTCCGTCTGTGCTTGTTGCATCACCAGCTTTTCAGCCTGCTGCTTCAACGTAAAATAAGCAATAGCTATCCTGAAAATAAAGCTAAGCAGGTATATCAGTAATATACCCACCATGTTCCTTGCCAGCATCATGACGGTAACAGGTACCGGCTTGGGAGCAAAGAAATGGTTGTAGACAAAGGCAGACAAATATCCTCTTCCCATACCCACCATTACCAGGAACAACACCGAGACAATAACATAACTCACCCGCCGCCCCCGGAGATACAGGCGCGGATACAAAAAACTGATATTACCATAGATGATAGTCGCGTATGTCAGCAGATTGATAGTAGCATAACAGGCCGATTGCATAAAACCGTCTTCCGGCAACAGCGACAGGAACAACAACAACAGCACAAACAGCCATACCAGCCATTGCAGGCGGGTGACAGAGATCCTTGTATTGATAGTGAGCATGCCCCAAATTACGAAGGATTTAAGTTAACCTCCTGTTTCGGCCGGTACATCTTTTACCTTTTTTCAACAGAACAGCCAACAGCTTCAACAACCTCCCATAGATTTTCAATGTATGCGGTATCTGCCCGGCAGTTGAAAAAACAGGGGCAATGGTTGAATAGAATTTTTTGTGAAACGGGAAAAGGAAAACTTTGACGTAAATAGAAAAACAATATGACGTCATTCGGAACTGTACTTCGTTGTAATACCCTGCTGATCAGGATTTGTTTGCTATGTATCCTGTGCATATCCGTTACGCAATCCGTCTTTGCACAGACAGACACCATTGATCAACGCCATCACAAACTGGATACCCGCCTGCTCAAAACAGGTATGCGCCAGTATCTTGTCTACTTCCAGTTCCCGGGAAAACCCGACCGGCTGGACCTTTCACTGTGGGTGCGCGACATCGGCAAAACAACGGTCAATAATCAGCCCGTGTTCACGGTGCATCAGTTCTGGTATGGAGCAGACAGCCTGCGCTATAGCAGGTTTGTATCCTTCAACAGTGTAACTGATTTCTCGCCTGTTTATCATGCTGCCTTCAGAGGCGGCAGGTCAATTGCATACAACTGGTCGGCCACCGGCGTGACCGCCGCCGATACAGTGGAAGGGAACGCTGCTGCGGGTTACAAACTTGACTTTGATCAACCTAATTATAACTGGCACCTCGACATAGAAACTTTCGAGATGCTGCCACTGGCAGCCGGCAAAACTTTCCTGATTAACTTCTATGACGCCGGCCTCGATCCCCCGAAATATGTAGCTTACTCCGTTACCGGCAGTGAAGTGCTTGCCACATTAGACAACCGGCAGGTAGACTGCTGGAAGCTGCAAACCAAAGGCGACTATAAAGGGATGTCGTACGTACAAACCTACTGGATCAGCAAAGCCGGACATGAGCTGCTGAAAGAAGTGGACGAATACGGAGGGCTGTTCCGGTATAAAGTGAAACTGCCAGGACTGGCGCCCAATC
>NZ_DATLKJ010000141.1:0-2062 GCF_035538455.1 Chitinophaga sp.
TGGACACTTCCCCGAAATACTGCTCCAGCTCTTTGTTGATGGCCGCAATCATCATCGATTCAATACCATATTCTTCCAGTGGTTTATGCTCCGTAAATTTTTCGGGAGAGATCCGGGTGGTGACAGACAGAATGCGCTTTATCAGCTGCAAGGCGCTGCTGTACAGGTCCGTGGCCGGAAGAGAAGCGGCCGGTTTCCCATTCCCGGAAGTGATGTCAGATGAAAACATAGTTTGTTGTTTTGTATCGGTTTCCCGGGTAATAAAATAAACAGGTGCAGTGCCTGTAAGACAATTTTCCAGTGCAGTGATACCAGCAGTAGCAGAGAGTGTATCATACTCCGCTGCTGCTCCCGCTGGCAGCTGCATACCACCTTCCTGCCACAGCGGCCATGCCACCGCACGGGTGATACCAGGTCTGTTGTTACTGGCATGCCGCACTGCGGCAAACGCGTTGAGAAAACTGTTAGCGAATGAATAGTCGCACTGGCCAGGTAACCCAAGCCATGCTGACCAGGAAGAAAACAGCAGGAAGCCATCCAGCGGCTGGTCCCTGGTATGCTCATCCAGCAATACAGTACCGTGTAGTTTAGGAGCGATGACTGACATGAATTCCGCTTTTGTTTTCTTCAGCAGGAAATTATCACACAGCACACCGGCGGAATGAAATACGCCGCGGAGTGGCCCGCTGTCGGCCGTTACGGTTGCTATCAACGCCGTTATAGCCGTTTCATTGGTCACATCCGCCTGGTAATATCTTACCTGTTTTAATGGCTTCAATAACTCACGGATGACGGTATCCGGTGCGCGGCGGCCACACAGGCTGACATGCGCCTGGTATGTTTCAGACAGGTACCTGGCGAAGATCAACCCCAGTCCTCCCGCACCTCCCGTAATCAGGTAGTGGCCGTTCTTTCTGAAAAACGTGTGCCCGTTGCCGTTACCGCCCATCTCCGGTGATGCTTCCAGACCAACGGTGAAGCGGCCCTGGTCTTTAAATAGCAGCATGCCTGTAAAAGCCGGCGTCCGCATCTCCCGGCGCAGGATATCAGCCCTGTTATCAAAAGCAGCCGCATCAGCCAGTCCTATCAGCTTTATATCAAACAACGGTGTTTCATTTCTCAGCGAGCGGGCAAAACCAATCAGCGCTTCATGCACCGCCGTATAGTAATCCTGCTGTTGCCTGTAGAGGTAACATAGCTGTATGCGTGCCGCGGGCTTAATGCGCTGCCAGGCACGGACAATATCAAACACCGGCCAGATACCAGCAGCGGCAGCTTCCGCTGCTGTGCCGCCGCCGTTTAACGGTAAGGCATATACGATAAATTCCGGGAAGGTCCCATTATGTTGTGAGCGGAGTAAAAGCTGGTAATATTCCTCTCCATCATCGCTGTAACCGTTAAACAGTTCCTCGGGAATAACTGGTTTCGACAGATAATAACCCGCCTCCCGCAGCCGCTCTTCCAGCGCCGGGTCGTCACCAAGGAACCATACCTGTTCTCCCGCCGCAGATCTCAGCACCGGCAAAGGATCTGGTACAACGGCAGGAACCTCGTACCGGATCACGCCTTCATGCGCCGCAACAGGAGGATGTTGAATAGTATGATGTATCATGCATATAGGATTGATGGGTTAGTGTTGCAGCAGGATCTTTTCGGCCTCCATTGCTGTGATATGACCGGATTCTACCTGCTTCATCAATGCGATCATCTGGTCCATGGAAACAGTTTTGCCTGCAGGGCGGGCATGACCATTCTGAGGACGTGCAGGTATTGATTTCACGGTGAAGTCGGAGAGCGCCGCTACTATCCCGCCGGCTGCAGTTGTAATCAGCAGGTCGAAGTAACGTAGCTTGTTATTACCTTCCTTGCTGCCCGGTGTGATGTACACATAACCTTCATTCGTAGGTGTGGCGCCAATGTAGAACTGTTCCAGTGCAAACGGCAGCCATAAATCTTCCGCCGCCGCCTGTTCATCCTCCATCAGCGCCAGTACAGACTGGAATGCTGCATCCACAACCGTCACCATCAGCAATTCAGGCTTCACGTCGGCGGGTACACGAAA
>NZ_DATLKJ010000142.1:0-16338 GCF_035538455.1 Chitinophaga sp.
CAGACGCAACTGCACATCCAGCACATAGGCTGCGCGGTTGTCCAGCGGACGGCCTATGGGAATGATACCACGGTCATCTACATGGAAAGTAAGCGAGAATGTCGTATTCTCCGTAGGGCCGTAACCGTTAATAACGCTGAGGGCCGGATAAGTTCTCCTGAGCTTGTTCACATGCTCGTCAGACAGCTTCTCACCTCCCGCCAGCACTGCTGAAAGCCCTTCAAATATGCTGATGTCCGTATCTATCAGCTGGTTGAACCAGCTGGCAGTGAACCACATTTTGGTGACGCCGTGACGACGCATCTCTTCCTTCAGCAGGCCGCTGTCCAGCAGCCTATGCTCAGGACAGAGGATCAATGTACCGCCGTTGAGCAGCATCCCCCAATATTCAAATGTCGTGGCATCAAAGGATGGAGAACCGGTAGACAGTAGTATATCTGCTGCACTCAGTGATACATAGGTCACATTCTTCACGAGGCTCACCACGTTGCGATGGCTTACCAACACCCCTTTCGGTTTGCCGGTAGAACCGGAAGTATACATTACATAAGCCGGGCTTTCCGCGGTAAGACTGTCGATTTCCAGCGGCATGCCTGTTATGTTTTCCGGCAGACTGTCAGCATATACCAGTGCAATGCTGGGTGCTATGGTATTGAACAAGGGCTGAAACTCCCTATCGGTAATAGCTATACGCCCTGCAGTATCTTCCAGCATGAAAACAATGCGGTCCTGCGGATACTCAATATCCAGTGGTACATATGCGGCGCCAGCCTTCAAAATGGCCAGTATGCTTACTATCAGGCCGGTACTGCGCTTCATGCATACCGGTACTAATGTTCCCGGCTGTACGCCTTTTGCCACGAGATAATGCGCAAGGCTTTCGGAACGCTCATCCAGTTCACGGTAGGTGAGTCTTTCAGTTTCAAATACAATAGCCGTATTATCGGGAGTAAGTGCCACCTGTTCCCTGAAGGCCTCTACGATGGAGTGTTTATAGGGATATGTTCCTGCCGTATCGTTGAAAGTTTCCAGCAGAAGGCTTCGGGTGTTATCTGTCAGCAGTTCTATCTTCGATAACAACCCGTCTCCGACCTGCACAAACTGCTGCAATACCTGCTCAAAATCACCGGCAATGGCGTTTGCATAGACCGGCAGCAACAAGCTGCTATTGTAACTGAATTCAACCAGAACTGTTTCCGTTGCCTGAATGATCACATTGAGCGGATAGTTGGTATGTTCGTGCAACCCTATGTTCTCCAGGCGCAACTTCCAGGGGTATTCGTTCAGCACTTTGCTTACCGGGTAGTTTTCAAATACCAGCAGGGTATCAAAGAGATCACCGGCAATACCGTTCAGGCGCTGAATTTCGTTGAGAGGAGTATACTGATGTTCGCGGCATTCTATCTGGCTGAGTTGTAACGCCTGCAGCCAGCTGGTAAGTGACTGCGATTCATCAACAACAGAATGCAGCGGCAACGTGTTGATATACATTCCCACCCCGTGCTCCACACCATATAGGTCATCCGGCCTGCCAGACACAATCACACCATAGGTAACGGCGGTTTTTCCGGTATAGCGATATAACAGGTACGCCCATACACCCTGCATCAATGTATTCAGCGTAATGTGATGACGATGGGTAAACTGACTAAGGCTGGCTGTAGTGGTGGCATTAAAGCGCAGCTTTACTTTCTCGTAAACACCATCTCCTTTGTTCCTGTCTGCTGTAGAGCTGATAAAGGTCAACAGACAACCTTCTTCTACGCCCCGGAGATAGTTGCTCCAGTAAGCGGCATCCACCTGTTTGTTTCTGCGATATAAATACCGGATGTAATCATCATACCTGACAACAGTTGCGATAGGTAAAGCGGTTGCAGCTGCAAACGATTCATATGTGCGCAGCAGCTCTTCAAGTATTATGGGAAGCGACCATCCATCCAGCAGGATATGATGATAGCTCCAGATCATATAATAGTAATCGTCATGCAACTGTATCAGACAAAGGCGCATCAGCGGCACAGATGTAAAATTAAATCCGCGCAGCCTGTCTGCAGCCAGGTACTCCTGTATAGCCCGTTCCTGCGCTACCTCATCAAGATGACGGTAATCCAGCACAGACACCGGTAACACAGCTTCCCTGTAAGACGCCTGCACAGGCACGATAAATGTATCATGGTAAAATGCGCTGCGCAGGATACTCTGCCGGTTGATAAGATGCTGCCAGCTCTGAACAAACAGGTCCGTGCGGAGGTTTGCCAGGCAACAGTAAAACTGCTGCACATAAGTACCTGCCTGTCCGTCATAGAGCCCATGGAATAACATGCCTTCTTGCAGGCCGCTGAGTCTTGCCAGACTCTCCAGCTGCTCCCTGCGGGGAGCGCCATTCCGGGTTGCGTCCAAAAAGGCATCCAGCTCCTCTACAGTGATCACATCCGACAGTTCAAAATCAGCAGGGGTATAGGATACAGACCTGCCAGACACACAATGTGCAATAATCGCCTGCAGATACGATATAAATGAAGCTGCCAGCTGCTCCACCCTGCCTGCATTGAAATGCACCGTACTGTAATTCCACAGGATTTCGAGTACCCCATCAGTGATAAAAGCATTTATTTCGATTTTGTCGCGCAGTGGCCGTTCTTCCGCAATGGAAAGCCCAAAAGTGTTCCACAGCGGCTGAATAACAGCAGCATCATTTCCGTAGGGATCCAGTCTTCCCAGATAGTTGAAAACAATGTCCCAGGGATCTTCTACCTGTAAAGTAACAGCTTTGTCAAGATACTTCAGTACACCAAAGCCCAATCCCCCGCCCGGCACTTTCCGCAACTGTTCTTTTACATGCTTAATTACCTGCGCGATATTGTTCTTATCCTTCACCTGGAACAATACAGGATACAGACTGGTGAACCAGCCTGCCGTACGGGAAATATCCACATCGCTGTTGATACTTTCACGGCCATGACCTTCCAGTCCGACAGATACAGCCGAATGATCATTATAATCTGAAATCACGATAGCCAGGGCGCTCAGCAATAGATCCTTGACCTCCGTGTTGTATACGTGTGATGTTTGTTGCAGCAGTTGTTGCGTATATGCTTTATCCAATTTTACCTTCACGCCGCCGGTATCGGCAGTGCGTGCATGCAGCGATGGGTCGCGGTCTGTACGGAGAGGCGCATACTGCTGCACGACGCTTTCCCAGTAAGGCAGTTGCTGTTGCAGCTCCGTTTCCCGGGCGTATGCATGCAATGCCTCGTACCACTGCCTGAAGGAAGTGCCTTTATCGCCCATTATTTCCATCAATCCAACCATGCTTTCCCGCTGCAGCAACGCCTGGATATCGTCCAGCAGAACACGCCATGATACACTATCCACAGCCAGGTGATGTACAATCAGTAACAGACGGTTATGCTGCTCCTCCTGCGGCATGAAGAACAATACCGCTCTCACCAGGATACCATCTTCAAGATGAAGGGTTTTCTGATAATGCGCGGTGCAGGTTGCCAGCGCAACAGGCAGTTCTTCTCCGGCAAGGTTGGTCAGATCTTCTATATCCAGCACTCCTGCATAGCTGCCATACACTTGCTCCGTTAATGTATCATGCATCTGGTAAGAGAAACGCAATGCATCATGATAATGCAACAGTTCCCTGATCGCAGCAGAGAGTTTTTCCTTGCCGATATGCCGGTCGATTTTCAGTAGCAGATGCTGATTATACTGAGAAGCCCCGGCCGTTCCGGCTTCAAAGAAGTGTTGTTGTATGGGCAGCAGTCCGCTAACGCCTTGCTGCATGCCTTGAGCAGCCTGGGAAACGGCGCCGCCGCGGTTGATTACGAGTGCAGACAATGCTGCTATGGTCTGATGTGCGAATATATCCCTGGCTTGCAGGTTGATGCCTACCCTTTTTGCCCTGCCGGCCACCTGTATAGTGGTGATGGAGTCGCCCCCCAGCTCGAAGAAATCGTCATATATCCCTACCCGTAATACACCCAGCAACTCCTGCCAGATAGCAACCAGCGCCCGTTCTGTTTCGTTTCCGGGCGCCACATAAGTAGAGATCAGCAGTGCAGCGGTATCAGGATCGGGGAGTGCTTTCCTGTCGACTTTGCCGTTGGCTGTGAGTGGAAGTCTGTCCAGCTCAATAAAGAAAGTCGGGATCATATATTCCGGCAACCTGCTCTTCAGTTCAGCCACCACCTGTTCCTTATCGAAAGTACCAACAGAAACTACATAGCCCACGAGTCGCTTGTTGCCATTGCCGTCAGTCTTTACGAGTACTGCGGCCTGACTGATATTCCCGCACAGTTGTAATGCAGTCTCTATTTCGCCCAGCTCGATGCGGAAACCTCTTATCTTCACCTGATCGTCTACACGGCCCTGGTATTCTATCGTGCCATCTGGCAACCAGCGACCCAGGTCGCCGGTACGGTACATGCGGTAGCGAGAATCTGTATCGAAGGGATTGTCAATAAATTTCTCTGCAGTCAGCTCAGGGCGGTTCAAATATCCCCTGGATACACAGATACCGGACACACATATTTCACCGGTTACGCCAACAGGACAGAGCCGCATGTTGTTGGCCACATACAGATGCGTATTTTGTATAGGTCTGCCCAATGGCACATTCGTGCTCTCAGGCGTATCATACATGAAGTAATGACATATATCGTCCGACGCCTCCGTAGGCCCGTAAGCATTAACCACAGGAATACGGCCATACACTTTATGTTTGAACCACTGTGCCAGCAGAGGCTGACTTACAGCTTCACCGGTTACCAACAAGTATTGCAGGCTGGCTAACGGCGCCGTATATTGTTCCTGTAACAAAGCAGCAAGATAGGAAGGCACCAGCTCCCAGATGGTAATTCTGTCGTTATTGATAGCCTGCAACAGCGCCGCCGGTTGCAAGATAAGCTGCGAAGAATAAATGACGGTGGCGCCGCCGCAAAGCAACGCAGAAAACAGCTGCCATACGGAGATGTCGAAAGTATAAGAAGCAGTGAACGCAACAACAGACTGATTCGTAATCTGCAGATCATTTACCTTAGCATACAAGTGATTGAGCATGCCGGCATGCTCCACCATCACGCCTTTAGGCTTACCTGTGGAGCCAGACGTATAGATCAGATAAGCGAGGTCGCCGGGACGCACTATATTCTCAGGCACAGCAGCCGGTTGCGCCGCAATGGCTGCACTGTCCGCATCCAGCCTCACAATATCGATATGCCGGGCAAAGCTGAACCGGTGCGCAATATCAGCAGTGGTAACAACAATACTTGCATGAGTGTCCTCCAGCATATAACTGATCCTGCTCTCAGGATATTGCGGATCAACTGGCACGTAGGCGCCGCCGGCTTTCATAATGCCAAGGATACCGATTATCATGTCCGGCGAACGATTGAAGCAAACAGGAACCGGTACGTCTGTCGAAACACCCTTCTGTTGCAGATAACGGGCCAGTCTGTTGGTTCTCTCCAGTAGTGTTGCGTAAGTATATTTTATGCCCTCAAACACAACCGCCACTGCATCGGGACATTCGGCTGCCTGTTCGTCGAAAATCTCCACCAATGTTTTCGTGTGAGGATAAGGAACAACAAAATTGTTGAAACTACGCATCAGCTGCCGCTCTGCGGCAGGGATAATATCAATATGTTGTACAGGAGTATCTATCCCATCCATGAACTGGCGCAGGATGTGCATAAGACGTTGCGCCAGCAGCTTCATCTCATCATTGGTGAAATACTGCAACTGGTAATCTATACTTAATTGCAATGGTTGTTCCCTGCCATAATCTTTCCACCAGATTTCAACCGGATAGCGGCCATATCCGCTTGGCAGCTCGTAGAAGGACGCCCGCAGCCCTTCTCCAAAGTCCATGTAAAAATCGATATAGGCATAGTTGATAACGATCTCCAGCAAATTTTCTTCCGCGGCGTTGATCTTGAAATAGCGGCTAAGATCTCCGATCTGGTAATTATAATAGCGATAATCTTCACGCTGCAAAGCGGTGATCTCCCGAATCAACTCTCCCACAGTAGCATCCTGACAATACTCCCCTTTAAAAGGCAGTATGCCCGTGAACATGCCTACAATATCTCTTACCTTCCTGTCCCTTCGTTTATGCAGAGGCGTGCCAAAGACAAAGTCAGTTTGTTCGGTGATCTGACCAAAATAGATCATCAGTGCCGCGATTGTGAGCTGCTGAAGGCTGGATTTGGTACGTTGCTGCAGCTCTTTGAGAAGGGAAAGGTCATCTGCTGTCAGATCCACAACTACCGTCTCACAACGTTTGTGCGCATAGCTGCCGTCATGAAACTTTCGTTGCAGCAGCGGCTGCGGTTTTTTATCGAACCTGGTTTTCCAATAGCGTCCTTCCCTTACATATTCTTCTGAATGATAATACTCCGACGCCTTTACTATTTCATCACGGTAAGAAGAGAACATGAATTGAGTATCGTCATTGTTGACGAGGGTATTGTATTTCCTGGCTACATAGCGGTTCTGCGAGGATACGCCGAAACCATCGCTGATCAGGTGATGATATTTGTAGAAGTAAAAATGCTCGTCTTCTCTCAGTTTTATCAAGTAATGTTCAAAGAGAACATTGTCCCTTTTTATTTCAAAGGGTTTGCGAAACTGTTCCCGCATCCAGGAAAATACGGCTTCTTCACCTCCCTGGCTATAGTCCAGCTCCTTTATTTCCAGTTGCCTGAAGTTGTCATCGAAATAAATATGCGGCGTATGTTCTTCAATATCAAACCGCATGCGGTAAGCATCAAATACTTCCGGTACTGTGCTGACAGCCGTGAGAAATTTTTCCCGTACCAGGGGCCCAACAATTCTGGTATATCCTCCGATATTATAATAAGGGTTTTCGATATTTATCAGCTGGTCGAGAAAAATATCTTTTTGCGCGGGATGAAGCGGCAATCTGTTCGTTAACATTATACAAATAGTTTTTAGATCCAGCCGGCCGGACAGGAACATGTACAGTTAGATAAATCATATTAGCATTCCCATACCGCATCGTGGCGGATGTGATAGCATAAAAAGGTTTTCAATACGCGGGCACTTAATATGGATCCTTAACTTACGTGGAACAATCAATCTTCAGGACGCCATACCTGCCAACAATTCATAAGAATGACTGACATTAACCAATCTGATTATTGTACGTCCGGGGAGAACAGGACGCATGTGGAGATTCAATAAAGCACTGGTCAATAACATACTGCCGGCACTCTGGCCTAAAACCACTACAGTCCTATTTTAAACGGGAGCTAGTTAGACGGCGCATATGTTTCATTCTTTCACAATGGTATTCCATAATATACACTCATGTACAGATTATCCGGAGCATGTTAATTCTAGTCAATAACAGTGGTTCCGCGTAGCATTTTAAAGGGTTTAAAGTTAATAAACAAGTCATTTATACAAAGGGGTTTACAAAGGAAAGTCAAGTATCATTGTAAGGTGGTTTACAAAAGACTTCAGCATTAAAAACAAACCTTTGTTATCTGATGCTATATATCGATCTATTGTTTTAACATATCCAACATCATAACCAAATTGTCTTCTGATGAGCAAACAATATATCTTAAAATGGCAGAAACAAAACACCCATTGAAACAAATTTTTGAGTTATCCCGGCAAAAATACCATACCGTACACACATCATACTGCAGTGCTCTTCCGGGATTAGTTTTTCAATGTGCTCTCATCACAACAATAATGCTAATACAGGAATAGTTTAAAATATTATGATTATTTTTTCTACCCTAAAAATAATATAATGTTCTGCCGCCCCCTGCAATTCACGTTCTTCCAAATCCGCTCCCATATTAAAACCCATACCTTGTCTGCATATATGCCGCAGGCTGTACAAGCATAAATTTTAACGTCCACTTAATTATTCTCTATCTCTTTTCTTTCGTCCTTTGGCTGCAATAAAAATACTGCCGCTCATCAACAGCATAATTTTATAATTTCTACTATAGTCTGGCACTAACTATTCTGGCTAGACGAAATCAAAACACATAACATCATCATTCTTTAACCCAATCTTTACACCCATGAGCAATAATCACCTACACGGCAAAAAATGAAACGCTATGAAATGAAATATGACAGTATGAAACAAACTATCCCCAACCGGCATTATAAAATTTTACGGATCATCATTATAAATATATAAAATTAGATTATCTTAGTCCTGACCAGCCACGTATATGCGAGGTAGTTAGTTCAAACAACGATAGTAACCAAAATACGGCCCTCAAAAAGCTTAATCAATAGCTGAGTATGACGAATCCTACAACAAGAAATACCCTAGCCGTCACAACCTGGATTAAATCCTTATACAATAAGTTATCCTATTATATCAGGGAATACAGTGCTTCCGGGATGGACCATGCTGAAAATACCGAAGAGAAAAAGAAAATTTATGCGATCAATACCCTCAGTATCCTTACCAGTTTCCTGGTGCTTACAATAGGTTATGCGTATTACCAGATAGCTCATAAAACTTATGTGATCATCCCGGTGATAACAGAGGGCATATGCTTTGCACTCATTCCATTGCTCAACCGCAGAGGCATGGTCAGAGCTGCCGCCAATGCAACCTATATGCTGCACGCTATATGTGCCTGTTACTTTGGATGTATCCTGGGAATGGTGGTTGAGATACAACTTGTTGTGGTCTTTTTTATCATGGCCGCTTACCTTGTCACTCAAAGCAAGGTGGACAGGCGCATTTACATCATCAGTTCCATTATAGCGCTGATTTGCATGGAAGTAAACTATTTCTTTGAGCTCATACCCTCCCTGGAACTAACACGCAACCAAGGCTTCTTCTTCCGCTGGGCAGCCATTTTCGGGATACTAACCTTGATTATCAAGACAGTAAAACTGTACGATACAAGGAATAATGACGCACAGGAGAAGCTCAGGAAGGCCAACGAAGCCAAAACGAAATTTGTACGGGAAGTATCACATGAAGTACGAATCCCCCTGAACACCTCCTTACAGATTGTACAGATCCTGGAGAGGGAGATCAGAAACAATCCATATCTCGAACATCTTCAACCACTAATCAGGACTCTTTACTTCTCCACCTCCCTGCAGAAAGGAATTGTGAATAATGTGCTTTATCTGGCACAGATAGAAGAAGGGAAGCTGTATAACCAGGAAAAGAGGTCATTCAATCTGGAAGATACGCTGTCTGCCATCCTCGAAATGCATAAGGTCTATGCGGCTCAGAAAAACGTTACCATCAAACTCTCTGTGGATAGTAAGATGCCCGTGTTTATCCATGAAGACGAACTGAAACTTACGCAGATCATTAATAATATCCTTATTAATGCGGTGAAGTTCACCAACGTTAGGTCTGTGGTACGAGTGGCTGTAAAAAGACAGGAAGACACCTGGAGCCTTGCCATTAAAGATCAGGGGCCAGGAATGAACCAGGACGAGATCACTCAGATACTGCAGCCATTCAACAGCACCCGGTCTGACCTCAACATAGAAGGCACCGGGCTGGGCCTTCAGATCTCCCGGCAGCTGATAGAACTCCTGGGCGGCAGCTATAACATACAAAGCCGTCCAGGTCATGGAACCTCGTTCACGGTTATACTTCCACTGACGGAAGGAGAAGTTGTTCTTCCTGAAAACCACAGGGATCATCACTTGAACCTTTTCGGTTACCGTGCACTGATCATAGAAGATGACCCGTTGTCAGCTATGTTCCTTAAAATGCACCTGGCTTCGCAGAATTGCGAAGTATTTACAGCCGCCAACAAAGCTGAAGGATTAGCGGCTGCAGAAAAGCACAAGCCTCATATCATCTTCGTGGATGCCTGCATGCCCTACTCTGATGACGGACATGACACCATCACTGAACTGAGGGAAAATCCATTCTTCCGTAATACATTTATTATCGGCGTGCCAGGGAATGCATTCCAGGATGACATCAAAAACCTGACACAGGCGGGAGCAGATATCTGTTGCCCCAAGCCAATATCGTATGAAGTATTGAACCCGATATTACTTTCATTCACAATGAACTACCAAAAAGCCCAACATCGATAAGCCACTCCCGCTGTATTTAACTTCAGGCTGTTACTGCCGGATCAGTCTTGATATACCTGAATGTATCCAGCTCATACCAGCTCTTATGTCCGGAGATCAAAACTCCCAGGTGATCCAGCAGACGCTGCACATGATGATTATAAACACCAAAATCGGGAAGGTTTTGTGCTATCTGGCAAAACTCATCCACGTAATTGTCGTGCAACTCTATGGCCTTGAGATATGCGTCAGTAGTAGTTAAGCCCAGCTCCTGCTCCAGTACCAGCACGATATTCATTACATCCTTACCTCTTTCCTTCTCCACGGAGAAATAATCATTTGCATAGGCAACAATGCGGCAAACAAGACTGCTTGCGCGTTGAATAACGGGATGATGAAACACCTTGTCCGGCAATGCCTGACCAGATTGCAGTTCGCAGAGGTCAATCAGCGGAAATACCAGTACTGCTTTTTCACGGATGGTGTTGTAATCATTGACCGTGGGGAATATCATCCTTGACTTGTAATAGGCTTCCAGCTGCATGCCTTCAAAGCCGCGGTCGATGCTGTGGATGTAGCGGTTCATCCAGTAATACGGCATAAAGGACAGCATTTCTTCCCTTTGCAATTTCAACTGATCAAAGAGGGAGTTGTCGTGCTGAAGCACCGGATAGCCTTTCAGTACAGCAATAGTACGTTCCCGTACCGCCTGTAACTCACTTACCGGGCAGTCTTCATAGAGATCATCGTTGATGAGCCCCCAGAGCAGGAAGCGCACAATGGGTTTAAGCTTTTCAAAGGTTGCGAAGGGATACATCCTGGCGCCCATATGCCCCACATTAGTCTGCTGGTACTTGTAGTGTTTTTTTTTCTGCAGAAACGCCTCGGGCATAGACGTGTAATCGTTGTTAAGCCAGGTCTTGCTTTCAGCTTCGATCTTTTCAGCCTGTTGATTCTTCAGGTCTCTGAAAGGATACGCCAGACGAGGGATTTCCAGTACAGGGTACATGATTTGCTTCTTCATAACAAATTGATTTGGTTTTTAAGTTTCATGTCAACTAAGATATTAACATGAAAAAAAGTTACAATTTGTTACGGCGATTTCCCTGCTTTTTTGTCTGAATTAGCTTTTCCTGCTAAAAGTTTAGCTCAAAAGAAATAGGTTACCTGATACCTGGGCAAGCGATACAAGTTGGAGGGCAATACAGATGTTGATCATACCTGGTTATTCAGCATAGTATATTAATAGCCTTGATGAAGTTGAAGATGAAGGCACAGTAGCATTCCTGTGACAGCCATTCTTCTGGTTAACACGAAATAAAACTATCCGGAATACAGGCACCTTCAACAGGTTTCCCTCCTTATTTATTTTTTGCACTGACACATTATAGTATGATCTTAGATCCTATAAATCTTATAATGCAACAGACATGAATGAATCAGCTAACTGCCCCAACTGTGGCACGAAAATTAAAAGTGGAATATTTGGATCCAATGAGCTGCTGTCTGCAGAAAAATGTGCCTTAATATCGGAAATGAACAGTACCCCTAAAACTACTGGTTGTGAAAAGTGTTCTGGCGCCATTTATAATAATGCCATTGCCGCTTTTAGAAAAAAAAGAGAGGAGATGCTGGCAAAAATCCAGCAGCATATTCACCACATACCTATTGTCACAGCTCAAAACCCTTATGGATGGGAATACAAGACCCTTAGTATAGTAACCGGTCAAAGCACAACAGGAACGGGCGTTTTCGCAGAAATAAGCTCATCATGGACCGATTTCTTCGGTATGCAATCAAATGCATACAACAGGAAAATTGCCCATGGAGAGTCGCTATGCGCTCAACAAGTAAGGCAAAAAGCCATTCAGGTGGGAGGGAATGCCATTATAGCAGCCGACATAGATTATACTGAACTGGGAGCCGAAAAGGGAATGATTATGGTGGCGATGTCAGGTACGGCCATCAAACTCACTAACCTGGATGTGCTGGATAAATATAAAGTGGACTCAATTAATGAAATCAGTGAAATGTCCGAGCAGCTCTATAAATGGGCCAATCAATACCCTGCTGTTATCAAGGATCTGGAGAAGTAGGTTTCGAAGTAAGTTGTTGGTATATATAATACCAATAGGAAATCGGCTATATGATTTTAATAAATGGAAATGGTTCTATAAAAAAGCTACAGGTTATCCCTACCTTTTTGTATAGAACCATTTCGCAATACTTCAAGGAGCATCAATAGTATCTCCGCTCAGGTACTATATCCTCAATTATATCCAGTTCCAGCTAATTTACTGATACTAACTTCCTTATAGCGAATCGGTTTCCCATTTGAATCGAAATAATACTCAGATAATAATCCCGAATAAATCATCAGTTCCGATCCCATGAACGTAACTGTTCCATCAGTAGAGGAAGTACTGGACTGCGTCTTTGTGGTTGTCCTGAAATTGAAAACAGAATTGGGATTAATAGCAGGTGATCCGGCTTGATCTCTTAAGACTACATAAATGTCACCTGTGTAGGATGCATATGTTCCATCATCCTCGGAAATAGCATTTCTGATTTCAATTGAAGCCAATAAATTTTTAAAAAAGCAGTCGCATGAATATTGGTAACCCATTTGCTTGAGTATATTCCCTTTCAGGTCTCTGATTAGCTTTAGTCTGAGCATTTCATCATATTCGTAATATTGGGTATTATCATTAAAATCACAGACGGATGTAATCCCTATCAAAGGAATATGCGTATATGTCGTCATTTGGGATCCCTCTGGGAATATGCGTATATTATCTATGGGTACCGGTTCGTTAAGAATCATGTTATCAGACGAGCAGACTGTATTCACGGGTTCCCATTTACCCGCCACCAATTTTCTGTATGATAGTATATATTTTTTACCATTGGGTCTTGTGAAAGGAATCGTGTAGCTACCCGAAAAGTATTTTCTACCAGCATATGCACTTCCGGTAATAGCATTGTTCACCTCTTCAAATCCCTGATAATATATTTCATTGTTGTCTGCATAATCAGCTTTTGCAATGATCTTATTATCGCTACTCCACAGATAACTGGTATACTGTCCGGTTCTTTTCACTTCCTTGGAGACATTTCCTGTAACAAAATCGTACCTGACATCCACCTCCTGCCGCAACGGATCACTATTCCGTGAAGAAGATACTTTATTAAGGAAAACTTTTGTATGAGCGGGATTACCATCACTCTGAACAGTATAAGAAGAATGCTTAATGATTTTGTTATTATCTGTCGTATTGTGCTCTTCGCGAATAGGTACAGCCAGGTCATTCATCAGCGTATATGCCTGGGTCTCATCAGCAGTAAGACCGGCTATTTCACTTCTGTTTTCCGGATAGTAAACCTTATCGGAATAATTTTCCCCTTCTGAAGAAGTATAAGAAGTAATGCGTACTAACGTTCCTTCAGGATTATATGTATATGATTTGGTCTTTGTCAGGTATAGTGTAGGAACCTTTGCATCATATATCTTTTCTGTTTCCTTCAACAACTGATAATTGTCCTTTACCTGATAATAAACATTCTCAAAATAGTTCAATACAGATATAATAGAGGCAGAAAGGGTAACACTTACTCCCAATGCCTTTCGCTGTGCAAGTGATAACTGACCATATTCATACAACGCTTCAGATACAGGCTTGCTATCAGATGTAAATACGACCTTTGACTTTAACAATCCTCTTTTATGGGCATTGGAAGTTGAATACCCAAACTGCCGGATGTTATTAATATCAATTGCAGTACCGATGAGTGAATTGTGGATAGTGAAATAATCGGGAAAATCATTGAAATTTGTAAAATCACTTTTTGTGTATCCACCATTAGGCTCTATTACTTTTACTTTTGAATATCCGGTAAAAACGCCATTAATATCACTAATGTTAAATATAAGCCCGGCGTTACAACTCTCCGCATCAATGGAGCAACCTCCTATCGGGGAAGGCATAGTCACTCCAGAATATTTTATATACCGGATATTTTTCATTGTCACCTGTCCGGAGCTCTTCCCATTGTCCAGCTTATACTCATATGAACGAGTATAGGATTTCCCTGAGTTGTCATACTCTTTCATTGCACTTATACGAAGGCCTCCTGACTTTTTATCCGTATTTGACGCTTCATCATAATAGGAATTAAGCTCATACAAAAACTCCGTCTTTCCACCTTGTGCATGCTCAATAGAGCGTAAGGAATACTGAAGTGTTTTCTCTAAGACTGGCTCTTTATCAGCTTCTGGATAGTATGGTGTAGATCCGCTGTTATTATTGTAAAATCCCCAATGATCAAAGGAAGCACTGCTGCGATCCGGAAAGATAAGGCCGGGGTTAAAATAATAATCCAGATTATAAAGCCTGAACAACGGTGTGTTCTTTCCAAAAGACGTATAAATCTGTTTGAGACAAAGCCTGTTTCTCTCTTTCTCAGGAAGCGGACTTGTAAAGTAATCGTAAGTAAATGTGTATTTCCTTACGGGGTCCACATCAATTTTATTATATATTTCTATACTACTGAGCGCATATCCATTATCCAGATCATCCCGCCGATCTATATAATTGAGCTTCATTCTTCCTGAAATCGTATTAACCGCACTCAGGTACTTTACCTTTTGGTAAGTGCGGGAGTTGTTTATTATTGTCTGAAAATTATCCGGAGGCATACAGTTATATGCTTTGAAATTTACACGCATCCGGTTATAGATAGTAGTAGTTACATCTTTACCCTCCAGGTAGTCAAAAGTAATTTCATCTGTTTTGTTAAATGAATACATTTTGCTTAAATACCAGGTAGATGTAAAGCTCTTGGTGTCAGCCACATTCTCCCGGGAGGCAGCATCCATACCGAAAATATAATGTATCCCACTTGCGTCAGTCAAATGCCACTGGATACTCAGGTCGTCATCGGGGCCATTTAACCGTTCAAATGATACCTTACACTTTACTGGCTGGTTAAACACTGGTATACCATTTTCATCAAATACAAAGGAGAACTCTCCTGTAGGCGTAGAAATATAGAAAAGATCAGGTTCTCCATCCCATTCTCCGGTTGCAACTTTATCGGCACGCGTGGCATTAGTTTCTCCTCCTCCATTTACCTGTACGCCTGTTTTATTCTTTCCAATGTAGCCTTTTTCCGACTCATCAGGCATTCCTCTTACAATTCTGGTTACCATTCCTCCAGCACGTAAGCTCCAGCCTAATCCCACAAAAGACGCCACATCCTGTAACCTGATCCCCCCTCCTTTGTAGTTAAGCGTTACTGGTACAGACATTTCCTTAGACTCCATTGTATATAAAGGCAATGAAATATTCGGAACTCCAGTATACAGGTTAACATTACTATTCAGGTACGAAGTCGCGAAAATATTATTGGGAGATGGCAATGTAATGGCCGTTTTGTCTTCATATTGCGCACTTGCGCACATATAACAAACCAAAAAACTTATCAATCCAATAATTCTCCGGTGGTAGGGATATTCAAAATTAGTCAACATTGTCAATGATTATTTTCTTAATTAAGATTAATAACATCTATTGCGCTACTTACTCATTTCATATACCAATCTTAAATGGTGTACTAACTTCGATCACCTCTATTTCTTCGCAAGAAAAATTTATTATGTCATTTTCATAATCTTCAATCTGATAATTGATATTCTCTAATCCATTACCTGAAACATCAAGAATATCACATCCTGAAATTTGTTGTACTCCCTTAGCGGTAAAATCAAGTCTGAAGTGTGAAACATTACTGAACATAAGAATTACCTCAAAAAAATCATTTGACATGTCAGGCCAGCCGCCCCCATCACCTCTCAACTGACAATAAACAATCATCATTATATTACTGGTTGACCATTCGACAGTTTTGATAAATGCAATGTCCGATGGTTTCCAATTAGGGTATACATTTGTAATCAACTCTATTTTTTTCATACTTTTCATTTTGGCCAAAAATTAAACAGTGTCTCTTTTCCTTTGATAGGATCGTATCTTGGTCCATACTCATATTGATGCAAATGAGGCAGGCTATGATCAGCAGGTCTCATGTGATCGGAATAGTCTACCCGATATATTTGGCGTCCATAGCCATCATAGATGACTCTCGAAGTCTCCATACTACCAGTACGACCACTTACTCTTAACCAATCCATCCTTGTAGAATTGGGGCTTATTTGCTTAGGCGAATAATTCTCCCAGAATTTAGCATACCTAGCAGCTTCTCCCTTTTCCATCA
>NZ_DATLKJ010000143.1:0-12539 GCF_035538455.1 Chitinophaga sp.
GTGGCGGTACGCCCTATTTCCGTGAAGGAAACTTCAAGCCGGATGGCACACAGGTTACTACTTCTTTCAGCTACGGTCCTAAGATGGATGGCAGCATGCATCCTGCTGTATTTGATCCGAAGAAGCAGGTGCCTTATTCTCCGCAATCCAACAACTGGAAATCATTTTTCCAGAATGGTAAATATATCAACAACAATATCTCCCTCAGCGGGGGCAGTGAATCAGTAACCTACCGTTTCTCTTATTCTAACCTGCGCAACGACGGTACATTACCTAATAACCGTGTAGACCGTAACAGCTTCGACTTCCGTACTACCGGAAGAATCAACAAAGTGTTTTCTGTGGAAGCCGGCGCCAGCTACGCGCTTACAGATGCATTGAATCCGTACGGACAAGGCCGTTACTGGTGGACTTCCGGCCAGAACCTGGGCTTCCTTACTTATTATTCCGTACCAAGGAATACAGATCTTCTCGACTGGAAGAATAACTACCGCAATGCAGATGGTTCTATGAAAGAGTATGGTTATGCGCAGTATGATAATGTGGTAAGACAGGCATTCAACCGCTTTGATAATGTGAATAACAAACGTTCTGAAAAGTCTTTGCTGGCAACGGTATTGCTGAAGGCGCAAGTCAACGACTGGCTGGATCTCAGTGCCAAGGCAAACTTCAATAACTACCGTATCTTCTTCGAAAATAAAGAGAAAGGCAGCGGTGCTTATGGCGCGGGTGGTTCCTATGGCGTAGGCGGTGAGTACAGCTCCGGATATAACTACCTGTTTATGGCGCATGCTGCCCGTAAGCTGAATAAAGACCTGGATCTGGATGTGAGAGTGGTGAATGAATATTACGGAGATGGTAAGCGCGAAACCTATGGCGCTTCTACTAAAGGTGGCCTGAGTGTACCTAATGTGTTTGTGTTATCCAATTCAATTGAGGACATCAGAGATAACAGGTATTATACATTCCGTCCGCCAAGCAATAAAGTGATTGCTGTGGGCGCTATTGCCAACCTGAGCTACAAGGATTACCTGAACCTGGAGCTGACAGGCCGTAACGACTGGTTGTCTTCTCTTACCTACCCTGACGGAGTTCCGGGTGCTAATAATTATTCTGTATTCTATCCTTCTGTGAATGTATCATGGGCTTTCTCTGATATGTGGAGAACAGCGATGCCGCAGTGGTTGTCTTTCGGTAAGCTGAGAGCATCACTGGCATGGGTGGGTAGCGGTACTGCCGCATTCAGTACCGGTTTCGGTGGTTACAAACAATCTGTGGTGGTGGATGCCAACGGGAATTCCGTGACTACATCGCAGCCGCTTAATTCCGATGTATTGCCTAACCTGAATCTGAAGCCTGAAATACAGCGCTCACTGGAATTGGGTACGAATCTGTCTTTCCTGAACGATTTGATTAACCTGGATGTGGCGTGGTATAAGACGAATACCTTCAACCAGATCTTTACGATCGATGGTATTCCTGAAACAGGTTACCGTAAGAAAAGGATCAATGCGGGTAATATCCAGAACCAGGGTATAGAAATATTGTTAAACGTAACGCCTATACGTAAGAAAGATCTCCGCCTGGATCTGTCGTTCAATTTTACCCGCAACAGGGGTAAGATCATCGAATTCTATCCTGGCAGGAAAGAGTATGAGCTGATGGGCAACTATGATGGCGCTGGCGTATTCGCCTATGAAGGCGGTGATTTTGGTGTGCTTACTGCCAACAGCAGCTATCGTGATTACGATGCCAAGACAGGATTCCCATTGATCAAGGTGGGTTCCAGGGCATCCAATACAGATCCTGAGAGGAAGTATGATTTCCAGGAGTATGCCTGGGTTAACAAACAGTTTAATGCAGATCATCCCAGAGAGAATATGGGCCGTGTAGAACCTAACTGGCTGGGTGGTTTCAATGCCAATCTCCGCTGGAAACAGTTCACGCTTTATACACAGCTGGATGGCCGCTTTGGTGGTCTGGCTTACTCAGAAGCCTATAACTATGGTATGGGCCGCGGAAGCCTGATTAATACCATGCAGTACCGCGACAAAGAGCATGGCGGTGTGGAGCGTACTGACTCTTACTCCGGTCAGAAAGTATTTGATGGCGCTGTACCTGATGCCGTTTTTGCAGCGGGTGAGAAAAGTCCTAAAACCGGTGAAGACATTGGTGGCATGACCTTCAAACAGGCATATGAAAAAGGACTGGTGGATTCATGGAAAGCCGCTTCTTACTATATCAACACCTACGGTTGGGGCGCATACTTCGACAACGGTTCTGTTACTAAAGTATCCTGGCTGATGCTGCGCGAAATATCACTGGGTTACCAGATTCCGCAACAGGTTATCCGCCGTATACACCTGAAGAACGCCAATATCCGTTTCACTGCGCGCAACATTGCGTACTTGTATAACGGTCTTACCGGTGGACAGAATCCTGAATCATTGCAGAGCAACAATCCGTTCAATCCTGTTATCACAGGTGCGGTTCCGTTCTCCCGCAACTACGCAGTAACCTTAAATATCAATCTCTAACAGTTTAAGCAGACATCAACATGAAGAACATATATAAAATAGCGTTAGGATTGCTGATAGTAGCAGGTTTCACACAGTCCTGCAAAAAGGACCTGCAAGAGATCAATACAGATCCTGATACATTGAATGATACGCGTCCTGAATTCCTGTTCACCAATGCTACACTTAGCTATACCTTGCCAGGCAGAGGCAGCCTGCTCAACAAATACAGTACCTCGCTGAGATACATGCAATACATTGTAGGTAACAGCGTGGATAAAGGCGACCTGGAATCACCGTACTGTGATCCCACCAAAACAGTGTTTCCCGATCCGGGAAGTGGCGGCGCGCTTTACAGCGATTTTTATAATACCACCGGGAGGGATTATCAGCGCATTATAAGTAAGATCAACACCCTCGACAATCAGAGCCTGAAAGCGGCTTATACCGACCTCGCAGCTATATGTCAGATTATGAGTGTGTATGATGCCTGGAAAGTGTCTGATGTATTTGGCGCTATGCCTTATTCTCAGTCTTTTAATGTGGTGAAATACCCGGTGCCTGATTACGATTTCAACTGGGACCTTTACCTGACTTTTGATAAACAGCTGAAAGCGGCTGTAGACGTACTGAAAGCGAAGACGCCCAACCAGGTTAAGATTGAAAAGCAGGATTTCTTTTACTGGGGAAAGACAGACAGCTGGATGAAATTCGCCAATACGCTTCGTATCAAAATCGCGCAGCGCTATGAAAAAAGAAATGCTGCTAACCTGCAGAACGTACTGAATGATATTGCCACCAACTACAGCGGCATGATCATCTCTTCCGGTACAGAATCTTTTGGTTATGATAACGTGAAAGACTGGAATAATAACATAGATGATATTGACGCAATCCAGAACGTGTATGTAGCTGCCTATCCGTTTGTAGAGTTCCTGAAATCAACTAAGGACCCGCGCCTTGCACTGATGGTGCGTCAGAACGACTGGGGTGATAACTACAAGCCATATGTGGATGTGAAAACAAAAGGTACTCCTGCGAGCCTTACAGACCTGAACAATCCAGCCGTGAACACTTCCCGCTACTGGGGCAAGCATGTATTTTCTGCCTCCGCCAGCAGCACCTATGGATGGACCGGGCAGGCTAAAGCCCATCAGTTTACGATCCAGAACGGAACTTCTACTGATACCAGAACACTCAGCTTTATTTCCCTGATACAGTCAAGGTTGTTCGTTAAGAACGGTGGTTTTAAACGAGATAACACTTCCCTGCATGATGATGAAACAGTAGTGGATGGAAGCACCATCAAAATGAGAACATCCCTGCTGAACTATGCAGAGACTTGTTTCATGATGGCAGAAATTGCCGCCAAAGGAGGCAACGGCCTGGGTAAATCAGCTGCGCAATGGTATAACGACGGCGTTACTGCTTCTTTCAATGATTACAAGCAAAGAGGCGTTTCACAAAACACACCTGGTGCGGATACTACCAAGCTTGGCGATTTCCTCACCCGTTATCCATACAGCGGTTTAGCCAGTGTATATTCGCAGGCGTGGGTGAATTTCCTTACAGAACCAGAAGAAGCCTGGGCTATGTGGAAACGTACCGGTTATCCACAGTTTGAACTATTCAATCCTGCCGGAGGAAACAAGATCGGTGATGGTTCCGGCGTAGCATATCTTGAAACACTGTACACCGGTTCACAGAACCTGCTGATTCCACGTAGGGCAGTGTTGCCAGTGACCTCTACAGAGATCAACGCTAACCTCGACAAAGCCGTACAGGCAATGCAGCAGAAAGATGCCGACTTTGGCGTCAACAGGCTGGATACGAGAGGGCGCATCTGGTGGGATATGAAATAACGAAGCGTTTTTGTCCTCAGCCTTTATATGGACGAGAAAAGGTTCGCACTTTGGTGCGGACCTTTTTCTTTTTAGTACAGTAACAACGAACTACCGAAGCCGATCCAGACGACAAAGAGATACAATTGCCCTGACTCCGTAGCGAGTGGCGGTAAGTTCAATTATGCCCGATAGATATTTGTGGTGCTTGAATAATCATACCAAGAAGAATATGCAAGGCATTGTTAGATTTTGACTGAATTAATTGTGTACTGATATTAAAATTTGCATCGCCGAGATTCGCATTTCCGATTTTTCAGATAACTTTAGAAGATGAATTCTACAGATCTTTATGATATAAAAGTTGATACTGAAATAAATTCAGACAGCAAAAAAGAACCCCTTAAATTAAAATTTTATTTCGAAAGTATTGGCTCCAAAAATGTAGTAAAGGCTATTGAATATTCGTGTTTGGGATTCAGTTTTTATAAAAAGCCTGTTTACAATTTAGGGTTTGGAGATTATGATCATTCAACAAACAATATACGTGACACTAGTATTAGTAACAATGGGGATGTTTATAAAGTATTTAATACGGTATTAAGTACTGCTCCTCTCTTTTTTGAACTGGTTTCTAATGGTTTGATTTTCGTCAAAGGAAGCGATAGTAATCCTAAGTATTTTAAAGATTGCATTACAACATGCCATAAAAAATGTACTGAGAAATGTAAAAATATAGATCGAAGGATTTCCATTTATAGGCGATTTATAAATAAACATTATACATATTTAAGTAATATATGTGTTTAAGGGAGGAACTTTAAATGAACTTGGCCATACACAAATTGAAAATTATGAGATCGGTAACGACTATGATGCCATTTTGGTATATAAGGAAATATGACTAAATTTGGACTATGGGAAAATCATCTTCAATTATCAGAATAAAAGCAAGAACTGTTAAGGAGTTAAGGACTAAAAAACTCCTTAATGAGGTTTCCATGCGTTTAAAGGGTAAGGAGCTTTTTCCTGAGAAAGTCGAAAACGCAAAAGACTTTTTTAGAAGACTACATGCTCACGGTTGCTAATTCTTTGTCTACAGCTACTGTATCGTTTATTATTTACTTATGAATTTGTTGTATCAGTGTTAGCCCAAAGAATAATATGGTAACGATATTTCACTCCAAGATGAGATTATCTCAATAACTTTATAAGGTTCAGAATATGAAATTCGTAGCGGGGCTATATCTTGGTCCTGTTCAAAAATAGTTAAAAACTGACCCGTAACAATGCCACGCTTTCCACCTGGCATGTTCATTTTTTCTTACCTCACATAAGGCCAGGTATGATTATGTTTCCCATTGCAGGATTACAGAAACTTCTGACCTGGTTAAAATTATGGTTTTTAAAACTATAGAGATATGGGATACATTAAGGAGCCGAAAGGTATTGATTTTGTGGTTGATCCTAAACCTTTGACGGAGAATGACAGAAAGATGATCAGTGAAACCATTGCCTACTATAGGGCAACTGGCCGTAAGAAACGTATTGCCGTTAGAAAACATACTGCCGGTACTGTTAAAAAGGAGAAGGTCAAACATTGATAAGATATACCCTATATAGTAGACGTTAGAGCGTTGAATAGAATATGTTTGTCCTTTGTGTTTTGACTGCAAGAAAGCAAGACTTTCTTGTACTTTAGCGTCAACAGGCTGGATACGAGAGACGCATCTGGTGAAATATGAAATAACGAAGCGTTTTTGTCCTCAGCCTTTATATGAGCGAGAAAAGGTTCGCACTTTGGTGCGGACCTTTTTATTTTTTGGGTACTGCAATTGAGAGACTACAGATCCGCTCTTCGATTATTTTTACTAATCAGTAGTGGCAAAGAAAGCACTGAAATAGAGCAAAATAGCGGTGGCGCGAAATAAATTGCACCTATATCTTTACGTTAGGCAGGTGTGAAAATGCTGATATAAATGTAACAACCAAATAAACCCTTATCATGAAAAGAACCCGATCCGTGTTCATATTGATGGCATGGTGCATGGCAACCTTGCATATTTCCGGTCAAACGTTGTCAGGGGGAAACAAGCCTGCGGGCAACACTCCTGTAAAAGAGATCATCGTCGTTTTCAAAACTCATTTTGACATTGGCTACACGCGTCGTGTGAAAGATATTGTACAATATTACCGCACGGAAATGATCGACAGGGCACTTAAAGCTATGGATGCTTCGTTGTCTATGCCGGCAGATCAACAGTTCAAATGGACTTGCCCTGGCTGGGTGATGTCAAAGGTGATGGAACCCTGGCCCGGACAGACTGAAGAGCGGCGGAAGAAACTGGACGTAGCCTTCCGTAGTGGAAGGTTTATCACCCATGCTATGCCTTTTACAGTTGAAACGGATGTGTGTGAACCAGAAGTGCTGACACGGGGCCTGGGGTTTGCTTCCAGGCTTTCCAGGGAATATCATTTGCCGCTGCCACAATCGGCAAAGGTGACAGATATGCCTTCCCATTCACGTGAACTTGCTACTGTGTTGGGTAACGCTGGTGTGAAATTTTTACATATAGGGTGCAACTGGCCCAGCGGTTTTGTACAAACACCTGGGCTATTCTGGTGGGAAGGACCCGATGGCTCCCGCGTGCTGACATTCTATTCAAGTGTATACGGTACTGCTACAGGGCTTGGCTTTCCTCATGCCTGGGGAAAAGGAGAACATTTTGTAGGGCATGGATTATTGCCTCCGGCTGACTGGCCCTATCCAGTATGGCCGGCAATTTTTGTAACCATGGATAACAGTGGACCTCCCAGTGAAAAAGACGTGAAAGCATTGTTTGATGAGGCGCATGAAAAACTACCGGGCGTGAAAGTAAAAGTAGGCACGATGGACGATTTTGTCAACGCTATACTTGCCGGACATCCCAAGTTGCCTGTTGTTAAGGGAGAAATGCCGGATACCTGGGTGCACGGGATGATGTGCGATCCCGGGGGCTCGAAATTATCGCGTGAAGCCGCGCCTATGGCAACAACGGGTGAAGTGCTCAATACACAATTGAAGATATGGGGCCTGCCTGCTCCTGCTGTTGCTGATTCTGTTACGAGAGCTTATGAACTGATGGCACTATATGCCGAACACACCTGGGGAGGCGCTGCATCCGTTAAGCAATATGGGGATGCATTTAAAGAACTCCCTCCGGCTAAATATGCCGACCTGGAAGCTTCATGGGAAGATAAAACTGACTATATCCGTGGTGCATGGAATATTACCAATCACCTGAAGGCAGACAATCTCGCGTGGCTTGCACGGACTGTAAAATGCCCCTCAAACAGCGTTATTGTTTACAACCCTCTGCCCTGGCAGCGAAGCGGCACGGTAGATGTTAAAGGTCAACAAGTATTGGTGAGCAACGTTCCGGCAAGCGGATATGTTGTGGTTCCTCTGCCGGACAAAGATGTGGCACGGCCATCTGCAAACAGTTCCATCGAAAATCAATATTATAAAATAACGTTTGATACTAACAAAGGAGCTATATCATCGCTGATCGACAAAAAAACGGGTCACGACTGGGCGGCGAGTGTGACAGAACATCAGACCGGTCAATATTGTAATGAGCGGTTCACACTTGAACAAACGGAGCGCTTTACAGAATCCTACCAGCAAAAGCGCGCCTGGAAGTTTCATGGAGCGAATGGTGAATGGTTGCATCCAGGCATGCACAAACCTGGTATGGTATCGGAAAAAATAGTACCCTACAGCATGACGTCGCCTTCTGGCGGAAAACTGATTGTTAATACCAGTGCATTGCAGCAAACTGCCACCCTGGATATGCCATCGGATCCGATAAAGCATCTGCCAGCGTCGCGGTTGACGGTAACGCTGACAACAGGCCAGCCGTATATAGATCTCGAATTAACTATCCTGGACAAAGCAAAAGATAATTGGCCAGAGGCTGACTGGCTGGCACTTCCATTCAATATCAAAGACCCTGTTTTTAAAGTGTATCGTCCGCTGGGAATAATGAACCCTGCTACAGATATACTCAGGGGTGCAAACAAACACTTGTATACTGTAGGACAAGGCGTCACACTCACGGATGCAGCAGGAAGGGGGATAGCTGTTTGTCCGCTTGATCACCCACTGATCAGCCTGGATACACCTGGTTGCTGGAAGTTCTCCCTCGACTTCATACCCAGGAAACCTATTGTATTCATCAATCTATACAACAACCAGTGGAATACAAATTACCGGTATTGGTATGCAGGTACCTGGAGTTCCCGTGTAAGGCTGTGGACATTTAACAATCATGCAGGCGAGGCTGAAAAGATGACCATCCCTGCTTTGGAGGCACGTTATCCACTTCTGGCTGTGACCCCAGAGAACAGTAGCGGCAAACTGCCTGAAAAACAGACCGGACTAGAGCTGTCGCGCAAAGGAATAGTGGTAACCGCCTTTGGAGAAGATCCGGATGGGAATAAAGGTACCTTACTGCGTTTTTGGGAAATGGCCGGGAATACCGGTAAAGTGGTGGTTACACTACCGGGGCATCAGTATTTCTCCAAAGCCACTCCGGTAAACCTCCGTGGTGAGATTGCGGGTAAACCGGTAGTTGTTGTCAATGGAAAGTTTACATGTAATGTCAAAGGCTTCAGTCCGATGAGCTTTATCCTGGAATGAACGCGCATCGAGGATGACTGTGAACGATAATGATCACAGAAGGGACAAGTCTTCAGAGGAAAGGCTTGTCCCTTTTTCTTAGACGAGATACAAGCAATTATAAATTGCGTGCACTGTAATCAGATTTGCGGTGAGAAATCAGAGAAAGCAGATTATTATTTCTCGCGGGTATAGCTAAGTTCCATGCCACCATTCCCCAATAGGATGAGTGTGGAGTCAGTGACCTGTTTTACAATAGTGGTGTCAATACCTGGTCCTGCCGCCTTTACGCCTGTAGTGTGATTCCACATGATCAGCGTATCGCCTTTTAATTCCCATTTTTCATAAATAAGTGTGTGCATGTTAATTGAAGTGGCTGTTCCGTCTGAGTTTAATTGAATCCCTTGTTTATCAGGCTCCTGGCCGGGGATTGGCTGAACCCATTTTCCTATTAATTTATCACCAGGTGCAGGCTTCTCTACTGTTGCTGAGGTTGCCGGGTTAGTTTTGGTTGAATCCTCCTGTTGTTTTTGCCCATCATTACTATTACATGCCACTAAGGATGATATACATGTAATTGCTGCTAAGATTGATGTTTGTGCTTTCATAATTTTCAGTTTTAATTAACCTGACAACAAATTTATTGAAAGAGCATTCCTGAAAATACAATTCAGCGATGTCAGCTCCATAAGAGCGACATGTATATGTATTAGTTTGTTGTTTGGATGCGAATAAAATAGAGTTTAATTATATTTTATATTGGTCAAAAAAGAATCGATATTGGTCAAGATAGAACTGATATTTTGTGGTGCAGGGCGCCATCGGCGCCTTAGCAGAAGATACTTGCGACATTCGCAAAATGTATGGTTTTATTCGCAAAATGAAATAAAGTAAACGGTATCGGTGGGTTAAATTGCTAATACAATCAAATTTCTGGCTATAAGATCGACAAATTCCCAGCATAGCACTGATAAAATTTATTGCAGCAATTTAAACAGTTAAGTAGTATGAAAGACTTAGCATCACCATCGTCATCCGACTTTGCAAATTATAGCATGCCGGTTTCTGATTTATTCCACCAGCCATCCACTGCAGCGGAGTGGGCTCAATATGTGCTTACTGAGGAGCAAATCATATCTTTCCAGAATGATGGTTTTGTCTCAGGTATCCGGATATTGAGCGAGGAGCAGATAGGCATACTGAATAGTGAACTGGTAAAGTTACAGGCCGCTGGTAACGAGGAAAAGAAGTTATTCTACCACTATGAGAGTAATGAATCAGAAGATCCGGGCCAGGTACTTTTTCATGCAATTGGCGGCTGGAGAGTAACCCCTGGGTTTCATGACCTTATCTGGTCGCCTGCCTATCGCATGGCAGCCTATCAATTGCTGGGAGGAGCGTTCCGGCTTTTTCATGATCAGTTATTTTGTAAGCCGGCAAAGCATGGGGGCGTAGTAGCGTGGCACCAGGATTTTTCTTACTGGACATTCACGAAGCCCATGCACCATCTTACATGCTGGATAGGGCTGGACGATGCTACCAAAGAAAATGGATGTTTATATTATGTACCTGGCAGCCATAAGTGGGGACTATTGCCAATAACGGGGCTGACTGGAGATATGGATGCAGTAACACAAGTGTTAACTGTTGAGCAGAATGATGTCTTCAGGAATAAAGTTGCAAATGAATTGCCAAAAGGTTATGCGAGTTTCCATCATCCTCTGACCATGCACGGATCTTATGCGAATTATTCTGAAAGGCCAAGGAGAGCAGTGGTGATTAACGCAATGGCCTCAGATACGCTTGGGAATACCGCCCGTTATGAAAGGGCGGATGCCTTACATAATTTTCCTGTCATGGAGCAGGATAAGGTACTGAACAGCAAATTTTTCCCACTCTTATTTGAGGGCGATAGGGAGCTGGGATCGTTGCATGTACCCAAAGTGGATTGGGAACTTTTATATGATATGAAATAATTTACCGGGTATTTTTTCTTGCAAAAACAGAAAGACGTTTTTGCATCCCCCCGGAAGCCTTAAGAAATCTCTCCAAAAGTTAGTATTTTACAGAAATTCTTTCATAAAAGAAACAAGCACGCAAAGGTGAAGAAGAAGCTGAGAGTAGCAGTACTGGTGGATGTATCCCGGGCATATGACCGGGATATATTAACGGGTGTTACCCATTTTAATAAAATCCATGACAAGTTTATTTTCTTTTCCTTTTCTCCAAAATATATTCAGGATAATAGTCAGGCTACATTAGTTGAGCGGGTAATTGCCTGGAAGCCTGACGGAATTTTAACCAGAGAGATTGACGGATTTGAGCAATTGCTCGATCTGGATATTCCGCTTATTATATCCCCTCACACCGGTTTATATAAAGACAGAATAAACTTATGGGGGCCTAACAGAACGTTGGGGGAAATGGCCGCTGAGTATTTTATTTCAAAGGGCTATAGAAATTATGCATTTTTAGGATTTAAGAATTTTCAATGGTCTTCTGAGAGACAAGCAGGATATGTTGAGCGACTTAATAATGCCGGTTATAAGGTACATACACATATTTTTGATAACAGAAGCCTGTTATGGGAGCATCTACCGGGAAAGCTGACTGAATGGTTACCCTCGCTGGAGAAACCTTGCGCTGTTTTCTCGGTGACAGATGAATTGAATATTCACCTGCTGGATGCAGCGAAGGGATTGGGAGTTAAAGTACCTGATGATTTGTCAATACTGGGTGTTGATAATGATGCGATCATCTGCGATATGGCCAGCCCGGCACTTTCAAGTATCGAACATTATGCAACACAGGCAGGTTTTCAGGTAGCAATGGCCTTAAGCAGATGGATAGAGTATGGTGAAAAACCAGGTGGTGATATTATCACAGAAGGAGCAACGGTGATCACGCGAAATTCTACCAGCAGTTTGGCGATAGATGATGAACAGGTTCGCATTGCTCTTCATTATATTGCCAATACGGCTCCTTCCAAAGAATTATCTGTTGACGATGTAGTTAAAGTAACTACCGTGTCGCGCCGCAGACTTGAGAAAAAGTTCCAGCAATTGATTAGAAGTTCTATTCTGGATGAAATAAAAAAGGCAAGAATCCAGCGGATTAAATTCCTGCTGGAAAATTCTGATCTTACTATTCAGCAAGTAGCCGCTGAAATGAACTTTAATAACTCCGATAATATTACAAGATACTTCAAACAGTATATGGGGATGAATCCAAGGGATTATCGCAACCAATTCAAATAAGGAAGTATTATCATACTATCCCCGGCTCCATAGGCTGTTCGTAAAATGACGGCTTTTATTCGTATAATGACATATGTCAGGGCATTTGCGTTACATAATTTGCTGTAAATTTTATTTCACGTTTATCACTCCTTTTTTTCACGTTAAAATGAAGAATTGCTGATGAATCAATTTGTCAGACGATGCTATATGCTCATTATATATTCTGCTTTATTTGCAGTTTCCGGTACGCTGTGATCTTTTTTAATGGAGGAGCTGTGGATAC
>NZ_DATLKJ010000144.1:0-134841 GCF_035538455.1 Chitinophaga sp.
AAAAAGCTAGTAACGAAATCTCAGAATACATACTATATGGTGAACAAAATTTTTGGCGTGCTGGTATTACTGGCACTGCAACAAAACTTATGGGCGCAGACCTCTCCGGCAAGCGATTACAAGGAATTACCCGATCCTAAGCCCGTTAACAAAGCATCCTGGGAAGCCGTAAAAGGAAACCAGCTCCGCGCAGCGTTCGGTACTGCCGACACCCGTTACGAAAAAAGAAATGCGCCCGATGCAAATGCACTTACTCAAAGCTGGAATGCCAAAGCCTGGAAAGGTGAAAGGATACATACCCAGCTCGTTGTCTGGAGCAACACTGCCAGCACTGATCTCAGCATTCATACTACTCCGCTGCAAAATAGCAAAGGCCAGAAAATAGCCACTGATGCTATTTCCACCGGCTTTGTAAGATATGTCATGACCGACGAACTGAATAAAGATGGTACCGGTTGTGGCTACCGTAAAGCAAAAGATTTTGACTCATCTCTTGCGGCAGATGGTATTGACATCATCCGGAAAAAAGACCTCACAGCCAATACCACACAACCTGTATGGCTCAGCATACAAGTACCTGCCAATACACCGGCGGGCCGGTACAAAGGTGCCGTGCAGATAAAAACCAACACTACGGCTGTCAGCCTGCCTTATGAAGTAGAAGTTATAGAGCGCTCGCTACCAGCTCCTAAAGACTGGCAGTTTCATCTCGATCTGTGGCAAAGTCCCGATGCCGTTGCAAGGGTGTATAACTTGAAACCCTGGAGCGATGAGCACTTCAAGGCTATGAAGCCATACATGAAAATGCTGGCGGATGCAGGACAGAAAGTAATTACAGCCGCCATCATATATGATCCCTGGAACAGACAGACACAGGATATTTATAGCTCCACAGTAAAATGGACAAAGAAAAAGAACGGCAACTGGGAATATGACTACAGCGTGTTCGACAAATGGGTGCAGTTCATGATGGACCTGGGCATACGTAAGGAGATCAACTGCTACAGCATGATTCCCTGGAACCTGAAATTCTATTACTACGATGAAGCCGCAGCGAAAGACACTTTCATCATTGCAAAGCCTGGTACGCCGGAATATACGGCACACTGGCAACCAATGCTCAACGACTTTGTAAAACACCTGAAAGCTAAAGGCTGGTTCAACATCACTGCTATCGCCATGGATGAACGCCCGATGGAAGATATGAAACATGCGTTGGCTGTGATTCGTAAGGCAGACAAGGATTTCAAGGTGTCGCTGGCGGGTAGCTACCATGCACCAATCGCTGATGAGATCTACGATTATTGCATCGCATCCGAAGAACGATATCCTGATGATGTAATGAAAGCCAGGGTAACAAAAGGATTGCCCACTACTTTTTATACTTACTGCCACGAAGGATTTCCCAATACTTTTACTTTCTCACCACCAGCAGAAGCGGCGTGGATGGGCTGGTATGCAGCTGCAGAAGGATATACTGGATACCTGCGCTGGGCCTACAATTGCTGGGTAGAACGTCCACTGGAAGATTCTCGTTTCCGTAGCTGGGCGGCAGGAGACACTTATTTCGTATATCCGGGACCAAGATCTTCTATCAGGTTTGAAAGACTGGTTGAAGGTGTACAGGATTTCGAGAAGATCAGAATTTTAAGAGCTGCTTTCACGAAAGCAAACAATACTGCCGCCTTGGAGAAACTCAACAAGATGCTGGCCCCTTTTGAGTTGAAGGCGCTGAAAACCACACCGGCAGCAACAATGCTGGGAGAGGCTAAGCAGATCCTCAATGAGTTGTAAAGAGAATAATTATCATTATAAATAAAAAATCCTCCGGGGAACCGGAGGATTTTTTTTTAACACAACTAAAAAACAATCAAATGTCCGAATGGAAAAATTCTAATTCATCAATCGGGCTTTTTCCCATCTAAGAATGTATTGATAGTGTTTATCTCTGTAGGATTATTCTGTCCCGGTTCGCCGGTTACAGTGTAGTTGGAATAGAAATGTTCAGCAGACCCTGCGCCGTTGTCAAGGTTTACGTTGCGGCGGAGATATGCAGGAACATTTTCAATTTCCGTATTGTTATCCATATTCTTCACATTGAAACTGATGCTGCGCAGTTTAGCAACTCTTTCAGCCTGTTTACGCTTCTGTTCTTCCAGCTCTTCGTAAGAATGCTGCATAGGAACATCCGGTGGCATCGGGTTGTTGTTATTTTCTTCTTCCCGGTATACCATTTTCATTTCTGGCGGAGGGGTATTAGTACCTGGCTCCACGTAGATATGTGCAGGCCTGTTAAGATAGCCACCGGCAGCGCTTCCGGATTGCGGCTGAATAACATTTACATTAGTCTGCACCTGTTGTTGTATCTGCTGCTGTTGCATTTGCTGCTGTACCTGTTGCTGTATCTGCTGTTGCTGCTGAATGTACTGCTGTTCAGGTGTAAGCTGTTGTGGCTGTTGCTGCGGCTGCGGTTGTGGCTGTACAGGCACCTGCTGTACGTTCAGCACATAGTTCTGGCGTGCGGGGCCTATGGGCTGTTGAGGAGTAACCTGTTGCTGCGGCTGATGATAGTTATTAGCAGGTTCAGGGTGCGTTACTACCGGCTCCATCAGGCGGGGTGCCATAAGGTCCTGCGGTTCGGCGAACAGTAAACCCTGCGCCTGTTGCTGTGCACTCATCTTTTTTTCATCGCCATCTTTACCCAGTTGCATTACAATTTTAGGTTCAGTGCGCTCAGGTGTGCTGGGCGCCATCTTCATCTGCTGAATGGGTTTTTGTTCAAAACCCGTAGCAATGATAGTTACACCAAGTTTTCTGTCGAGCTCCTGATCATAGCCAACACCCAGGATCACATCGCAATCTTCACCAGCCTGGCTCTGAACATAAGCCTGGATGATATCCATTTCATCCAGTGTGTGTTCAAATTCACCTTCGGAAGAAGAGATGTTGATAAGGATCCATTTGGCGCCACGAATGTCGTTGTCGTTCAGCAGTGGAGATGTCAGCGCATCTTCGATGGCTTTCTGCGCGCGGTTTTCACCTTCAGCGATCGCAGCACCGAGGATAGCCACGCCGCCGTTGCGCATTACGGTACATACATCCGCAAAGTCCACGTTGATCTGACCAGTTGAGTTAATCACATCAGTGATACATTTTGCGGCAGTTGCCAGCACGTTATCAGCTTTTTCGAAGGCAGCCTTGAATTTCAGATCACCGTACTTCTGTCTGAGTTTATCATTGGAGATGATGAGCAGGGTATCAACATACTCTTTCAGGCGGCTTACGCCTTCATCTGCCTGCAACATCCTCTTCTTACCTTCATAAGAAAAAGGAGTAGTAACGATACCTACGGTCAGAATGCCGAGCTCTTTACATATCCGCGCAATGATGGGAGCGCCACCTGTTCCGGTGCCACCACCCATACCAGCAGTAATGAAAGCCATCTTGGTATTTACTTCCAGTATCTTTTTGATTTCTTCAAAGGATTCTTCAGTTGCCTGTTTACCGATCTCCGGATTGGCGCCTGCTCCCAGCCCCTGTGTCAGGTGTGGTCCCAACTGTATTTTGTTGGGTACCGGGCTGTTGGCAATAGCCTGGGCATCGGTATTGCAGATAATAAAGTTCACCCCCTCAATGTGCTGGTTATACATATGATTCACCGCATTACTTCCACCACCACCGATCCCGATGACTTTAATGATAGAAGATTTTTCCTTAGGAAGATCAAAATGTATCATGACTCTATACTTTTATGGGTTAGTACGATAAGTTAATAATGAACTATTAAGAATTAAGTGTGTATATGCTTTACTGTTATTATGGTTCATCATCCTTTCATTATTAGTTATCGTTGCTTAATTCTTATTATGATATAATAAACGTTTGCTGTTCACAACAATTGCGCCATTTAACATTTACAGTTTAGCATCTTCTTCTTCTGTAAACATATCAATGATCTTCGTTTTCATTTTATCCAGGAAATTTTTCAGGGATGCATTTCTTTCTTTTGCTTTTCTATCCTGCACTTCCTGGGAAGAAGGAGTGTTGTCTTCGATCCATTCTTCAGGCTGTGAAAACGTTTTGGAGGCCTGCTCTTTGGCCAGATAGCTTGTATTGATCTTTACATAGTTTTCTTCCAGTGTTTTACGGTCGTTTTCATAATCATTATATCCTTTCAGTATCAAACCGATGCAGGTAGCATACATAGGTTTGGTAAGTTCGTCGATATGCCCGCTCGCCAGGTGCTCGTTCGGGAAGCCGATACGTGCGCTGGCGCCGGTAGTATATTCTGTCAGCTGTATCAGGTGTTTCAGCTGAGATCCGCCACCAGTGAGGATAATGCCACCATTCAACATTTTGTTATCCATACCGATCTGTTTGAGATGATATACTACGAAGTCGAGTATTTCACTCATTCGGGCCTGGATAATATGTGCCAGATTTTTTACGGAGATCTCTTTCGGGCTCTGTCCGCGTAAACCTGGTATAGTGATATAAGCGTTACTTTTCGCTTCATCTGCGAGTGCATAACCGAATTGTACCTTCATCTGTTCGGCCTGTGTTTTCAATACACCAAGACCGTTTTTGATGTCGTTGGTAATGTTCTCACCACCGTAAGGAATCACAGCGGTATGTTTGAGAATACCTTCGTAGAATACAGCCAGGTCGGTGGTTCCGCCGCCTATATCAACGATGGCTACACCTGCTTCGAAGTCCATATCACACATAACAGCTGCGGCGGAAGCCAATGGCTGAAGTACCAGGTCGCGGATCTTCAGTCCTGATTTTTCCACGCTGCGGTTGATGTTGCGGATGGCGTTCTTATCGCCGGTGATGATATGGAAGTTTGCACCCACCTTCACACCAGACATCCCGATGGGATAGGTGATATTCTGCAGACTGTCCACTATATATTGCTGCGGGATCACATCGATGATCTGATCGCTGGCAGGTATAACGGTTTTGTACTGATCATTAATCAGCTGATCAATGTCTTTCTGGGATATTTCCGCTTCGGTATCGTTGCGTACAATATCACCTCGGGTTTGCAAACTCTTGATATGGTGACCGGCAATGCCAACATATACTTCGTTAATCTCCAGGTTGGGGTTGGATGCATAACAATTCTCCAGCGCTTGCCGGATAGCCTTGATGGTTTGATCGATGTTCAGCACCATACCGTGCTGCACCCCAAACGATGTAGCTTTACCGAATCCCAGGATTTCCAGTTTCCCGTATTCATTCTTCCTTCCTGCTATGGCAGCAATCTTCGTAGTTCCAATGTCGAGACCTACAATGATGGGAGCTTCCTGATTCATGGCGTGTTTTGTTTTTTTGATGTGTGAACAGATTTATTCCCTGGCTTATACACTGCTTTAGGTTGTTGCCTGGGCGTCTCTGCTGCTTTTTCTTTTTTCACTTTTGTTGCTGTATGCGCTTTGGCCTTTGGTTTTGCCGCTGCCGGCGGTTTTACGGCCGGTTTCGATACAGGTTTTGCGGGTGCCGATGGGGGCGCAGCGTTTTCTGGCGCTTTCTCCGGCTCTTCGCTGTCTGCGATGGGCGGCTCATCTGCTGCCGGCAACTTCAGGCTGTCGCGCTGAATGGGCGGTTGCAGGGGAGGTACTCCATCTTTCCGGGTGCACACCACTTCATTTTCAAATGCAATGTTGATGTGCGTATAACTACTCCATCCTACTTTGTTTAATCCGTCTCTATAAAAAGCCAGCAGCTTCGTAAACTTCTTGTTGATATCCGTTCCATCCCCGAAAATGATTACCTGGTCGCCAATTTTAGGAATGAATTCAAACTTGCGATCACCGGTAATCATCACCTGTTCTACCTGGGCCATCCAGAAAGAATCTTTCAGAACATAGCTGCCGAATTCCACTACCTGCGCCGTTAACAGACTGTCTGCTTTCTGCAATTTCTCCGCATCTGTGGGGAATCCCGTGAAAACCGGTACCCTGGCTGTATAGCGTGGAGATACAGGTATGCTTTCTGCAGACTCATCCAGGTAGAAACTGTTGCCAGAGAAGGTAAACACACGTGCTACCGGTTCTCGCTGCGTCACTTTAATATGAAGCACCTGGCGGCTGTCGAAATAGATCTCTGAATTCTTTACCCATGGGTCCTGATCCACCACTTCTTCCAGTTTTCTGATGTTGATCTCACCAACAGACTTACCAATTGGGTTCAGGTTTTTATCTTTCGTTATCAGAGACTTTATATCCTTCGGTTCAATAAAGAAATTATCGTCTCTTCCTTCAAACTTCACCTGTATGCGCTTACAAATGCCTGCATCTTTATCTCTGCCTGCCGCTACCAGAAGTATCACAAAGCCTGTCAGCGCCAATCCCCAGAGGAGAACGGAAGCAAGCTTTTTGAATACAGTAACGGATGTAGACATTTTATTTCTTTATTTTTTTACTTACGTATTAGTTACTGATTGTGTTTTCTTTTTTTTTATTTTTTGCTGAATTATTTAAGAAGATGACTAATCGGATCTTTTAACTGATCAATATCTCCTGCACCAGCGGTAATCAGCAGCGGCACATGATTTTTCTTCAGCCAGTCCAGTACCTCTTCTTTCTGCATGATTTGCACTGGTACAGTAATTCTCTTCGCCAGCAGTTCACTTGTTACTCCTTCGATGGGCAACTCACGCGCAGGATATATCGGAAGGAGGATTACATCATCCGCGAGTGAAAGGCTTTCAGCAAAACCATCGGCCAGATCGCGGGTGCGTGTAAAGAGATGAGGCTGGAATATTACCGTGCACTTCTTTCCTGGAAACAAGGCTTTTGCGCTGGTGATCAATGCGCGCAACTCTTCCGGGTGATGCGCATAATCATCGATATATACCTGATGATCATTTTTGATTATGTACTCAAATCTCCTTTTGATGCCTTTGAAACTGGCAACTGCTGCTCTGATTCCCTCTGCGCTGATTCCTAACAGATGGGCCACCGTAATGGCTGCCACCGCGTTTTCCACATTGTGCATACCGCCCAGCTGCAAGTGGAGATTGTCAATCATCCAGTCTTTATGCATCACGTCAAACTCATATCCGCCGTTGATCATTCGGATATTGGCAGCATATGCATCAGCGGCATCATTTTGTAAACTATAGAGCAGTTTGTTGTCTGCTTTCAGCTCATTTCCGCGATGCAGACCGAACTTAGCAATCAGCGTGCCATTGGGCTTTATGTTGTGCGTATATTGGATAAATGCTTCTTCCATTGCCTCCGCTGTACCGTATATGTCGAGGTGATCTGCATCCATTGCAGTGAGTACCGCTATATCCGGACTTAATTTCAGGAAAGAGCGATCATATTCATCCGCTTCAATTACTGCTACCTGTCTGCCGCTGCTCCAGAAGTTCCTGTCATAGTTAACGCTGATGCCTCCAAGGAAAGCATTACAGCCATAACCGCTGGCAGTAAGCAAATGCGCGATCATGGTAGACACGGTGGTTTTACCATGCGTGCCTGCTACAGTGATGGCGAACAGGGCACGCGTAATTTCCTGTAACACATCGCTGCGTTTCACTACTTCATAACCGTTGTTGCGATACCATTGCAATTCGGTTTGTGTGGCAGGTATCGCCGGTGTATATACAACAAGGTTAGCATCCTTGTCTATCGCATTTACATCATCCGTGTAGTGGATCTGCATACCTTCGGCCTCCAGCTGCCTGGTGAGCGCTGTTGCAGTACGGTCATAGCCACTCACTTTCACGCCTTTCTCATTGAAAAAGCGTGCAATGGCGCTCATTCCGATACCGCCGATGCCTATAAAATAAACCCTTTGTATGTTGTTCAGATCCATGTTAATCTTCTCTCAAAAAATATCTAAATAATTCCAAGTACTTCTTTTGCTATGACCATATCGGCATTTGGATTTCCCAGCGTGCCTATTTTCTGCTCGAGTTGTTCCATCAGCGCCCTGTTTTGTAATAGACTGAAGAGAACATTGCCCAATTCGTTCCTTACCGCATCATCTCTAATGATCAGCCCTGCATTTTTATTCACCAGGTTCATCGCGTTGGATGTCTGATGGTCTTCAGCAGCGAAAGGATACGGTACAAAGATCACCGGCTTCTTCACTACACATAGTTCGGCAATAGCCAGTGCGCCGGCGCGCGACAATACCACATCAGCAGCTTTGTAGGCGAAGTCCATCACGTTGATGAACTCATGTACTTTGATATTGTCTGCATAAGGTGCCGCCGCAGCTTTAGCCTGTTCGTAGAAAGGCTTGCCTGTCTGCCAGATCAGCTGCAGATCTTTCTCCACGATCGCCGGCAGTAAAGACACCAGCGCCTCGTTGATAGACTTTGCACCAAGACTGCCGCCTACAGCGAAGATGGTTCGCTTCTTATTACTGAGGCCGAAGTATTGTAGTGCGTCGTTCTTCGTTACGGCAGACTGTGTGATATTGTTCCTCACAGGATTGCCCGTGAAAACAATCTTATCTGCTGGAAAGAACTTGTCCATACCATCATATGCCACACATATCTTTTTCGCGTTACGGCCCAGTATTTTATTGGTTTTGCCGGCAAATGAATTCTGCTCCTGTATCAGGGTGGGAATGCCTTCCTTTTGTGCTCTTTTCAACATCGGAAAACTGGCGTATCCTCCCACACCCACCACTACATCCGGCTGAAACTGTTGCAGAATGGCCTTTGCGCGGCGCAGGCTTTTTAAGATCTTCCAGGGCAGCAGTATGTTTTTAAAGATATTGCTGCGGTTGAATCCTGCGATTTCCAGCCCTTCGATGGGGTAGCCGGCCTGCGGCACTTTCTCCATCTCCATTTTACCGATAGCGCCCACAAAAAGAATGTCGGTATCCGGATTTATTTTCTTCAATGCATTCGCAATTGCTATCGCCGGGAAGATGTGTCCTCCCGTGCCGCCACCTGCTATGATCACTTTGCGTTGCATGTATATTTTCAGCTTTTAGTTTTTTAGTTTAATCGTTTCAGTTATGATGCCATTGCATTGTTTTCTGCATTGGCCATTACTCTCTCCAGCCGCTCTTTCTCAGCCTGCTTACCTTCCATCTCTTCCACATTGCGGGCCACGCTCAATATGATACCGATGGCCATACTGGTGAACAACACAGAAGAACCACCCATACTCACTAACGGAAGAGTTACCCCGGTAACCGGAAACAGGTGCACATTTACCGCCATATTGGTAAGCGCCTGTATCACCAGCGTGACGCTAAGCCCTACTGCCAGGAAGGCGCCAAAGGCATAAGGACATCGCCTGTATATCCTGATACTTCGTAAAAGCAACAGCATATAAGCCGCCAGTATCAGGAATGCACCGAACATACCGTATTCTTCAATGATCGTTGCGTAGATATAATCCGAATAAGCATGCGGCAGAAAGTTGCGCTGCGTGCTGTTTCCAGGACCTTTACCGAGGAAGCCGCCACCAGCAATCGCTATATTGGCCTGCTGCACCTGATAAGGTATTTCAGTGTGATCATCATGGACGAAACTGTCGATACGCTTCTGCCATGTTTTAGTACGCATTTCCATTCCGGTAAGACTGGCCACCATGAAGAGCAATACTACCAGTGCCAAACCTGCAGCCACCATTGACGCAAGGAACCTTACAGGTACCCTGCCGATGAAACAGAGCAGCATACAGCTGGCCATCAGCAATAGTGCAGTACTCATGTTTGCCGGCATGATCAGTACGCAGATGATGCCTACCGGGATAATGATGGGCAGAAAACCCTTTTTGAAATCGTTGATCACATGTTGCCTTCTCGATAACTGCCTGCTTACATACATGAATATGGCGAGTTTGGCCACATCCGATGTCTGAAAGGTAAGGTTGAGTATCGGAAGCCTGATCCATCTGCTGGCATCATTGATATGCGAACCGAAAGCCAGTGTATATACCAGCAAGGGTATAGATATCAGGAAACCTATCTGCGCCACACGGGAATAAATGGTATAATTCACGCGATGTGCAAAATAGATGATCAGTATGCCCATTGCAAGTACCGACAGCTGCTTCAGGAGATAATACTCCGTATGGCCGCCGCGTTCGCGGTAGGCAAGTGAGCCGGTAGCGCTATACACGGCCATGAGGCTCACCAGCGATAGGAAAACCACTATCGTCCAGATGACCTTGTCGCCTTTTGTTTTATAGAGCAAACCGTCCATAGTTGTTATTGATTCAAAATATTTTTATTCCCTTTCATTCAGTCATTATTCCCTCACTTACAACTGCTTCACTGCATCTTTGAACTTGCGTCCCCTGTCTTCGTAATTCTTAAACAGGTCGAAGCTGGCGCATGCGGGCGACAGCATGACGATATCGCCTTTTTCCGACTGTTTGAAAGCCTCTTGCACGGCGTCTTGCATACTGGTGGTGTTGACCATCACCGGCGTATCTTTTGACAATGCATCGAAGATGGGTTTGTTATCCACTCCAAGGCAGATAATGGCTTTCACCTTTTCTTTTACGAGGTCGCGTATCGCGCTGTAATCATTGCCCTTGTCAACACCGCCCATGATCAGAACGATGGGCCTGTCAAAGCTCTCCAGTGCAAACCATACGGAGTTTACATTGGTGGCTTTGCTGTCATTGATAAAGTCCACGCCTTTCACCGTGGCCACATATTCCATCCGATGCTCCAGGCTTTTGAAGGAAGTGAGGCTCTCACGGATCATTTCCTTCCGAATATCCATAGTTCGTCCTGCGATTCCTGCTGCCATCGAATTATATAAATTGTGTTTTCCCTTCAGAGATAGGTCGTACATCGACATGATAACCGGTTCCCCATCGACCTCGATGTGCACCTGGTCGTTAGCAATAAAGCCGCCTTCTTTCAGTGGTTTCATGATGGTAAAAGGTATTAATGCTGAATAAATGGGTTGCTTTTCCAAATGCCGCATGATCTCAGGGTCGTCCATGCAGTACACAAAGAAATCTTCCTTCGTTTGGTTCATGGCGATCCTGAATTTGGAGGCTACGTAGTTTTCCATTTTGTAATCGTAGCGGTCCAGGTGATCAGGCGTGATGTTCAGGAGGATGGCCACATCGGGTTTGAATTCCTTAATGTCATCCAGCTGAAAGCTGCTGATTTCAATCACATAATACTCCGCCGGAGCGGTGGCCACCTGTCTGGCATAGCTGACGCCAATGTTACCTACCATCGCCACATCCAGTCCTGCGGTTTTGAAGATGTGGTAGGTGAGGGCAGTGGTCGTACTTTTGCCGTTGCTGCCAGTGATGGCAATAATCTTTTTACCTTTCGAGAAACGGTAGGCCAACTCTATTTCGGAGATAACGGGTATGCCCTTTGCGCGTACCTTTTGCATCAGCTCTGATTTCTCAGGTATACCGGGGCTCTTTACAATTTCGTCCGCCGCCAGTATAACATCCCAGGAGTGATGACCTTCTTCAAAAGAGATGTGGTTTACCGCGAGTTCCTGTTTATAATTGTCTTTTATTACGCTGCCATCAGATACGAAAACATCATACCCCTGCTGTTTTGCCAGCAAGGCTGCTCCTATTCCGCTTTCACCTGCACCAAGTATGATGATCTTATTTGCCATTTCGTATATACTTATCTGTTAGTTTTAAAATTGATTATCTCATTTTCAGTGTTGCAATCGCAAACACCACACAAATCACGGTTACAATCCAGAACCTTACGGATATTTTACTTTCGTGATACCCGGTCTTCTGGTAATGGTGATGAAGGGGCGACATTTTCAGAATACGCCTGCCTTCTCCATATTTCTTCTTGGTATACTTGAAGTAGGATACCTGTACCATCACAGACAACAACTCTACCAGGAATACACCGCAGAAAATAGGGATCAGCAGTTCCTTGCGTACAATAAACGCCAACGCAGCAATGATACCTCCCAGCGCCAGACTACCGGTATCACCCATGAAAACCTGTGCTGGATAAGCATTGTACCAGAGGAAGCCCACACATGCTCCAACAAAGGCTGCAATGAAAATAGACAACTCACCCAGGTTGGGGATATACATGATATTCAGATATTCCGCAAACTGAATGTTGCCCGATACATAAGCAAAAATGCCGAGACATAATCCAATTATGCCCGACACGCCCGTTGCAAGTCCATCTAGTCCGTCCGTTATATTTGCGCCGTTGGATACGGCGGTGATAATAAAGATGACGATCAGTATGTAGATGACGAACGTATATTTTTCTGCTCCGGGGATCCATGAAATCAGTTTGGAATAATTGAACTCATGGTTCTTTACAAATGGAATGGTCGTGATGGGTGTTTTTACATCCACAAACCGGTGACCATCCCTTGTAACGCGCTCCGGATGGTTCAGCATCTGTCTTTCGTAGGGTGCGAGCGGTTTGGCGCCCATTACCTCACGGGAAACCACCACATCTGTATTAAAGTAGAGGGTGGAACCCACAATCAGGCCAAGTCCGATCTGACCAAGTATTTTAAATCTGCCTGCCAGGCCTTCTTTATTTTTCTTGAACACTTTGATGTAATCATCCACAAAGCCAATGAGACCCAGCCATACAGTACATAACAGAACCAGCCAGATATACACATTGGCTACCTGTGCGAAGAGTAAAGTCGGTATGATGATGGCAGCCAGTATAATGAGGCCACCCATAGTTGGAGTTCCTTTTTTGCTGTTTTCTCCCTGAAGACCCAGCTCACGGATGGTTTCACCGATCTGTTTACGCTGCAGGAGTTTAATAATACGCTTACCTAACAACAAAGAGATCACGAGCGACAGCAGTAAAGCCATCGTTACACGGAAGGTGATAAACTGGAACATACCACCGCCGATGACGCTGATCTTAAATTCTGTTTTCAGGTAATTTAAAAAATAATATAACATATGTTTTAGTCGTAACCTAGACACCCCGCCCAGTGCGGATATCCGGTTGTTAAGTCATTGAGTTATTAAGTACAATCCGTTCCTTCAGAAAACTATTTTTGCATCAACTTCATCATGTCCAGCAACACCTGCTTATCATCAAAAGGATGTTTTACCCCTTTGATATCCTGGTATTTTTCATGTCCTTTACCGGCCACGAGGATGATGTCCTCTTTATTGGCCAGGGTCAGTGCGGTTTTAATCGCTTCTTTCCTGTCAGTGATGGACAATACTTTCTTTTTGAGATGAACAGGCACGCCAGCTTCCATTTCATGAATAATCTCCGCTGGATCTTCTGAGCGGGGATTGTCTGAAGTGAAGATGACGCGGTCACTGCTTTCCGCAGCTACATCTGCCATCACGGGCCTTTTGGCCGTATCTCTGTCTCCGCCGCAGCCAACTACGGTGATCACCTGTTCGTTGCCTTTGCGCAGGTTTTTAATAGTGGCCAGTACATTTTTCAATGCATCCGGCGTATGTGCATAGTCCACGATAGCAATGATCTTGTCGTTGTCCGACACGATGTAATCAAAGCGCCCTTCTGCACCCTGTATGTTGCTGAGCACCTGCAATACTTCGGTTTTATTGATTCCCAGCAATGTGGCCGCACCGTATACTGCCAGCAGATTGTAGGCATTGAATTCACCGATAAGCCGGAAATGAACCTCGGTATCACCTACTTGCATGATCAGACCGGTCAGGTTGTTTTCCAGGATCTTGCCTTTAAAGTCTGCCAGTGTATGCAAACTGTAGGTAGCCTTCCGCGCCTTGGTATTCTGCAGCATCACATTGCCCCGTTTATCGTCGATATTGGTGAGGGCAAATGCCGTAGCAGGAAGATGATCAAAGAACGATTTCTTCACGCGGATGTATTCGTCAAATGTCTTGTGATAATCCAGGTGATCGTGTGTAATATTACTGAAGATGCCTCCTGCGAATTTCAATCCGGCAATACGTTGCTGATGAACTGCGTGAGAACTGACTTCCATGAACGCATACACGCAACCTTCGTCCAACATCTTCGCCAGCAGAGCATTGAGACTGATAGGGTCAGGAGTGGTATGTGTGGCCGGTATAACAGTGTCGCCTATCTGATTTTGTACGGTAGACAATAAACCGCACTGATAACCGAGTTTGGTGAACAGACGGAACAGCAGTGTGGCGATGGTGGTTTTACCATTGGTACCGGTAACGCCTACCAGTTGCATTTTGTGCGATGGATTGTCATAGTAATTTCCAGCCATGATACCACTGGCCGCCGCACTGTTTTCTGTCTGCACATAGCAAACATTATCGGTCAGTTGTTCCGGCAGTATTTCGCAAATAATGGCTGCAGCCCCTTGTGCAATGGCCTTATCGATGTATTGGTGACCATCCGCATGTACTCCTTTCACTGCAATGAAAGCATCTCCCTGTGCTACGGCACGGGAATCAGTACAGAGCGTATTCACTGTAACATCTGTGTTACCATGAACGGCCGTCATGCTTACATTATACAATATGTCGCGCAGCTTCTTCATCTAGCTCAGTTCTATTACGATTGTTTGTTCATTTCCTATCCTGGAACCACCTGGGAGTGATTGTACTTTCACTTTCCCGGCTCCTTTTACCACTACGCGCAGCCCTGCGTTTTCGAGCAGGTACAGCGCATCTTTGAGCCCCATTCCTGTTACATCCGGTACCGCGCCTTTGCCCTGGATAACCTGTTCGAAGGTTACTTTTCTGTTGGTCACTTTAGCGCTTACCCAGCTGTTGTTGGCCACAGTACCGTTCCAGGGCAGCTGAAGGGTCTTGAGGATCTGTTTCCATTCACCACCTTTACCATTCTTCAGTGCCAGGAGACTGTCCAGCTGAACATTGGACTGCAGCGGCTTCTGTTTTTCTACAGCGATGGCGTAGAGTTTATCGGCCACCTCCCTGAACACAGGACCCGCAACGTTAGCGCCATAAAAACGCAAAGCGTGCGGTTTGTTCCTGATGACTACCACGCAGGTGTATTGCGGGTCATTGGCCGGGAAATAACCCGCGAATGACGACTGGTATATTTTATCCGCATAGCCACGGTTGCCGTTTGCCACGAGAGCAGTACCGGTTTTAGCAGCGAAGTTGTAATAGGGCGACCGCAGTTTTTTAGCGGTACCGTCTATGGGAACACCTTCCAGCATCGCCTGTACCTGTTTCAATGTGCTCTTGGAGCAGATACTGTCCATTAACACTGTGGGCTCAAACTGCTTAACTACCTGGCCATACTCCATTGCGGAATTGACGAGGTAGGGCTTCATCATTTTACCGTTGTTGGCCACTGCATTATACAGCATGCATGTCTGCAGTGGGCTGATCAACACCTCATAGCCGAAGGCCATCCATGGGAGTGAAGTGTTGCTCCATGTTTTGGAGCTGGTACTTTTCACCACCGGTCTGCCTTCTCCCACGAGGTCTATGCCGGTGGGCTGGTCCAGCTTCAGTTTCCTGAGGCGGGCCACGAAGTTGTTGGGCTGTCTGCCATAAAACTGAACAGCAAGTTTGGCCATGCCCACATTGGAACTAAGCTCAAATGCATGTTTGATGGTCACATTCTGCGGGCCTGGATGCGGTTCGGAATCAAATACCGTTCTGCGTCCTACCTGCCAGCGTCCTCCTTCCATGTTTACCATGCTGTTCATGGTAGCGTATTTATCTTCCAGCACTGAGATCACCGTAGCCAGCTTGAATGTAGATCCTGGCTCACCTACCTGCAGTGCATAGTTCATATCTTCCCAGTAGTTGCCATCCGGCTGGCGGCCGAGATTGGCAATAGCTTTTATTTTCCCGGTTTTCACTTCCATGAGGATACAGGTGCCATGAACGGCTTCATTCTGTACCATCATATTCATGAGGGCTGTTTCCACAATGTCCTGCATATTCACATCGATCGTGGTTACAATGTCACGCCCGTTTTCTGGTTCGATATCGTAACCTTCCACAGGAACATAGGTGCCACCTGCAATGCGGCGCATGAGTCGCTTACCCGTTACCCCTTTCAGATATTCATTATAGGTTCTTTCAAGCCCCACGCTTTGCGAATTTTCGCGGGCCAGTCCGATAGTTCTGTTGGCCAGCAGTTTAAAGGGGTTGATACGCTTGCTTTTTGTTTCAGCGATCATACCGCCCTTGTTTTTTCCCAGTCTGAACATGGGAAAACGGCGCATTTCCTGGTACTGGTTGAATGGTACGTCCCTTTTAAGGAGAAAGTACCTGTCTTTCGATTTATATCCTTCCTGCAACAACTGCTTGTAGTTGGCTTTACTACGGTCGCCGAACAGGAGGGAAAGGCTGAGGGCAAGGGAGTCAAGATTTTCCTTGAACACCTTCCCGTTTTTATCGCGGATGCCATCAGCGGCAAAATCTACACGTATATCGAAATACGGAATGGAAGTAGACAGCATCCTGCCTTCCTCCGAGTAGATAGTACCTCTTTCAGCATCGAGGGCTACGTAACTGGTATGCAGGCTGTCCGCAATGCTGCGCCAGTAACTACCCTGAACATTCTGGATGTAAAAAACCTTGACGAGGATGGCAACGCCAAACAACGCCATGCCTATCAGGCACAGATACACTCGCCACAATATGTCCTTTTTTACATCCACTGCTATTAGCTTTGGGCTTTCAGCTTTCAGTACGGATACCGGGAGCAGAAAGCTATTAAGGTGATACCTGATACTGGCTGCGTTTTATATGAGATGCTTGCCATTTTAATTTACCAGCATCCCCGTCCTGACTTTGTTTCAGGCGGGCAGCATCAGGTATCAATGTTCAGTTCATTTTTCTGTTTCTTGTTTCAGTATGATCTTCTGAGGAGGAGAGCTGAGTTGTTTAAGCCCCAGCGGTTCAACGGATTTACTTACCTCACTCATTTTGCTGCGAAACATGAGCTCACTTTTCACATTGATATACTCCCACTTCAGTTCTTTAATTTCCTTGCCAAGCTGATTAATACGGCGAATCTTTTTTTCAGCGAGATGACTGTTAGCGATATAGATCAATGCCAGGAATGATAGGAAACCAATAAAAGGTAGGTTCTGCACCAACGCTCTGTAGTTGATGCGCAACCGCCATTCTCTTTTAGGTTCCCGTGAGGCAGTATTATCTGCCGGCGTTTCCTGGTTTGTTTCTATAACTTCTTCCTGCAACACGCTCAATGCCTTTTAAAAAATTTGACAATATAAAATTGAAAAGCAAATCACAACAGAATGTGTATAGGATAAGATAGGATAGGATGTGTGCTTGCGGCGCAAAGCCGTATCACTTATATTTTTTCGGCCACACGTAATTTTGCGCTTCTCGATCTGCTGTTAAGCTTCAATTCCTTTTCACTGGCGGTGACCGGTTTCTTTGTGATTAATCTGAACAATTTAGGGGGTGTTTCCATTCCGAACGGATCATCCTGTGCTTCCTCGAAACTTCCTGTCTTCATGAAATTCTTTACCAGCCTGTCTTCCAGCGAGTGGAAGGTAATGATGGCCAATCTGCCTCCGGGTTTAAGCATGGGAGTGGATTGAGCCAGCAAATCTTTTAAAGCGCCCAGTTCATCGTTAACAGCTATACGCAGTGCCTGGAAAACCTGAGCAAAATATTTTTGCGGATTACCTTTTACGATGGGTTGTATCACAGCTTTAAAGGCTGAGATGGTGCGCATGGGGTTAGTTTTTCGCAGTTTCACGATGGTCTGCGCCAGGGTTTTGGCGTTAGTCACTTCTCCATATTCCTGGAAAATCAATTGTAACCTTGCTTCCGACCAGGTTGCCAGTACATCGGCTGCAGTCAGCTCTGTACGCGTATCCATCCGCATATCCAGGTCAGCGTTGAAGCGGGTACTGAAACCTCTTCCTGCTGTATCAAACTGATGGGATGAAACACCCAGATCTGCCAGTATGCCGTCCACCTGTGTGGCTTTGTGCAGTTTCAGAAAGCGTTGCAAGTGCCGGAAGTTTTCCTGTACAAATGTTACACGGTCATCAATAATCCTGTTACGGTAAGCATCTTCATCCTGATCAAATACTATCAGTCGTCCTTTTTCGCTCAGTTTCTCCAGTATGGCGCGGGAATGCCCGCCTCCTCCAAATGTTGCATCCACATAAACCCCGTCCGGATTAATGTGAAGCAATTCTATTGTTTCATGAAGCAGAACGGGTAAGTGATATTGCTGTTCGCCCATATGCTCCAGTTTAAATTACGATGTTGTTGTCTCCTCCTCCCATTACCTGGTGCGCCAGATCACTGAAGGCCCCTGGTGAGAAATTTTCAAAGAACTCCTGGTATTTACCTTTATCCCAGATCTCAATTTTATTGGATGCTGCTGCCAGCACGATATCTTTTTCCAGATTGGCGTACGACAACAGGTTTTTAGGCACCAGCAGTCTCCCCGCGCTATCCAGTTCCAGAATGGTTGCCCCGTTCAGAAAGTAGCGCCTGAATTCCCTTACCTTCGGGTCGAAGTCGTTCAGCTTGCTGATACGCTCGAAAATGGGCTGCCACTCATTCATGGGATACAACGACAGGCACTTCTCAAACCCACGATTAATCACAAACTGACCCCCGGCGGTCTCTGATAACTGCTTCTTAAATCCTGCAGGTAACAGAAATCGCCCCTTTGCGTCCAGCGTTGCTTCATATTCGCCTAGAAATCCTGTCATACCATGGGGCAAAGTATTGAAAAACCATTTTCTAACACAAAATAACACTTTTTCCCACTTTTTAACGAAAAAATACTTTATAAATTTTTTCCACAGAAATAAAAGGCCTGATAGATTGGGTTTGACTGCTATTTATGCACTATTAGTGTGTATAACTTTTGCATACATGTTGATAATTTGTTAGTGTAAGTGGATATCGTGTTTATAACCGGGAAGAAGCCCTCAGAAGCCACAACCAAAGAACAGTTAGCCGGTGGGAAATTTTTTCGAAAAAAAAATTACAGATAAATAAAAAATATAACGCATCCCCACCCGGAAAAAACTCTTTTGTCAGCTCCCCACCATTTTTTATATTAGTTCCGTAAAAATCCCACAGGGAAATTTTCCCTGTCCGGCGATTTAATTCACTCTTTTGCAAAATTTTAACAGCAACCAAAATCTGTCTGCCTTACATTTACATTTAATTCTTAATTTTGCCACTCTTTTATGCGGAAATTTTTATTGTACTTTAGTGTTATTGCGCTCATTATATCCACTTCATGTAATAATGAACTGCGGAGAATAGAGAAAAGCAACAACTTCGAGAAGAAGCTGGCATATGCCGACAAACTGTTTCAGAAAAAGAAATACAATACGGCACAGACACTCTACCAGGACCTGCTGCAGGTTTATAAAGGAACCGAAAAGTTCGAAGGCCTGTATTACAACTACGCATATTGCTCCTATTATGTAAAGGACTATGTTCAGGCTGCTTTCCATTTCAAAAACTACCTGGATATCTTCCCCAACAGCCCTAGGGCCATGGAAATAGACTATATGCAGGCTTACTGCTACTATAAACAGTCGCCAAAGGTATCCCTGGATCAGACAAACACCATGAAGGCCATTGCCGCCATGCAAACCTTCGTCAATAACTATCCCAATGCGGAAAAAGCGCCCGAAGCCAATCTCGTAATTGAACTGTGCCGCCGCAAACTGGAGAAAAAAGAATTCACTAGCGCCGAATTATACTATAACCTCGGCTTTTATAAAGCAGCCGGTATCGCCTTCAAAAACCTGATGCGAAACTACCCCGACTCCGATAAAAGCGACGGCTATAAGATAATGGCCATCAGAGCGTATTACAACTACGCCAAAAACAGTGTGGAAGACAAGCAAAAGGAACGTTACGAAACCGTAATCACCGAATACATGGACTTTGCCGACCACTACCCAAACAGCAAATTGAAGGCTGATGCCGAAAAATTTTATACCTTAGCGCAAAACAATATTAAATCCCTGGATAATGAGCAAAATAAAGCGAAGTCTAACCAGTAGTCTTAATCCCTGGGTAGAAACCAAAAATACTACCGATATTAAGAACAGGACAGGCAACTTATATGAGTCTATTGCCGTGATAGCCAAACGCGCCAATCAGATCAATATTTCAGTGAAAGAGGAGCTTCATTCCAAGCTGGAGGAGTTTGCCAGCCACACTGACAATCTCGAAGAAGTACATGAAAACAAGGAACAGATCGAAATCTCCCGTTTTTATGAAAGAATGGCTAATCCCGCCATTCAGGCTACCCAGGAATTCCTGGACAACAAGATTTATTTCCGTAAAAATGATGACGACCTGTTCAGCTGATCCGGTCCCCACATTATTTTATGTGGTTCGTGATTACGAAACATAAAAATATTAATTTCATGGCGGCAGAATAATTTTCTGCCGCTTTTGTTTTATATACATGGACGCTACCAATAAGATATTACAAGGAAAAAAGATCCTGCTGGGCGTTTCCGGCAGCATCGCTGCCTATAAATCAGCCACCCTCGTCCGCCTGCTGGTAAAGGAAGGTGCTGAAGTAAAAGTAGTAATGACACAGGCCGCAGCCGACTTCATTACTCCCTTAACCCTGGCAACCCTGTCCAAAAATGATGTGCCACTCAATATCAGCGACCATAACAGCTGGAATAACCACGTGATGCTGGGCCGATGGGCCGATGTTATGCTCGTCGCCCCCGCTTCTGCCAATACCATCGCTAAAATGGCCAATGGCGGCTGCGATAACCTGCTGATGGCAGTGTTCCTTTCCGCCGCATGTCCCGTAATGTTTGCACCAGCCATGGATGAAGACATGTGGCACCACCCCGCCACCCGCGCTAACCTCGAAAAACTTAGCAAATACGGCCTCCGCCAGATCCCCGTGGATTCCGGCGAACTGGCCAGCGGACTCGTAGGCGAAGGCCGAATGGCTGAACCGGAAAGTATCGTGACCCTGCTGCGCCAGCACTTCAGCCAGCATATAAAGCAAAAACCTCTCGCAGGCCAGCTGGCCGTAGTAACAGCCGGCCCCACAGTAGAACATATAGACCCGGTGCGCTATATCAGCAATCACTCCACCGGTAAAATGGGCATCGCCATCGCAGAAGCCCTCGCCGACGCAGGCGCCAAAGTGAAACTCGTACTGGGTCCCACTTATCTTACCACCCACCATGCCGGCATCGAGATTATCCCGGTGACCACCGCAGACGAAATGTTCCGCAGCGTTATTGCAGCCTTCCCGCTCTCCGATATCGTAGTAGCCGCCGCTGCCGTGGCAGATTACCGCCCGGCAAACATCGCCGACAAAAAAATCAAGAAGAACGAAGAACAGCTGACAATCGCCCTCGAAAAAACACACGACATACTGCGCACCCTGGGCAATAACAAAGGCCCGGCGCAAATGCTCGTAGGTTTTTCCCTGGAAACAAACAACGAAAAAGAATATGCCCTGAAAAAGCTGCGTGACAAGAATCTCGACATGATCGTGATGAACTCACTCGCCGATCCAGGCGCCGGATTTAACTATGATACCAACAAGGTAACCCTGTTTGACCGCAAAGGAAAAGAACGCAGTCTTCCATTGAAATCGAAGCAAGAGGTAGCCAGGGATATTGTTTCCGCTATAATTGAATTGCAACATGCATAAGCTTTTCCCTTACATCCTGCTACTGGCAGGTACATTTGTATGCACATTGTGCTGTCTGCCTGCATCCTCACAGGAGATCAGAGCCAATGTTACTGTTCTGGCCAATCAGGTCCAGGGCGTGGACAAAAAAATGTTCACCACGCTGCAGACAGCCCTCAAAGAATTTATTAATAACCGCCACTGGACCGACGATGCCTTTACACCTGCTGAGCGCATAGAATGCAATTTCCTCCTGAACGTCACTGCCAGCAATGGCAACAACACCTTCAGCGGAAGCCTTACCATACAGGCAACCAGACCCGTTTTCAACGCCGGTTACGTGACCAGCCTGCTCAATACCCAGGATAATAACGTGGCCTTCCGCTATGTGGAGTTCCAGCCACTGGAATTCAGCGACAACAGGGTGGTGGGCAACGATCCGCTGGCTTCCAATCTCACCGCCATCATGGCCTACTACGTGTACATCATACTGGGACTGGATTATGACTCCTTCTCACCACGTGGCGGCGACGCCTTCTTCAAGAAGGCACTCAACATTGTTAACAATGCCCCCGATGCGAAAGATGTTTCCGGCTGGAAAGCCTTCGAAGGTAAACGTAACCGGTACTGGCTGCAGGACAACCTCCTCAACGTAAAATTCAGCCAGTTTCATGATGTGATGTACCAGTATCACCGCCAGGGCCTTGATGTAATGTACGATGATGTGAATAAAGGCAGGGCTACCATTATGAACTGCCTGAACATGCTGTACGCTATTCACCAGGATGTGCCCAACTCCATGCTGTTGCAAACATTCTACGCTGCCAAAGCGGGTGAATTGCAAAAGATCTTCTCCAAGGCCATGCCACAGGAGAAAAGCAGGGCTGCTGAACTGCTGGCCCAAATGGATGTGCCCAACGCACAGAAGTATCATGATATGAAATAAGAATGAGCCCCACGCCAACAGCATGGGGGAAAAGTAAGTATAATGAAGATAGTATTGAAGCTGATCGTAACCGGGATGTGTTTGTATTTTATCTCCTGTGCTGATGCAGGTAAAGTACCGGCGAAAATCATCGCTAAACAAAAGATGAGCGCTATATTGATTGACATGTCGCTGGCAGATGCCTATGGTAACGACGCTACAGCTGAAACAATGCGCCTGCCCGATTCCTTGCGACAGGAAAAAATTAAGGTATATTATAAACAAATCCTTAACCTGCACCAGGTAAGCGTACCTGAGTTCACGAGCAGTTACGCCTGGTATGAAGAACACCCGGACAGGCTCCGTGAAGTGTTTGAGATAGTACAGGCGGAGATCAGCAAAATGAAAAGTAAGCTGGGAGACCCCGCTGATGAAAATGCTCCCATCAAATACCGCTTAAAGCGACTATTCCCTTATGCAGAAAAAGTAATAGCGCTGCCTGGGGCCGATACCATACGGCCTTTCGTGAAGCGCTTACCCTGAATAAAATCATAAAACACCAAAACATGAACAAAGTAGTAGCAAATGCAGATGAAGCTATACAGGACATCCAGGATGGCGCTGTGTTAATGCTGGGAGGGTTTGGTTTGTGTGGTATTCCGGAAAACAGTATTGCAGCACTCGTAAGAAAAGGCGTAAAAGATCTGACCTGTATCTCCAACAACGCCGGCGTAGATGACTTCGGGCTTGGAATGTTGCTGAAGACCCGCCAGATCAGAAAAATGATGTCGTCCTACGTAGGGGAGAACGCAGAGTTTGAAAGACAACTTCTCGCCGGAGAGCTGGAAGTAGACCTCATTCCGCAAGGTACATTGGCCACGCGCATACAAATGGCCGGAATGGGCATTCCCGCCTTTTATACCCCCGCAGGCTATGGAACAGAAATAGCAGAAGGTAAAGAAGTACGTGAGTTCAATAACAAGAAGTATCTCATGGAACTGGCACTGCATGCAGATTTTGCAATTGTCAAAGCATGGAAAGGAGATACCACAGGTAACCTGCAATTCCGCAAAACCACCCGCAACTTCAGTACCTCTATGGCCAAAGCCGGTCAGATCACCATTGCAGAAGTAGAACACCTGGTACAACCAGGAGAGCTGGACCCTGACCAGATCCACGTAGCAGGAGTTTATGTGCACCGCATCTTCCAGGGGCACGATTATGAAAAACGGATCGAGCGCAAAACAGTAAGCATCTAAGCTGCCTGCTTATTTTACCAGATCCCCTATTCGCAAATCTCAAAAACTTATTTTATGCCTCTCGACAAATATGGCATCGCCAAAAGAATAGCGCAGGAATTGAAGGATGGGATGTATGTAAACCTGGGTATCGGCATCCCTACCCTGGTCTCCAATTATGTGCCCGCCGGAATCTCTATTATGTTACAGTCTGAAAACGGTATGCTGGGCATGGGACCCTATCCCGCAGAAGCCGATATCGACGCAGATCTCATTAATGCAGGAAAAGAAACCGTTACCCTATTACCTGGTGGCAGCTTCTTTGATTCAGCCGAAAGTTTTGGCATGATACGCGCCGGCAAGGTGGATCTTACCGTGCTGGGAGCTATGGAAGTTTCTCACAACGGTGATATTGCCAACTGGAAAATCCCAGGTAAAATGGTGAAGGGAATGGGTGGCGCAATGGACCTCGTAGCATCCGCCAAGAATATCATCGTGGCTATGCTGCACACCAATCCCAAAGGAGAAAGTAAATTGCTGCCGGCCTGTACACTTCCACTCACAGGTGTTAATTGTGTAAAGAAAATTGTTACCGACCTGGCAGTACTGGACGTTACTCCACAGGGCTTTAAACTGCTCGAACGCGCACCCGGTGTGACGGTAGAGGAGATCAAAAATAAAACGGCAGGCAAATTGATCGTTGAAGGTGATATACCTGAAATGAAAATATAAACCGTGATATTTATTTATGTAGATATTTTTCAAATCAGTAAAAATATCTACATAAATGAATGCAAAATATTCTTCGTCACATTCCCCAATATCCCTCCATCAAATCACCAAATGACAAAATTATTGGGTAACTTACAACTTGCTAAACTATGTAAAGGTGCAAGGTGGTTATCTTTGTTATAATGGTAAGCTAATACCCGCTGCTGATCCGATCTTTACGGCCGATAACCGTTCATTTCGCTATGGCGACGGGTGCTTTGAAACAATGAAAGTCTACCAAGGACATATATTGCTGGCTGACCTCCATTTCGAACGCTTACTCACCAGCCTCAATCTGCTGCATTTCGACATTCCCTCCCATTTCACCAAGAATTATTTTGCCAGACAGATCATTGACCTCTGCAATAAAAATGATGTTGCCGATATGGCGCGTGTACGGTTGGCTGTATTTCGCAATGACGGCGGATTATATCATCCTGTAGACAACCATCCCAGTTATATTATTCAGGCAACTGAACTGGATAAATGTGTATTGGAACTGAATGAAACAGGCCTGGTGCTGGATGTATTCCCGGATGTAAGAAAGAGCTGTGATAAGCTGTCATCCATCAAATCAAATAATTGCCTGCCTTATGTAATGGCCGCCATGTACGGCCGCCAACACAGCCTGAATGAAGTGCTGCTGCTCAATCAATATGGGCGCATTGCAGACAGCACGATTGCTAATGTATTTGTAGTGCATCGCAATACGATTTATACACCGCCATTATCTGAAGGAGGCGTTTGCGGTGTGATGCGTAAACATTTGCTGAAAACAGAGCTGCCATTCAGAATAGAAGAGAAACCGCTTACGGTAGAAGACCTGGAAAATGCAGATGAAATATTTCTGACGAATGCTATTTCCGGTATCCGATGGGTAGGTGTGTTTCGCGATAGTAGCTACGGTAATGCCACAGCAGCTATTCTCCATGAATTACTACATGAGGCTATTTTGTAATTGAATATATAATTGGTAAGGGTTCCTTATAAAATAAAAGAGCAGATGCGATCGCATCTGCTCTTTTATTTTATAAGTGATTGCTTAGTTGCGTAGTTTCTGCGCAGCTTCCATCAGGGAGGTGACAGCAGCCTTGCCCTCCGTTCCGAGATCGAGGCTGAAATCATTTACATACAAATCTATATGCTGCCGCATTACCTGTTCATCCATTTCCTGCGCATGTGATTTTACGTAGTCAGACAGCTGTGGATAATGGCGGTAGGCATGTTGCAGGCTTTCATGTATGAGTGTGTCTACTTTTGCGCGCACATCTGCGGGCACATCTTTGCGGATGAAGATGCCGCCAAGCGGAATAGGACTGCCAGTGGTTTCTTCCCAGAATTCGCCCATGTCCATCAGTTTCACAAGCCCCTTGAGCTGGTAGGTAAAACGGTTTTCATGGATGATTACGCCGGCATCTGCCTCCCCATTCAGCACCGCGTTTTCAATGTCGGAGAATACCATGATCTTTTTTTTCTTCGCTTCAGGAAAGGCAATAGAAAAGAGGAGATTGGCAGTGGTGTTTTCTCCGGGAATAGCGATGGTAAGATCTTTTATCTCGTCTCTGGGAATGTCTCTTTTAGCGATGAGCAACGGTCCGCAGCCACGGCCCAATGCGCTGCCGCTGTTAAGCAGGTCGTATTGCTCCTTCACTTTCAGGTACACCGCGAAGCTCAGTTTGGTAATAGGCAGCTTCCCTTCAAGCGCCCATCTGTTCAGCGTTTCCACATCTTCGAGTTGTGTGTCGAAGGTTAGCCCCTTTGTATCTATTTTATTATTCACCATTGCATCAAAAATGAACGTATCATTCGGGCAAGGTGAAAATCCTAAAGATAAATGCATATGCAATTAATGTTTTATTAGTCTGTAAATCATATACCATTCAGTGTTTCCACAGTTTTAACCAGTTCTTCGTTGAGGGCCTTTACTGCCAACGGAATTCTCCATCTGCTCTTGTCTCTCACTTCCACGTAGTTGGAGAGTGTGCGTAACTGCAGGAAGGGAATGCCATGCGTCAGGCAGGCGTAGTGGAAGGCGGCGCCCTCCATACTCTCTGTATCAGGGGCATACCTGTTTTCAAGTCTGTCGATAGTTAGCCTGCTGCCGCTGACAAGGTTTACGCTGACCCCGGTGGCACTGGGCAGTGCTGGCGCAAAAGGCAGCCCAGCGAAAGTATTAACCAGGGCTGTACCGGTGAAGGGCTGCTGGGACGGCTGCCACAGTTGTATATCAAATAAATCTTTAAACTGATCATTGTCTTCTGCACCCAGGTCAGCCAGGTATTCCTTTTCGATCACTACCGCGGTGCCAAGCTCCCAGTTATGGCGGAATGTGCCGGCTATGCCGCCCTGAAGGGCCATGTCCGGCTTGTTGACCGCAAAATACCCGCCAAGGCTGAATGCGGTGTGCATCATTCCGATCCCCGCTATCACTACATCAATTTCGCAGTGACCTAATCTATATTGCCGTGCTTTTAACGTTTCGCCATGCTGTTGAAGGAAGTCCAGAAACGGCTGTATTTCCAGTGTGGTAGCCGCAGTAACCAGTATTTTCATAGGGTAAATGTACAGCAAAAATGATTGCAGCCAGTGTAAAACAATTGACAGGAATTAGGATAAATTGGCTCTACTCAGAGAATAGTGGTATTTTTGCGAAAATTTTTTCGAAAAATGATCTATTTAACGCGAGTAGAGAACTTTAATGCTGCGCATAAGTTATCTAACCCGGACTGGAGCAAGGAAAAGAACGAAGAAGTATTTGGAAAATGTGCCAATGCTAACTGGCACGGTCATAACTACGAACTGCATGTTACCATAAAAGGGAATCCTGATCCCCAGACAGGCTTTGTATTTAACGCCAAAACACTGGGCGATATCATTAAGGATGTCGTGATCGAGAAGATTGACCACCGCAATCTCAACCTGGATGTGGATTTTATGGCCGGTAAATTTACATCGGCTGAAAACCTGGCCATTGCCATATGGGATCAGCTGACTCAACATTTACCTGCAGATGTTCATTTACACTGTATCAAGTTGTATGAAACACCACGCATATACGTAGAGTACTACGGTGGTAAATAAAAACATATAAGCATGGCGTATAATAAGGTAGAAAGTTATGACGATAAGATCACGACTGATCTTATGAAGAATTACAAAGCATGTCTGGAATTGCTGGGAGAAGATTCGGAGAGGGAAGGATTGTTGAAAACGCCAGAACGTGTGGCCAAAGCCATGCAATTCCTTACTCAGGGTTATCAGCAGGATGCCAAAGCAATCCTCGCCGGAGCCAAATTTACAGAAGCCTACAGCGAAATGGTCATCGTAAAGGACATTGAACTGTATTCCATGTGTGAGCACCACATGCTGCCATTCTTCGGGAAAGCACATGTAGCCTATATCCCCAATGGCTACATCACCGGCCTTAGTAAACTGGCCCGCGTAGTAGACGTATTTGCACGCCGCCTGCAGGTACAGGAGCGACTTACACACCAGATCCTGGATGCTATCCAGGAAACGCTGCAGCCCCAGGGGGTTGCTGTGGTGATCGAAGCACAACACCTCTGCATGATGATGCGCGGTGTACAAAAGCAGAATTCTATTACAACTACTTCTGCTTTCAGTGGTCAGTTTGAAGACGGCCGCACGAGAAGCGAGTTTATGAAGCTGATCAGCAAATAAATAACGAAGTAAAATGGTTCTGATCGCGTTATGTGCTTATTTTTTTATTTAGTTATCTAGTTACTTTGTTTTCGTGCAAACCTTAATTGAAACAAATTAACTACATAACTAAATAAAAAAATAAGCACATAACGCGATCAGAACCATTTTTCTATTTAGAAAAGAATAGATTGTATATTTGATTAATTTTTATTTGATAGCGTAAATTTTAACGTAACCAAAATGAAGCATGCATACGTATTTCCCGGACAAGGTTCTCAGTTTCCGGGCATGGGTAAAAACCTGTATGATACCAACGAGAAAGCAAAAGCACTGTTTGAGCAGGCCAATGAAATTTTAGGTTTCCGTATTTCTGATATAATGTTCACCGGCACCGAAGCCGATCTGAAACAAACCAATGTAACGCAACCCGCTGTATTCCTTCATGCTGTTATTGCCTTTCTGTGTACAGAACATTCCAGCCCTGAAATGGTAGCAGGCCATTCTCTTGGTGAGTTTTCCGCGCTGGTAGCCAATGGTGTATTGTCGTTTGAAGATGCGCTGCGCCTCGTAGCTATCAGGGCCAACGCTATGCAGAAAGCCTGCGAACAGCAGCCTTCAACAATGGCTGCAGTACTTGCACTGGATGACGCTAAAGTAGAAGAAATCTGCACCAGGGTAGCTGCCGAAACAGGTGAGATCGTTGTGCCTGCCAACTATAACTGTCCGGGGCAGCTGGTTATTTCCGGTACGCTGAAAGGTGTGGAAGTAGCCTGCGAGCAAATGAAGGCCGCAGGGGCCAAACGCGCCATGATACTGCCCGTAGGCGGTGCGTTCCATTCGCCGCTGATGGCTCCCGCAAAAGAAGAACTGCAGGCCGCCATTGAAAAAACAACTTTCAACACACCTTCCTGTCCCGTATACCAAAACGTTGCCGCCGCCGCTGTAACAGACGCTACACAGATCAAACAAAACCTGATCGACCAGCTCACTGGCGCTGTAAAATGGACACAGTCCGTACAGGCAATGATAGCAGATGGCGCAAAAGAATTCACAGAAGTAGGCCCCGGTAAAGTATTACAGGGACTTGTACAAAAGATCAATAAAGAAACCGTTGTAAACGGAATAAGTTAGTTTCTCGCAAAGCTGCATAAGGAGCAAAGAGCGCAAAGGGTATTTTTAAGTTAGCAAAGAACTATTTTATAGTCCGTAAATATTGTCTGGTACTATTAAACCGTCTTATTTAACTTAAAAACACCCTTTGCGCTCTTTGCTCCTTATGCAGCTTTGCGAGAAACTACAACGCTATCGTCATCTCGTACTGAGATAAATAAAATTTCAATCCGGCCTGTTCCAGGAACTTTCCTATCTCCGGAGAATTCTCATCGATATTAATAATACTCATCGTATCGCCCAATGTATCAGCTGCATGGCGCAGTAGGGCATTACCCACACCACGGCGGCGGAAGTCCGGATGAACAGCGATATTCCTGATGCGGCGGGTATCCCTGTGCACTGCAATGTATCCTGCCGGTTGGCCATCAATAAAGGCTTCCCAGATGCCGGTATAAGGCTGCTCACGCAGGATGCTCTCCGGGGTATTGGACCATCCTGGTTTCATATCCATAAATGCAGCCAGCTGTTGCCAGTCAGGCGCGTCATTTTCTTTGATAATAATTTCTGCTGGTATCTCGCCGGCGGTAATAGTGCCTTTGTAACAATGAAAGATACGTGACTTCCGGAAGCCGGAATTAGTGTATGCTTTGATGGCAGGGAGATTGGTACTGATCACCTCCAGCGTGATCTTCTCAATTCCCTGACGGCGGTAAACAGGGATGAACTTGTCATACATTTTTTGTACGAGATGTTGCCCGCGGTGCGCAGGCCTCACGCCCGTGCCGCCGTTGTAAAGTTCTTTAGGGTGCTCACTGTTGTCTGTGCCATGCAGTATGAAGGCGCCAATTGTATCGCCATCAAACGCTCCGATCGAGTAAGCGCGCTGGAGATTCTCGCCTTTCATTTTCTGCTCCAGTATGGATGGGGTTAACTGCAGCGGTACTAGATAATCACTGAATGCTTCATTAAATGCGGTGCAAATGTCTTCTGTCGTCTGGTCCTGCAGGTCGTGGAAATCGTTTAGGTATATCATAGTCGAAATGTATAAAAGTATGTCGCCAATATTAGGAACGATTCACGACATACGCTCACACATTTATATAAGCGGAAAGTTATTTCAGCTCAATACTCACGTTGATCCATTCGGGATCAAATTTCGTAGAATATTTTTTATAGAAGTTGATGGCTGGTTCATTCCATTCCAGCACCTGGAAAGTGATACCACTGAAGTCTTTTTCTTTTGCTTCAGTTATCAGCTGATCAAACAGCAACTTACCTACTCCTTTGCCGCGCCAGCTCTCTGTAACCACAATGTCTTCCAGGTAGAGGCGGCAACCTTTCCAGGTAGAGTAGCGGATATAGTATAGCGCAAAGCCTACAATCATCTCTGTTCCATTCACCTGCGTGGTGGCTGCAAAAGCTTTCCATACAGGATGGGCGCCAAAACCCGCGTCTTCAAAATGTGACAGGCTCACAGTCACCTGTTCAACCGCATTTTCATACAGAGCCAGTTCTCTGATAAGTTCGAGTAGTCTCGGGCAATCTTCTCTCCTGGCAATCCTTAATGTTACCTGTTCCATATGCTCTGTTTTATTCAACTTCAATCTCAACACTTACTGCTGCAAAATAAAAAAATATGAGTTAGCGTAATAGATATTAGTTTTGAGTATTGGTTTTTGAATTATTGAAAAGTTAATATCTGTGCATGAAAGAAATCCTGGTGCAATACGCATCTTACAACTATTGGGCTAATCAGCAGATAACAGCTGTGTTGCAGAAGCTGGAGGAAGAAGAAGCTGACAAGGATCTTGGTGGTAGCTTTTCCACACTCCGCAAACTGATATTACATGTATGGCTTACAGACAGCACCTGGTTTCAGCGGTTGCAACTCGCGGAAAAACCCGTAGATGTTACCGCCGGTTTCAACGGATCTTTTGCCGACGCCTGTAAGGCCTGGCTGAAGCAATCATTACAGCTGCAGGAATGGGTGAAACAGGCCACTCCTGCCCGCCTGGCACATACGGTGGCATTTACACGGGCAAAGAGTGAACACCATAAAATGGAGGCACAGCACATCGTGATGCATGTGTGCAACCACAGCTCCTTTCATCGCGGACAACTGGTGCATATGCTCAGGCAGTTGGGCGTAAATAAGATACCGGGAACGGACTACAGCAGTTTTATCATAAAAAAATAAGTTGTTTATATTACTTTTACCGGAATTTTCGCTGTTAATGCTCCATTATGAACGCTGCATCCTTCTATACAAAAGCTCCCAAACACCTCGTGGCAGTAGACTGTATCATCTTTGGATTTGATGAAGGTAAACTGAAACTGCTGGTCATGAAGCGTAAACTGGCGCCTATGGCCGGAGAATGGTCATTGGTAGGAGGCTTCGTACAGGTCGATGAAAGCACGGATGAAGCGGCAGGCAGGGTGCTGAAACTTACCACCGGGCTGGAGAATATTTACATGAACCAGCTGCATTGCTACGGTGATGTCACCCGTGATACCGGCGCCAGGGTAATTTCCGTAGCCTATTACGCCCTGATCAGGATCAAAGATCATGACCGTCCGCTGGCCCAGGAACATGGCGCCCACTGGCTGGAATTGCACCAGATCCCCACACTGATATTTGACCACAACCGCATGATCGAAGATGCGCTGGTGGAGCTGCGCAAGAACGCCCAGTTTCACCCGATAGGCTTTGAACTCCTCCCCGAGAAATTTACCCTGTCACAACTGAGATGCCTGTACGAAGAAATATACCAGCGCACACTGGATAAACGTAATTTCCGCAAAAAGATCCTCTCGCTCGATGTCATGGAGAAACTGGAGGAAAAAGATAAAACCTCTTCCAAAAAAGGAGCGCATCTTTATCGTTTTGATTCCCTGAAGTACGAGCTGCTGATGAAGAAAGGACTGGTATTTGAGATCTAGGGCTTTATTGCGGAGGTATCTATTCCCATCTTCTTTAACCCTTTTTCACCCGCTTCAGTGAGATAATAATGTTTCTCACTGTCAGGATCCCTTGCTATCCATCCCTTTTCAATAAAGTTATCGGTCAGCAGTTGCCCCAGTTTGCCGCCAATATGGCTGTAACAGAACTTCACAGGCTTTTTGATGTCCTTTTCTGATGCCATAAGAATAGATGTTTTCCTCGTGATCTGAAAGTATAAGAATTACGTCAAAGATAGCTAACCTGCATGAATGAGGAAATGAACAAAATGAATAAAATGACTTAGCTTTATTTAGTGTAATTATAGTTACTTTCCCGGTTGAACTATGAGGAGACACCAGCCATATCTGCGGTGGTTTTGCCTTTGTTGGCTAACCACTGTTCCCTTGCTGCTGCATGCGCAATATAGGGAGGTTGTCCGCATGAAGAATATACTCCCTGGTATAAAGGACAGCATATTATACACAGATGCGCTCAACCGGCTGGCAATACTCTATCAAACGCAACAGCTGGACAGTTGTGGCGTTTATGCCGCCGCCGCCAGGAACCTGGCTATGCGCATCGGGTACCAGCAAGGACTTGATCTCGCCCTGCGCAACCTCGGTAGTTATTATGCCTTCAGACCCCACCGTTACCTTTCTTTTCATTTTTATAATGATGCGCTTACGGAGAGCAATACTGCCGGAGATACGGTCAATGCGCTCATGGCAATGATGAATATCGGTATCTATTATCAGTACAACGGCAGGCACGATATGGCGCAACAATATGTAGACCGTGCTCTGCAAATGAGCAGCCAGGCTAACCTCGACTCTATCCATGCACTGGTGCTGGGCAACTATTATTTTATTAATGCCGCAGATACCACCAGGCTGTCAGACGCGCAACATGCCCTGCAAACAGCTACAGACATCGCCACCAGGTTGAATGATAAGCGCGAGATCCTTTACCTGCGATTATTTCGTGCTAATGAACTCCTCCGCTCCGGAGATATAACCGCTTCACTCAAGACGCTTTCGGCCGTAACAACTGCAGCACTGACAGATAGCATGTACTACCTGGCGATGTATGCCAGTATGCAGACTGCTGGCTACAGGGCCTGGCAACATGCACCGGATTCCCTGCACTATTGGGAGCAGACAGTTAATTACGCTCGCGCAGGTGGTTATATCGGTCTTATCCTCCCCGTCGCCACAAAACTGTACGGATATTATAGAAAAAACGGAAACGCCGCTGCTGCCGCCAGCTACAGCAGGCTTATACTGAACATAATGCAACAGCAGCAGGACGATATGCAGCAGGGTGAAATGGATTATATCGCCTACAATTTCCAGGATAAAATCATGGACTCGCTGAGAATGCAACACCTCTATCAGCAACAGCTGCTGCAAACTGCTCAGGTAGAGTCGCATTACTGGCAGTATCTGTTTATCATCCTGATTGCAGTTACTATTTTATTGCTGTTATTGCTGCTGTTGCTTGGAAAGGCATACCGCAACGCCGGCCGCCGTACCGCCAGGCTGGCGCTGATACAGGATCAGATCAGAACGGCAAATGATCAGCTGCGGGCAAGCGATGATTTCAAGAATAAACTGATCTCGCTGATTGCACACGATTTCAGAACGCCGCTTTACAACATTATTGACATTACCGGGTTTATAGAAGAGAAGGCGCTGACCATTTCCGATGCAACCATATTGATTGGGGAAGTCGATGAACGGGCAACAGCTACACTGGCGGTTTTTGAAGAGATCCTTAAATGGATGCGCACGCAGTTGTCGGGATTTGTTTATCAGCCGGGAACGTTTGTCTTGAGCGAAATGATCACCGCTGTGGAACAGTCGCTGACTGTACAGATAAAGGAGAAGAATATCCGCGTGAACAAAAATATACCACCGGAATTTGAAGTGCTGGCCGACTATGAGATGCTGCAGTTCATTCACCGGAACTTCCTGCACAATGCCGTTAAATTTTCTACGGAAGGAGGCGCTATAACTATTACAGCCACACGTAAGGATGGAAAGAGTGTAGTAACCTTTACAGATGAAGGACAGGGCATAGATCCAACCGTGCTCCCCGGCCTTTTTGCCTATAACAGCAACGCACATGAACAACAGCGGGCTGGCAAAGGCGCAGGATTGGCATTAATAATTTGCAAGGATTTTATCGATAAAATGAATGGAGAAACGGGCGCTTTCAACAACCCTGAAAGAGGAAGTACTTTCTTTTACCGGCTGCCGGAAACGCAATAATACGAACGATAGCTACGGTATGAAAAAAACGTATATGCATAAGAGTTACATGTCACATTACAGCGCTTTATGGGCGCTGGTGGTATTGCTGTGCATATCGCTGAAAGTAACCGCACAATCGCCCCAGCTTCCGGAGTTACAGCAAGAGCTGGCCCGGCAGCAGGATACCACCGGATATGTGAAGGTACTGGGTAAGATAGGTGCGCTCTATGCTATGATCAATCTCGACAGCAGCTTTCACTACGCATTGCAGGTGATGGACCTTTCGGAAAGACATCATAACCAACGCGGACTGGCAGATGCTTTCAGCCTGATGAGCTGGTACTATGCCCTGAAAACAGATTTCAATATCGCTACCATGTATGCCTATAAGGCCCTGCAGCTGCAACAAGCCGTAGGCGATTCATCCGCTGTTGTGAAGACGCTGAGCAATATCTACCTTTTTTACCGCAATACCGGGCGGCCCGTTGAAGCGAATAACTATTTCTACCGGGCTTTCCATATGGCGTCAAGGCTGCCGCCCGCACAGGATTCTACCTATGGTATTCTGCTGATCAATTATGCCATGCGCTTCTACAAAGACAGTACCCGCACCGACTCCGTGAAATGGGCTTTGCAGCAGTGCCGGAAAATTATGCAGAAGTATCCGCGCAACAGAATATTACTATACGTACGTGCCTATGAGGCCAATGAGATGGTGAAAGCCGGCAGAGGCAAAGAGGCCGAAGCGCTGATCTATTCACTGGCACAGGAAGCGCAGCAAAGAGGGTTGCCTTATGTGGCAATGGACATGTATAATCGCCTGGATGATTTTGGAAAGATGGGATATCCTGTTGATACCACCTTCTACCGGGAACGGTCATACGAACTGGCGCGGGCAACCGGTTGCGAAGAACTCAATCTCTTTGTACTGGCGGGCTTGTACGATTATTACACACGGATGAACCAGCAGGATAAAGTCGCCTGGTACAGTGCAGAAATCATGCGTCTCGCCGGGCAGGATCGTTACCATGCCACAACGCAGTCCATCAATTACATAGATTATTTCCTGAAAGAACAGTCGCTGCAATCGCTGGCAATGACCAACCGGCTGCAACAACAGGAACTGGAAAAGAAACGGGCAGAAAAACGTACAGGCACACTGCGTACTGCTGGTCTGACGCTGGTGGCATTGTTACTGATTGTATTGCTGGTTGCTTATTATTTCAGCTACCGGCGTTCTAGGAAAGAAGAGACTGTACTGGAACAGAGCTATAAAGCCATACAGCATAAAAACGAAGAGCTGTGGGAGAATGATGCATTTAAAAATAAGCTGATCACCATCCTGGCAAATGATTTCAGAGAACCCTTGCATCATATTAGCACCGTGGCGGCCCAATTGAAGTCAGGTGAGCTGGAATCCGCAGCGGTAGCCTCTCTCCTGAAACATATTTCGGCCTCATCCCGCAAAACGCTGGATATATTTGACAGCATACTCAAATGGATACGGTTGCAGCTTTCGGGATTTACCTATACTCCTGTGCAATGTGAACTGTCCGGTATCATACAGGCCGTGCTGATAGCTTTGCAGCCAACCATGAAGGAGAGACAGGCAACACTCATCAACCGCCTGCCGGCTTCCCTGCCTGTGCTGGCGGACCCGGAGATGCTTCGGCTCGTGAATATGCAGCTGTTGCAGACTGCAGCAACTGTTGCGGAACCGCAGACACTGCTGGTGATCTCGGCAATAGCCAGGGAACATCGTACCCATATCAGCATCAGTGTAGATGCGGGAGCCAATGCCGCAGACAAGCTGTATACACTGCTTAACTGGCAGGAGAATATGCCCGCATTGGGATTTGTGATCAGCAGAGATTTTATCGGGAAAATGAACGGGGAATTATCAGCAGGGGTAGAGGATAATTACATTGTGATCACTTACATGATTTGATTGGGGGATTATTTGATTTTGGAATTTTTAAAAATTCCAAAATCAAATAATCCCCCAATCCCAAAATTTATTTACCAAATTGAGCGCCGTCGTAGGCCCATTTGATATAGCTGGAACCCCAGGTGAACCCGCCACCAAAGGCTGCCATGATAATGTTATCGCCTTTCTTCAGTTGCTTTTCGTAATCCCACAGGCATAAAGGAATGGTACCCGCAGTAGTATTACCGTAGCGGTGGATATTGATCATTACCTTTTCGTCAGGGAGATTGATATACTGGGAAGTAGCGGAGATGATGCGCTTGTTGGCCTGGTGAGGTACAAGCCAGGCAATATCTTCAGCCTTGAGATGATTCCGTTCAAGAACACTGTTGGCTGCGTCAGCCATATTGGCCACTGCATATTTGAACACCATTTTACCTTCCTGGTAAACAAAATGTTCACGGTTGGTAACCGTCTCCATAGTAGCTGGTTTCATGGAACCGCCTGCTTTCATGTGCAGATATTCGCGGCCATGACCATCACTTTTCAGAACACTGTCAATAACACCGTAGCCTTCTGTATTAGGTTCCAGCAGTACGCCTGCGGCGCCGTCGCCGAAGATGATGCAGGTAGTCCTGTCTGTATAGTCAATGATGGAGCTCATTTTGTCGCCGCCAATTACCATTACCTTCTTGTAACGGCCACTTTCAATAAAGCGTGCGCCTGTGTCCAGGGCATATAAAAAACCAGAGCAGGCTGCGCTGATGTCAAATCCAAAAGCGTTTTTTGCACCGATTTTATCTGTAACTACGTTGGCAGTAGCTGGGAAAGTCATGTCGGGGGTAACAGTGGCTACTATCAGCAGGTCAATTTCTTCCGGGGAGATACCTCTCTTCTTGCATATTTCCAGTGCCACAGGTACGCAAAGATCAGAAGTGCCTCTTCCTTCGCCTTTCAGTATCCTTCTTTCGGAAATGCCTGTCCGGGTTAATATCCACTCGTCAGTTGTGTCTACTAGTTTTTCCAGTTCCTGGTTGGTTAGCACGTAATCCGGAACATACCCACCCACCGCTGTAATAGCGGCCGTTAATTTATTCATATAAACAAAATAAGTGTTTAAAACGAGGCGTAAAAATACGACATAAACGAATATTTCCTAAAAAAGTAGAATATGATAAGGTTAAAGGATTGTGAATCCGCTAAAAGTTAGCATCTTTGCCGTCAATGCACTAGCTACATTGTAATTACATTTTTTGTAAGTTTAAGTAATTTATCGAACCTTTTACCTTCTATGATCGCTTATCTGAATGGAAAATTAACTTATAAATCCCCAGCCCTTGTTCACGTAGATGTACATGGAATAGGATACGAAGTTCAAATCAGCCTCAATACCTATTCCCGCATACAGGATCTGGAAAATTGTAAATTGTTGACCTACCTCCAGGTAAAAGAAGATGCTCACACGCTTTACGGATTTTTTGAAGAAGCAGAAAGGAGCCTGTTCCTGTTACTGCTGGGCGTATCCGGTGTTGGAGCTTCCACTGCACGCATGATGCTGTCTTCCCTGCAACCAGAAGACATTCAGCGGGCAATTATGATGGAGAATGAAAAAATGCTGGAAAGCGTAAAGGGTATCGGTGCTAAAACAGCCAAACGCATTATACTGGAGCTGAAAGATAAGGTTAAGAAGCATAAAGATACCGGTACAACACAATTATCTGTTGCACCAAACAATACTATGCATGAAGATGCGTTAAATGCTCTGGTAACTCTGGGAATAGCCCGGAACATGGCCGATGCGGCAATACAGAAAGTTATGAAGAGCGAACCACTATTGCAAAACTTGGAAGAGCTGATAAAGAAAGCCCTGAAGAGTTTATAATTATAAATAAAAGTCCTCTATAAAACCTATTTTTCTTGACAAGAAAGACTAACTATGGTGCATTTGCAGTAATAGGAGTTGTATCTTTTATCATTGTTGACACTGCCGCCAGGGATCGTTCTGGGAATGAAGTTTATCTGAGGAAGAGCAGAAGGCCGGATACCGTAATAACCGGCAATACCAAAATCGATACCGCTGGAAAAAAAGATACCCTGAAATATCCCTTGCAGGACAGACGCGGCCCCAGTATCTCGGAACCGGCGTCCAGGACAACCATGGACCTTAAAGATCCTGGCAATATCAACAAAACAGTAGAATACGATCCTGTTACCAAACAATACACCGTCACGGAAAAAATCGGTAATCAATACTACCGTAACCCCACTTATATGAACTTCGACGAGTTCTATAAGCTGCAGTCCCGGCAAAGTGAACAGAACTACTGGCAGAAAAGGGCCAGCGCACTCGGTAACCTCAACCAGCGCGCCAACGGCCCCAGTCTGTACAAGGGAAATAACCTGTTTGACCGCATATTCGGTGGCAGTAAAGTCGACATCAAGCCCCAGGGTAGCCTGGATCTTACCTTCGGCTACCAGGGACAGAACATCAAGAACCCCGTCCTCGTAGAGCAAGCCCGTAAAAACGGTGGCTTCAACTTCGACATGGGTATCAACATGAACGTAACCGGCAGAATCGGTGATAAACTGAAACTGATCACCAACTATAACACCCAATCTACCTTCGACTTCGAAAACCAGGTGAAACTGGAATACACCGGCTACAATGATGAAATCATCAAGAAAATTGAAGCCGGTAACGTGAGCTTCCCGCTGCGAAGCTCCCTGATCTCCGGTATCCAGTCCTTGTTCGGGGTGAAAACACAGCTGCAGTTTGGCCGCCTGACTGTAACCAGCGTCCTCTCCAACCAGAAGTCGCAGAAACAAAACCTCATGCTCAAAGGTGGAACCATGGTGCAGGATTATAACATCCGCGCCGATGAGTATGAAGACAACAGGCACTTCCTGCTCGCACAGTTCTATCGGGATACGTTCAACTATGCGATGTCTAACCTGCCCATCATCCGCTCCCTCTCCAATATCACCAGGATAGAGGTATGGGTAACCAATAAAACCGGCGCCACCACACAAACCCGCGACATCGTGGGTCTGATGGACCTGGGTGAACAAAACCCGTTTAACCCCAACGTACATTCCAGAACATCATCCAAATTACCAGACAGAGGAGCAAACGATCTTTACGCCAACCTCCTCAGTGATCAGGGCAGCCGTAACACCGGCCTCGTCGTAAGCCGATTGCTCGCCCTGGGCCTCAATCCGGTGTCAGACTTCGAAAAAACATTCGCCCGTAAGCTGGATTCAACCGAATATACTGTCAACAAGCAACTGGGCTTCATCTCCCTCAATCAACAATTGCAGCCGGATGAAGTACTGGCCGTAGCCTTCCAGTATACCTACAACGGAAGGGTATATCAGGTAGGTGAATTTTCACAGGATGTACCACCGGATCAAAACAACAGCGCCAATCAGCCGGTGCTGTTCCTCAAATTGCTGAAGGCAACATCCGCCCGCCCAACCCTCCCTATATGGAGACTGATGATGAAAAACATTTACGCCACCGGCGCCTTCCAGGTAAACAGGGAAGATTTCCGCATGGACGTATTCTATAAAGACCCCGGTGCAGAAGGTCGCCCTCCCAGTGATAAGCGCTATCTGCCCGATGCCAAAGGCGACTTCGCCGGCGCACCCATCATCACCATCCTCAACCTGGACCGCCTCAACAACCAGCTGGACCCACAGCCGGATGGCGTGTTCGACTACGTGGAAGGATATACGATGAACTCACTGCAAGGTAAGATCATGTTCCCCATGCTGGAACCTTTCGCACAAGGCCTGCAAAAGGCCTTTGGTGGAGATGCCTCCCTGGAGAAAAAATATATGTACCGCGTACTGTACGACTCCATCAAAGTGGTAGCACAACAGTTCCCACAGCTCAACCGTTATGTGATCCGTGGCTCCTATAAATCGGCCAATTCCTCCGAAATTAACCTCGGCGGCGGTATCACCATCCCGCCAGGATCTGTAGTGGTAACTGCCGGTGGTCAACAGCTGCGCGAGAACGTGGACTATATCATCGACTATAACCTGGGCCGGTTGAAGATCATCAACGGCGGTGTACTCAACTCCGGCGTACCGATCAATGTACAGTTTGAAAACAACTCCCTCTTCGGTCAACAGGTACGTAACTACTTCGGTACACGATTCGATTACCTCGTAAATGATAAACTCAGTATAGGCGGTACCGTAGTGCGTATGAGCGAGCGCCCATATTATCAGAAAGTGAACTACGGCGAAGACCCCATCAAAAATACAATGGTAGGCCTCGACGTAAACTACGCCTCTGAATGGAAAGGACTCACCCGGTTCCTGGACAAGCTCCCCAACTACAGTACCACAGCGCCTTCCAGTATCCTCTTTACCGGTGAGGTAGCACGCCTCTTCCCTGGACACAGTAAGCTGATCAACCAGCCTGGCAGCAAGGATGGTACTGCCTTCATCGACGACTTTGAAGGCGTCAAGAGTGGCTACGATCTCAAGTTCCCGGCCACCAGCTGGGCGCTGGCCTCTGTTCCTAAAGGTGCTACCGGCACTGACGGCCGTGTGCTGTTCCCCGAAGCAGACCTCAATAACAACCTGGACTATGGTAAGAATAGGGCTAAACTCGCATGGTATATCATCGAGCCTACTTTACAATTGCCCAAATCTCCCAACCTGCCGCCAGGGATCACCACAGACGAACAGTCTGACCCTCGCGTAAGGCTCGTATATCAGAAAGAGGTATTCAAAAACAGGTCCACAGACTTCGGTCAAAGCCAGCTCAGTACACTTGACCTGGCCTACTACCCAACAGAAAGAGGCCCGTATAACTTTACCAGCGACCCGCTGTCTATGGACCGCACCGGTCGCCTCGCCCGCCCGCAGACAAGATGGGGTGGTATCATGCGCGCCATCGACAACAGCGACTTTGAAACAGCCAACATCGAATACATCGAATTCTGGATTCAGGATCCTTTCATCAAACAACCCAACAACCAGGGCGGATCACTCTACTTCAACCTGGGTAACGTATCAGAAGATATCCTGAAAGATTCTAAGAAGTTCTTCGAAAACGGAATGCCTGACCCAACACAGGACCCCAATAAGATTGATGCTTCCAAATGGGGCCGTTTCCCGAAATTCCAGCAACAGATCACACAGGCATTCGATAACGATCCGAACATCCGCTCCTACCAGGACGTAGGTTACGATGGTCTGAAATCTACAGATGAACCGGCCTTCTATAAAGACTACCTGGATGCCCTCGGCCTCAACTATGCCGGCAGCCCTGTAATGGACCAGGCCCGCAGAGACCCCGCACTGGATGACTACGAACATTACCGCAGTGCCAACTACGATGCACACCGCACCGGTATCCTTGGTCGCTATAAAAATTATAGCAACCCGGAAGGCAACTCGCCCGTGTCAGACCCTAAGTCGCAGTTCTCTACCGCAGCCACCAACATCCCGGAATCAGAAGACCTGAACAGAGACAATACCATGAACGAGACGGAAGAATACTTCCAGTATCGCGTGGACCTGAAACCCGGCATGACAGTAGGTACCAACTTCATCGTGGATAAGATCGATGCGCCGGTGGACCTGCCCAATGGCCAGCACACCACCGAAACCTGGTATCAGTTCAAGGTGCCGGTGAACCAGTTCAATGCGAAAGTGGGTAGCATACCGGATTTCAAATCCATCCGCTTCATGCGTATGTTCCTCACCAACTTCAGCGATTCTGTAGTGGTACGTTTCGCCAAACTGGAGCTGGTACGCAACCAGTGGCGCCGTTACATGTACGAACTGAAACCCGGTGATCCTATTCCATTAGATCAGTCCACAACTTTTAACTCTTCAGCAGTAAATATTGAAGAAAACTCTTCCCGTACACCTATTCCATACGTGCTGCCTCCGGGAGTAGTAAGACAGAATACCATCAGTACCAATAATACTACACTGCAATTGAATGAGCAGTCGCTCTCCGTACAAGTGTGTAACCTCGCAGATGGCGATACACGTGCACTCTATAAGACGCTGAACCTCGATATGCGTCAGTATAAGAAGTTACAGCTGTATATGCACGCAGAAGCAGTGCAGTCAGCCACCTCCTTGAGAGATGGGGATATACAGGCTGTAATACGTATTGGTAGCGACTTTGTAAGTAACTATTACGAATACCGTATTCCGCTGAAAGTAACAGCCTGGAATGCTAAACTGGCCGCCGATATTTGGCCTGATCGCAATAACCTCGACCTGCTGCTTTCAAAACTCAGCCAGCTGAAACAGAAACGCAATATGTGCGACTCCTGTACGCCGCTGCTGCCGTACCCCATGACGCCCGTGGCCGACGAGTTTGGAAACTTCATGTCGGTAGTAGGTAACCCAAGCCTTGGTGATGCGCGTACAATCATGATCGGGGTAACGAACCCAAAAAATGATGGTATGCCGAAATGTGCAGAAGTATGGCTGGACGAATTACGACTCACTGACTTTGATGAAAAAGGCGGCTATGCAGCGCTGGCAAGAGTGGATGTGCAGCTGGCCGATCTGGGTACCGTATCGGTGTCAGGAAATATGCACACAGCCGGCTTCGGAAATATCGACCAGCGTGTGAATGAACGATTCCGTGATAACTTCCTGCAATATGATGCAGCGGCTAATCTTGACCTGGGTAAACTGCTGCCCAAGCAGACAGGTATGTCCATCCCTGTATATGCAGGATATTCACAGTCAGTCAGCAATCCGGAATATGATCCGTATGACCTGGATATTAAGCTGAAGGATAAACTGTCGCTGGCAAGGTCCAGGCATGAGCGTGATTCCATCCGCCGCGCTGCACAGGATTTTACTTCTATCACCAGCCTTAACTTTACGAACGTCCGTAAGCTTAATCTGCGGCAGAGCAAACGCCATCTGTGGGATATTGAGAACTTCGATGTAAGTTATTCCTTCTCGCAGATCAACAGGCATAACCCCCTCATACAAAGTGATGTGCTCACCAAACACCGTGGCGGTATCGGATACAATTTCGCCGCTCAGCCACATTATATTGAGCCATTCAAAAAGCTGCTTAAAACAAAAACACACTGGCTCGATCTGATCCGTGATTTCAATGTTAACTATGTACCTGCCATCATCAGCTTCCGTGCAGACATCATTCGCCAGTTCGGTGCTTCGCGCATCCGCAACGTTGGCGGCGATGTAAAATACCAGCTGCCGGAAACCTATGATAAGTACTTCACTTTCGATAGGTATTACACCCTGAAATGGGATCTCACCCGCAGTATCAACATCGAATTCAACGCGGTGAGCAACAACCGTATTGATGAACCTTCCGGCCGTATTAATACCGGTCCGAAGAAAGATACCGTCCGTACCAATTTCTTCAAAGGAGGCCGTACCACCAACTACATGCACAACGCCAACTTCACGTATACGCTGCCTACTGCCAAGTTCCCGGCCTTAAGCTGGACCAGCATCGCTGTGGGATATAGCACGGAATACAGATGGACAGGCGCTTCCAGGCTGGCCATATATCTTGGTAACGCCATTGAAAACACGCAGCAGAAAACACTGACCGCAGAACTGAAATTCACAGAGCTGTACAACAGATCGAAATTCCTCCGCGAGATAAATGCGAGGAAACCGGTGACGAACAATAATAACAACAATAACAATAATCAGCAGGGCAATAATAAACAAACCGCTCAGCAACCTGTTGCTTCCGGCAGTGAAATATCACCATGGGTGAAAGGCTTGCTGAAACCATTGATGATGCTGAAGCGTATCGGTTTCAACTATAACGAAAATGCCGGTACACGCCTGCCTGGTTATATTGACAGTACCAAGATCCTCGGCATGAACTGGGCTTCCATGGCGCCGGGCCTCAAATTCGTATTCGGCTATCAGCCCGACAGGCAATGGTTCGATAACTTTGCGAAGAAAGGACTCATCACCCGCGATACCCTCTTCAATATCCAGGCACAACAACAGTTCACACAACGTTGGGACGCACAGGCACAGTTGGAACCATTCAATGATCTGCGCATCGATCTCAACATGACCAAGTCGTTTACCAAAACGCATACAGAGCTGTTCAAAAATATATCTGATCCGGGCCCTGACTTCCAGCACCTCAGCCCATATGATGTAGGTGGTTTTGAGATCACTTACATTGCGATCAAGACAATGTTCGGACAGATCACCACAAAGGATGGTATCTCCCAGACATTCCGCAATTTTGAAAATTATCGCAGAACTATTTCTCAAAGGCTGGGTAACGCCAATCCGTATAACAAAGATCCGGGCGTGCCTGCTAATGATCCGAAAGACCCTAATTACAGATATGGTTATACCCGTTATGCGCAGGACGTGCTGATACCCGCATTCCTCGCAGCGTATACAGGCAAAGACCCTGATAAGATCGGCCTGTTGAAACAGGGTAGTAACAGTGTAAGAAGTAATCCGTTCAGTAATTTCTTCCCGAAACCAAACTGGCGTATCACTTACAACGGTCTTACCAAATTGGAACCGTTCCGTAACTTCCTGACCAACTTCACCATCACGCATGCGTATGTGGGTACATTGAGCATGAACTCGTACAATACCTCCCTGTATTACGAAGATCCGCGTCTCGCGGGTTACCCCGCCTTCAGGGATACCGTATCAGGTAACTACTATCCATACTTTGTAGTGCCTAACCTCACGCTCATGGAACAGTTCTCTCCATTGCTGGGTGTAGATCTCACATTCACCAACAGCTTAAACGCGCGTTTCGAATTCAGGAAGAGCCGTTCACTCAGTCTCAGCCTCATCGACTATCAACTCACAGAGCTGCGCTCAAGTGAGATCGTAGTGGGAGCGGGTTACAGGGTGAGAGGATTGCAGCTGCCATTTGCTGTCAACAAGAGCGGAACGAAAAAACTGCAGAATGACCTGAACTTCAGGCTGGATCTCAGTTTCCGTGACGATAAAACCGCCAATAACCGGCTTGACGCCGACCTGGTCATACCTACCAGCGGCCAGAAGGTAATAGGCATTGCACCGTCTATTGACTATGTCGTAAATAACCGTCTCAACCTGCGTTTCTTCTACGACCGCAGACAAACCATACCGGTTATTTCTACAGCCTACCCCATTACCAATACAAGGGGAGGTATTACATTCAGATTTGTATTGTCACAATAATACAGGATATAGCGGTTAGGGTTTAGCTTTCAGGAGCTGAATCCTAATCGCTAAATTCTTATCTTTAACAGATAACCCTGTTAAAGCATATGTCTTCCCCCAGAATACACTATCCATTTTCATTTGGCCTGAACCCGCTCATGCCGGTCGCTTATAAATACACACTCGACTGGGCCTTTCAATATAATCTTTTACCGTCCGCTGCTGCGCCTGAGCAGTTGCACATTGTAGAGTACAGTGTGATGTTTACTGCAAGGATCTATCCCAATGCTGATCTGCAGGGATTATCCATTATTTCCTGCTGGGTGTATCTTTTTTTCCTGACAGATGATTACTGCGATAAAGACAAAACCCGCTGGCAACAAGCGATCGATGAATATATGGAGGTGTTGCGTTACAAACGAGTACTGGAACCGGGTGAAGGTTCACCATTCACGGTTGCTTTCAGCGATATATGGAGGCGCATGAGGGCCAGAATGGATATGGCCTGGCAACGTTGGTTTGTGGACGAAAAACAGGCCTATTTCGATGCCTGCTTGTGGGAAGCGTGTTGTTTCGACGAAAGGCGCCAGCCTGCAATCGAAGAGTACATGGAAAAGCGCCCCTATTTCTCTGCAGGCCATGTCATGCTTTGCATGACCACCTGCGCGGTAAAATTCAACCTGCCGGACTATATCTATTACCAGGACATATTGCAGGAGATCATCCGTTTGGGCGCCCGTATTGTAAGCTGGGCCAATGACATTCATTCCCTCGGCAAAGAACTGCAAAACGGCGATCTGAACATGATACTCCTGCTCCGGTCTTCCAGGGGCCTGACCCTGGAACAGGCACTGGATGAAACAGTACGCATCCACAACGAAGACCTGCATAAGATGATGAAATACGCAGAAGAGCTGCCGCTTTATGACGAAGTATTGATCAGGGAACTGAAACGGTATGTAAATGCCCTGAAAGCCATTGTAAGCGGCAATCACGAATGGGCCATACAGGATACTCACCGGTACGATGATACACTGCTACTCATGAAAAGAGGAAAGTAGTGCGCTTTTTTAATATAGAATTTCCAAAAAGTTAAATAATAAACTCACAAATAATAGTAGGTTTGTGGCTTGAAATATCTGCTCGTCATATGCATTTTGACAGGAATCCTGTTACAGAGCTTCAGCAGAGGCCTTATTGTGATGCAGTTCCGCGCGCGGCAGTCATATATCGCGAAAGAGTTATGTGAGAACAGGAATAAGCCGGCAATGCATTGTAACGGTAAATGTTACCTGAAGAAAAAACTGGACCGTGATGCCCGGCAGGATAAAAATACCGGTAACAATAAGGAACGTTACGAGGTGATGTTTATCAACGACATACCCGCTTTGTTTCCTGCCAGAGATGCAGACCAGATTGCGTTAAACGGATGTTATAAAGACCCATTCACTTTTACCCCTTCCCATACAGTTTTTCACCCGCCCTGTAAGTTTGTCGGATAATGATTTCCGGTAGATGAACAACTGGTAGAAGTTGTGCCTGTGGCCAGCTTTGCCGGATCATACTATGCTGCCGGACACAATACTGCTTACTTATATATACCTGATCAATCAAATGTCCGCCAACAGGCGGGCCGCAAACAGATTTATTAATGAAACCATTCTGTTTACTCATTGCAGCCTGTATGGTTGCAATGGTAAGTCGTGCGCAGCAACTGAAAGGGCTGGTGGCTGATGCACAAACGCGGGAAGCGTTACCCGGTGTAAATATTAAAGTGTTGCCTTCTGCAACAGGTTGTACTACCAATACGCAGGGACAGTTTACCATAAACGCAGAGAAAGAGGATACTTTACAAGTATCCTGCGTTGGATATGTTACGCAGAAAATAGTAGCGAATACCACAGCGAAAACACCGGTGATTTATCTCCAGCCGGTGTCTACCAGTCTCAATGAGATCATAGTATCATCCTCCCGCAACAGACAAAACCGTACTGATGCACCGATTGCCATCAGTACCATATCAGCGCAGACATTGCAGGAAACCAAAGCAACCACGCTGGATAAAGTGCTGAATAAAGTAAGTGGCGTGTACATGGTGGATCTGGGTAACGAGCAACATACAATGGCCATCCGTCAGCCTATTGGCTATAAGAGCCTTTTCCTGTATCTCGAAGACGGCATTCCTATCCGCACTACCGGCGACTTTAACCACAACGCACTGATAGAAATCAATATGGCGGCGCTGAAGAATATTGAAGTGATCCGCGGCCCTGCCTCCTCCCTTTACGGCAGCGAAGCAGTGGGCGGCGCTGTGAACTTCATCACCGCCGCACCGTCACTGGTACCCGTTGCTAAAGTACAACTGGAAGCCAGCAACTGGGGCTACAAACGTACTGATTTCAGTGTGTCGGGCGCCAAAGGAAAAACAGGCTTCATGGTTGGCGGCTACTATGCTGATCAGCATAACGGTTACATGGACCACAGCGATTTCCGGAAGCTCGCACTCACGGCAAGAGTGGACTATCAGGTGAATGATAAGAACAAATGGACAAACGCCGCCACCCTGGTCAATTACAAAACAGACCAGACCGGTGGCCTCGACAGCGCACATTTCTTCTCCAAAGACTACCGCAATTTCCAGACCTTCAGCTACCGCGAGGTGAAGGCGCTGCGCATCCGCAGCACTTGGGAGCATGAATGGAACAGCAACAATCATACAACCGTTACTGCTTTCTTCCGTCACAGCACCATCGGGCAGAATCCTTTCTATGCCATCAAGGATGTCCCCAATTCACTTAAAGCAAGAGGTGAGATCAACAGCGATGCTTTTTATAGCTATGGGCTGATTGCACAACACAAGAAACAGTTCCCGTGGATGAAGGCTGCCTTAATAGCTGGTGTCAGCGCGGATTATAGCCCCGCAACTTATCTCGCAAATTATATTGACATCACAAAGGATGCAGCAGGTTATTATACCAGTTATCAGCAAACAGATTCGCTGCTCACCAGCTACCGTGTGAACCTGTTAAATACCGCTGCCTACACGCAGTTTGAATTTTCACCGCTCAGCGGTATGCGCGTAGTCGCCGCTTTGCGCTACGACAGGATGGATTATGATTTCAATAATCATCTCAGTCCTTCTGCATTCACCGGCGCGCCCAGTGAACGCAATAACTTCAATGCGCTGACACCCAAGCTGGGACTGACTTACAACTTCGCGCTGAACAGAGGTGTATATGTGAATTACAGCCGGGGTTTTGCACCTCCCAATATTTCAGAACTGTACCGTGGTGTAAAAGTGCCTGTGCTGAAACAGGCTATTTACAACAACTATGAAGCCGGTGGCTGGTTCGGATTTGCACAGGAGAAAGGGTATGTAGATGTAAGCACTTACGAGATGAAAGGCAGTAATGAAATTGTAAGCGTACGGATGGCCGACGGTTCTTATGAAAACCGTAATACCGGCGCCACTACGCATCGCGGGGTAGAGTGGAATATCCGGTACGCACCCGTAAGCAGCATTTTCCTCCGTACCAGCGGAACATACGCATCACATATCTTCAATGCTTATGCAGAGAAAGGGAAGGAATACAATGGTAATGAAATGAACGGCGCACCTAAATGGATCACCAACAGCGAAGTGACCTGGAAACCAGTATTCGTAAAGGGTTTCAGAATAGGTATGGAATGGCAGCATATCGGCAGTTATTATATGGATGCAGCTAATACAGACAAGTACGGAGGCTATGATCTCTTTAATATACGCACAGGATATGCTTTCAGGGGTTTCGATTGCTGGGTCAACTGCATGAATGTGGGTGATCAGCTGTACGCCACTACTGCTGAAAAATCAGCTTATGGGAAAAGCTATCGCGTAGGTCCGCGTCAGACCTTCAATGTAGGAGTGGCATATACATTCACCGGAAAAAAATAAGATGATGAGAAAGATATGGATAGGTATGTTGATGCTGACAGGAATATGGTCCTGCCAGCATAGCAATAATGAACCGGCAGATAAGGTACTTTCCCGCACGGGAACAGATGCTTCCTGCCCCTACATCACCAGGGATGCTGCCGGGCGCCCCGTTATCAGCTGGGTGGAGAAAGATACTACTGCAGATACCGGAGTGATGGTATATGCAGTGTCTAACAATAATGGATATACGTTTTCAAGTCCTGTGGAAATCCCTGCCACCAGGGGCGTGCTGCCGCATGCAGAGAACCTGCCCAAGCTGCTGTTTCGCCCCGGTGGTATAGTTATCGCATTGTTTGGTGTGGAGCAGCATGACCCGCGTAACAAATACGCCGGCAAAGTGATGTATGCCCAGTCGTTCGATACGGGCCGCACCTGGCAGCCCGCCGTGCCGCTGGTAACAGATACCGCCGGTTATGACCAGCGCTATTTTGATATGGCACTGCTGCCCGATGGTAAAGCAGCAGCCATCTGGCTCGACAACCGAAAGGATACTAACGCCGAAGGCTCTACACTGTATTTTGCTGTTGCCGATGGGAAAAGCGGTTTCCAGGATGCCCGCCCTATTGCAGAAACAGTGTGTCAATGTTGCCGTACCAGGCTGTTTGTAGGCGCCAATGGCAATATCCACATCGCCTATCGTGACATTATCAACGATTCTATCCGGGATATGGTACACCAGGTTTCTGCCGATGGCGGTAAAACATTCAGCGCGCCGGTACGCATCAGCGCAGATAACTGGATAGTACGGGGCTGCCCGCATACCGGCCCGGCCCTTACGGAGAACAGTCACGGACTGCATTTCTCCTGGTTCACCATGGGAGGCGGGCAGGGTGTTTTCTATGCCCGCTCAACAGATAACGGTAACACCTACACAAAAAGAGAGCAGATCTGTAAGGTACCAATGGCAAAGCATCCGCAGCTTACCGCTTGCGGGAAGGAAGATGTCGCCATCGTCTGGGACGAACCCGTGAAGTGGAAGGCTGATTACAAAAGCCGTATCGGCTTCCTTCACAAATCGCCCGAAGGGCTTACCATCAACAGCCACTACCTGACGGCAGATAGCATACAAGCCGTATACCCCGTAATAGGGGCCGTCAGAGATAATCGTGTACTGGTGGCCTACAAGCGGCAGCAGGGTAACAGGGGAGAAGTCGTATACCAGGAAGTAAAGCTGTAGGGATAAAGAACCGGATAGAGGCTAAATCAGAAGATAGTATGGATTCCTCATGATAGGTTGATTGCATAACATTTTCAAATTCTCTAATCACCGTTCGAATGACTTTAGTGGTTATTCAATGCCTGATACTCTCCCCCTGTATATCTGTTCAATAGCTGTGTGCTGCCGTTAGATAATCTGCAATACAACAGGGAAATGGTTTCTGCTGATAATGTTATCTTTAAATAACATCAATTATCAGTCGTTATGGCAAAGCAAATTTCTATCATCACCTTCACGGGCAAGCTCGGTAATCTGATAGGTTACAGTCGCGGTGGTAAGCACTTCCTGCGCAGCTTGCCCGCTAAAGTCCGGCAGACAACCGCTACCCGCCGGGCTGCACGGCGATTTGGCATCGCCAGCAAAAGAGGATCACTCATCCGCAGTGCCTTCTCCGGTCTCATGGATGTACGTTGCGATAGCGGGCATGTCAACAGGCTAACCAGCGCGCTCATTCCTTCCGCTGGCGGGGATACCGGTAGCATAACCGCCTTCCGCTTCAACCGGCACACAGGAACAGACCGGTTTCTTACCCTGTCGCCTAAACTATCACGGAATGGTATCCTGCATATTCCTCCCCAGACATTGCCTGGATTCAATGGCATCCATACCCTTGAAATAAAGGTAATCGCCGCCCGCATTGATTTCACCACACATCAGGTGGTGGGTACAGAAACTGCGGTGCTTGTGGTAAATGCCGGAGAATCTTTTAAGGGAGCTGCATGCGATGTAGATATACCTGGTAAAGGGACATTGGTAGTTGTCCTGCAAATAAAAGGCCTGCAGAATAATATGCCTTCCTGCAACAGAAAATACCTGGCAGCTGATATTATCGCCGTGCAACCACCACAAACCCTGCCCGTCCTACACAGACAGACTTATTCAAAGGACCCCGTGTTTACACCACCATCAAAGGAAATAGAGGCTCCCTCGCCAGCCCGTACCCGGTTTTCCTTCATTCAGCTGGAATAAGCTATTTCCCGCCCGGCGACTGCATACTGATGAATAAACATAACTGTCATTGATTCACATACGCATATACCCCGCTTTTCAACTACAATAGCTGAAAGTTGACCCTCATTTTCTGTTACTTACGTCTGACAGCTAAAAGCTGCATGCCAATGCTCATGCTGTGCAACAATTCATCCCAGGGACATACCCGCATCAAGTCCACCTTTACAGCTGGTTTACTATATTGATCATAGCAGTATCGCCTGGGCAAACCCCGTTGTTATTTCAATGCCGGGTTAAGTGAGAAGCAGGGGAAGGGAATGGGTGAGATTAGTAACCGGCTGCCTGTATTTTGTTGCTATTCTTCCGTTTTTCAGCCTGATTCAATAAAAAATCCCCTCCGCAGAGGGGACTCATAAAATCTTTCAACTGTAGCCCAGAGCGTAACCCTGATGGCCGTTCCAGTTTTTGCGCGATGCCCACCGGCCATAGTTGCCTTTGCGGGTCCTGTCAAGATAGAAGCGCCATTGGTCTTTCCATCTTGGATAATACAGGCGCAGCATGTACATAGTTAAGAATGTAAGCATAGGGATATGGTATTTCATTAAAGGATAGTCAGGTATCGTGGTATTTATCACTCGAACTGCGCTGAATCTGAATGATAACGCTCTCAAATATACATGTTGAATTTTAACAATGTAATCACATCAACGTGTTAATTTTTATCGATGTAATAAGCATTCGCTTGTTGTAACGGTGTGAGCACGAGGTCGTTGATACAAACATGCGGTGGCAGCGTTGTACAATAGTATACCACGTCCGCTACATCTTTAGGACTGAGAGGAATAAAGCCTTTGTATACATCTTTGGCTCTGTTTTCATCCCCTTTGAAGCGAACCAGCGAAAACTCCGTTTCAACAGCACCCGGATGTATGGCGGTTACTTTGATACGATAAGGCAGCATATCAACGCGCATACTTTGCGAAAGGGCGTCCACAGCATATTTGGTGGCACAGTAGACATTGCCTTTGGCATACACCTGTTTCGAGGCAGTAGAGCCGATATTGATAATATGACCGGAAGTGCGGGAACGCATCCACGGAATAACAATACGTGATACGTACAACAGGCCTTTGATATTCGTGTCTATCATTGCTTCCCAATCATCGAGGTTACCTTCATCGATGGTGCTGAGCCCGGCCGCAAGACCGGCATTGTTCACCAGTACGTCCACTGCTCTCCATTCTTCAGGAATATTTCCCAATACATCTTTTACAGCAGCTGAATCTCTTACATCAAAATGCAGGGCCAGCACATTGGTGCCGTATTCCTGTGCTAACTGTGTCTGAAGGGCTTCCAGCCTGTCTTTTCTTCTTCCTGTTATAATTACGTCATAACCTGCCTCCGCAAGTTTGATGGCGCATGCTTCTCCTATGCCAGCTGTGGCTCCTGTAATAAGTGCTATACCCATGTGTCTGAATTTTTTGATTTGTGCGTAAAATAAAAAATGTTGCGCGATCATCCGGGGATACTATCCCGGAGGCAGAAGCACAACATTTGCACGAATTTCAGGAATTTTTACAGGAATAGCAAAGACTGGTAGCTAATAGCTGTCAGCTATCAGCTACTAGTTGACATTTGGCTACAAACTAAAGCAATTAGGCTACAGGTTCGTGCTTAAACCTACTGAAATTTGCAACGGACCGGGTTCAATCAGAAATACTATCCGGACATTCTTGAATTTTAATACTGAAATTTTTATGAGAACAATTTTGATAACCGGCGCCAACAAAGGCATCGGATTTGAAACCGCCAGGCAACTGGCACAATTGGGGAACTTTGTTTATTTAGGCAGCAGAGACCTGGCTAACGGACAAAAAGCAGCAGATCAGTTGAAGGCAGCCGGAATATCCAATGTTGCAGCTATTCAGATTGATGTGACTGATACAGATTCTATCAGAAAGGCAAAGACGGAATTAGACAGCCAGATCGGTTCTCTGGATGTGCTGATAAACAATGCCGCTATCGCAGGCGGACAAATACAGCATATGGCCGAATACAGTATGGATGACATCCGCAGTGTATTTGAGACAAATTATTTTGGCGCCATTCAGACTACACAGATCATGCTGCCACTGTTAAGGAAGGCTTCCGCCCCATCTATCATCAATGTGTCGAGTGAAACGGGATCTTTAACCATGCAGACATCTGCCGAAAGACCTCCTAACTGGAGCAACTTTTCGACATACGCAGCTACCAAAACCGCTTTGAATGCTTTAACCGTGATGCTCGCTAACGAACTGCGCGAACAAAACATTACGGTCAATAGTGTTACGCCAGGATATACTGCTACAGATCTTAATCAGTTTAAAGGCTTTAAACATGTTTCGGAAGGCGCTGTTCCGATTGTGAAGCTGGCGATGTCGGCAGACAGAACTGCAACCGGAAAATTCTTCAAAGACGGCGGGGAGCTTCCCTGGTAGCGGCTTATCTCACAAGGGTTACCGTGCCTTTGCGGAGCACTGTCTGATTGTTGATGTCCTTGCCCTGTACCACCCATACATAAGTACCAACAGGCGCTGGTTCGCCATTTACGCGGCCATCCCATCCTTTCATATAGGCGGTGTTGCTATACAATAGTTTTCCCCAGCGGTCGAATACACGGAAGAATTCCAACTGTACAATTCCTACCGGTACAGGTCTGAATACATCATTCTGACCGTCGCCATTAGGAGAGAAGGCATTAGGGATGTAGATCTCCGGGCCGTTGAAGAAGCGGATGAATATATCATCCTGGCCGGAGCATCCTTCTATCGTATAGGCGGTAACGGTATACGTGATGTCTTTGTTGATGGTTGTAACGGGGTTGTCGATATTAGGGCTGTTGAGACCGGTGGCGGGCGCCCAGGTGTAACGTATGCCGCCGGTGGCGTGCAGCTGGAACGGGCGGTTAAGCATCACGATGGTATCATTGCCTGCGAATGCCGGCACCGGAGGCACAACATTCACTTTAGCGGTAGCCGTAACCGGTTTGGGGCATCCAAGTGTATCCGTAACCGTTACAGTGAACACAGTGGTATCTTTAGGATGCGCCAGGGAAATAGGCTGCGACGGCTGTTCTACATAAAAAGGCGGTGTCCAGCGGTAGAAGGCGCCGCCTGTGGCCCGCAGCGTTACGGGGATACCGTAGCATACGGTTGTATCGGGCGCTGCGGTGGCCTTTGGTGGATCTACTACCTTCAGGCTAACAGTGTCGGCTGTACGGCATTTACCCAGGCTGGCTTCCACGCGGTAGCTCTGCCTGGGTGGAGCTGGTGTTACCAGGGCTTCAGCGCCATTGCTGACAATATTGTTGCTGCCCAGTTCCTTCCACTGGAAGGCATAGGGGCCATCTGCCACTGACCTGAGCCGGATCTCATCACCGGTGCACACGGTGCTGTCCTTATCGGGCACTGTACGGAGGAGCAAGGTGTCTTTCACATCTACAAAAACATTCTTACTATTTACACACCCCTGGTTATCAGTGAAAGTTACTTTATAGGTAGTATCGCGCAGGGGAAATACGAACGGATCAGCGGTTGCCGGATTCAGTATGTTGTAATCGTCAGGCGTCCATTTGAAAGTACCGCCTACGCTGCTGTTAGCCCACATGTGCAGACTGTCTTTTGCACACAGTAAGGTATCAGAGATGGCATTCAGCGGAGGGTTGTCGTAGATGGTGACGTCTTGTGATATAGTCTGCTCACAGCCGGAAGCAGCACGTGCATATAGTTTTACGGTGTAGGTCCCGGGAGCTTTATACTGATACACCGGATTCTTCAGATTGGAAGTGTCGCCTGTACCGAAATCCCATTTGTAATATTCAACAGCGCCGGCATCGGAGCGGGTGCGGTCGGTGAAAGTGGTGGCTTTCTGTGTACACAGTCCCAGCGGAACAAAGTCCGGTTTGAAAACGGGGAACACATAGGCCGTAGCTATTGCGCTGTCACCGCAGTTGCTGTCTTTATCCACATAGAGCTTTACGGTATACTTGCCCGGTCTGGTATAGGTGTGCGTGAGCGGATCAGTGGTGGTTACACTTTGCGTGGTACCGTCTCCGAAATCCCAGAAATAGGGTTTCCCGAGGGTGCTGTTGTTGAGGAATGTAACAGACATACTGCTGCAGTCTGCATACTTTTCCGGCATGGACGCAGTGACCTGTTTTACGCAGGTGGTTACATTCACATGGAAATCTTTATGCAGCGTGCCTATTTTTACACCGTTCCTGTATTCATTGACGCATACCGTAACTACATACTTTCCTGGAGCGGGCGCTGTACCGGAGATAATGCCGGTTACCGGATCAATCTTCACATTAGGTCCCAGCGGGCTTGCACCACTGAAAGGAGAGATGTAGGTAACATTGTTGTAGGGCGGATTTACCGCAGCGGGCGGAATGCCTGACTGGTCGGTGGTACTGCCGCCTTTGTAGGCGCTGCAGAACTCGTAGGTGAGCTGATCGCCGTTGGGATCTGAGGCGGAGAAGTCGTACACGAATTTGCGGTCAGCGCATATCAGTGTGGCTTCTTCCTTATTGAAGACGGGGCTGGAGTTGCCCAGTGCGTTGTTGTTGGAACCGGGTAGTTCTGTAAAGTAGGTGGCGCCGGTGCCGAGGTCATTGGGGCCGCCACCGGGAATCCTTTCTGATACTACGTTGGCGAGGAATGTCTCGCGGCAGCAGCTCTGGAATGCAACGACATAACCGGCATTGTTGAGCGGCACCGTAATGTCTGTTTCAAACAACCCTACCTGGAAACATACTTCCGGCGGATTAACGATGCAGGGATCAAACTGGGTGAGGCGTTTTTCTTCAAAGGCGGAGCGGTTCACTGTATAAGTACCCGTAAGCTGGTTATTGCCTTTGTCGAAGGCGGCAAGGTATACGGTGGTAGGCATTTCCGCAATCCTTTCCCCTTTTCCGCAGATACGGTACAGCTTCAGGGATACGCGGTAGGTATACATATTACCCGTCTGCCCAATGAATTTATAATATACCTGTCCTCCGATAATGTGGCTGGCAAACGCCGGGATGGCGCATGCAAGGCATATGAGGATGGACAGTATTTTCTTCAAAACGGGAGATTTTGGCTAATTGACAATAATTTAAAACAAACAAACAACTGATTACAGTTGGCAGAAAGATATGAACTGCTGCAATATTACATTGCTTTGTTCAAAAACTTCCCACATACCCATATGTCCCACTTCTTCAAAAATGTGGATGCTGCTGGTACGTGGCAGCGTTATCTGTGGCAGTATAATATCAAACGGTACGGCATTGTCGTCTTTTCCTATTACAAACAATACAGGTACGGTTGTATTTTTCAGGATGGAAGTACGGTCAGGGCGTTGCATCATGGCTTCATAGTAAGCAATGAGTGAAGGCGCGCTGCACAGCATACCCATCTGTACATATACATTTACGCGTTCAGGCTGTCCGGATTTAAAGCGCTGGCTGAACATGTTCGGCAATGTCTGTCGGAGGAATGTTTCAGATCCGTATTCCTGCATCATCCTGATGGATTTGCGGCGTGCTTCTTTCTTCTCTTCTGTGTCGGCGGTGGCGGTGGAATGGAATAACCCCAGTCCCAATAACAGCTGGGGGTATTTCTCTGCTATGGCAAGGGCCACATATCCGCCCATTGAATGACCTATCACTACTGCTTTATCAATCTTCTCTGCTAACAGTATCGCATATACGTATGCTGCCATGGATTCCATGGAAAGCGGGCCATTGGTTGTTACGTCTGCTGTTCCGGGCAGGTCGGGGATGATCACCCGGTATTGCTGGCGCAGGTAAGACCGTTGTAAATCCCACAGACCGGCATTTTCAGCAAAGCCGTGTATCAACACTACTACCGGGCCGTTGCCCTCATCGTGGTATATATGGGTTCCGTTATTGATAGTTTTCCGCATGTTTTAATCCGGGAATGAAACGTGATATAAAAGCATGTACAATCAACAAGATACAAAATATTACAGCTCCTTTTGAAATGAGGTCGCCATTTCTTACATAGAACGTCTTATCATACTCTGGTATTACATCCGCCTTGATAACGCCTTCCTGCCAGTAGGGTTGGGGCTGATACACATTGCCGGCAGGATCTATCACAGCAGAAATGCCGGTATTGGCGCTGCGGGCTACCCACCGTCTTGTTTCGATCGCACGGATACGGGCATATTGCAGATGCTGGCGATGTCCTTCCGTATTGCCCCACCAGCCGTCGTTAGTCATGATAACCAACAGGTTGCCTCCGCGTTTTACACCAGCGGCCACATAATTGCTGAATACCGATTCATAACAGATCATTGGTACTACTTCCATGCTGTCGTGCGGGTTGGTGAATACTGTAGACGCAGGCTCGCGGCCATAGCTACCGGAGATGCCGCCGAAGTCCATGGCGAGGCCATTGAGAAAACCTAAATACCGTACGTATGGTATCAGTTCCACGCCGGGCACCAGTTCATATTTATGATATATCTGTATGCTTTGCGAAGTGTCGATCTGCAGGGCGCTGTTGTAGGCGTCCCACCTGCTGCCGTCATTCATCTGCCGTGCTATTGACGGGACCTCGTCTGTCTGCCGGTATAGTTTCTCCGTAACAGCGCCTGAGATCACCCGGGCATTCGGATACTTCCGCAGCATATCGCGTATAGCGATGATCTCCTGCTGGTAATTTAGCTCATGTTCCCATGCACCACGAGGGAAGAGGGCGGTTTCCGGCCAGATAATATAACGGGTATGGCTATCCGCTTTTTGCCGGGTAAGCCGGAGGAATTTCTCCATCTGCGCTGTTACCGTGGAGGAGTTAAATTTTTCATCGTAGGGATCGATATTCGGTTGTACCACCACCACTTCTGTTTTACGGGAAGGGTTGCCTGCCGGCGGATGAATAAATTGTGAGAGGATCAGCGGGAGAAGTATAACCGCGGCGGGTTTCCATGCTTCGTAACGAAGGATCTGGCCCCAGGGAAGATCATATATGCGCGACCGTTTCCACACCTGGTAGAGGACGATGTTGGAGAGCAATACCCACACGGTGCCTCCACTGGTACCGGTGAACTCATACCATTGTATCCAGCTGGTACGCATGGCAAACACATGGCCCAGCGTTAGCCAGGGCCAGCTGAGTTCCCAGGTCTGGTGGATATATTCAAAGGTGATCCAGTATACGATGAGTGAGAAGTAGGCGGCTGTTTCAGATAATTTCCTGCGCGTGTTTTTATAGGCCAGCCAGGGAATACTCATCAGCAATGCGTTGAAGCTGTTGGCAAATACACCGCTTGCCGGTAAAGTGGTATTGCCTACCCACCAGGTGGTACCCACATTCCAGATCAGGAACGACAGGTAAATCAGCCCGAAGAATTTCCACCGGGAGTTTACTTTTTCTGCAACGAATAACAGGGGAGTGAACCCCACAAAAATGAGCGGGGTGAGTGGGGATGTAGGCCAGGCAAGCCACAGCAGCAGGCCGCTGATAATACTCAATAGCAGAAAACGAAATCTCATTAGGTGATATTATAATATTACTATAAGGCGAAGATAAGCGGGATGAATGAAATCAGGACGTTATTTTAAGTTGATTTTAAGATGCTGGTAAGTTAATATGTCGGAACTTTAAGAATAAGCCCAGTTTAATAAAAAGGAACAATTATTAATTAGAAAGAAACAATTATTGTTAATAACATCTTGCTGATGCAGGATAACTTTAGTTAAATTTTTATTAATTTCACACAAAGTAATATCAATCCAAGAAGAACAGACTGAACAGGTCACACATTTTGAGTTTAAATAAAGAGATCGGGAAATAAAATCTAAAATCTAAATCCGGGGATAAGCCTGTCATTGCCAGCTAACGCTTTCCTGCGTATTTAATCGAGTCGAAGAATCAACATTGATCTTCAGTAATGGACGTCTGCAGCGTACCATGTACTGAGGAAATGGCACTTGTTATTTCATGTTTACCAAAATTTAAGTCTAACAAAATCTAAGTTTGTTTATGAAAAAAGGATTATTCCTTTGGCTATTCGTGGCCATAAGTGTCATGCATTCCTATGCCCAGACACGAACAATTACAGGCAGAGTTACAGACGCGCGTGATGGTTCTCCGCTACCCGGTGTAAACGTCCTGATTAAAGGTACAGGGAAAGGTACCGCAGCCGCGCTTGACGGCACCTTCAAACTACCGTTGCCCGCCGGCGGTACACTTGAATTTTCTTTTGTAGGCTATGCCACACAAACTGTTACGCCCGGCAACGAAACAACGCTGAACATTGCTTTGCAGAGCAGCAATAAATCGCTGAATGAACTGGTGGTAACAGCGCTGGGTATCAAACGCGACAAACGCACACTCACATATGCAACACAGGAAGTGAAAGGCGCTTCCCTGGTGGATGCAAAACAGAATAACCTGGTGAATGCGCTCTCCGGTAAAGTGGCTGGTGTGCAAATCACCAACTCCAGCGGTATGCCCGGAAGCTCCGCCAGGATTGTAATCCGTGGGATCACTTCTCTCACCGGCGAGAACCAGGCATTAATGATTATTGACGGTGTTCCCATGGACAACACGGAAGCCGGAAACCCTGATGGTGCGCTGAGCGCAGGCGGTACGGTGAACAGGGCCAGTGATATTGATCCCAATATCATTGAGAGCATCAACGTGTTGAAAGGCTCTGCGGCTACTGCATTGTATGGCTCTGCCGCTGCAAAAGGTGCGGTAATCATCACCACGAAGAATGGCAGGGGCGGCGCCGGGAATGGTAAACCAACTGTGTCCTTCAGCTCCAGCTACTCATTCGAAAATCCTATTCTGCCTAAGTTTCAGAGCAAATTTGCACAGGGGTTGAGTGGTAAATATGTCGATGGAAATAATGGTCAGTTGGGCTCTGGTTCCTGGGGTCCAAATATGGATACGCTGAAAGTGAATGGTGTGCCTGTTCCTAAACGCGATAACGTAAAAGATTTCTTTAGAACCGGTCATACAAGTGATAACAACGTATCAGTGAGTGGTTTTACAGATAATTCCAACTATCTGGTGTCCTACTCTTATCTGAAAACAAATGGTACCATGCCCAACACGGATTACTCCAGGCATGCTGTTTTCCTGAAATATGGTACTCAGTTACTTAAGAACCTGCAGCTGAATACACAGGTGAACTTCATCAGTTCAGACAATAATCGTATACCTGAAGGAAACAGCCTTGCAGGCCCACTGTGGACAATCTATTCTGCACCTATCTCCTGGAATCCGAAGCCAACCACTTATGAAGATGGCAGCCAGCGGGTATTCCGTGCAGCCCGTAATAATCCTTACTGGCTCCTGGACAACGTAGGCCTGAAAGACAAAACCAACCGTGTGTTACCAGTTATCAACCTTAGCTATTCTCCGCTGCCCTGGCTGACAATCACTGAAAGAATCGGCGCTGATATATATGTAAACAAAACGGATTATCACGAGAACATCGGTATCATTGGTTCTACTTCACCTGATGGCCGTGTATACAATCGTACCAGGGAGTTCAGACAATTCAACAACGACCTGATCATACAAGCCAGAAAAGATTTTGGTAGTTGGACCACAGACCTGATCCTCGGTAATAACATCATGACCAACTACAACGATAATAATTACGTGCAGGGGGTTGCATTATCTGTGCCTGGCCTCTACACGATGGCAAATGCCAGCAATGTAAGTTCTACGTTCAATTATTATAAGAACAGGAAAGTTGGTTTTTATGCACAGGCATCGGTAGAGTATAAAAGAATGCTCACACTGGCATTGACTGGAAGATATGATGGTACTTCTGTATTGTCAACTGATAAACAGTTTTATCCCTACGGATCTGCAAGTGCCGGCTTCATCTTTACTGAGCCATTGAAAATGTCTGATAATGCGATCCTGAACTTTGGTAAGATCAGGGTATCTTACTCCAAAGTGGGTAACGATAACGTGGCCCCGTACTCACTTACCATGCCATATACCAAACAAACAATCGGAAACATTGCTTTCCCTTTCAATGGGCAGAATGGTTATCAGTTGACCAATACGTATGCCTATCCACTTAGGAATGAAAGTGTGAATGAATTTGAGGTAGGACTGGAAACGAAATTCTTCAGAAACAGGGCATCACTCGACATCAGCTACTTTGACAGAAAAAGCACTGACCTGTTAACACCAGGTACGCCTATCGCTCCTGGAACAGGTTTCAACTCGGCCAGCCTCAATGCCGGTGATATGCGCAATAAAGGTATAGAAGTGGTGTTGGGTATTACACCGATTAAAACCAAAAACCTCACCTGGGAAATTGGTTTGAACTACACCAGGATCAAGAATGAAGTGTTGAAACTGAGCGAAGGACTGAACTATATATTCCTGGCCGGCTTCACCAACCCTGGTATCTATGCGTTTGCCAACCAGCCTTATGGCGTGATTATGGGTACACACTTCAAGCGCAATGATCAGGGGGTAATGCTGCTGGATGATAACGGGTATCCTCAGTTAACGAGCGATATTGCACCTATTGGTAACGCCATGCCTAAGTGGCTGGGTGGTATCACCAGTACACTTACCTACAAAGGACTCAGTTTCTCTTTTGTACTTGATCATAAACACGGCGGTGATGTGCTGAACCTGGATAACCACTATCTCTTCTTCTACGGTACGCCAAAAGTAACGGAGAACAGAGGTACCAATACCGTATTCAAAGGTATCATAGAAAGCACAGGTAAAGAGAACACCTTATCGGTGCCATTATCAGAAAACTATTACAGGAATACTTTCAGCTCTGCTGATGAAACATCTGTTGAAGATGCGTCTTTCCTGAAGCTGAGACAAGTATCGCTTGCTTATAACTTTGGTAGTATATTAAAAGGAACTGCATTTAAATCACTGGTAGTGAATGTAACAGGAACCAACTTCATCCTGCACAAAAACTATACAGGTTCCGACCCTGAGGTAAGTTTGAACGGAAGTGGTAACGGACAAGGGTTAGCCAACTTTATGGCGCCTGCTAACCACTCCATCATCATTGGATTAAAAGCATCCTTCTAATTGTATCAAAACAGAAAACGATCATGAGAAAAATAAATTTTGCCATCATACTTTTGGGCGCAGCCACATTAGGCAGCAGCTGCAAAAAATTTCTTGACATCAACCAAGACCCGAATAATCCGTTGCAGGTTGCAGAAAAGTTGATACTTCCTCCTGTGGAAGTAACAGTGTCTACGCAGGTAGTAGGTGGCTTCAACGGTACCAACGCAGCTTACTGGATGCAACAGCTGTCGCTCAATCAGCCGGCTCCGGATCAGGAAACATACCGTATCCTGCCATCCGATGTGGATAATACCTGGACTTTCTACCTCTACCCAAACATCTTCAACAACCTGAAGGAGATGATGGCGGAGGCACGGAAATCGGGACACAATGAATACATGGCTATCGGTAAAGCGCTCTATGCTTTTAACCTTGCTATCACTACTGATTTATGGGATAAAGTGCCTTACTCACAGGCATTACAGACACCATCAGTAATGAAGCCTAAATATGATAACCAGGAAGCGGTGTACATAGGTATTCAGCAGATGCTGGACAGCGCTTTGTATTATGCAAATAAACCTGGCAGCAAAATAGTTCCCGGTGGCGACGATTATATTTACCAGGGAGATATGGAGAAGTGGAAGAAGTTCATTTATCTGATGAAAGCGCGCTTCTATCTCCGTTTGACCAAAGCGCCCGGACATGACGCCAAGTTACAGGCAGACAGCGCACTGACTGCATTATCCAACGCCTTTGGAAGCAATGATGATAATGCAACAGTGCCTTATCCCGGAACCGCACAGGCAGAAAGTCCCTGGTATCAGAATACATTACCTGGTGCTGGTGGTGTGACCATGTCGAAGACATTTATTGATTTTCTGGCAAACAATAATGATCCGCGTCTGCCCATCATCGCTACCAAAGATGCTGCAGGTGGTTATAGTGGCCGCGTTCCTGGTGATGACCCCGTTGCGGATCCTACTGAGCTGTCATTAGTAAACACTTTCTATGCTGGTGCTTCTTCTCCGTTGTTCCTGGCAACATACAGCGAAGCGCTCTTCATCAAAGCGGAAGCAACTTTCCGTAAACAGGGGGCTGCAGCCGCACAACCTGTGCTGGCAGCGGCAATCAGGTCTCATATGGATCTGCTTAAAGTTCCTTCCGCTGCTGCTGATGCTTATATCAGCTCAAGACCTGCTCTTACAGCTGATAATGCACTGGAACAGATTATCTATGAAAAGTATGTAGCAGGATTCCTTTCTATTGAAACCTACAACGATTGGAGACGTACAGGTTATCCACAACTCCAGTTGGCTAAGAATGCTTTTGTGAATTACATTCCAAGAAGATGGCCATATGCTTCCGGTGAAGTACTCACTAATCCTCAACCAGAGCAAAAAGTGACTACTGCTGACCGCGTTTGGTGGGATACTAAATAAACTTTCAAACATAAAAGAGAAAGCCCCGCGAATATTCGCGGGGCTTTCTCTTTTATGCTTTAGCTTACTACTCTTATCTGCTATAATTCGGGGCCTCTTTAGTGATTACCACATCATGCGGATGGTTTTCTTTCACAGTAGCCGCAGTAATTTTCACGAACTGCGCACCCTGCAACGCTTTGATGTCTTTGGAACCGGTGAGGCCCATACCTGCACGCAGACCGCCAACAAACTGCTGGATCACTTCAGAGAGGTAACCTTTGTAAGGTACGCGTCCTACGATACCTTCCGGCACCAGTTTTCTGATATCATCTTCGTCCTGGAAGTAGCGGTCCTTGCTGCCTTCCTGCATGGCTTCGATAGAACCCATACCGCGGTATGATTTGAACTTACGGCCTTCGTAGATGATAGTTTCGCCAGGGCTTTCTTCCACACCTGCAAAGATAGAACCGGCCATGATAGAGGACGCACCTGCGGCCAGGGCTTTCACCATATCACCGGTATAACGGATACCGCCATCTGCAATTACCGGTATGCCCATTTTCTTCAGTGCATCAGCTGCTTCGAGAACGGCTGACAGCTGCGGATAACCGGCGCCTGTTACGATACGTGTAGTACATATAGAACCAGGACCAACACCTACTTTCACCGCATCAGCGCCTGCCTGCGCCAGTGCCAATGCACCCTCTGCAGTAGCTACGTTACCAGCAATCACCTGCAGTTTAGGGAATGCTTTCTTCAGTTTCTTCAGGGTATTGATAACCGCGATAGAGTGGCCATGAGAGCTGTCGAGACACACAACGTCAACACCTACATTAATCAGCGCCTGTGCACGGTCCAGTACATCCGGTGTAATACCCAGCGCAGCACCTACCAGCAGTCGGCCGAATTCGTCCTTCACTGCATTAGGATAGCTGGTCAGCTGCAGGATGTCACGGTAAGTGATCAGTCCTACCAGCTTGCCTTGTTTATTAACAACCGGTAATTTTTCTATTTTATACTGCTGAAGGATTTTTTCAGCTTTCTTGAGGTCTGTGCCTTCGGGAGCAGTGATCAGTTTTTCGCTGGTCATTACTTCCTGTACAAGACGTTTTTTGTTTTTCTCAAAACGGAGATCTCTGTTGGTGAGGATTCCTACTAATTTGTTGTTGTCGTCAATGATAGGTATACCACCAATGCCGTTTTCTTTCATGAGCTTCAGCGCCTGTCCGATAGTAGCGTCAGCTTTCAGTGTAACGGGATCCATGATCAATCCGCTTTCACTGCGCTTTACTCGTCTTACCATCTCGGCTTGTCTTTCAATGCTCATGTTTTTGTGGAGAATACCTATTCCGCCCTCACGTGCAAGCGCAATAGCCAGGTTGGCTTCAGTAACAGTGTCCATCGCCGCAGATACCATAGGTATATTCAGGCGTATGTTCTTTGTTAATTGCGTTGAGATATTTACTTCTTTTGGCAGAACTTCGGAGTAGGCCGGAACCAGGAGCACATCATCGAATGTTAGTCCGTCAGCTACAAATTTGGGTTTAGATTTTCCCGCAGGCATGATGCAACTATTTGTCAGTTAAAAAATAATTGCACGCAAATCTACACTTATTTGCGCAATAAATAAAATTATCCCCTGTTAGTCGGTTGCAGTTAGCAATTAGTTAACAACATAGAGAAGGGCTATACCAACTCATAAAGCTGTCCGGGTAAGCATTTGAGCACACTTTGCATTTCCAGGTTGAACAGGGCGGCAGCAACCTGGCTGCCGGATAAATGACTTTGCAGATACAATTCTTCCAGATGTAATGGCGATTTTCTACTGAAAAGGTCAACGATCAGTTTTTCTGCTTCTGTCAGATCGGGGAATAAGGTGCGTTGCATCACCGCCGCGACGCCGGCAGCTTTCTGCCAGCCCATTACTTCGATAACATCCGCTGCATCGGTGATCAGCATTGCTTTATTGTTTTTTATAAGATGATTGCAGCCGGCGGCATGTATGTCGTGCACACGTCCTGGAATACAGAATACATCACGATTGTAGCCGTTTGCCAGATCGGCGGTGATCAGTGAGCCGCCCTGGATGCCGCTTTCCACTACGATGGTGGCGTCGCACAGCCCGGCCACGATGCGGTTGCGGCGCGGAAAGTTTTGCCTGTCTGGCCCGGTGCCGCTTAGGAACTCCGTGAGCAACCCTCCCTGTTCTGTCATCCGGATGGCAGTTTCCTTATGCAGGGCCGGATAAATGCGGTCCAGTCCGTGTGCCAGCACGCCCACTGTCGGGATGCCCATTTCCAATGCAGTTCTATGTGCCATGATGTCAATCCCATATGCCAGCCCGCTTACGAGCGTAATCCCCGCTTCCGTCAGCTCTTTCACTAATTGCACACAGACCTGCCTGCCGTAACCGGAAGGATGCCGTGTGCCTACTACATTCACTATCCGCGGTGGATTGAGTGAGGCATTGCCTTTGTAATACAGCATCGCCGGACTGTCAATACAATGACGCAGCCGTTCCGGATAGTCTTTATCTGTATAGAACAGCGGCCGGATGTGATACCGTTCTATAAATGTGATCTCTTTCTCTATGGTATTAAAATCGCGGAACTGCCTGATAGCGGCTGCTCTCACGCTGCCTATGGTCTCCGTCCTTTCCAGGTTATACCTGCTTGCGCTGAATATTGCACCTGCACTGCCAAACGTTTCCAGCAATTTCTTAATGATAATGTCTCCTATCTGCGGGATACGGGTTAACGCGATCTGATACATCAGTTCCTGGGACATAACAAACAATGTTTCCTTTAAATTACAATTTTCCGTATTCAATTTTATTGAATGAGAGAAGTATTTTTGCGGTCTTAAACAGCTATTTTATGATGATGAAAAGATTATGGATAGTTGCGCTGGCAGCAGGATTCTTCGCTTGTAAAACCACGAAGCCGGTAACTCAACAGGCAGCCGCTGATACCAAACTGGTGCCGCAGGGGCCAGCATGGGCAGCGTTGTGGCAACAGCAATCCGGCGAATACAAGGCGCTTTGTCTACAGGCTTATCAGCTGGCAGCTCTCCGGCTGGATCAGTATCTTGCACAAAAGAACAACAGGCCGCTGGCAGTTGTTACAGATATTGATGAAACAGTGCTGGACAACAGTCCGTATTCTGTTCATCAGGCGCTCAGTGGCAAAGGCTATGATGATAAAAGCTGGATGAAGTGGACAGCCAAAGCCGTAGCAGACACCGTTCCCGGCGCGCTCACCTTCTTCAGGTATGCTGCCTCAAAAGGTGTGAAAGTATTCTATATCACCAACAGGCTGGAAGCAGAGAGGGTTGTTACCCTTAAAAACCTGCAACGCTACCAGTTTCCTGATGCCGACGATCAGCATCTCTTCCTGAAAACTACTACTTCCGGTAAGGAACCCCGTCGCCAGCAGGTGCTGCAGCAGTATGATATCGTCATGCTGTTTGGAGACAACCTGAGCGACTTCTCCGCTATCTTCGATAAAAAGCCTTTTGAGGAAAGAAACGCCGCGGCTTTGCAATCTGCTACCAACTTTGGCAGCAGGTTCATTGTATTGCCGAATCCTATGTATGGAGACTGGGAGGGCGCGTTGTATAACTATCAATATAAGCTATCTGATAAACAGAAGGATTCTGTTCTGCAGGGCAGATTGAGAAATTACTGAATCGTATAGTGTAATATAGAAACGAATAAGCCACCAGATATTAATCTGGTGGCTTATTTACGTTTATAAGACTATCACTGAAGGCTCAATATTCTGAATACTGTTCTTCTGTTAGCCGCTCTTCCTTCTTCGGTATCATTTGTTGCGATTGGCTGCGTTTCGCCATAACCCTTTGCTGTCAGACGTTTCGTATCTATACCTTTTTCTGTGAGGTATACTACTACTGCTTTGGCGCGGTTCTGTGAGAGCAGCAGGTTGTCTTTATCACTACCTACATTATCTGTATGTCCGGCGATTTCAATTTTAATGGACGGGTTATCCTGGAGCAGCCTTACCAGTTTGTCCAGCTCCGTTACGGATGCGGATTCCAGGTTGTACTGTTTGGATTTGAAGAAGATATTATGCAGGATAATGCTGGCATTGGCGGCCAGTGGCTGCAGGGGGATATTCTTTTCAAATGGTACGCCGGGATTATGGTCTTTCAGTGAAAAATTATCCGAATAGAAGAGGTATCCCTTTTTATTCACATGAAAAGCGTAATCTTTTCCCACCGGCAGCGGCGCCAGAAAATCCCCGCTGGCAGTGGTTTTTACGGCAGCGATGGTATAACCGCCGGCGAGGTCTATCACATCCACTGTGGCAGTAAGTCTTTCATGTGTGGTGGTGTCGTACACGAATCCTTTTACATACAGTGTCTGTAGCGGCCTTGCTTCGGGATAGAGTTCAAAGCTGTAGATGTCAAGTCCGCCGCGGCTATCTGATCTGTCGGATGCGAAGTAGGCAGTTTTACCGCTGGCATCTACCACGAGGGAGGCATCTTCGTCAATGGTATTGATAGGGTATCCAAGGTTCACGGCAGGTCCCCAGCTGCCGTCAGGCTGGCGGCGGGAGTAGAACATATCGAGGCCGCCATAGCCGGGATGTCCGTTGGATGCAAAGTATAGTGTTTGTCCGTCTGCGTGGATAAAAGGAGTGGTTTCCCTGCCTCCGGTGTTGATATTGGGACCAAGCCGCTCAGGAACACTCCACCGGCCATTTTCAAGGCGTTTGCACACAAATATATCTGCGCCCTGGTCTGATGTTTCCCGGGCAAAATATAGCGTCTGTTTGTCTGCACTGAGGCATGGCTGTGATTCCCAGTCGTGTGTGTTCACCGGGGCGCCCATATTTACCGGGGCATCCCAGCCGCTGGCATTTTTCAGGGCATAGTACAGGTCACAGCTGCCTTTTCCTTCCGGGAAGTCGCAACCGGTGAATACCAGCATAGTGCCATCCTGTGAGATGTTCTGTGCGCCTTCATTGTAGGAGCTGTTCACTGGTTCTCCCATGTTCAGGGCAGCGCTCCAGCCGGTGCTGTCATGATAGCTGATATAAAAATCCTCGTTGCGGCCATTTACACGGCGGGTGAAGATGAGTGTTTTACTGTCGATAGTGAGTGAAGGAAAATATTCGGGGTCTTTGCTGTTGATGTGATCACCGAGGTTGTTGGGATGGAAGGGCACCTGGCGCTGGCTGTTCTTTACCGCAAATTCGTAATTGGTTTTAAGCTTTTCTGCATTGGTGTTTTTACTTTTTGCATTGGCCAGGTATTGGTTTACTAACGATAATGCACCCACGAAATCACCTGTGCCGGCAAGCGCTTTGGAGTAGGCGGTCAATACAGGCCGGAGACCGCTGCTGTCCAGCTGTTTCAGCTTTGAGAAGGCATTAACGGCCTGCTGGTAGTCTTTCAGTTCCACATAACAGAGGCCCATTTGTCCGTAGGCATCCGTGAAGTTCGGCGCGGCGGCAATCGCTTCTTTCAGGAAGCTGATGGCATCTTTGGTATTGTAGATACGTACCGCATCTATTGCACGGTCAAAACTGAGTTTGGCCTTTTTAGGGGCCGTTTCGTAAGTGACCGTCTGTGATGAAGACCACAGGCTGCAAAGCAACAGGCAGCCAAGTAATAACAGGGAGATTTTTTTCATAGTATGTATTCGCTCACTAAATAACGAAAATACGATGAGAAAAAGTCTGACCTGTTATTTTTAAGGAACGTTGATATACTTGTGAACCTGCAATGATAATGTCCACTGGGGATTATCCTTGATGTAATCGATGATCAGCGGCGTCATTTCGGCGGCGCGTCCCCACTCGGGCTGCAGGTATAGTTTACAGTGTTTGCCGGCGAGAGCGGCATATTTTTCTGCCCAGGCGAAATCAGATTTGTTGAAGATGACCACCTTCAGCTCGTTGGCAACCTTGCAGACTTCAGGCAGAGGGGCTTTGAATTTCTTAGGTGACAGCGTAACCCAGTCCAGACTTCCACTCAGGGGAGAGGAGCCGGATGTTTCAATATGGGTCTGGAAACCTTTCTTATGCAGGGCTTTGGTAAGTGCGCCCAGATTATGCATCAGCGGTTCGCCGCCGGTAATAACGGCAAGCCTTCCGGGATACTGAGCCGCTTCATCTGCCAGTTGATCCACGTTTATATAGGGATGTTTCTCTGCATCCCAGCTGTCTTTTACATCACACCAATGGCAGCCTACATCACAGCCGCCAAGGCGGATGAAATAGGCCGCTTTTCCCTGATGGAACCCTTCACCCTGAATGGTGTAGAAGCGTTCCATCACAGGAAGCGTCGCGGTGTCGATACTGATATTTTTTGTAACTACAGTCATTGTCAATTACACAAAGTTCCGTTTTTACCGGCACTTTTTTAGTTCATACTACCCTTCAGACCGATGTTAGCGTGATAGGTATTTTTCAGTAATGCTGCGATGGTCATTGGACCAACGCCGCCAGGTACAGGAGAAATGAAGCTGCATTTGGGTGCTACTTCATCATACTTAACGTCTCCTTTCAGACGGAATCCGCTCTTTTTGCTGGCGTCTTCCACACGATTGATACCAACATCCACTATTACAGCACCTTCTTTCACCATATCTGCTGTTACGAAATCGGGCCTTCCGATGGCGGCAATGATAATATCAGCCTGGAGACAGATCTCTTTCAGATTTTTGGTTTTGGAATGTGCGAGGGTAACAGTACAGTTACCGGGATTGGTATTGCGGCTCAGCAGGATGCTTATAGGCGTGCCTACGATATGGCTACGGCCAATTACCACGGCGTGCTTGCCTTCGGTGGGAATGTTGTAATGTTCCAGCATCAACATGATGCCGTAAGGTGTGGCAGGAATGAAAGCAGGAAGCCCGCTTACCATTTTACCTACGTTCATTGGGTGAAAACCATCTACATCCTTGCTGGGATCAATGGTGTTGATTACCAGTTCTTCGTTGATGTGTCTGGGCAGTGGTAACTGTACCAGGATGCCATCTACATCTGCATTCTCGTTGAGCAGTGTGATCTGGTCCAGGAGGTGCTTTTCAGAGATCTTTTCATCAAAACGAAGGAGGGTGGAGTTGTACCCGCATTCTGCACATGACTTTACTTTGGAAGCTACGTATGTTTCGCTGGCGGGATTATTACCTACCAATATAGCTGCGAGGTGAGGAACCTTTTTGCCGGCAGCCTTCAAATCAGCCACCTTGGTGGCTAATTGGGCCTTTATAGCCTCAGAAACTAATTTACCGTCTAAAATTTGCATGTGCAAAGGTAACAAAAAAAGCAGTTTGCCTTTAATGATTTACCTTTTATAAGAAGAAAAATGGAATTACAGGTTAAAAAAGTGGAATTACAGATTATGATATAAATGACAATAAGCTTTGCAATATCCTCCGAAGTTCAGCAAAACAAGCTCCTGTCCGGAACTTGTTTTGCTCAGGCGTTGCGCCTGTCAGAACTTACGATCAGTGGAAATTATAAGGCAAAGCTTAAATATAAGTCTTCTTGCTGATTTATGCAAGCAGAGATCTCAGATCACAGTGGGTATTCGGTCATACTTAGATTTTAGGTGCAGCAGCCAGTATTTCAGGTTCTGCAGCCGCAGCATATTTCTCGAAATTGCGGATGAACTGGTTGGCCAGATCTTTCGCTTTTTCATCGTATGCAGCTTTATCTTCCCAAGTGTTACGCGGATCAAGGATCTGATCAGGAACGCCGGGGCATGCAGCCGGGATGGCAAAGCCAAATACCGGGTGTGGGTGGAAGGTGGCGTTGTCCAGCTCACCTTTCAATGCTGCTGAGATCATCGCGCGCGTGTAAGCCAGTTTGATACGGTTGCCGGTGCCATAAGCGCCGCCTGTCCAGCCGGTATTGATCAGCCATACATTCACCTTGTATTTGCGCATTCTTTCGCCGAGCATCTGTGCATACTGAGCAGGGTGCAAAGGCAGGAATGGTGCGCCGAAGCATGCACTGAAAGTGGATTTTGGCTCCGTTACGCCTGCTTCTGTACCGGCTACTTTAGCGGTATAACCGGAAATAAACTGGTACATAGCCTGGCCTGGCGTGAGCTTTGATACCGGAGGCAGTACACCGTAGGCATCGCAGGTGAGGAAAAAGATATTTTTAGGAATACCTCCGATGGAAGGTTCCAGTGCATTGTCGATGTAGTGCAACGGATAAGACACCCTGGTGTTTTCAGTGATGCTGCCGTCTGCAAAGTTCACTGTGGAAGTACCCGGGAAGAACTTAATATTCTCCAGCAGGGCGCCTCTACGTACTGCACGCCAGATCTGGGGCTCTTTCTCTTCTGACAGGTCGATGCATTTTGCATAGCAGCCGCCTTCAAAGTTGAATACGCCGTTACTTGTCCAGCCATGTTCGTCGTCGCCGATCAGCTTACGTGCAGGATCTGCACTCAGCGTGGTTTTGCCGGTGCCGCTCAGTCCAAAGAAGATAGCTGTGTCGCCATCTTTGCCCTGGTTGGCAGAGCAGTGCATGCTCAGCACATTTTTATCGTGAGGCAGTACATAATTGAGGATAGTGAAAATACCCTTCTTGATTTCACCGGTGTAGGCGCTGCCGCCGATAATAATTACTTTTTTGCTGAAGTTGACAACGGAGAAGTTGCCCTGACGGGTGCCATCTGTGGCCGGATCGGCAAGGCATCCCGGCGCCTGGATCACGGTCCAGTCAGTATGCATATATTCCAGTTCCTCTTCAGTAGGACGGAGGAACATGTTATATGCGAACAAACTAGCCCAAGGCAGTTCGGAAATTACTTTGATGTTGATCCGGAAGTCTGCGTCAGCGCAGGCATAACAATCGCGTACCCACACGTCTTTGCCGGCAAAATAACCGGTGATTTTACGGTACAGGCGATCAAAGTGAGCCTCGGATATGGGGATGTTAAAGTCATTCCAGTTTACAGTATCCGTTGTGATCGCGTCTTTTACAATGAATTTGTCTTTGGGAGAACGGCCGGTGAAAGTACCAGTGTTGATAGCAAGCGCGCCTGTATCAGTGATAACGCCTTGTTTCCTTGCTATTGTCTGCTCTGCCAGTTCCTCTGGAGAAAGTTGGTAAAATAGGTTCGACACGTTCTCTATGCCCAGTTCCCGTAAGTCAGCAACAGGGTTCCTTACGCTACTCATTTGCATAAAAGCAAGATTGTTTTGGTGTAATAGCAAAACTAGGGATTTTTTGATATTGTCAAATTCTATCCGCGTTGTCCCGCCGAAATTTCGACAACAATGGTATACTGGATGGCAATTTTTGCGATATGTTCAATTTGTGCTCATTTCCTTGCAGTTATTTCAAAGATTACAATGTGTTAAGATAACATTAAGTCTAGTGAATGCAGTATCAATATTTTTTCAATATTTAATACAAGATTTTAGTCCCATAATCGTCTTCTTTTACGTCACTGCTTTTTATTGAGTTGAAAAGAATTTTGTTAAACGAAAAACCGGCACAACTATGAGAATCATTACACTGGAGGAGCACATTTCATTTCCCGCACTTGCGTCCCTTATCCCTGCTGAAACCCTGGCTGCACGTAGTATTGAGCGTAGCCCTATGATTAAACGTGTGGCTGAAGAACTGGCTGACGTCAGTAATCAACGGCTTGTATCAATGGATAAAAATGGTATCAGTATGCAGGTACTTTCTGTAATAGGCGCTGGCGCCGAACTGCTGGAACCTGCTGCCGCAAAGGATTTTGCAGCATTGTATAATGACACGCTGGCAGCTGCTATAGCACCTTATCCTTTTCGCTTCACTGCCTTTGCGCATCTGCCCATGACATCACCTGAAGCGGCCGCAGATGAACTGGAGCGGGCCTGCACCCAGCATGGTTTCTGTGGCGCTTTCATCAACGGGCTTACACAGGGTAGTTTCCTGGATGATCCGCAATTTGCACCTGTATTGCAACGCGCTGAGCGGCTGGATGTGCCTATTTACCTGCATCCGGGGTTGCCGCTTAAAGCTGTGGTGGATGCGTATTACAGCGGACTGCCCGGTAATGCCGGCGGTGTCCTTGCTACTTCGGGATGGGGCTGGCATTCAGAAACAGCCATACATATCCTCCGGCTGATCATATCTGGTACACTTGACCGTTATCCCCGTCTGAAGCTCATCATTGGCCATATGGGAGAAATGCTGCCGGGCATGATGGCCCGCTGTGATCAGAAATTCAAACCCGGACAAGCGGGCGCGCATCAACGCTCCATCAGCCAGACACTGCGCGAACAGGTATACATCACCACCAGCGGCATGTTTACACTGCCGCCATTGTATATGGCGTTGGAGACATTCGGCCTGAACAATATTCTTTTCTCTGTTGATTATCCCTTCAGTACAAATGAAGAAGGTAAGGCTATGCTGGACAGTTTTCCGCTATCACACCAGGAGATTGTACAGATAGCGCATCAGAATGCAGACAGGCTTCTGAAACTGCCCCGCTGATGTATCAAAAATGTCAAAATCCCGATTTTTTCCATAGGTTTGAGCCCTCATTTGAAATTACAACAATATGAAGAATCTGCCATTAGATCCGCAGGTGTTCGTAAAGAACCGTCAGCGGTTTATAGCTAAGATGCAGCCGCATTCAATAGCCATTATCAATTCCAACGATGAAGTGCCGAGCAACGGAGATGCGTTGTACAAATTCAAACAAAATTCAGATCTGTACTGGCTTACAGGGATAGACCAGGAAGATACCATGGTGGTATTGTTCCCGGATAACCCTGATCCGAGATACCGTGAAGTGCTGGTACTGGTACGCCCCAACGAACTGAAGGAAAAATGGGATGGCCACAGGCTGCGTAAAGATGAAGCTTTCGCCATTGCGGGTATATCTACAGTAGTATGGCTCGACAGCCTCGAGGCACTGCTTCAGCAGTGGGTCAATGATGCTGCCAACATCTATCTCAACACCAACGAGAATAACCGCAAAGCCAGCCTGATGCCGGTAAAAGACTACCGTTATGTTCAGGAGATGAAGCTGCGTTACCCGCTGCACAACTACCTGCGTGCTGCCGTTATCTTCAAGGAGCTGCGTGCTGTGAAAACCGCGGAAGAAACGAAGGTAATGCAGGTGGCAATGGATATTACAGAGAAGGCGTTCCGCCGTTTGCTGAAGTTCATTAAGCCGGGCGTGTGGGAACATGAGATACATGCAGAGATTGTACATGAGTTCCTGCGTAACCGCTCTGCCGGCGAGGCTTACGGTTCTATCATCGCTTCCGGTGATCGCGCCCGTACCCTGCACTACGTATCCAACAACCAGGAGTGTAAAGACGGAGAGCTGATCCTGATGGACTTCGGTGCTGAGTATGGCGGTTACAATGCTGACCTGACCCGCACCGTGCCGGTGAATGGTAAGTTCTCTGCCCGTCAGCGTGAGGTATACGATGCCTGCCTGCACCTGCATAACTATGCAAAATCTATTCTGCGTCCGGGTATCACCATTGCCAAGTATCACGAGATGGTAGGAGAGGAAGCCGGCAAAGAGTTCGTAAAGATTGGCCTGCTTACTGAAGGTGATATTAAAAATCAGGACCCTGAGAATCCTGCTTACCGCAAATACCTGTATCATGGTATTTCACACCACCTGGGTATTGATGTGCATGATCTCGGTCCTTCCTTCTATCAGCCAATTCCTGAAGGCGCTGTCATGACGGTGGAACCAGGTATTTATATTGAAGAAGAACAGATGGGTATCCGCATTGAGAATAACGTGTGGCTCACCGCCGCTGGTAATGTGGACCTGATGAAAAATATTCCGATTACAGCTGATGAAATCGAGACTTTGATGAAATCCTGATTTTTGTGATTGTTTTGATGAGCGGAGATAAAAGCGGATGATGTCTGAACTGTGATTTATTTGATTAGTATGATTATTATGATGAGCGAAGATGATCAAATATTTTATTATTTTATTTCGTTATTTGCATTCATTATTAATTACATAATTGTCAACATATCATCTTCGCTCATCATAATAATCATACTAATCAAATAAATCACAGTAATGCGACAACTACCTAACATTATTACCCTATGCAACCTTTTTTGCGGAGCACTGGCTATTATCTGTGTGCTGTATGCTCCGGAGTTCCGGGCGGAATTTAACGGAAACGACTATACGGTGATCAGCCCTGAACCGGTCTATTGGGCGTCAGCTCTGGTAGTGCTGGCAGCTGTATTTGATTTCTTTGATGGGATGACCGCACGATTGCTTCGCGTACAATCCCCTATGGGTAAGGAACTGGATTCCCTGGCAGATGTGGTGACCTTTGGCGTAGTACCGGGCATGATGCTGTACCGGTTGTTGCGCAGCGCTTATTTCCAGCAACCGGATGTATTTGATGTTTCTATAGTGAACCTTGCGCCCGCCTTACTGGTGCCTTGTTTTGCTGCTTACCGGCTGGCGAAGTTCAATCTTGATACAAGACAGTCCGAAAACTTCATTGGTGTGCCCACTCCTGCTGTTGGCCTGTTGGTGGCCTCTTTCCCGCTGATCGTACTTTTTAATCCCTACAACCTGGCACACCTGTTCCAGAACATCTGGGTGTTGTATGTGATCATTGCGGTATTGTGCTATCTCATGGTCGCGGAGATACCGATGCTGAGCCTGAAGTTCAAAGAGAAGTCGCTGAAAGCTAACTGGCCAAGGTTCTTGCTGGTAGCGCTTACATTGGTGAGCATTCCTTTCCTGAAGTTTGCGGCGGTACCGTTTATATTTATTTGTTACGTAATATTATCGTTGGCATTTCCGCCTAAAGTAGTGGCCCATTAATGGTTATAGACAGGAGATAATCCGTTATTCCTAAAATCTTCCTGAGTAATTCGTAATTTTTAATGTAGGTTTGCGGCAAAATTTTATAGCACAATGACTTTTACTGCACATATCAATGTGATGCCACTGAAAGAATTACTGGACCCTCAGGGGAAAGCGGTAATGAGTGGCCTCAAGAATCTGGGCATGGGCCAGGTTCACGATGTACGGATTGGTAAGCATATTACCTTGCAAATTGAAGCCGGTAGCAAGGAAGAAGCACAGCAGATAGCCGAAACCGCTTGTCAGAAACTGCTGGCTAACCAGGTAATGGAATTTTTTGAAGTACAGATACAATAAGAATAATTGCGGATTACAAATTGCGAATGGCGATGCTAAGCGATAGCCGCTGTAGTCCGCAATTCGCAATTTGTAATTGGCGATTATATGAAATTATACATAGTTCCTTCCCCCGTCGGTAATCTCGCCGACATGACTTTCAGGGCTGTAAGTGTACTGGAAAAAGCAGACCTGGTGCTTGCTGAAGATACGCGCACCTCGTCCGTACTGCTGAAACACTATAAGATTGATAAGCCCATCACACCCTATCATCAGCACAATGAACATAAAATAGTACAGCACCTGTTGCAGCAACTGCAGGCCGGTAAAGTAATGGCTTTGCTCACAGATGCAGGCACACCGGGTGTTTCAGACCCGGGTTTCCTGCTGGTGCGCGAGTGTATCCGTGAAGGCGTACCTGTAGAGTGCCTCCCCGGCGCCACGGCCTTTGTACCTGCGCTGGTAAACAGTGGCATACCAATGAACCGCTTTGTGTTTGAAGGCTTCCTCCCGCTCAAGAAGGGCCGTCACACGCTTTTTACAGCATTGGCCAAAGAAGAGCGTACCATCGTTTTTTATGAGTCGCCTATGCGGCTCGTGAAAACGCTTGAAGACCTCATTGGGTACTTTGGGCCAGACCGCCCGTGCTGCGTAAGCCGCGAGCTCACCAAGATGTTTGAAGAAAACAAACGAGGCAGCCTGCAGGAAGTGCGCGACTATTTCAAAGAAAAGGGTGTGAAGGGCGAAATTGTGGTGGTGGTGCAAGGGCTGGACTAATAGAACACCGCCACATCTTCTAATGGCTTGCGGTGAATATCAGGCACCCAGCATTCGTCCGCAGGGTAGCCTACGGGTACAAGCAGAAAAGGTTTTTCATTTTCCGGTCGTTGTAAAATATCCCCCAGGAAATTCATCGGGCTGGGCGTATGCGTGAGCGCCACCAGCCCGGCATGATGGATGGCGGCCAATAGGAAGCCGGCGGCAATGCCCACACTTTCCTGTACGTAGTAGTTATTCTTTTTCTTCCCGCCGCCATCTGTTTCATAGATGCGCTTGAACATAATGATCAGCCAGGGTGCAATCTCCAGGAAGGGCTTGTGCCAGTCGGTCTGTAAAGGCTTCAGGTCGTCCAGCCATTCCTGTGGCATACGGCTGTTGTAACTTCTGTACTCTTCCTTTTCGGCTTCTTCACGGATTACTTTTTTAATGGCGGGATTTTCAATGGCGCAGAAAGTCCACGGTTGCTTATGCGCTCCTGAGGGCGCTGTGTTGGCAGCGAGGATGATCTGTTCGATAACAGTCCTGGGTACGGGCTTATCGGAAAAGTCCCTGACCGTTCTTCGTTTATCCATCCACGTTTGGAAAGAGGTGGCATGGGCTATCATGCCCTGGGTATCATAGCTGTCGTGAGTGTAGCTGATGAAGGGATAGCCATCAATGATTTTTGTTGCAGACATGGGTGTATGATTTTGGGTGTCTGCTAAATTAATATATTTTTTCTGCGATGCCACCGCAACTACCATTCATACAGCTTCGCCCGGGATACTTACTGCTAAAAGTGTATTTTAGCTGCCTGAATCAAATTTTTACTGAATGAAGAATGGGGTACTTGGAAGCTGCATTGCCATTGCAACCCTGGCAGGCAGCTGGTTACAACTACAGGCACAGTCAGATCGCTGGCAGCAGAGAGTGAAATACACAATGGACGTCGCGGTGGATGCGCCAGCCAACAAGTTTACGGGGAAACAGCACCTGGAATATTACAACAATTCTCCCGACACACTGAAGAGAGTCTTTTACCATCTCTACTGGAATGCATTTCAGCCTAACAGTATGATGGATGTGCGCAGCCGCGAACTGGGTAAAATTGCCGTCGGCAGGGATGCCAAAGGGAATATCCGTCCTGACTGGGACAACCGTGTACGCGACAGGATCTCCAAATTAAACGCAGATGAAATCGGTTACCAGAAAGTGGTTTCACTGAAGCGCGATGGTAAGCCGCAGGATTTCAAAGTGGTGGAAACTATCCTGGAAGTTACGTTGGACAAGCCTATCCTGCCTCATTCCAAAGCAGTGTTTGACATGGATTTTGAAGCGCAGGTGCCTGTTCAGATCCGCCGAAGCGGCCGTAACAGCGCTGAGGGGGTGGATTTCTCCATGGCCCAGTGGTATCCTAAAATGTGCGAATACGATTATGAAGGATGGCATGCCACTCCCTATATTGCCCGTGAGTTCTACGGTGTATGGGGCGATTATGATGTAAAGATTACCATCGATAAAAAGTATGTGCTCGGCGGAACCGGATATCTGCAGAATGCTAACCAGATCGGTTATGGTTATGAGACTCCCGGTACCAAGGTAACGCGACCTGCCGGTAATAACCTCACCTGGCATTTTGTAGCGCCTAATGTGCACGATTTTATGTGGGCCGCAGATACAGACTACAAGCACATCACACAGCAGGTGGATGGCTTTACGGCCCACTTCCTCTACATCGAGAATGAGACGACCCGCGAAACATGGCCTAAGCTGGCTAAGATGATTCCGGTTGCCTATGAATACATTAAAAAGCATTACGGTCCATATCCTTACAAGCAGTACTCCTTTATTCAGGGTGGTGACGGCGGTATGGAATATCCTATGGCCACGCTCATCCTGGGTAATGGTAAAATGAACGGTTTGTATGGCGTTGCCATTCACGAATGGATGCACAGTTGGTACCAGGGTATGCTGGCTACCAACGAAAGCCTGTACCCCTGGATGGATGAAGGATTTACCTCTTTCGCACAAGACAATACCATCTACAACACTGTGGATTCGCTGAAAGGAAAGTTTCCGCAAGCAGATTCTTATGCAGGATATTTCGGACTGGCTGCAAGTCCTTTCGAAGAGCCGGCTACCACGCATGCAGATCATTACAATACCAACTTCGGTTACGGCCAGACAGCCTATAATAAAGGCGCCGTATTCCTGGAGCAGCTGGGATATGTAATTGGCGCCGCCAACCGCGACAGCGGTCTGTTGCGTTATTACTGGGAGTGGCGTTTCAAACATCCCAACGCCAATGACTTTATCCGGGTAATGGAGAAAGAGAGTGGTATTGAGCTGGATTGGTACAAACAGTATCTTATCAATTCCACCAAACATATTGATTACGGTATCGACAGTATTTATGCGAAGGGTGGCAAAACGGTTATACGCCTGCGCCGTATTGGTTACATGCCTATGCCTATTGACCTGATGATTACGGATAAAAAGGGGGGTAAGGTGCTGCACTACATCCCGTTGACGATTATGTACGGTGAAAAGCCAAATGAGTACCCCAACGTGAAACGTGTGGTGGATGCAGGCTGGTACTGGACTAATCCGGTATACGAGGTAGAGGTGGATCTGCCTTTATCTGATATTAAAGAGATAGAGATTGATCCAAGTCAGCGTATGGCTGATGTAGACAGAAGTAATAACAAAGCTGTCAGCTGATAACTTTAGTTGTTAAATACAAACGGAGACCGGTATGTTGTTACATAACATTTACCGGTCTCCGTTTGTATTTCAGGGAGATGATAGTCAGTTATGCGCTTTTAACAGGGCTTTGACTGGGCTTTGATACCTGGCATCCTGGGCTCAAACAGATGAATAACCGAACCCCATCATTTCCTTCATGTATCCCCTGTTAAATTCGAGGCCTCCCATTCCTGTGTCCAGTGGCCTTCCCGGGCGTATTAAGCGGATGTTAATGTGTTTTTTCTGCTGGAAGGGACTGCCTTCCGGTATATCAAGATAAGCTGACGGATCGATGCCGGCGGCGGTGAGCCGGGATCTGACGGCGTCCATATATTGCAGCATGTTGTTGTAAAGCTGCACGGCCTGTATATCAGCAGGATCGATGATGGAAACGGACTGATCGATGGTTTGTTCCAGGATATCGATTACGTTTTTGAACTGTTTGGTGGTGGCGGATTGTTGTTCCGGTAGTGGCAGTATTGCATAGATCTCTGTGATGCCTTTGCTGATAGCCAGTTTAAATGGATGATAGCCTATGCCGCCGGCTTCTGCAAATTGCAGGGGGGCGCCGGTTGTTTCTGTTACCATGCTGATTTCAACGGGGGGCATGAACACGGGTCTGGAGAAAGAGGCAACGATGGCCTCCCGTAAACACTGTATACCGGATATTTTCACTACGTCATAGTCTGCTGTAGCAATAGTATCCTGCTTCGTGGAAAAGTAGGTAATACGCCCTGTTTGCAGGCATTTGCAGGCAATGCATACTTCCGTATCAGCTTCCATAACGATGTGAAAGCGTGATTCTGTAATAAGGGAAGAGATGCGTTGACTGAGGGGAATGGTTGTATATAGTGAGTTGGAATTGTTAATGAACCTTTGTTTGATATTGGATGTGGTGATGAAATCCGTGGTTTCTGTACTGGTGAAGAATTTTTCCATCAGGGCAGTTTCGCCGGTGGCAGTGAGTACACTAACGAGGGAGCCGCTGCCTGTTCCACAGCAAAGATCAAAACGGGTATCGGGATGGTGTTGCAGCAGTTGTTTTACTGCGCCGGCTGCAAAGGCCGCCCGCGCTCCGCCGCCGCTGATGATTAATGCACATTGGGTCATGATAGTTCTTTCGTAAATGAGGATTTTCGATTAGTAAGAGATAATCATCAGGTAAATGATATGGGAATCGATCGCGATACAATCTACAAAAAAATACAGAGGATAAAAAAACGGTCCCGTTATGGCGGGACCGTTTCGTGTATATAATAGACGTAAGATTTAAAATATCAGCTGCTGCAGCTGGTTTTCCCAGGTATGACTTTGCAGTTCATGATATTTCAATTGTTGCAGGTGGTGTTGATTGTGATAGGCTGTGAAATAAAGTGTTTCCCTGATGGTGATTTTGCCCAGTATGGGATGGGGCAACACGTAGCTGTCGAGGTCATTCTCTGACCACCGGGAAAGATTGTCCAGCAGTTTGATTTTTTGCTTGTGATATGCTTGTAGCAGCACCTGCCTCTGTGCGAGATAGACTACACCCGGCAGGTATGTACGGGTAGATCTGGCGCCCTTTTCAAGCAGTTGCTGGTATTTGAGCACCAGTATATCATATGAGCGGGAAGGCTGTTTACTGCGTCCGAAATAGCGCAGCAGCAGCTTAGGATAGCCCAGAGCAGTGCCTACCGGCCTGCTGGATTTGATCAGGTGGTGGAGTTGCTGACCAGCTGACCATTTGCCATAAGGCGTAACGGTGAAGCGGTGATCAGGCATGGACTGCACAAATTCTGCGAACTGATCAAAACTGTCGTTTAGTAAGATTCTTATATCATGCTGGTTCAGGTACATAGGAAATGATTTAGAGGTCAGAAAACATATAACCCGGCTTCAATAATCAGGCGTATACCTTTGCCGTTGCATTCACCCTGAAGTTACGCCTGTTTTGTGATTTATCCAACAAAAATAAGGATATAGAAAAAAAATATATGAAGAAAAAGGGGAGGATGAAAAGATAAAAAATGGTTTCCTTGAAAAATTTTCCGGATTATTCCAGGGATTCACATAGGAATCCCTGCTTTTTAACAAATTCAATGATGATATTTTCTTCTACCTGCATGTCAGCAATCCTTAATACTTTATCACAATCTTCAAGATCTACGTGACAGCTGCTTACCTCAAAGCTGGAGGAAATGGCCCTGATCATCTGTTGACGTTCCTCGAGGCTGTTGATGTTGGTTTTGAAGACGCCTACCATAGTTGTATAATTTTAGAGTGATTCGTTTTCGCCGGGTGTCTTAGGATTTTCGGGCTGATCACGCTGGTCACGTTTTTCACTGCGGGTATATTCGTCATCAAAATCGCCGAAGTCATCGAACCTGCGACGGCCGCCTCTTCCGAAGCCGCGGCCATAAGGCCTGCAGTAATTACGAAAGTGTTCCTTCACTTTTTCGCGTTGTTCAGGTGTCATGTCTGTCATGCGTTCGCGAAGTTTTTCCTTCCACTCTCTTTTGTGGCGCCATCCGCCGCCCCATCCGTGGGAATGACCGTGCCATCCGAAGAGGAGCTTGCCAAGTAAGAGTAGGCCAAATGCCTGCCAATAGGTGATAACGGGGCCGTGGAAGATCTCTGGTATCAGCCAGTTCCACAGGCTCATGGTCAGGAATATAACGAAGGCAAAAAATGCAAGGCCAAGAATAACAAGCCCTATTTTTTTGAATACCCGGTTAGTTGTTTGGTATCCCATATCTTTAAGATTTTTACTCAGTTATCTAAAATTTCTTTGTACACTTCAGCCAGCCTCTCGCGCAGATATAGCACGGCGTAGCGTTTTCTGGACAACAGCGTGTTTACGCCGATGCCGGTTTCTTCACTCATTTCTTTAAATGATTTTCCTTCTATTTCATGCTGGAGAAACACATACCGCTGGTCTTCCGGTAATTCGTCAATTGCCTGCATGATGGCTTCGGACATAAATTTCCGCATCATGGGATTGTTTGCTTCCATGGTTTCATCCGCCAGGAGTTCCGGCAGAAAAAGGACTTCTTCTCCTTCTATTTCGCGAACATATTCAGAGAATGGGGTTTCTTTCTTTTTACGGAACCAGTCGGTGATCCTGTTACGGGTTACGGCAAAAAGCCAGCCTGTAATAGAATCTATCTGGCTGCCCAGCCGCAGGTATTCCGTAAACTGGTAAAGTACATCCTGCAGAATATCTTCTGCATCTGATGCATTGTTTACCCGCTGCCTGATAAAGTGCAGCAAGCGCTTACGTTCCTGCTTTATGGTCGCCTGTATGCGTTCATTTTGCTCTGAGGCCATAATGCTGTTTGTAAGGAGCATCTGTTTCATCGTAATAAGGATGACGAAACAGAAATGCGGATATTTTACTGTCTGGAAAAATATCCGCATACCGTAACCGGGGCCGGCTGGGAGGGAGTAGGAGAGAAGCGGGATCAGCTTTTAGCCATCAGTATGTACTTTTCTTTGAAGCTGTCTTCCGGGAATATATCGTAAACGTCTATCAGTCTTGGTTTTACACCGCTTTCTGATATTTCCTGCGCCAGGTCTCCGCCTTTCAGGCAGATCAGCCCTTTTTCAAATTGTTTTCCTGGTACCGTGGATTTCTTCAACAGTGGTTTGCTCCAGCGCCAAAGGTCCTTCAGGGGAGCCACTGCCCGTGATACCACGATGTCGAATTTACGGTTCTTAATATCTTCTACCCTGCTATGCGCAGTGGTTACATTTTTCAGTTGCAGTGCTTCTGCCACGCCCTCTACTACTTTAATCTTCTTTCCGATAGAATCTACCAGGTGAAACTTTACTTCCGGGAAAAAGATAGCCAGGGGGATGCCGGGGAATCCGCCGCCGGTTCCCAGGTCCAGTATTTCTGTGCCGGGCTGGAAATCCGCGATGGCGGCTATACTCAGCGAATGCAGGATATGCTTTTCGTATAGTGCATCAATATCTTTGCGGGATATAACATTGATCTTCGTATTCCACTCCTCGTAGAGGTCTTTAAGCGATCCGAACTGCGACATCTGCTCCGGCGTGAAGTCACTGAAATATTTTAATATAATTTCCATGGCGCAAAGGTAGGACAATGATTTTTGTGATTTGTTTGATTTTGCTGATGAACGAAGACGGTATTATAGAAAATAGTATTGTAAAGTTAATGTCTACCCTTATATAATGAGTAAGCCGCCCCTCAAGGGACGGCTTACATTATTGAGTTACATAATCGTTGTTCAGGAAAATCAGACAAATCACAAAAATCACAGTCTACCATCTGTTCTTGGAACGGAACATGAGGGCGGGGGTGAAGATGATATAGTATAGTACCATCAGGATGTCCATGAGCCAGCTGTATTTGAACAAGTCACTTTCTTCGAGTCTGCGCATGGCGGTGTAGGTGATAATGGATTGTATCAGTACTTTCAGGCCAAAGATTCCCAGTGCCAGCCAGATGATTGGAGGTGGGAAGAAGAGCGCTGCAATGAAAGCCGGATAGAAAAGGAAGTGCGTCAGTGAAAAGAGGCCCAGTACAAACTTGTGACCAAAGCGGTAATGTTTGCCGGTGGACATATGCCGGGTTTTCTGCCGGAACCAGCTACCCCAGGTTTGTTTAGGTTCAGAGAAGGTGAATGCCTGTTTATCGATTACTACGCCCACGTTTTTTCGTGTAGCCGCAGCATTTACGAACAGATCATCGTCGCCGCTGGCGAGGTGCTGATGGCTTGTAAACCCTTTATGACGGAAGAACAGTTCCCGTTTGTAAGCCAGGTTACGGCCTACGCCCATGTAAGCCATGCCGCTCATGGCAAATGAGAGGTGTTGCAATGCACTGAAGAAAGTTTCGTAGCGGATTACTTTATTGAGGAAACCTGGCTTTTTGTGGTAAGGGCTGTAGCCAAGCACAATATCCTTATCATCAGTGAACCCCTGGCTCATGATAGACAGCCAGTAGGTGCTGGATGGTTTACAATCGGCATCGGTGAGCAGTACATGTTCATACTGCGCTCCTTTTAATCCGATAGATAAGGGATACTTCTTACCAGGAATAAACTTGGCCGCCTGCTTAATCTCTATATGACGGTAATGGGGATACCCCGGCTCAATGGAGCGCAGGTAATACCGGGTATCGTCTTCGGAGTTATCGTTCACCACAATCACCTCATAGGTAGGTTTCAGGTGCTGATGATAGCGTTGCTGCAATACAAGCGGCAGATTTTTCTGAAGGTTAAGCTCTTCATCTTTTGCACAGATGATTACTGATACGGGTCCTTCTGGCGCGTGGTCCAGGTCGAACTTTCGGCTATAAAAGGCTACCCTTGAAAATATAAACAGGAAGTAAATGATCTGTATCCCTGCTACGGTAGCAAAAAAGTATAAGGCAATTTCCCCTGGATTGTCAAGCATAATGCTGGCAAAAATATAATATTTTTATATATCTGGAAATCTGATTTTTATGATTTCTGTGATTTTCCTGATGTGCGAAGCGAAGATTAGCGTGGATTTGATAATTGCTCAGGTGATGCATCAGGAAAATCAGACTAATCAAAAAAATCACAGTAGTTTTGCGGGCTGAAATTTACATGCCTTGAATTTTGAACTGATTACAACAGATAGTGGCAGCAATGCCAGGGCCGGAAAGATTACGACGGCTCACGGGGAAATAGAGACGCCGATTTTTATGCCAGTGGGAACGGTGGGCAGCGTAAAGGCTGTTACACAGGAACAGCTGCGCGATGCGGTGCAGGCGCAGATCATTCTGGGTAATACCTATCATTTATATCTCAGGCCGGGGCTGGAAGTGTTGTCACTTGCAGGCGGGCTACATAAATTCAATGGCTGGAACCGTCCGATCCTGACGGATAGTGGCGGATACCAGGTGTTTTCCCTGGCGGCCAACCGCAAGATCAAGGAAGAAGGGGTGGTGTTTCAGTCACATATTGACGGATCGAGGCATCTGTTTACACCCGAAAACGTGATGGACATCCAGCGGACCATTGGTGCAGATATTATCATGGCTTTTGATGAATGTCCGCCTTATCCATCTGAATACCGCTATGCCCGTAAGTCGATGGACCTTACCCACCGCTGGCTGGACCGCTGTATCCAGCGTCTGAAAGACACCCAGCCCGCCTATGGTCATGAACAAACGTTGTTTCCCATTGTACAGGGCAGTACTTATAAAGACCTGCGTAAGGCTTCTGCCGAATATATTGCTTCCCGCGACTGTGCTGGTAATGCCATCGGCGGCCTCAGCGTGGGTGAGCCGGAACAGGAGATGTATGAAATGTGTGCACTGGTTTGTGATATATTGCCTAAGGAAAAGCCCCGTTACCTGATGGGAGTGGGTACACCCTGGAATATTATTGAGAATATCGCGCTGGGCGTAGATATGTTCGACTGCGTGATGCCAACACGTAATGGACGTAACGGAATGCTGTTTACCTGGAATGGCGTAGTGAACATCCGTAATAAAAAGTGGGCCACTGATTTCAGCCCGATAGATGAGAACAGCCCCTGCTTCGCTTCCCGTGATTATTCCAAAGCGTACCTGCGTCACCTCTTTGTAGCCGGTGAAATTTTAGGCATGACATTGGCGAGCATTCACAACCTGGCATTTTACCTGGAGCTGGTTAAGGAAGCCCGCCGCCAGATTCTGGCAGGCACTTTTTCCACCTGGAAAGAGGGGATGGTGAAACAACTGAAAACGCGCCTGTAAGAGTTCAGACTATAAAATAAACTAATATCTTTGGTCCATGACTAAAATAGACTGGTACATTTTACGCAAGTTCATAGGCACTTTCATCTATTCGCTCCTGATATTGCTGGTCATTTCTGTGGTGATAGACATCACTGAGAAGGTGGATGACTTTATCAAATATCATATTCCCCTGCGTGATGTGATTGTGGACTATTACTTTGGCTTTATCCCGCATATTGCCGCGTTACTGTTCCCGTTGTTTATTTTTATTTCTGTTATTTTCTTCACTTCCAAGATGGCTTACCGCTCAGAGATCATTGCTATTCTGAGCGCCGGTGTCAGTTTCCGCCGTTTTCTGCGGCCATATTGGGTGGGCGCTATCCTGTTCGGTACCATTCTCTGGCTGGCCAACTACTGGGTAGTACCCAATGCCAACCGCAAACGTACCTACTTCGAAAACAACCGCATACGTACTCCGGATAATCAGCAGTCGCAATACAACCGTACCAGCCGTATCGACAGCTTCACTTATGTTACTTTTGGCTCTTATGATCCCAATTACAGGAGCGGCAGTAATTTCACGCTGGAAAAGGTGAGTGGCCAGCATGTCAGGTACAGGCTGAAGGCTGACCGTATCAGCTGGGATTCCACTGGCAAAGCGTGGAGGCTGGATTATGTGACCGTTCGCACTATGGAAGGATTGAAGGAAACGTGGATCAGCAAACAGGATACGGTATTGAAGATTGCGCTGGTGCCCAAGGACCTTATTGAAGAAAAGAATCTGCAGGAAGCCATGACCACGCCTGATTTGCGGAAGTATATCAAAAGGGAGTCTATCCGCGGATCGGAGGGGCTTAATACCTATTGGGTGGAGTATTACCGCAGAACGGCTGCCGCCGGGGCTGTGGTGATTCTGTCCCTGATTGGCGGTATCATTGCCGCCAGGAAAGTGAGGGGAGGCAGCGGGCTGCACCTTGCATTGGGTATAGTGGTGAGCGCCTCTTACATCATCCTCATGCAGTTTACGACTGTATTCTCCGTAAAAGCTAACCTTGACCCATTGATGGCGGTATGGATACCGAATGTGCTGTTCGGTTCAATTGCATTATACCTGTATCGCAGGGCGCCTAAATGATGCCTTATTTTTTCAAGTTATTTTTTTAATGGTACTATACAGAAATTGCCAGATTCTCTGTATGAAAATTAATTTCTGACAATTATTCTTTCAATATTTTCAATTGGTTCTGAAAAAATTTACATTTCTTTAACGTCGGACAGAGTATGTCTGGATGGTATGTATATATTGCTTGTTAACAATAGTTTAGAAGGACATATATCCTACTTTTTTACATGTTTTGTGGCAAGGAGAAAGGTGTTATGTTGACATTAAATACCATCTGATGGTAGTAACTTCGTTAACAAATCATTACTTTTGACAATTGATCGATTTTGTTTTCATTTATATAAACAACAGTATAAAATGGGGTACATAAAAGAAAAATTCAAGGTTAAAGCAGATGAACTTAACGTTGAAGTAAAGGACCTGGTAAAGAATCACGGCACCAAAAAACTGGACGATGTTACTATTGCCCAGGTTTACCAGGGCATGCGCGGCATTACAGGATTGGTTACTGAAACTTCCCTGCTGGATGCAAATGAGGGTATCCGTTTCCGTGGTTACTCGATTCCTGAACTGAGGGAGCATCTGCCGAAGGCGCCTGGTGGTGCAGAGCCGTTGCCGGAGGGTTTGTTTTACCTGATGTTGATCGGGGAGTTGCCTACTGAAGCAGATGTGCAGTATTTGTCCAGCATGTGGGGCCGTCGTTCTCATGTACCCAACCACGTATTTGATGCCATTGAAGCGTTGCCCATTACGACTCACCCCATGACGATGTTTACTGTTGCTATTATGGCGTTGCAGACAGAGTCATCTTTTGCACAGGCTTATGCTGACGGTATTAACAAGAAAGATTACTGGAGCTATACTTACGAAGACACGATGAATCTCATTGCGCGTCTTCCGCGTATTGCCGCTTATATCTATCGCCGCAAATACAAGGGCGGACAACATATTCAGCCTAACGGTATGCTGGACTGGGCAGGTAACTTTGCACATATGCTGGGTTACTCTGATGAGGGTTTCAGAGAGCTGATGCGCCTTTACATGGTGATCCATGCGGATCACGAAGGTGGTAACGTGAGTGCACATACGACGCACCTGGTGGGTTCTGCGCTCAGTGATGCTTATCTGTCGTTTGCAGCTGGCATGAATGGCCTCGCTGGTCCGTTGCATGGTCTTGCGAACCAGGAAGTGATCAAGTGGATACTGGAGATGCGTGAAGAACTGGGTGGTGGTATGCCAACGAAAGAGCAGATAGAAGCATATGTGCGTAAAACGCTGGCGGATGGTAAAGTAGTACCTGGATATGGTCATGCCGTATTACGTAAAACAGATCCCCGCTTTACTGCGCAGATGGAGTTTGCAAAGAAACATCTGCCTGATGATGAGCTGGTGAAAATTGTATGGAACGTATATGAAACCGTTCCGCCAATTCTCCAGGACCTCGGCAAGATCAAGAATCCGTGGCCTAACGTAGATGCTCACTCCGGCGCATTGCTGGTTCACTACGGTCTCGTGGAATATGAGTTCTATACTGTATTGTTCGGTGTGTCCCGCGCACTCGGCGTACTGGCTTCCCTCTGCTGGGACAGAGCATTGGGCCTTTCCCTTGAAAGACCTAAATCTGTTACTACAGAATGGATGAAGCAATTCGTAGAAGGTAAAGTTGAAGCAACTGCGGATTGATACCGTTGAGATAGTCTGAACTGTGATTTTTGTGATTTAATTGATGTTGCTGATGAACGAAGATTATAGCGCAGATGATAGAAGATAATTACTGAAGATAAAAGTGGAAGGCCCATTTAGATTAATTCTAAGTGGGTTTTCCATTTTTATCTTCGTTCATCAGCAACATCAATTAAATCACAAAAATCACAGTTCAGACATTTCTTCGCTCATCAGAATAATCAATCTAATCACAAAAATCACAGTTCAGACATTTCTTCGCTCATCAGAATAATCAATCTAATCACAAAAATCACAGTTCAGACACTATTCGTTTATATCAACCTGAAAATTAAAATAATCACAGTAGTTTTGCTGGGCTTAAACGTTATTTATTATTTCCACATTTACAGCCATATTATCCAATCCGATTGAATACCTGAAGGGAGTGGGGCCGCAGAAAGGAGAATTGCTGCGCAAGGAGATTCGTATACATACATTCGGTGATCTGCTGGAATATTTCCCATTCCGGTATGTGGATCGCACGCGTGTAGACAGGATAGCAGACCTTAGCGGGTATGAAGATTTTGTACAGATCAGGGGACGGATTATACGGATGACCGTGGTCGGTGAGAACCGCGGCAAGCGGTTGGTGGCGACCTTTAAAGACGAATCCGGCACTATTGACCTGGTATGGTTTCAGGGCTGGCAATGGATGCAGAAATCGTTACGTGAGAATATAGCGTACCTGGTGTTTGGACGTATTTCTGTATTCAATGGCGAGCCACAGCTGGCGCATCCGGAGATGGATCTGCTCACAGAAGAAACGTCTACCGGCAAGCAGTTCCTGGAACCGGTATATTATACCACAGAAAAACTCAAAGCACGCGGACTAACGGCAAAGGCTATAGGAAAACTCACCAAAAATCTGCTGGAGCAATTGTCGCCTGCCGAGATACGTGAGAACATTCCGGTGTCTGTGTTACAACAATACCGGCTGATGCCCAGGGCTATGGCTTTTTTCAAGATACATCTGCCGGGTAATGATGATGAATCTTTTCAGGCGCAGCGCCGTATTAAATTTGAAGAACTGTTTATTGCGCAGATGCGCATCTGCCGGCTGAAGATAAAGCGGCAAAAGCTTTCGCACGGTTATGTGTTCAGTACGGTAGGAGAATATTTCAATGAATTTTACAACAATCATCTTCCTTTCGCACTTACGGGCGCGCAGAAACGTGTGTTGAAAGAGATCCGGATGGATACCGTGCACGGAAGGCAGATGAACCGCCTGCTGCAGGGGGATGTGGGCAGCGGTAAAACCATGGTGGCATTGCTTTCCATGCTGCTGGCCAAAGACAATGGTTTCCAGGCATGCCTGATGGCTCCTACGGAGATCCTTGCCCAGCAACACTTTAAAGGGTTGTCGGAGCTGCTGCAGCACATGAATGTGCGTATCGAATTGCTTACCGGCAGTGTAAAAGGGAAAGCGCGCAAGCAGATATTGGCCGGCGTTGCAGACGGAAGTATCGATTTCCTGGTGGGTACCCATGCACTGCTGGAGAAAGAAGTGGTGTTTAAAAACATTGGTATGGCCATCGTGGATGAACAGCACCGCTTCGGGGTGGCACAACGGGCACGGCTATGGGAAAAAAATGATATTCCTCCGCACATACTTGTAATGACGGCTACGCCAATACCACGTACATTGGCCATGACTATCTACGGGGATCTTGATGTTTCGGTGATCGACGAAATGCCCCCTGGCCGTAAACCCATCACTACCGTACATCGTACCGAATTTCAGCGGCCGCAGGTGATGGACTTCATCAAGGAAGAAATAAAGAAAGGCCGGCAGGCTTACATTGTATACCCGCTCATAGAAGACAGTGAAAAGATGGACTATGAGAACCTGATGAAAGGTTATGAAGAAGTAAAAGCTTTTTTCCCGGAGCCACAGTATTATATCAGCATGGTGCATGGACGTCAGCCGGCGGAAATGCGGGAAACCAACATGCAGCGCTTTGTAACGGGCGACACCCATATCATGGTGGCTACCACAGTGATCGAAGTGGGTGTGAATGTGCCTAATGCGTCCGTGATGGTGATTGAAAGCACGGAACGCTTTGGCCTGTCCCAGCTACATCAGCTGCGGGGACGTGTTGGCCGTGGCGCTGAGCAGTCGTTCTGTGTACTGATGACCGGCAATAAACTGGGTCAGGTGTCGAAAGAGAGAATCAATGTTATGGTGCAGACCAATAATGGTTTCATTATTTCTGAAAAAGATATGGAGTTGCGTGGACCCGGTGATATTGAAGGTACCCGTCAGAGTGGAATACTGGATTTCAAACTCGCTGATATTCTGCATGATAAACCTGTTCTGGAAGCTGCACGCGCCAGCGCTGAAAAAATATTGGAAGATGACCCGGATCTTTTGTTGCCTGAGAATCAGGGACTAAAAGATTTCTTAGCCCTTCAGCGCGGTAAATCCCAGTGGAGTAAAATTTCCTGAGACTTTTAACGTTTATCAATATACACAGTCTAAGATTTAAGTATGGCGCCGGAGTGTTGCACTGTCGCACTGGTTTTTGATCTGCCCGTAACAAATTGGCCGGCATCTGCGTTTATAGTATTATATTGGTTTAAAGAATAAAATAAATCTGATCCCGTTGAAATTTACTCTCCCGACCGGCCTTATTGGAATTATTATCCTTATGTTGTTTTCCGGAAATCATCTTCTGGCACAACGACCTGCTAATTTTACACCGTTGAATTTTACAGAGAACAAGGGACAGTGGGATCAACAGGTAATCTATAAAACGGATCTTGATGGCGCGGCCATCTATGTGAAAAAAGCGGGATTCACATTCATGGTGTATAACAGGGAAGACATGTATGCCCTCAACGAATATGTGCATGGTCACTCCCATCAACCCGATACAACCCTGGTAAACAGGAATAACCGGCAGAATGCACTTTCATCCCAGAACGGACAGAAGCCGCCTCCAAGACCCGGCCGCTTTCCTGATGTGAGGGGGCATGCTTACAATATCACTTTCATCGGCGCCAATGAGAACGCAGAGATAGTTCCCGAAAAACAGCAGGAAGCCGTTACCAACTACTTCATCGGTAATGACCGTAGTAAATGGGCGAGTAATGTGAAATCATTCCAGAGCCTTGTGTATAAATCACTTTATCCTGGTGTGGATGCGCACATTTACTCTGAAGCGTCTCAACTTAAATATGACCTGATCATTCAGCCGGGAGCGGACCCTGATAAGATACAGCTGTCTTATGAAGGTACGACCGGCATGGAACTGAAAAAAGGGCAACTGTATGTGCACACTTCCGTAGGCGATGTCATTGAACAATTGCCATACGCATATCAATATGTAAACAACCAGCGTGTTCCGGTAAAAGTTTCCTTTAAACTGAACGGCAACAAACTGGGATATAAAATTTCCGGCAGCTACAATCCGGCGTACCCGTTGGTGATAGACCCCGTATATGTTTTTTCAACTGTATCGGGTGCACGTTCGGATAACTGGGGCTTTACCGCTACCTACGATGATGCGGGCTTTTTCTACGGCGGCGGCATTGTGTTTGGCGGATTGTATCCCGTAACGCCGGGCGCTTATCAGAGCTCATTTGGCGGTGATAAGTTTGATATTGGTATTTCAAAGTTTTCTCCTGACGGCACCCGTCTCATTTACGCTACTTTCGTTGGCGGTAATGGACTGGAACAACCGCACAGTCTCTTTGTGGATGCACAGGGAAACCTTGTTATTTCCGGAAGAACCACTTCCGGAAATTATCCCAGTACTGCAGTGGTTGGTAACCGTGGCGGATGGGATATTGTTGTGACGAAGCTGAATGCAACCGGTTCTGGTATTATCGGTTCCATTATTGTGGCTGGTTCTTCAGACGATGGGGTGAATATGCGTGAAGACAGGCAGGGAGGCGACTGGGTGTTGCTGCGTAACTACGGTGATGATGCACGCAGCGAAGTGGTGATAGATAATGCGGGCTATATTTACGTAGCCAGCTGTACCCGTTCATCTGATTTCCCGGTTACCGGCGGCGTGTTTCAGCCGACTTTCGGTGGTTTGCAGGATGGTGTGGTACTGAAAATAAATCCGTTGTGCAGCGGCCTGGTATGGGCCAGCTATCTCGGTGGCGGTAAGGAAGATGCAGCCTATGTAATTGCGCTGAATGGGCTTAATACATTGTATGTAGCGGGTGGTACTGCCAGTGATAACTTCCCTATGAAAGGGACACCCGTTTACGGTGCATACCGTGGTGGTGTTTGCGACGGCTTCATTGCACATATTGCCAATGACGGGACCAATATACTGCAAAGCACTTACCTCGGTTCCGATGATCCTGCCGCTGATCAGATCTATGGTATTCAGCTGGATAAAAAGGGATTTGTGTATGTAATGGGTACCACAGAAGGTACCTGGCCAACGAAGCAACCCGCAGGCACTACTAATTTTTACAACGATAACTCCTTACAGTTCATTTCGAAACTCCAGCCCGATCTTTCGGCATTGGTATATTCCACTACATTTGGTAAGAAACGCAGTATTGCCACAACGCCAGCCATCTCGCCCACCGCTTTCCTGGTGGACCGTTGTGAAAATGTTTATGTATCAGGATGGGGCGGCGGTATCAACAGCAGCCTGAAGTATCCCAACTCTGGTACTACCGGTATGCCTGTTAAAAACCCATTACAGCGTACTACGGATGGGATGGACTTTTACTTCTTCGTATTACAGCGTGATGCTACTGATATATTGTTTGGCAGCTACTTCGGAGGGAATGGTCTTTACGAGCATGTTGACGGCGGTACCAGCCGCTTCGACCGCAACGGGATCATTTATCAGGGTATCTGTGCCTGGTGTAATGTCAGCAACAACGGTATTAAGCCGCGCTATCCTACTACGCCGGGCGCCTATTCCAGTACGCCTCCGCCGGGATGTAACTTTGGTGCGCTGAAGATTGCCTTCAATCTCGATGGCGTGAAAGCCGGTATTAAAACGCTTGACCGAAGGAAGAATTACTGCGTGCCCAGCACGATCACTTTTGTGGATACCACCCGCAGAACAGCTGATAAATGGGAATGGGATTTTGGTGACAACAGCGGAATTGTAATAGGAAGGGATACTATTTCACATACTTACAACAACGTAGGTACTTACCTGGTAAGACTGGTGAAATTTGATGCCGCCAGTTGTAATGGCAGTGATACGGCGTATATTCAGGTGAAGCTCGGCACGAATGAAGGTAAGTTTGATTTTACCGCCACCAGGCAACAACCCTGTGATGCTTTATCGTATTTATTTGATCTGACCTCCCCGGTATTGTCGCAGTTTAAAGACAGTTCCTTTACACTGGATCTGGGAGATGGTACGCCTTTGCAGTACGTAGGTCCATCCAAGTTCCCTTATCCGCATCAGTATAAGAATGCGGGTGTTTACAATGTAACGCTTACACTGATAGATACTAACTTCTGTAACGCGCCGCAGGCAGATATGAAGCCTTTGCGTGTAGCCGTTAACGTTATAGCACAGTTCAATATGCCGGATACGCTTTGTGTGGGCGACCAGGTTAAAATGGATAATACCACACTGGGTGGTGAAAGTTTCCTGTGGACATTTGAAGATGATGGTTCACAGTCTACCGATCCTTACCCGACGCATACATTTAACCGCGCAGGACAATGGAGTATTAAGCTGGTAGCTATTGATGATAATACCTGTAACAAGAAGGACAGTGTTATCAAGATTGTGACGGTGGAAAATCCGCCGAAAGTGGACTTTGATTTTTCACCGGCCAAGCCTGTTGAAAATACGCCGGTAACATTCACCAACCTGTCCATCGGTGCAGTGCATTACCTGTGGAACTTTGGTGACGGCGATACTTCTTCGCTGGCAAACCCGACACATCAGTATCTGAGAACCGGTACTTATAATGTATGTCTTACCGGCGCTAACGCTGCCGGTTGTACGGAAACAGTTTGCAAGCAGGTAGGAGCTATTGTAGTACCGTTGTTTGACGTGCCTTCCGCGTTCTCGCCAAACAATGATGGTATCAATGATGTATTCTATGTGAAGAGCTTTGGTGCTACCAAGTTCAACCTTAAAATATTCAACCGCTGGGGACAGATGGTATTTGAAAGCAACAATGCAAATATCGGATGGGACGGGCGTTTTAAAGGTACTGTGCAGCCAATAGATGCATATGCCTTTACCCTGAGTCTGGAATTTACGGACGGCGCCAAAGCAGTTAAGTCAGGAAGTGTAACCTTGTTAAGATGATGAGCCATGAAGAAGCAGATTGTTAATATAGCAGCAGTGCTGATAGTACTGATTATTTCCGGAAGCAACGGGTTCGCGCAGGATCTGCACTTCTCGCAGTACTTCAATTCACCGTTAACGACCAATCCTGCCAATACGGGCTTCATTCCTGATGGTAATTATCGTTTAGGTATCAACTTCCGTGACCAGTGGGCTTCTATTCCTGTGCCTTACAGGACAATGTCTGCCTTTGGCGATTTCCAGTTATTGCGCGACCGGCTGACTTATGGTTGGGTAGGCCTTGGTGGTGCGATTCTCCGGGATGTGGCAGGTAGTGGCAACTTGTCTTCCACAAAAGCCTATGCATCTATAGCTTATCATCAGTTGCTGGGAGAAAGCAGCCTGTTGTCGCTGGGCTTTAATGTTGGTACCGCCAATAAAAGGGTGGACATCACCAAGCTCACCTTCGGCGACCAGTGGAATGGTAAATTTTTTGATTCCAAAGTGCCCACGGCAGAACCCATTACATCCTCCAGTACCAATTATTTTGATCTGCAGGTGGGTATGAATTATGCTTATTTTCCGACAGAAAATATTTACATGAACGCAGGATTTTCTGTGCAGCATGTAAACACACCGCGCGAAACTTTTTATAACGGAAACAATGTGGTGCCGCGGCGTTATATCGGCTTCCTGAATGCCAGCATCAAGGTGAGCGACATGGTGATCATCAATCCCGGCGCTTATTATGCACAGCAGGCGGGAGCGCATGAAATTGTGGGTGGCCTGAATGCGGCCTATAATCTCTCCGGCGATGGCGCCAAGCAGGTTTACGGAGGTGTTTATTACCGTGCCGGTGATGCTGCTGCTTTCCTGGTAGGGTATCAGCTGAACAGCATCAAGCTGATGTTCAGCTATGATGTTACCACTTCCACGCTGGCAGCTTCCAACAGCCGTCGTGGCGCCTATGAGATAAGTCTTATCTACAGCGGATTGTATTCCAACCGTACCTTTAACAATGCAAAGAAATCCACTATTTGCCCCAGCTTTTAGCTGTTTCCTATTTTGACTATTTTTGTTTCATGACATCATTCAATAAAGTTACTGCTGCACATATTGCAGCATTGCGCGAAATAACCGGCCCTCAGTATGTGCTGGCTGACGAAGAAGCCATGAGCCGTTATGCACAGGATGAAACCGAAGATCTTTTCTATTTACCGGAAGTGGTAGTGCGGCCTGATACAACAGAGCAGGTGAGTAAGATCATGCAGTTGTGCAGCCAGGAGCTTTTGCCTGTAACGCCCCGTGGCGGTGGTACCGGACTCAGTGGCGGTGCGCTGGCGCAATATGGCGGTGTACTGATTTCAATGGACCGTTTTAACCGTATTACAAATATCGATGAGCGTAATCTGCAGGTAACAGTGGAACCCGGTGTTATTACGGAGGAACTGCAGAATGCCGTAAAGGCAAAAGGGTTGTTTTATCCGCCAGACCCGAGTAGTCGCGGTACCTGCTTTATCGGAGGGAATATTGCTGAAAATTCCGGCGGCCCCAAAGCTGTGAAATATGGGGTGGTAAAGGATTATGTGCTGAACCTCCAGATGGTGCTGCCTTCCGGCGAAGTGATATGGACCGGCGCCAATGTACTGAAGAATGCTACCGGGTATAACCTGACGCAGCTGGTGGTGGGCAGTGAAGGCACACTGGGAATTGTGACCAGTATTGTGTTGCGGCTGATACCCTTGCCCAAACACGACCTGCTGATGCTGGTGCCTTTCCGTTCTGCTGAAAGTGCCTGTGCAGCGGTAAGTGCTATTTTCCGTGCGGGATATGTTCCTTCTGCCATGGAGTTTATGGAAAGGGATGCCTTGGAATGGGTAACGAAATATGTACAGAGCAGTATTGTGAAGATTGAAGATGATATACAGGCGCATCTGCTGATAGAGGTGGATGGCAATTATCCTGAGGTACTGATGCAGGAGATGGAAGGGATAGCCGGTGTGGTGGAAGGATATGATATTGGTGAAATATTATTTGCCGAAGATCACCAGCAGAAGGAAGAGCTCTGGAAGCTGCGCCGCCGTGTAGCTGAAGCTGTTAAAGCTAATTCAGTATATAAGGAGGAAGATACGGTAGTGCCCCGGGCAGAATTGCCGTTGTTATTGAAAGGAGTGAAGGAGATCGGGAAGAAGTATGGATTCCATTCTGTTTGCTATGGTCATGCCGGTGACGGTAATCTCCATGTGAATATCATTCGCGGCAGCCTTACGGATGAGCAGTGGAATGGTACGCTCCGGGAAGGCATCCGGGAGATTTTTATTCTTGTAAAGCAGCTCGGTGGAACGATCTCCGGAGAGCATGGTATTGGGCTGGTACAGAAAGATTATATGGATATAATTTTCGACCAGACATCTATGCAGCTGATGAAGCAAATAAAACAGATATTTGACCCGAAAAATATCCTCAACAGAGGGAAAGTATTTGATATCTGAGTTTTTGGATTATAATCAATATCATCTATATGAAGTATTTATTGGCAGCTTTTTTCATCCTGGCCACAGGACAACTGGCCACAGCCCAGTATTATAAAACTGATACCAGTGTCCGTAAAGGCTTTGACCCTACCCGGCTAATTGTGGGTGGTTCCCTCGGCATGGTGTTCGGTGACTATACCAATGTGAATGTATCTCCACTGGTAGGATACCGGTTCAATGATTACATCGCAGCGGGTATCAGTATCAACGGGCAATATGGTAGTATGAGAACCCGCGACTGGAACGACCGTACATTGCAGCGGGATCAGTATACTATTTTCGGCGGTGGTGTATGGGGCCGTGTGTATCCTGTTCCTATGCTGTTTGTGCATGTACAGCCGGAGTATAACTATGTGAGCCAGAAAACCACCGTGTATGTGGACCCTAAGAACACTTACAAGAGCAATTACGGTGTGCCAAGCCTGCTGCTGGGGGCGGGTTACACACAGAGTGTAGGCGGCCGCGTTGGAGTGGGCATTTCTATTATGTATGATGTGATCCAGGACAACAGATCTCCTTACCGCAGTAATATTATTTACAGGGTTGGGGCCGGTTTAGGTTTCTAACCATTAATACGATGTTTTTGCAGGACAGGCGGCCTTTTCAGGTCGCCTGTCCTGTTTCTGCAATATTACGTCCACGTTAAATGTTTATAAATGCTAAACTTTATTTTACAATGAATATTATCTTTGCGTCGAATTAATTAAAAGGAAATGGGAATTAAGTTAGCCGTTTTTGACATTGCGGGGACTACCCTGCATGATGAATCTAATGTAGCGCTGGTATTACAGCAGACGATCCGTCTGGCCGGTGTGGAAGTAACTATTGGGGAAGTGAATGAAGTGATGGGATATGCAAAGCCTTATGCTATCCGCCATCTGTTACAGCTGAAGAATGATCAGCGTTTCAGCGAGGAGCCTTTTATACAGGAGCTGCATGCCCGTTTCGTGCATGATATGAAAGCGCATTATGCTACCCATTCATCGGTTCGTGAGAAGGATGGTGTATCGGCGGTATTTGCAGCATTGCAGGAGAAAGGTGTGAAGGTGGCGCTGGATACAGGTTTCGACAGAGATATCACCAATGTGATTCTGGAGAGAACCGGCTGGCAGAAGAATGGGCTGGTAGATGCCGTGGTGACCAGTGATGAGGCGGCATTTGGCCGTCCGTACCCTTACATGATCTACCGTATCATGGAGGAGCTGGAAATCCGCAGTATACAGTCGGTTGCGAAGATCGGGGACACGGTCTCTGACCTGGAAGAGGGTACCAACGCTGGCTGCCGCTATGTGATTGGTGTAACCACCGGCGCATATACAGTGGACGAGCTGAAGAAAGGCCCGCATACGCATCTGGTGGCTTCCCTTGACGAACTTCTCTCAATTTTCTAATTCTTTATCACAGCGATCATGCAACAACAGGCTGATGTAGCCGTAATCGGCGCAGGTATAGTAGGTCTTGCCATGGCATACAAACTGGCAGCGAAAGGCAAGAAGGTAGTATTATTCGAACGTAACAGTAAAGCGATCAGCGCATCTATCCGCAATTTCGGGCTGGTATGGCCTATTGGTCAGACTACCGGGAAAATGTATGACCGTGCTATGCACAGCCGTTCCGTATGGAAAGAGCTGGCTGCATCTACCGGGCTGCAATGCAACGAAACGGGTTCACTTCATCTGGTATATGAAAAAGATGAACTGGCAGTGTTGGAAGAGTTTGTACAGGTGGCGCCGGGTAATGGATATGCCTGCGAGCTGATAGCGCCGGAAAATATCGGTAAATACACGAAAGCGGTTAAGACAGAAGGATTGAAAGGAGCGATGTGGAGTCCTACCGAAATGACTGTGAATCCGCGTCAGGCGAGTGCTGCTATTGCAAAGCATCTCGGGGAGAAAATGAATGTTACCGTACGTTTTAATACAGCCGTGAACGGTATCAGCATGCCTTATATAGAAACGAAGGATGAAAAGTGGAAGGTAGACCAGGTATTCATTTGTAGTGGCGCTGACTTTGAAACATTGTACCCTGCTGCATTTTCAGCCGCGCCGTTTACCAAGAGCAAACTGCAGATGATGCGTACCATTCCGCAGCCGGGTAACTGGCAGCTGGGTCCGGCACTTTGTGCTGGCCTTACGCTCGCACATTATGCATCCTTCAGCTCCTGTAAGGCGCTGGAACAGCTGAAACAACGCTTCCAGCAAGAGATGCCGGAGTATGTGAAATGGGGCATTCATGTGCTCATCTCACAGAATGGCGCAGGAGAGCTGACTATCGGCGATTCGCATGAATACGGTCCGGACTTCGAACCATTTGATAAAGCATTCATCAACGATCTTATTCTGAAGTATATGCATACTTTCCTGGTAGCGCCTACCTATACTATCCAGGAACAGTGGCATGGCATCTATCCTAAACTGACCAACGGACAGACGGAAATTATGCTGGAACCAGAGAAGGGCGTAACTATTGTAAATGGTCTCAGCGGCGCGGGTATGACCTTATCATTCGGCCTTGCAGAGGAAATAGTAAAGGGTTTCTAAATCCCGAAAGGGTGTTTCATAAAGCAAGCGAAAAGCAGGTGTTTATTTAAGCACCTGCTTTTCTATAATAAGTTGACAGGGATATTCAGGTACTTAGTGTATGTCATGACAATTTAAATTAGGTTATTGCTCAAATAATTAATAAATTAATTGCAGAATAAACGTTATGGAAACTATCCTCCGTACAGTGAATATATCCTCCTGTATAGTAAAATTTTTATCGCATCGTATTTTCCAGCTTTAGCAACGTTTCTGCAGCCACGTTTGATCAGCATGGCTGCATGTTCATAACGTGTTAAATGAAAAGCAGGTTTCTTTTAAGTTACCTGCTTTTTTGACTTTATATCGCTGTAAGCCAATAATTCTATAAATTACAGCACACCACAGATAGCAGGTGGTATTTGTTAATAGTAACTGTAAATAGCAATTGCATGAATGGTACTTTAAAAAACCTCAAGGAAAGGGACTGGACGGAAACGAGAGCGCACTCAAGCTGGCAGATTTTTAAGATCATGGCGGAATTTGTGGAAGGTTTCGAAGCTTTGGCAAAGATAGGCCCTTGCATTTCCATATTTGGTTCGGCACGCACCAAACCCGGCAATAAATATTACGATCTGGCGCAGGAAATAGCTGCCAGGCTTGCAGAAGAAGGATTCGGTATCATCACAGGCGGTGGCCCCGGTATCATGGAAGCCGCCAACAAAGGCGCACAGGCAGCCCACGGGAAGTCTGTGGGCGCCAATATCACCCTGCCTCACGAGCAGAACCCCAATGGATTTATTGATCCGGATAAAAGACTCAACTTCGACTATTTCTTTGTGCGCAAAGTAATGTTCACCAAGTATTCCCAGGGCTTTATTATGATGCCCGGCGGGTTTGGTACGATGGATGAATTCTTTGAAGTGGCCACTCTCATTCAGACCAAGAAGATGGAAGAGACACCGATGGTGCTGGTTGGAAGGGAATACTGGAGTGGGCTGCTGACCTGGATCCGTGAAGTAATGATGGAGAAAGAGAGCAACATCAATCCGCAGGATCTGGGCCTGCTGCAGTTATTTGACACTGCTGATGAAGTAGTAGAGTATTTCCGCGTATTCTATACCACCAATAAATTAAGACCTAACTTCTGATAAACCATCAGCGTGGGTAACAGTAGCCAGCTAAGAGTCATCAGCTGGCTACTGCTGTTATCGGGGGAGAAATAAAAACCGGCCGGATAACGTTAATGGTTATATCAAACAGCCGGTAGCTTTCAGGGAACAGCTATCAGCTGAACGCTTGAAGCTATTGCCTATTTACCTACCTTTGCAGAAATTTTATATATGGAGCTTATTCCGGCAGCAGTAGAGGCATTTTCCGAAAAATACACCAGTAAGGAAAGTGATGTGCTTTATAAATTGAACCGGGAAACGCACCTGAAAGTTGAACTGCCGCATATGCTGAGTGGTCATGTACAGGGGCAGTTTCTGAGTATGGTAAGTCATATGGTACGGCCCCGCCGGATTCTTGAGCTGGGCACCTACACGGGTTATTCAGCCATATGCCTGGCTGCTGGCCTTACTCCGGACGGACTTTTACACACCATCGATATAAATGAAGAACTGGAAACCCGCTGCCTTGAATATTTCCGGGAGGCGGGTTATGCAGATAAAATAAAAATGCATATCGGTAAAGCCGCTGATATTGTTGCACAGCTGGATGAAGAATATGACCTGGTGTTTATTGATGCAGACAAGGCCGGGTATGTTAATTACTATGATCTCGTCTGGGAAAAACTTCGTCCGGGCGGATTTATGCTGGCTGACAATGTGCTTTACCACGGACAGGTGCTGTTGCCTGAAAGTGAGCAGGGAGGTCAGGCCAAAGCGATGATCAGATTTTGTGAGAAAGTGCTGGCCGATGACCGTGCAGAACAAATGCTGCTTACTATCCGTGATGGGCTGCTTCTGATCAGGAAGAAATAAGACCATCGTCCAACCCAATGCCCATTAAATTCTGAAATACATGCAAGTAAGAAAATTATTCTTAGTGGTCAGTTTTCTTATTGGCTGCCTGCCTTTGGTGAAGGGGCAGAACATGACAACGCAGCAATATATTGCCACTTACAAGAACATCGCGATTGATGAAATGCGCCGCAGCGGCGTGCCTGCTGCCATCAAACTGGCGCAGGGTATCCTTGAAACCCAGTCTGGTAATGGTACATTGTGCCTCCAGTCGAACAATCACTTCGGTATTAAATGCAAAAACACCTGGACCGGCAAAACCATTCGTTATGATGACGATGCCGCGCAGGAATGCTTCCGGGTGTATGAGTCGGCGCGTGAATCCTACCGTGATCACTCCGACTTTTTACGTAGCAATCCCCGTTATTCTTTCCTTTTCCAGTTTGATGCGGATGATTATAAATCCTGGGCATATGGCCTTAAACAGGCTGGCTACGCTACCAACCGCACTTATCCCCAGCAACTGATAAAAATCATTGAGGATAATAACCTGCAGCAATACACGATGCTTGCCATGGGTAAGTTCACGCCTCAGATCAATAACGACGATACGGAAGAACCTCCTGTATATGCTGATAATTCCCGTAAGCATAATGGCAAAACTTCCACAGGCAACACCAGCTATGGTAAAACACGCAACTATCCCAAAGGCGAGTTTGAGATCAACGGGCGTAAAGTGATATTTGTACGCGCGGGTACTTCCCTGATACAACTGGCCAGCCAGCGGGATATCCGCCTGAGCAAGCTGGTTCGCTTCAATGATCTGGATGGGGACGGCCCGTTGCCAAAGGATATGCTGATCTTCCTTCAGAAAAAAGGAAAGAGAGGTGATAAGGAATTCCACCATGTAGCTTCCGGTGAAACTATGCACGACGTAGCGCAGGCAGAGGGTATCAGAATGAGATGGCTGCTGCGCCGCAACAAAATGCATGAAGGGGAAGAACCGGCTGCGGGTCAGCGCCTTACACTGGATGGTTATGCAGACGCTACACCGCGCCTGGCTAAAAATACCCGTATTCTGAAGGAGGAAGATCAGGAACCACCTGAAGATCTGTCGCCCAGGAAAATAGTGGAAGAAGCGAAGGGAGAGATTGCGAAAACGGCGCCCGGCAAACCCGCTACGTCTCCTGCACCACAGCAGCAGGGTGGCGTACCGGTTGCGATGGTAGAGGATCTGAAAAAAGTAGGCGACGTGAATACCGGCAATGCCTCCGGTCCCCGTACCACTCCGCCACCTCCTCAACCTCAACAGCAGCCTGTATACAAACCTGCGCCGGCTCCTGCTCCTGCAGTAAAGGGCGGCAGTGTGTATCATGATGTTCAGCCCAAAGAAACTTTGTACGGCATCGCCAAAATGTATAATAAATCTGTAACACAGTTACAGGAATGGAATAATTTGCAGGGCTTTGACATTAAAATAGGACAACGCCTGCAGGTGAGTAAGTAAACGGCGATCTTTTTTCGCCTGTAATTGTTAAATAAGGAAATGTAGTATTATGTCTGTTATTCAGGTACATGACAAAAAATTTCAACCCTATATCGGTGCAACAGAGCTGCAGCAGCGCATCAGGGAAATGGCTGAGGAAATGAACAGGGATCTGAAAGGAGAGCGCCCGTTGTTTATCGCGATCCTCAATGGATCGTTTATGTTTGCTGCGGATATGTTTAAATATCTCAACATCGACGCAGAGATATCTTTTATCAAACTGGCGTCTTACAAAGGCACTAAATCGACCGGCAACGTAGTGCAGGCCATTGGTCTGGATGAAGACCTTTTTGGCCGTACTGTGGTGATACTTGAAGACATTGTGGATACGGGCAAAACACTGAGCCAGTTCCTCCCGCAGCTGGAGCACCAGCAGCCGAAGAAATTGATGGTAGCCTCGCTGCTTACAAAACCGGAAGCGATGGTTCATCCCATTAAGATCGACTACCTCGGCTTCTCTGTTCCCAACAAGTTCCTGCTGGGGTATGGCCTTGATTACGATGGCCTGGGCCGCAATCTGCCGGAGATATATCAATTGGTGGAATAGAATAATTTTCGAATTTATTTATCTGGGTATTTAGTTATTTATAAATACAGCGGAGATTATGTGGTGTTACACATAATCTCCGCTGTATTTTTACACGATCTTCGCTGCATTATTAATAACTAAATAGCCCAATACCCCAATAAATAAATTCAAATTGTTTAACTTAATACTATGCGGAAGATCCTTTTGCTCTTATTATGCTGGGGTGGAGGTCTGAGAGCGCAAACAATACAGGTTTCGGGAGCTGTGGAAGACAGTATTACCCATCGGCCGATTGCTGGTGTAGCCGTGAGTGTTATCAATGATACTACGCGGAAAGTACTGACGAATGTTTTCGGGCTCTTTAAAATCGCTATCCCTGAAGCTGCTGCTCAGTTGCGGCTCGAACAGGACGGTTACCACACCCGGGTGCTGACGGTCAGCAGTCACGATCGCCTGTTGATAACTCTTTCGCCTATACGTAAACAGGGAGACGCCATCGCAATGGCCAAAGCCCGTGCCCGTGCAAAGCAGAACGGCAACCCCAACTATGGTAACGTAGGCATGGGCGTGCATGCATTTTACAATGAAACATATGGCGCTACTTATGAGAATAAGTTTGTGCGTGCCCGCAAGCAACCGGTATCTAACTTCGCTGTAGATGTGGACCGGGCGGCCTACAGCAACATTCGCCGCTTTCTCAGGATGAAAACGCCTGTACCTGTTGATGCTGTACGCATCGAGGAAATGGTCAACTACTTTCACTATAGCTATCCGCTGCCGCCTTCTGGTGAGGTAATGGCGCTTTACAGCAACTATACCTCTTGTCCGTGGGAGCCTTCGCATATGCTGCTGCAGATTGCCCTGCGTGCACAATCCATTCAGATCGACAGTCTGCCGGCCAGTAATCTCGTATTCCTTATTGATGTATCCGGCTCTATGGATACGCCCAATAAGCTGCCGCTGATACAGGCCGCCTTCCGCATTCTTGTTAATAACCTGCGGCCTGTGGATAAAGTAGCTATCATTGCCTATGCAGGCGCGCCGGATCTTGTGTTACCGCCTACTTCCGGTGATCAGCGGGAGAAGATACTGAACGCCATTGACAACCTCACTGCGGGAGGGGCTACCGCCGGGGAAGCCGCTATCACGATGGCTTACAAAATTGCAGAGGAGCAGTTTATACCTGATGGTAATAACCGTGTGATCCTGGCTACTGACGGAGATTTTAATGTGGGTCTCACCAGCGATGCCGATATGGAGGAGCTTATCACAGAGAAGAAGCAGAATGGGGTATTGCTTACCTGCCTCGGTTTCGGAATGAAAAATTATAAGGATTCCAAATTACAGGCGCTTTCCAGCCGGGGTAATGGCAACTTTGCTTACATTGATGATCTGGAAGAAGCTAACAAGATATTTGCGCGGGAGTTCGGCAGCACGCTTTTTACTATTGCCAGGGATGTGCAGACAGAAGTGCATTTCAACCCGGGTATGGTGAAATCGTATAGGCTTATTGGTTATGAAAACAAGGTGTTTGAGAATGATGTACCGGAAGACAAACGCTCCGGCGGTATTATAGGCAGCGGGCACTGTGCGGTGGCTTTGTATGAGATCATGCCGGAAGAAGCAGCCACAGATACATTGCTGGCTACTGTGAATATAGTATATCGTAATCCCCAGGACACGGCGTTGCAAACGCTTTCCGGTAATGTATCCGGGAAACTCACCGCATTTGAAGATGCCTCTGATGACTATCGTTTCGCTGCTTCTGTTGCTTTGTTAGGCATGGTATTGCGTAACTCGGCGTACCGGGGCTGCGGCAATGCTGATATGATATTCAGGATTGCGCGTGGTGCATTGGGGAAAGATAAAGAAGGCTACCGCCAGGAGTTCCTGAAGATGATAAAGCAGGTGCGCAAGGCCAAAGAATAAATTCCTATTTGGTAAGACGGTAACATTTCCGGATCATCTTCTGCTGAAAATCGAAAGGCAGTGTTTGACCTGTAATATCCTTTATAGATGTTGCTTCAATCTTCTCCTGATCCAACACAAACCTGCGGTAATTATTACTGAAGTATACCACGCCACCTTTTTTGGTAGCCAGCAGTACTTTGTTGAGCAGCTCTGCGTGATCGCGTTGTATATCCAGAAAATCCTTCATCCGCTTGCTGTTGGAGAAGGTAGGCGGGTCTATGATTACCAGGTCGAAGGTATTCAGTTTGAGGGTGTCGAGGTATTGAAGTACATCTGCATGTACAAATGGATGTTTGGCTGGGTCAAAGCCATTGAGGCGCATGTTTTCTTCTGCCCAGGAGAGATAGGTTTTGGAAAGATCGACAGAGGTAACTTCCGCAGCTCCGCCGGCAGCGGCATACACGGAGAAAGAACCGGTATAGCAGAAGAGGTTCAGCACTTTTTTGTCTTTAGCTTCATCTCTTACCATACTGCGTGTGATGCGGTGATCCAGGAACAATCCGGTGTCCAGGTAATCTGAGAGGTTCACCCGGAAGGTAAGACCAGCTTCCTTCACGGTCATTTCGTGGCTTTCTGTGCTTAGTTTTTCATATTGGCTTTGCCTGTTTTCCTTGCGTTGTCTTTGTTTCACCCAGATATTGCCGGGAGCAATGTCCAGCACCTTGCTGATCAGTTCCAGGCAGGTATCGAGCCATGCTTCATGGGCTTCGTCTTCCATACCATGACGGCGGTTGTATTCCGCAATGTAGGCGTGGTCTTCATATATCTCGATACTGAAGGGGAATTCGGGAATATCGTCATCATACACCCGGTAACAGGTAATCTGCTGCCGCCTGGCCAGTTTCGAAATATGCCGGTACACTTTGGTCAGCCGGTTCTCAAACATCTGCAATTTGGAATCCATGAAATCTATTATGATGTAGCTATTTACTTATTTTATTATGTAGATATTTAAAAGCCTATGGAAGAACCTCCATAGGCTTTTAAATATCTACATAATAAAATAAGTAAATAATCAGCTGAAAATATCTCTTACTTTCTCGAAAAATCCTTTCTCTGATTTTTCAGGATTAGGTTTGAAGTTGTCGGAGGACTGTAATTTATCGAGGATGACCTTTTCTTCTGCGCTTACGTTCTGTGGAGTCCATACGTTCACATGAATCAGCTGGTCTCCTTTTTCGTAGGAGTTTACAGCGGGGAAGCCTTTTCCTTTCAGCCGGAATATCTTACCGCTTTGTGTGCCCGCAGGGATTTTGATCTTGGCCTTACCGTCGATGGTAGGTACTTCTACCTGGGTGCCATATACGGCATCAGGGAAGGAGATGTAAAGATCGTAGGCAACATGCAGCCCGTCGCGTTGTAATTCAGGATGTGGTTCTTCTTCGATCAGGATCAGGAGGTCTCCGGGGGCGCCGCCTCTTTCGCCGGCATTACCTTTTCCGCTCATGCTGAGCTGCATGCCTTCCTGTACGCCTGCCGGGATGTCGATGCTTACCATCTCTTCCCCGTACATGCGTCCTTCTCCTTTACAGTGGCCGCATTTGCTGGTGATGGTTTGTCCTTCGCCGTGGCAGGTAGGGCAGGTGGTAACGGTTTGCATCTGACCCAGGAAAGTCTGTGTTACTTTCCTTACCTGACCGGAACCACCGCAGGTATTACAGGTCTGGAATGCATTTTTATCTTTTGCGCCCAGTCCGCCGCAATGCTGACAGGGTACGTATTTTTTGACTTTGATTTTTTTGTTGGCGCCTTTGGCAATTTCTTCGTAGGTCAGTCTGATTTTCACGCGGAGGTTGGAGCCACGGGTACCGCGGGAGCGGCGTCCGCCACTGCTGCGGCCTCCGCCGAAGAAGCTGCCGAAAATGTCATCGCTGCCGAAAATGTCACCGAAATTGGAGAAGATATCATCCATATTCATACCTCCACCTCCGAAGCCACCGCCGCGGCCGCCATTCATGCCGGCATGTCCAAAGCGGTCGTATTGCGCTCTTTTATCGGAGTCGCTCAATATTTCATACGCCTCGGCTGCTTCCTTGAATTTCTCTTCCGCTTCCTTGTCGTTAGGGTTACGGTCAGGGTGATACTGCATGGCTACTTTGCGGTAGGCCTTCTTGATCTCATCCTGGGACGCGGTTTTGGCAACTGCCAGAATCTCGTAATAATCTCTCTTGGTAGACATTATAAAAATCACTTAATTACCTGTGGGGGCACAGGTATGTTTCAGTAAAAATTTGTTTTTACATCGGCTTTCAGCATAGGCGAATGTTGCGGTTATGCCACATCGTCACTTTATTTACCTACTATCACTTTGGCGTGACGTATCAATTTGTCACCCAGGTAATATCCTTCCTGTAATACATCCACTACTTTTCCTTCCAGTTCAGGCGTAGGTGCGGGAATTTCGGTAATGGCATCGTGCAGGTCGGTGTCGAATGTAGTATGTAAACTATCCATAGGCTTCAGGCCCTTTGCCTGGAGGGTGGATTTCAGTTTGTTGAAAACCAGCATTACGCCATCTTTCAGGGCGTTAATGTCTGTAGTATTTTCCATTTGTTTGGTAGCCCTTTCTGTATCGTCCAGCACATCCAGCAGGGAAACAATTACTTCTTTGCTGGCAGTTTGCATCAGTTCCAGGCGTTCTTTGGCAGTACGTTTACGGTAGTTGTCAAATTCGGCCTGCAGGCGCAGGTATTTATCGCGCAGTTCACTGATCTCTTTCTCCTTCTTCAACAGCTCATCTTCTTCTGCCAGTTCATCATTCATATGTGAAGTTCCGCTTATATTTTCATCTGCATTAATATCAGGCATGCTTTTCTCATTTTCAGTATGATTAGCCTGTCCGTTTGTCTGCATGTCTTGCTCTTTTTCTGTCATAATAAGTATTATTATCTGCAGAAATGAACAGTCAATTACTTTGCCAACACTGGTTTTGGCGACAAAAAGTCACATTCCTTGTTCCTTGTCCGGCATTCAATACCTTTGCAGCTCGAATTATATTAAATGACGAAGGTTTTTTTAAAGAAACAGATACAAAACAGGGTATTACAGGGCCATCCCTGGGTTTTCGGCAACGAAGTGGCTGAAATAAAGGGGGAGGTGGTCCCTGGGGATATTGTGGATGTTTTCACACACAAAGGTTTTTTCCTGGGCCGAGGCTACATTAATCCGCAGTCGCAGATCCTTGTGAGGTTGCTTACACGCAACAAGGATGAGGAGATCAATCCTGAATTTTTCTACCGCCGCCTGCTGAAATGCTGGCATTACCGTCAGAAGCTTGGGTATGTGGAAAACTGCCGCCTCGTTTTTGGTGAGGCAGACGACTTACCTGCGCTGGTGATTGATAAATTCAACGATTACATTGTGCTGCAAACCCTTTCCCTTGGTATGGAAAGGTGGAAAGGCGCCATCGTGGATGCACTCAACCGTATCTTTTCTCCCAAAGGGATTTACGAAAGAAATGACGTGCCGGTAAGGGAACTGGAAGGTATGACCCAGCAGAAAGGCTTTCTCAGTGGGTCTTTTGATACCAATGTTATTATCAATGAAAACGGGCTTCGTTTTCATGTAGATATAGAAAACGGACAGAAGACAGGTTATTTCCTGGATCAGCAGGATAATCGCCGGGAGATAAAGCAGATCGTGAAAGACGCGGAAGTGCTGGAAGCCTTTTGCTACACTGGTACCTTCTCCTGCCATGCAGGCTATTACGGCGCCCAAAGCGTGATCGGGCTTGATATATCGGAGCATGCTGTGAATACCGCCCGCAGGAATGCGGAATTGAATAACCTGCAGGATGTATGTAAATTTCAGGCTGTAAATGCTTTTGATCAGCTGAAACAATACACGAAGGAAGACCGGAAATTTGATGTGGTTATCCTGGATCCGCCTGCATTCACCAAAAGCAGGGAGAACATCCAGAAGGCGGTGGCGGGATACAAGGAGATCAACCTGCGCGGGATGAAGCTGCTCAAGCCGGGAGGCTTCCTGGTAACGGCTTCCTGTACTAACCTGGTATCGCCAACATTGTTCCTGGAAACTATTGACATGGCTGCGCGGGATGCCAAGAAACGTTTGCGCCAGGTTACATTCCAGACGCAGGCAAAGGATCATCCGATTCTGAGAAATATAGAGAACACAACTTACCTGAAGTTCCTGATAGTGGAAGTAGAGTAGGATAAGGACATCACAAATTAACTTTCAGTGGTTAGCTGATAGTAATTGATCGCTGAAAGTTAATTGTCTTTATTTTACGACATTGAATTTGCCTGATTCTATCAGGTTGCCGCGTTGGTCGCGGAGCTGGAAGATATAAAGACCGTTGTAATAGTTATCGAGGCTTAATGAGGTTCTGTTGCCTATGGCTTTCAGCTCATCAATTTTCTTTCCGAGAAAATTGTATACAATAAGATCGTATACGCGGTCGTTATTATGCTGTTGAATTTCAAAGTAGATGATATTAGTAGCAGGGTTGGGGTATCTCTTCACAACTTTGCTACCCCCGTCAGTAGATGGTAGGGTCTTGTCATTTTGCGCCATGCCTGTAAGGCTGAAGAGGCTTAAAACAGCAATAAGAATGAGGGTAGAGGTTTTCCACATAGTATTATAAAAATAAAGATTTTTTCAAATATTTCCCAATTTTGTTTGTTAATAATCTGTCGTCTGAATGCCTGTCAACACGCTTCAATATAAAAATAACAAACTATAAGCCATTTTGTTAAAAGATCCAAACTTTTATACAAACTTTAACGCTTGTTAATCAATTTTGTAATTGATTGATTTTGAATTAATTAGAATCTCGGACAATTCAATCTCTCCAATGTGCTGTTTCTGCTGTTCAGGAAGCTTTTGAAAACCAATGAGATTTCGAAGCCCCCGAAGGTCTGACTGGCTGTCCGCAGCTGAGAAATGTTGGCATCATAGCTCATGGCTATCTCGTATTTCTCCATATCAATTTTAATGGTCGGGATGACGGCATCATTCCAGCGAAGGAATAATCCGCCGTAGATAGCGCGGGTGGATTCGAGTCCTTCATCCATCAATCCATAACCGATCAGTGCCCCGCCGATATATTCTGAATAAGATCCCTGGTGCAACTGGTTGTAATGTGCAATCATTTTTACCCTTTCTGCGAGCGGGATGGTAATGCCGGCATTGAAGGTAATTTTGGGCGAGAGTTGGATATTCTTGTCGTTGTAAAAAGAAACCTTTGGTCTGTTGAAATGGAAGTAACCTGCCCCGATAAAGTAATTCACATCTTCTCCTATCACGCTGTTATAACTCATGCCCACGCCAACGTCCATGTAGGTATAGCCTTTCAGGGCCAGTTTGCCTTCCTCTCCGGTGGGTGCTGAGGGGTCAAAGCGGCCGCCCGTATACTGGTTGTTGAAGGTCATGTTGGTGGGATCAAACTGCCGTTGCACAATACCGCCCATGAAGCCTAATGAAAGGAAACTGACTTTATACTCGCTTAGTGATTTATGATAGTTCAGTGCCGGAAGTATCTGTGTAGACTGCAACCGGGAGGTTCCGGCCCTGTCATAGGTAATCTGGAGGCCAGTGGTCAGGTAGTCGTCGCTATTGCCCACGGGGAACTTGATCTCACCGCTGATGGTGCCTGTCTGGTATGGAATGGTTACACTATTCCATTGGTTGCGGTATACTGCCTGTATTCTTACATCACCGTTGAAGATGCCGATCAGCGCCGGGTTGCGGAGTATCGGTGTCTCATAGAACTGAGACAGATGTATGTCCTGGGCCAGCAGGGTATTGGCCGTAGTCAGGGATATGATTGCCAGCAATATGCTGTAAATGGTTTTCATGGCCAGGTTAATTATCTGAGTAGTGTAACATTGCCTTTTAGCTGGAAAAATTCGTTCGTGTCACAATAGGCTTCAAGGAAATAAATGTATACATCTGACGCCTGCGGTTGTCCTTTATAGGTTCCATCCCATCCGTTTCTGCTATCGTCGATATTGATCCGTTCCCGGCGGAATACTTCTTGCCCCCACCTGTTAAAGATACGAAAGGATTTTATCATGCTGATTCCTTTTCCACGGGGATAGAAGATATCATTCTGTCCGTCGTTGTTGGGAGAGAAGGTGTTCGGAAGAAATACCACATCTGTGTTGCATACCAGATCTACATTCATTACATCGCTTTTCGTACAGCCGTATTGGTTAGTACCTGTAATGCTGTATGTAATGGGCTTTCTCACGGCGGCAGTGGTAAACGGGCAGGTAGGGCAGTCAATGAAATCAGCCGGGCTCCATTTCCATTTCACTACGTCGCTGCTACCACTGGCCATCAGTTTTACTACTTCGCCTACAGTTACTGTCTGGTCTTTACCTGCGTTGACAGCCGGCAGCGGTCTAACAGCAACTTTTACAGACAGTGGTGCACTGGCCGGGCAGGCGGGATCATTGGTACCGGTTACCTGGTAGGTAATATCTTCTATTGGAGTGGTAATTGGATTGGCGATGGTATTATTGGTAAGGCCTGTTACAGGCGTCCAGTTATAGTAAGCGGCGCCACCGGCTTGTAGTTTTACCGAACTACCATAGCATACCATGGTGTCTCTATTTACCGTGAGGTTCACTTTGGGCACTACGGCTATATCCAAAGAATCCATCACCGAACATCCGTATACGTTAGAAGCCTTTGCGCGGTAGCGGGTATTTATAAGTGGCGATGCCTGCGGATCTGTACAATAAACGCAACTGAGTACACCTGTTGTGAGCCACTGTACACTGGCGTCTGACTGTGCATGCAGGTTTACGCTGTTACCTTCACAGATCTTCAGCTGAGAGGCGCTTACACGTACATAAGGTGTTGCATTGATTGTGATATTTTTCGTAACGGAATCCTGGCAATTGCGTGCGTCTGTTACCACCAGCTTTACCGGATAGGCGCCGGAGGCGGTATACTTTGTGGCTGCCGGTGTTTGCAGGGAGGAAGACTGACCGTTGCCCAGATCCCAGCGCCAGGTGGCAACCGGTATGTTGGGAGAAGGCAGGGTTGTATTGCTAAAGGTCACGGGTTGTCCGGCGCAGGTGGCGGAGTTTACATCGAAACCAGCTATAGGCGCAAGTATGTTGATATTAGAAGGCTTCGTCACTGTTTCATCGCAATAGGCCGGATCTTTATAATGAATGGTAAGCTGATCATCGAAAGTACCTGTATTGGTCCAGGTCTTCACATAGTTCTGGTCTGTGGTGTTGTAAACAGTACCGTCGCCAAACTGCCAGGTGTAGCTTGCTACCAATGCCAGTGGTACGTTCAGTACTTCATAGGTGGCTTTGCTGCCACGGCAAATAGCGCTTACGCCAGTGGAGAAGTCGGCCTTAAAATAATATACAGTCTGATAGCTGCTATGGTTGCAGCTATTACCGGTTTCGCCTACAGTGAGCCTTACGGTGTAATTGTCGGGTATCGTGTAATTGTGTGCGGCGTCTTTTGTGTAGGCGCGGGTGTTATCCCCAAAATCCCACTCGTAGGTGGAATTGGCGTTGGTACCGGTAGATGTGTTGATGAAGATGAATTTGCTTTTATCATTGCAATCCCCGGTCACTTTGAATTGCGACACAGGCCCTGTGACTACAACAGTTGCAGGTGTGGCTGCCGTATAACATCCGTTATTACCGGCTTTCATCTGAACTGTCAGGTTGCCGGAGGTGGTGAAGCTGTGGTTAATGTCGTTATTGGTAGATTCTTCCTGTTGTCCGTCCCCGAAATCCCAGCTATAGGAATCTGCATATTTTGCATCTGCCAACAATCTTACAGGGCTGCCGGTGCAGGTGGCGGCGGGTGTTACGGTAAAACTCACATTGGATGGAGGATTACCGGTATGCACCTGCTTAAGGAATGGAATGGAGATATTACAACCGTTTTGTGTGTTCACTTTCACTGTTACATCATAAGTGCCTGTCTGCGGATAGTTGTGCGTAGTATTGCCGGTGGTAGTTGTCTGTTTGCCGCCATCGCCGAAATCCCATTCCCAGGAGGTTACAGGATCGTTGATGTTGTTGGTAGCAGTAACGGTGAATGCGGCATTGTAAGGTACGCAGCCTGAAACCGGTGCACTCAGGGTAATTGAAGGGTATGATATGGAGATGTAGTTGCTTTTTTTCAGGGTTGATGTACAGCCATTACTGTTGGTGACAGTAAGCGTTACGTCGTATTTACCCGCTTTACCGTATGCATGGGTGATGAGGGCATTGCCGGTAGTCGCTTTGGCAGAGCCGTCTCCAAAGTCCCAGGTGCGGCTTACGGCATCCGGGGTGGCATCCGTGAAGTTGGCAGTGAAGAGCTTGCAGCTGGTGGTTACATCGGCACCGAAAGCCACTACTGGTGTAGCTCCTACGGTGAAGTCCTTCCAGTAAGTGCTTTTGCTGTCGGTATACTGAACTTCCAGCGTTACCTTTTTGGGACCGGAGGTGGTGTAGGTGATCTGCGGATCTTTGTCGTGGGATGTTCTGCCATCGCCAAAGTCCCAGCTATATCCCACCGGTGCGCCTGTGCTGCTATTCTGAAAAGTAAGTGTTACGGGTGCACACAGGGTGGCAGGAGTTGCCGTGAAAGAAAAACCCGCCTGCTGCGCCTGCAGCTGGCTGACATGTACCAGGGATATAATGCACAGCATTACCCGGAGGTATTTTGCCTGTAAGTATTTCATAGGATATATATCCACAATATTAACGAAAAATATATGTATTATTTATTTTCTTTTTATCTAATAAGCGTTACGTTCCCTTTTAATGTGAAAAATTCGCCGGTATCACAGATTACTTCGGCATAGTATACAAATACATCGGGATTCAGCAGCGTTCCGTTGAAGCGTCCATCCCATCCGTAAGACAGATCATCGATTGGGAATCCTGCGCGTTCGAACATCATTTGCCCTAACCGGTTATACACCCTGAAAACCCGGACTGTCCGCAATCCTCGTCCTCTGATATAGAAAATATCATTCTGTCCGTCTCCATTCGGTGAAAAAGTATTGGGGATGAATACGTTGCTGTTACTGCAAACAACATTGACGGCGATATTAGCTTTACTAACGCACCCATATTGATTGGATACGGTTACGTGATAGAGTGTAGTGTTTTTCGGCGTGGCTGTTGGCGCCAGGCAGTCGAAGCAACTGAGTCCTGTTTGCGGCGTCCATGTCACGCTGGTGATGTCGTTGCTGCCTTTTACCGGCAGGGGAACTACTGAACCTGTAGGCACCGTTATGTCAGGGCCGGGATTGACTACGGGAGACGGATATACTGTAACGCGCACTTTGGCGGTATCTGTAAAGCAACCAACGTTGTCATAACCTATTACCTGGTAGTTGATGGTGCGGTCAGGGTTGGCAACAGGGTTAGGGATAGCCGGATTGTTGAGTCCCTCTGCGGGCATCCATTTATAAGTTAGCGCGCCGCGGGCCTGCAGCTGTGTGGTTTTACCGTTGCATATGTCTGCATCCTGTGAAGAAACGCGGAAAGGTTGTGTTACTGTGAGTCTCACTTCACCTTCGTTCGTGCAGCCGAAAGCGTTAGTGGCCAGCACGCGGTATACAGTATCTATGTATGGCGTTACTTTAGGCGACTGGCTGGCAGGATCTGAAATATTGTAATTGGTCCATGTTACTTTCACATCCGGGGTGGTGTTGGCTGACAGCTGCAATGCTGATCCACGGCAGACATTAGTTGTAAGTGGTGAGGGTGCCAGCTGTGGCGCCGGATGTACTACTATATTGGCATGTGCCACACCTGGGCATGAGCCGTCTGCGTTGGTAATGATCAAACTTACCGGGATATTACCATCCTGTTTTACAGTGATCGCCGGAGGCGTCTGCATGTTGTACAGATCATTGCCTACTGTCCAGCTCCATTTTGTATCAGGCAGGTGTTTGTTTTCACTGCCGCTAAGTTGTACTGTTCCGTTGACGCACAAAGGTGTAACGGGGGCTATCCCTGGTTCTGGCTGCGGTGGCACAACTACGGTAGTCGTCTTCTTATCAGTACATCCATAATAACTGGTTACCTGTAAGTCGACATTGAAGGTGCCTGGCTGCTGATAGGTAAAGCGGCCGTCAGTGGTAGTGGAGGTATTACCAGGGCTACCCGGTATACCAAATGACCAGGCGCTTGTGTAAGCCTGTCCCAGCTGATCGTAGGCCAGTCCTTTAGTATCGTTTCTGAATGCAACCACGCCGCCTCCGCATGCCTGGGAAATATCAGCGGTAAAACCAGCAACTATATTATCCACAATCACTTTATCATTTCCCAGCGCCGGCACTTTACATCCTTCATCATCAATCAGTGTCACGCGTGGAGAATAAATGCCTGGCTGTGTATAAGTGTGTGGTGGTGAAGTAGGTGCATTGTTTTCCACTACCACGCCATCGTCAAAGTCCCACATGAACTTCACCGTTTTGATAGCGGTTGCGGAAATGCTTGCCTGTAAAGGCACGCAGCCTTGAGTAGGCGTAACTTTCATCTTGCCATCAGGTCCTTTAATGGTAATAGGTAAGGTATGTTTATCGCTGCAGCCGCCTTCTGAAAATACCGTAAGCGTAACCTGGTAGGTTTTAGGCCGTGTATAGATATGTATATCAGGATTATTATCTGTAGAAGTACCATTATCTCCGAAATCCCAGTGAGAAGAGACGAAGTCTTTGGACTGGTTGGTGAACTGTACTTTTACCGGCGGACATAGATCCAGATCTGGCGGATAACTGAAGGCTGCCTTGGGATCTGGTACCCGCAGCACATTGGCTTTGGTAATTTCATCCGTACATCCGTCGGCAGTTGTTATTTTCAGGCTCACGTTGTATGTACCCGGCGCAGTATAGATTTTGGTGGGCTGTGCGCCGGTACCGGTGGTATTATCGCCAAAGCTCCATTGATAGTCTGTAACTGTTCCTGCAGATGTGGACACAAAAGTGAATGGTGCATTCAAGCAGGAGATATTCACCGGTGTCATGAAGTCTGCCTTTACATTTTCGAAGTTGATGGTTTTTTGTGCAGACACGGCGCAACCAAAAGTATCGACTGCCTGTAACTGTACCGTATAGGCGTTGGTGTTAGTATATGTGTGCGTGGTGCCTGCAGGCAGGGTTGTATGTTTTTCAGGAGGAGTGCCGTCACCGAAATTCCATGTCCATTCAGCGATCTGATTACCTGCGTCCACGGTGGATTTATCTGTAAATGTTATCGGTTCATTTTTACATTTCTTTCCTGCATAAACAAAATCCGGCGAAGGTCCATGAACGGCAAGTGTTACCGGAGGTGATTTGCGTACGCACCCGTTTTTATCTGTAATGGTAAGTGTAATGGTAAAGATGCCTGTCCGGGTATACAGGTGAGATATGCTGTTTGTCGGATTGGCGTTGGCGCCAAGTTGCTGGGCGGTACCATCTCCCCAGTCCCAGTAATATTCATCGATGTTGGCGGCATTCAGTGGGTCAGCGGTGAAGGTGGCAGTTTTACCTACACATATCCAGGGGACAGAGCTATGTATCACAGGTTTCTCATCAATGATATTCACATCGTGCTTTATAATATACTGGCAGATACCGTTGTCGATGGTGAGTGTTACCGTTTTGGTACCAGTTGTTTTATACACGTAGTCGGGGTGCTGATCTGTAGATGTGGCGCCTGGTTCGCCGAAATCCCATTTCCAGCTTTTAGATACAGACGGATCGGGTCCGAAGTCTGATTCATCTTTGAATTTGCGGTGGTAAGGATTATCGCAATCAGGTACTGTCGAAAACCTTGCCACGGGTGGCAGTATCTGAATAAATGCAGGTTTGGTAAGCTGAGAGCGACAGCCGTTGTTGGTAACAATGAGTGTAACATTGTGAATACCTATTACACTGAACTGATGACCAGGGTTTTCTTCAGCGCTGGAGCTGTTGTCCTGTGGCCAGACCCATTGCCAGCTTTCGCCGTGAGGTACAGAGAGGTTTTTGAACTGCACCACATCAAATGCGCAGGATTTTCTGGGAGTGGCATCAAAATCTACTACCGATTTGATTCCTGTGCGGACAATTGAATTGGCCTGAGCAGTACATCCACCGGCTGTTACAACATTCAGTGTAACGGTGTAAGTTCCCTGCGTGGTAAAAATATGTTGTGGTTTGGCTGTATTGGCAGTGGAGCCATCACCAAAGTCCCACTGGTAGCTGACTATAGGATCTGTAACGTTCAGTTTACTATCGAAATCAACGGTGAGTGGAATACATCCTTCTATGGCAGAGGGAGAGATTTCCAACACTGGTTTTTTAATAATAACCGGAGCCGGCAATGTTATACCTGTCATACATCCATTAGCATTAGATGCCACCAATGCCGGTACATAAGTACCTTCAGCAGTGTAGGTATGAACAGGATTTTCATCGGATGAAGTGGGCGTGCCATCGCCGAAGTTCCAGATCCATTTATCGGCATTCTGTGACTGCGCCTTAAAATTTACTGTGAAAGGAATTTTGCAGCCGGACAGCGGATCTGCCACCGGATTGATCTGTGGCGACGGATTAATGTGAAACGTCTGCTGGATCTCATTGGAGCAGCCGCCGAGTGAAACACGTAATGTAACATTGTAATCACCAGGAAGGGGGAACACCTTGTTTGCATCAAGTGTATTGACCGTAGAACCATCCGGGAAAATCCAGGTAGCCACATCAGGCACGGGAGTAGTGGTATTCTTCAGTATTGTTGCCTGACCAGAACAGGCGTTGGTTGCTGTAAAGGATGGTTGCAGCGGCTGTATGACTACGAAATCCTTTTTTACCAACGGACGGCTGCAGTTGCCAATCATAGTGGTCAATGTAACGGTGTATTTACCTACTGCCGTGTAGGTATGTGTATCATCGGTACCACTGGTGCCATCGCCATAGTCCCATTTGTAAGTAACAGGATCTATTGTGTTGTTGACAGTAGTATTGAAGAACCGCACGGCGAGAGGCACCGTACAACTTTGTGTTCTGTCGGCTGTAAAAGAAGGCAGTGGCGGTTCTGTTACTTTAACAGGAAAAGGCTCGCTGTTGCTTTTACAGCCAAAGCTGTTGGTAACAATACTAACCACATTGTAGGTGCCAGCCTGGGTGAACTGGTGTGTGGGGGTAGGTCCGGTTGTACCTCCTCCATCAGCGAAGTCCCAGGTAATATCCTGAATAGTGCCGTCTCCGGGCGTTGATTTATCTGTGAAAGAGACATTGAGCGGTATGCAACCCGAAGCGGGATTGGCTGTGAAAGCTACGGTGGGTTTATTGTAAACAGTTATATCAACCCCCTTCCTTACAGGACCACCGGGATAGTTAACGGTCAGCGTAACATGATAGACGCCTGGGACCTGAAATATTTTGGATGGACTAAGTGTGTTGTTGATGGTGGCTCCTACTCCGAAGTCCCATACATAGCTGGTATATCCGTTGTCCAGTGTCGCATTGAATTGCACCGGAAAAGGTGGACAGTCGCTGGTTTTATTGGCCGTAACTGTAACATTCTGTGTGAAAGCTATAGCTGGCACAAATAATATCAACAGGCATCCAAACAGGTGTCTGCCGGCCTTTCTAAGGACATACAGGAGGTTTTTCATGGCGTAGGTGCCCTTGCGGGCATTGGTCATAGGTATAATTAAAGCTTAAAAATAACAATTAAGTTTGTAAATAGTTTAGTTTACCAGCCTGTTTAAACTGTATAACTTAATCTTAATACTAAAATGACAGATCGTCAATACTGGAATGAGCGGTACCTTAGCGGCAATACAGGATGGGATATGGGGCGGGTATCACCTCCGTTGAAAACATATATCGATCAGCTGACTGACAAAGCGTTACGTATACTTATCCCCGGCGGCGGTAACAGCTATGAAGCTGCCTATCTGTATGAACAGGGCTTTCATAATATTACGGTACTGGATATAGCGCCGGTACTGATCAAGCAGCTGAACGCAGCTTTTGCAAACACAGATGTGCGTATCCTGGAAGAAGATTTTTTTCAACACAAGGATACCTACGATCTGGTGCTGGAACAGACATTTTTCTGCGCTATTGACCCGGCATTGAGACCTGCCTATGTAACACATATGCATAAACTGATCAGGCCGGGAGGCCACCTGACAGGCGTTTTGTTCGATCGTAACTTTGAGCATGCCGGCCCTCCGTTTGGTGGCAGCAGGAAGGAGTATGAGGATTTGTTTGCGCCATTGTTCCGTTTCAGTACACTGGCGCCCTGTTATAATTCACATCCTGCCAGGCAGGGAACAGAGTTGTTTATTAATTTTATACCAAAATAACCAGTTATGCACAAGATGTTACTGGCTGCCGCAGCGCTCCTGGTGAGCGGTTCACTTTATGCACAACAGCAGGTGGAAGACGCAGAAGCCTTTGCCAAAGACATTCAGAAACCCGGCGTACAAGTGTTTGATGTACGCACCGCAGCAGAATTTAAAACAGGACATCTGCCGGATGCCTTACAGGCGGATTATAACAAGAAAGAGGAATTCATTGAAAGAGTGAAATACCTTGACAAACAGCGGCCTGTATATGTCTATTGTCTTGCAGGAGGTCGCAGCAATGCTGCCGCCAAATGGATGCGTGAAAACGGTTTTCAGGATGTAGTAGAGCTGAAAGGAGGCATCAATGCCTGGAAGCAGGCAGGTAAGGCGCTCGATGGTGTTGAAGATAGTCAGCCACAGATGACTATGGAAGCATACAACAAAGCCACTAATGCGAAAGGAGCTGTACTGGTGGATGTAGGCGCCGCCTGGTGTCCTCCCTGCCGTAAGCTGGAACCTGCATTGAAAAAGTACCTCCAGGATCATAAAGACATTACCCTCTTTAAAGTTGATGGCGGAAGAGACCAGGATGTGATGAAAGCTATTTCTGTGAAGTCATTACCTACATTGATCCTTTATAAGGATGGTAAGGAAGTGTGGCGCAAACATGAACTGTGATTTGTGTGATTAATATGATTCTGGCGATGAGTGAAGATAAAAGCGGATAATTGTCTGAACTGTGATTTATGTGATTAGTTTGATTCTGGTGATATGCGAAGATTGTAAAGGAAAATAATATTATAAAAGCGAAAGGCCCGTTTAGAAAAGTTTCTAAACGGGCCTTTCGCTTTTATCTTCGTACATCAGAATAATCAAACTAATCACATAAATCACAGTTCAGACAATTATCCGCTTTTATCTTCACTCATCGCCAGAATCATATTAATCACACAAATCACAGTCTGTATTTGGTTTCCGCGTATTCCATGAAGTACCTGAACTGTAACTCATTACCTGTCACTTTCTTACAAAGTTCATTGGAGGTATAGAACCTGCCGAAAGGATGAACGTTGTTACGTAACCAGTCGAGGAGGGGGTGATAGTTACCTGAAGCGATGGAGGTGTTGAGGTCAGGAGTTTGCTTTTGTGCGGCAGTGAACAGTTGTGCTGCATAGAAGCTGCCTAATGAATAGGTCGGGAAATAACCAAAGCTACCGTGCGACCAGTGTATATCCTGTAACACGCCACGGAGGTCATCCGGAACGGTAACATGCAGGTATTGTTGATAGTAGTCGTTCCAGGCATCACGCAGGTTTTTGGCGTTGATGCTACCATCCATTAATCCCTTCTCAATTTCGTAGCGGATCATGATATGGAAGTGGTAGGTCAGCTCGTCGGCTTCCGTGCGTATCAGCGAGGGCTGTACGTGGTTAATGGCTTTGTAGAAGTCGGAAAGGCTTACTGTGCCCAGGTTTTCAGGGAACAGCTTTTGCAGGCGTGCATAGTTGTGTTCCCAGAAGATGAGGCTGCGGCCAACATTGTTTTCCCAGAGGCGCGACTGAGATTCGTGTATGCCCAGGCTGGTGGCTTCACCGCAGGGAAGGCCATATTGTTCAGGGGGCAGCCCCTGTTCATAGAGGGCGTGGCCACCTTCATGGATACAGCTCCAGGTCATGTTGCTGAAATCATTTTCATCGATGCGGGTAGTGACCCTTACATCCTGGGGGTTGAAGCTGGTAGTGAAAGGATGTTCTGAAATATCCTGTCTGCCGGCTTTCATATCGTAGCCCATTTCGCGCAGGAGGTCAAGGCCCAGCTGCCATTGGGTATCACGTGAATAATGTTTGAAGAGGAAGTCCCTGTTGATGGCTGGTTGTTTTTCAATCTCCGCCAGCAGGGGGGACAGTGCTGTCTTTACATCGGCGAAGATGGTGTCCAGCATGGTGGTAGTGGCGCCTTTCTCGTATTCGTTGAGGAGGGCGTTGTAGGGGTGTCCTTCGTAGCCGAGTATATCGGTTTCCTGTTTTTTAAGTTCAATCATCCTGGAGAGCAGGGGCGCAAAGATCTGATAGTCGTTGGCTTTGCGGGCTTTTATCCAGGCGTGATAACATTCGTTGGTGGTTTGGGACATTTCCGCAACGAAGGCTATCGGATATTTTTTATTCTTCTCGTAGTCTTCGAGAGAGAGAGTAATATTTTTCTGTTGTACAGCATTGAGGTCGGTGGCGCCTTTCAGTTGGTGCAGGAGGTCGCCCAGTTCTTTTTCAGTGAAGAGTTCATGTGCTATGGTACTGAGGGTGGTAAGCTGCTGGCCTCTGAAGGCAGCGCCTTTTTCGGGGAGGTATGTTTCCTGGTCCCAGCCTAATACAGCCATAGCATTTCTTACATCCGCAATTTTTTGCATCTTTGATTGATACCCGGCATAAAGTTCCGATGTAGATTTGCTTCCTGTCATAACGTTAGTTTTTTGCAAATGTAGCGGATGACGGCAATAACCATTAATTTCTTTGATATGAAAATAAAAGAGGTCATACAGGCGCTGGAAGAATTTGCGCCGTTGCAGTACCAGGAGAGCTATGATAATGCCGGACTGATTTTCGGGGATGCTGGCGGGGAAATTACGAATGTGTTGCTGACACTGGATGCTACGGAGGCGGTGATAGACGAGGCGATTGCAAAGGGGTGTAACCTGGTGGTAGCGCATCACCCGATCGTATTTGGCGGATTGAAGAAGATCAATGGTAATACGTATGTAGAGCGGGTGGCTATCAAGGCGATTAAGCATGATATTGCTGTTTATGCCGCGCATACTAACCTGGACAATGTCCGGAAGGGCGTGTGTAATGAAATGGCGGCCCGGCTGGGATTGGTGAACAGGAGGATATTACAGCCCAAGAACGGGTTACTGAAGAAGCTATATACTTTTGTGCCGGTGGCTGATGTGGAAAAAGTACGGGCAGCTTTATTTGCTGCCGGTGCGGGTAACATCGGGAACTATAGTGAATGTAGTTTCAACGCCGCAGGGGAGGGTACTTTCAGGGGTAGTGAGGGTACTGACCCTTATGTGGGCAAACCCGGGGAAAGACATTTTGAGTCCGAAATAAAGTTGGAAGTGATTTTTCCGGTATATTTGGAATCCCGGATTATACAGGCGCTGTTGAGCAGCCATCCGTACGAGGAGGTGGCTTATGATGTGGTGATGCTGGATAATGCATACCAGCAGGTAGGTTCGGGGCTGGTGGGAGAGCTGCCGGAAGCGATGGACGAGATGGAATTCCTCCGGCTGGTGAAGGACCGGTTCCGTACGGGTTGTGTGAGGTATACGCCGCTGAGGGGGGAAACCGTGAAGAAAGTAGCGTTATGTGGAGGGGCGGGTAGTTTTTTGCTGAAGCGTGCCATAGGGGCCGGAGCAGATGCCTACATATCATCAGATTTTAAATATCATGAATTTTTTGATGCTGATAATCAATTGATTATCGCTGATATAGGACATTTTGAGAGCGAGCAGTTTACAGTGGAATTATTTTATCATATATTGACTGAAAAATTCCGTAATTTTGCGCCTCTTAAATCTACGATTAAAACAAACCCGGTAAATTATTTATAATACATGGCTACCGTAAAAGAATACTCCGTTGAAGAAAAATTAGCATCTGTACTTAAGTTACAGAAGATTGATTCCAAACTGGATGAAATCCAGGTGTTGAAGGGGGAGTTGCCGATTGAAGTAAAGGACCTGGAAGACGAGATCGAAGGGTTAAATACCCGTCAGGCTCATATCGAGAATGAGATCAAAGGCATCCAGGACTTCATTGCCAGCAAGAAAACTGCCATCAAGGACGCTGAGGCGCTGATCAAGAAGTATGAGAAGCAGCAGGACAACGTGAAAAACAACCGTGAGTTTGAAGCGATCACCAAGGAGGTAGAAATGCAGAACCTGGAGATCAAACTGGCTGAGAAGCACATTAAGGATGCCAACGAAGAAGTAAAGGAAAAGACCCGCACTTTGGACATTGCCAAAAAGACGGTTGGTGATAAGGAGGCAAACCTGAAACATAAGAAAGGTGAACTGGAGAAGATCGTAGCCGAAACTGAAAAAGAAGAAAAAGGATACCGTAAGGAAAGCGAAGACGCCCGCACTAAGGTAGATCCCCGTTTGCTGGCTGCTTACGAAAAAATCCGTACAAACTACCGCAACGGTCTGGCTGTGGTAACAGTAGAGCGTGATTCCTGCGGCGGTTGCTACAATGCTATCCCTCCTCAGCGTCAGGCGGAAATCCGTCAGCACAAGAAAATTATCGTATGTGAGCATTGCGGCCGTATCCTGGTGGATAATGACCTCGAAGCTACCGTTACCATCTGATCTTCCCAGGTCAGTTGAAATAAGATTGAAAAAGGACATCTGCGGATGTCCTTTTTTCGTTTGGGCGATGCCGTGATAAATTTAATACTAATATATTTAGTTTTATTTTACTAAATATATTAGCTTTGCCGCATATCATTAATGCGCAGGTTGTTTGCGTAGCAGCTCTTTTAAATTTGTGGCAGGAATTTGGATGGGCATTGCAGCTTAAAAATTGTGAATGGTTATTTGGGGGAGTGAGATTGTTGTGTGAGATTTGACCTTTAATTGGAATTTTGCCCATTATGCGTATTATTTTTTCGTTTGTCCTTTTGCTGGGAATTGGATTGACCGTTAACGCGAGACAGAAAGTATATGATTTCAATAGCCGTTGCGAACAGGCATATGAAGCTATTATGCAATTGCGGTTAAATGCCGGTAAAGCATTACTGGAAGCGGAAAAGAAAGAGAACCCGGATAACCTGATCCCCTATTTCCTGGATAACTATGTAGATTTCTTCCCGTTGTTTTTTAACGAAGATGCGGCAGAATACTCCAAAAGGCGGGGAATGAGATCAGTAAGGCTGGATAAGATGGAAGAAGGCTCGCCTGATTCACCCTACTATCTTTATACACAGGCTGCGATCAAGTTCCAGTGGGCGATGGTGAAGATAAAGTTCAATGAGAAGTGGGACGCCACCTGGGAGATCCGGAAAGCATATGCAACATTGAAGGAGAACCAACGCAGATTTCCTGACTTCATGCCGAATAAACTATTGCTGGGCGCCATGCAGACTGTGTTTGGCACTATCCCGGAAGGATACAAGTGGATTACGAATATCCTCGGTATGAAAGGCAGCATTAAAGATGGGATGGGCAATGTAAACGCCTTTATTGAAAGCAATGCGCCGGAGGCAAAACTATTCAGGGAAGAATCTTACTATTACTATTGCTACCTGATGTTATTTATTGTAAACAAGCCGGAAGACACCTGGGCCTTTTTACAACGTAAGCAACTGGATACAAAGAATAATTATCTCTTTGCCCTGATGGTGGCCAACCTGTCGCTGAATAACCAGAAAGCCGCAACAGGCCTGAAAGTATTACAGGAGATCAATGACAGTGCGCAGTTTACTGATATACAGTATTACAATTATGTTATGGGGCTGCTGAAGCTCACGCGGTTGGACAGCGATGCACATGTGTACCTGGAGCGGTTTGTCAATAATTTCAAAGGCAGGTTTTACCTGAAGGAATGTTTGCAGCGTCTGAGTTGGTATTATTACCTCGAAGGTAACCAGGCGGCGGCCAATAAGTACCGCGCCATGATTCTGGAGCGAGGCGGCCTCGACACGGATGCAGACAAACAAGCACTGAAGGAAGCCCAGAGCGGTAAATGGCCTAATCCCTTTCTGCTGAAAGTCCGGTTACTGAGTGATGGCGGGTATTTCAGTGAAGCGCTGAAATTACTGCTCACCAGGAAAGCGGCGGATTTCGCGGAGCTGTCAGACAAACTGGAATATGCATACCGGCTTGGACGTATATACGATGAAAGTGGTCTGGATGACAAAGCCATCGCGATGTACGATGTAACGGTGAAAGTAGGGCGCAACAGGCCGGAATATTATGCCGCCCGTGCTTCCCTTCAAATGGGGTATATTTATGAAAAACGCAATGATAAAACCAAGGCCATCCAATGCTACCAGCAATGTCTGGATATGAAAGGCCATGATTATAAGAATTCCCTGGACCAGCGCGCCAAAGCAGGTTTACAGCGTGTGAACGGCACATGAGAAAGGGAGTGACAACCATTACATTCCTGACTTATGTTACAGCGACTAATCATCAAGAATTACGCAATTATTGAAAACCTGGAAGTAGACTTTACAGGCAATCTCAACGTGATCACCGGTGAAACCGGCGCCGGTAAATCAATCGTACTGGGCGCCCTCTCCCTTATACTTGGAGAAAGAGCTGATCCGACTGTATTATTTGATAAAACAGGAAAGTGCATAATAGAAGGGCTGTTCAAAGTAAAGAAAGCCCAGGTGGCCGCCTTCTTCCAGGAACATGAGCTGGATCTTGAAGACCAGCTGATCATCCGCCGGGAGATCAGCGCTGCTGGTAAGTCAAGAGCATTCGTCAATGATACCCCCGTCAATATATCCCAGCTGTCTGAATTAAGCAGCTACCTCGTAGACCTGCACCAGCAATTTGATACACTGGAACTCGCCAATGCAGACTTTCAGCGGAATGTGATAGATGCCCTTGTGAATAAACCCGCAGAACTGCAGCAATATCAACAGGTTTATACGCAGTATGTACAGGTGCAGAAAAAATACCGGCAACTGGTTGACAGCCGTGATAACGCTAACAAAGAACTGGACTACAATAAATTTTTGCTGGATGAGCTGCTGGAAGCCAACTTTTCTCCCAACGAAATAGAAGGCCTGGACCATGAACTGCAATTGCTCACCAATGCAGAAGAAATAAAGAATACACTGAACCGTGTTTATTTTCAGTTGAAAGAAGATGAACAACCGATATTGCAGCAGTTGAAACAGCTACAGTCATCCTTACAGAGCATTGCTGCATTTCACAAAGATATGCCTGCATTGTCTGAGAGGTTGTTGTCTACTTACCTTGAACTGCAGGACATTGCAGGTGATGTAGAACGTATCAGCGACCAGGTGCAATATGACGGAGAGCGTATTGAAACGGTGAATGAAAGAATGGCGCTTGGGTACCGGCTGTTTAAAAAGCATGGGGTGAAGTCAACGGAAGAACTGCTGGCCATACAGGCTGAACTTACAGTGAAAGTGGAAAGTGTACTGAACCTTGATGAGCAGCTGGCAACGCTTGAACGTGAACAGTCGCAATTACATGAGGTATTGCTGAAGGCCGCTGCTCAGATTACCGCAGCCCGCCAGGTACAGGTAGCGCCTTTTGAGAAGAGAGTGAATACGTTGCTGGCCCAGGTAGGTATGCCTAATGCAAGGCTGAAAGTGGAGATCATCAGTGGAGAGCTTAATTCATATGGCCAGGATCATATTGATTTCCTTTTTGACGCTAATAAAAGCAACCAGTTTGCGCCTGTGGGCAAAGTGGCATCCGGTGGTGAGCTGAGCCGGCTTATGCTCTGTATCAAATCATTGGTGGCTAAATCTGTAGCACTGCCAACCCTGATATTTGATGAAATTGATACCGGTATTTCCGGAGAAGCCGCCAAGCAGGTAGGTGTCATTCTGAAAGATCTCGCCAAAGCGCATCAGATTATCTGTATAACTCACCAGCCGCAGATCGCCGGTAAAGCCGATGCACATTATTTTGTGTACAAAGATGCCAGGGCAGGGAAAGTAACTACGAATGTACGCCTGCTGTCTCAGGAAGAACGGATAGATAAGATAGCGCAAATGCTGAGCGGTGAAAAGCCCACTGCCGCAGCATTAGAAAATGCCCGCGAAATGGTGAGATAAACCAGCAGCCTGTTTCAGGAATTACAAGACGCGGTGATCCAATAGCTTTTTTTTTCAACTATAACGACTATTTTTGCCGAAATCAATTTTGACCACATGGCTCATAACTTATTAAAAGGGAAGAAAGGTATCATCTTTGGCGCACTTGATGAAAAGTCTATTGCATGGAGAACTGCACTGCGTTGTGTGGAAGAAGGTGCGGAGATCGTGCTTACCAATGCCCCTATCGCCCTGCGTATGGGTGAGATCAACAAACTGGCTGAAACCTGCAAGGCGCCTGTTATTCCGGCTGACGTTACCAATATGGATGATCTGACCAACCTGTTCAACAAATCGATGGAGCATTTTGGCGGTAAGATCGACTTTGTACTTCATTCAGTGGCAATGGGTATGAATATCCGTAAGGGTAGAAGCTATACTGACCTGGATTACGACTTTAATCATAAAACATTCGACATTTCAGCTATCTCCCTGCACCGCGTGCTGCAAACAGCTTACAAGTTGGATGCACTTAACGAATGGTCTTCTGTGATTGCACTGTCTTATATCGCTGCACAGCGCGTATTCCCTGACTATGGCGAAATGGCTGATGCCAAAGCCCTGCTGGAATCTATTGCCCGCAGCTTTGGTTACCACTATGGCGTACACAAAAAAGTGCGTATCAACACCATTTCACAGTCTCCGGTGAAAACTACCGCAGGTTCCGGTGTGAAAGGTTTTGACGGTTTTGTGGCCTATTCAGAAGCAATGAGCCCGCTGGGTAATGCTACTGCTGACCAATGTGCAGATTATGCTGTAACGCTGTTCTCTGACCTTACCAGAATGGTGACCATGCAGAACCTGTATCATGATGGCGGATTCTCCTATACAGGGGTTACTGCCGGTGTGATTGAGCAGATGGAAAAATAAAAGAGAAAGAAAGACACGAAATAGAAAAGCCGCTTCTTCGGAGGCGGCTTAATTTTTTATCAGGCATAGGACGCCTCTGAGAGTAACATTACTGCCTGTCTAATATTCATCTTCGTTGAAGAAGAAATCGTCCTGTGACGGGTAGTCAGACCAGATATCCTCAATCCCCTCGTAAATTTCTCCCTCATCCTCCAGCTCCTGAAGGTTCTCGATTACTTCGATCGGTGCACCGGAACGAATGGCGTAATCAATAAGTTCATCTTTAGTAGCTGGCCATGGAGCGTCCTCCAGGTATGAAGCTAATTCTAATGTCCAGTACATCTTATTAAGATTTTTACTTTTTTAATTTTTCGCAAAAGTATTATTTAATTTGAAATAAACAACTTTTACTATTTTATTGGTTAATTACTTTTCTTTGGGTTATGCTAACCGCTCGCAATGTTACCAAAAATTATTCCAACTTACCCATTTTGAAGGGGGTGGATATAACTGTCAGTAAAGGAGAAATAGTAACCATCGTTGGATCTTCCGGCGCCGGTAAAAGCACCCTCTTACACATCCTTGGAACCCTTGATACGCCTACATCCGGTGAAATATGGCTGCATGATGTCAACCTGACCGGTCTTAAAGGCAATACTCTTGCCGACTTCAGGAACCGTCATATTGGCTTTATCTTCCAGTTCCATCATCTGTTACCGGAGTTTACGGCACTGGAAAATGTGTGTATCCCCGGCTTTATTGCAGGCACCCGTAAAAGCCAGGTAAAAGAGAGGGCGGCTTTCCTGTTATCCACGCTGGGCCTGAAAGACCGAATGGAGCACAAGCCCGGCGCCCTGTCAGGTGGGGAGCAGCAGAGAGTGGCTGTTGCCCGTGCCCTCATCAATAACCCCGATGTGATCATGGCAGATGAGCCTACCGGCAACCTGGATTCAAAGAATGCCCGGGAGCTGCACAACCTGTTCATTGAGTTGAGAGACCAGTTCCAGCAAACCTTTATCATTGTTACGCACAACGAGGAGCTGGCGCCGCTGAGCGACCGCCAACTGCTCATGAAAGACGGGAAGATCATCTTCGATGCTCAGTAGCCGTAAATACTGATCCCCGTTTTGAATGTGTTGCAGTGTGCATTTACAATGTCCCGGATGCGGGTGGAGTAACCGCCGCCCATAGCCACGGCACAGGGGATCCCATGCCTGTGAAGCGTACTGAATACGATCTCATCGCGCTGAAGAACGCCTGCAGGCGTTATCCTGAGTTTGCCATAGCGGTCTGTTTCCAGTATATCCACACCAGAAAGATAGCATACCATATCAGGTTTTACCCGGTTGATAAGGCCCGGAAGCGCCGATTCGAGGAGCTGAAGGTAAGGACCGTCTGTAATACCGTCAGGAAGTGGGATATCAAGGTCGGATGTTTCTTTATGAAAAGGGTAGTTGTGGGCGCCATGCATACTGAAGGTAAACACCTGGCTGTTGTTATTGAACAGCGCCGCACTGCCATTGCCCTGATGAACATCCAGGTCTACGATCAGCACCTGCTTTACCTTTCCCTGGTGCAGCAGATGATTGGCGGCTACGCCGAAATCATTTAGCAGGCAGAAGCCCTCGCCATGATCCGCAAAGGCATGATGCGTACCGCCAGCCACATTGAAGGCAAGCCCATGCTCCAGTGCATGCAGGGCAATGTCAATAGTCCCCTGGGTAATAACCATCTCGCGTAAGGTAAGGTCCGGCGACTGCGGCAGGCCGATATGCCGTACTTCTTTTACAGAAAGGGTCTGGTCGCGCAGTTTCTGCCAGTATCCGGCGGTATGCGTACGAAGGATCGTTTCTTCTGCGACTGGCTCCGGCTCAAACAACTGATCGGCGGTAATAATACCTTCACGCAGCAGCTGTGCGGGTATCAGCTCATACTTAACCATCGGGAAACGATGGCCTTCCGGGAGCGGGTGTGCAAATATGTGATGGTAAGCGATCTTCATAACCTGTCTACTGTATCCTTATAATCGATTTTCCGGCTATTACAAACACTGGTTCTGCGGGTGAGGGCTCCAGTGAGGCTAATCCCGTAAAGTGCCCGAAAGCGGGTAAAATACCGCAATGCCGGCCAAAATAAAAACAGGGAAGTCTTAACCGCTGCTTACCCATACCAGCCATTACCATACCTGGATGCAGATGTCCGGAAAACGTATATTGGTAACCGTTATCATCCTCACAGGGTTCATGGATAAAATGAATGTTGCGGATGGTGAGCGTATTATGAACATTTACTTCCAGCTGTTCATATACCTCCGGTTGCATAATATCATGGTTACCCTTTACCAGATCGAAACTGATATGGCGAAACTGGGAGCGCCACAGCCTGAAATACTGGACGTCGTTATTTTCCGTACTATGAAACATATCCCCCACAACTATGACTCTTTCCGGGAGATGCCTGGTGATAAGCTGTTGTAATCTGAAAAGATCTTCCTGTACAATGCCCGCCGGAATAGCAATGCCCGACTTCCGGAAATGTGCGGCTTTGCCCAGATGAAGATCTGAAAGGAGAATGGTTTTCTCTTCTTCCCAGAAAATAGCCCGTTCGGGCAGCAGGCGCCAATGTTGTTCCTGAAAATAAAATACTTCCTCCTTCACTGAACCGGCGTTTTAAATGAACTGCAAATTATTAATTATCCATTGACGGCAATCAACTTTTTGATCCTATCTTCCAGTCTTTCGCTGGTCATGGTATCCCGTAGGCTGTCTACCTTGATGGGAAAGCAGAAAGGAGTGAGTTTTTGTGGAGATGTGATAACAATCCTGCTGTGGCTGATACGCTCCAGGGTTTCGCGCAGGCGGGCTTCCTCCATCTGGTAAAAGAAAGCTTCGTTGAATGCCTGCCGTAGCAGCAGGTTCTGCGGATCATAGTCTGTAAATACATTGAACAACAGAGATGATGATGATTGCAAATGTCTGTTGGCCTTATGTTTGCCAGGATAGCCCTGGAATATAAGCCCGGCTATCACGGCAATGTCGCGGAACTTGCGCCTCGCCATTTCCGTGGCATTTACGCTGGTTTGTAATTCTGTGAGCAGATTGTCTGTAGTGAAAAGTTCTTTTGCATTTTCCTCCGTAACCGGGATGGGCTGGTCAGAAAGCAGTTCAAACCCGTAGTCATTCATCGCGATGGAAAACGTGATGGGCTGCCTGCGGCTGATACGGTAAGCCAGCAGCGCGGCCATTACTTCGTGTACCAGTCGTCCTTCAAAGGGATATACGAAAAGATGATAACCATCATCGGTCTGTATCTGTTCTATCAGCAGCTCGTCATCTTTCGGTATATGAGATAGTTGCTCCTGCAGATTGAATAAGGGTTGCAGGGCAATCAGTTCCGGGTCGGAAGTTTTGCGTGATAACGCTTCGTTGAACTTGCGGCGCAGCATCTGTCCCAGGTTAGACGATAACGGGATACGGCCTCCCTGGTAGCTGGGAACAATTGTCCGTTTGGAAGTGGACTTGCGCACCAGTACTGTCATGTCTTTTATCATTACATATTCCAGGTTGCGCCCTGCTAATGTAAAGCTATCGCCGGCTTGCAGCCTTGATATAAATCCTTCTTCAATCACACCTACATAGCCACCTGCAAGGAATTTCACTTTGAGCATGGCATCACTGACTATTGTGCCTATATGCAGCCGGTGGCGCATGGCCATCATGCGGCTTTTGCAGTAGTAGAAGTCACCGTTATGTTCCATCTTCCTGAATTCATCATAGCTACCAAGGGCCTCGCCGCCAGTAGTGAGGAATGCTAACGCCCATTGCCATTCCTCTTCTGTAATATGTTGGTAGCAAAAGGTCTGGCGTACTTCGTCCCATATTTCGCTGGCGTTAAAGCCATCGGAAACGGCGAGCGTCATCAGGTATTGCAGCAATACATCATAGGCGAGTAGTACCGGCATGCGGCTTTCCACAATATCTTCTTCCATGGCGGCTTTGAGAGCTGCTGCCTCTACGAGTTCGAGCGCATGGGTAGGCAGGAAAAATATCTTGCTGACGGCTCCGGGCTGATGCCCGCTACGACCGGCCCTTTGCAGGAAACGCGCTACGCCTTTGGGGCTGCCTACCTGGATTACACTGTCTACCGGCCGGAAGTCCACGCCCAAATCCAGGCTGGCTGTGCATACTACGGCTTTCAGGATGCCATTGTGCAGGGCTTCTTCTACCCATATACGTAATTCC
>NZ_DATLKJ010000145.1:0-22589 GCF_035538455.1 Chitinophaga sp.
CCATTGTTGTTGCAGGGGATGGGAGCCGGGATGCTGATGACACCTGTTATTTTGTTCATCATTTCCTCTGTGCCTGAAAGCTATAGCCAGTCGGCATCTGCGGTAGGCGTATTTGTGAGGTATACATTTTTCGCCATCAGCACAGGACTGATTAACTATTTCTCATTATACTATGCGCGTATACATGCGATGCGTATAACTGATCATCTTTCCCGCGCAGATACGGGAATGCAGGAACGTCTACATCTTTATCAGTCTGCGTTACAAGGCAGGGGGCTGATGCCTGACCATGCCGCTAAAGCAGCTACGGGCCTACTGGATAAGGTGGTGCAGAAGCAGGCCTTCCTGAAATACGCTATGGACTATTACCAGATGGCGGGCATGGTGATTCTGGTGTTGATGTTATTGATTGTGATGGCGCCATTTATTAATCGTATACGCATCAATGTAAAAAGTAAACAGCCGGCTGCGGCAACATTCTGAGGCGGATAGCTTTGTTCTGACTCCTTCTTTTCTCTCAATCCGGAGGGCGCCCGTCAGGGGCTTCCTCCGGAAAAATATATTTTATCAATTCCATTTTTATTAAGTAAATTGGCTGCAAGTTTGTTAGCAAACCGGCCTGATGTTAACCGTAATGTATTATAATACCGCAGGCTATAGCTATACCATATCAAACACCTTTATTTATGGCCTTATACACCGTAACCACAGTATCAATAGGTGAAGAGCAGTTTAAACAATTCCACTCGCTTCGCCTTGAACAGACTGTCACCGGACATCACACTTTTGAGCTGAAAATTGGATATGAGTGGCTTTCCCGTTCCGGCAACAACCCTATCGCCGCCGGCAAATCTTTTCTTGGAAAAGAGATCAGCATTTCCATACAGGCAATAGAGGCTGCTGGCGGATTCAAGCCCATGCTGTTCAATGGAATCATTACCGCTGTAAGCTCCGGTAAAGAAAGCGACGGTACAAATGGCAGCTGTGTTTTCCGCGGTACAGGTCCTACCATCTTACTGGATGCAGACCCGCACATACAATCCTTTGAGAAACAGGATCTATCGACCATCGCCAATTCCGTGATGAAAGCCTGCAATCCGTTTGCAGGCCGCCCCGAAGTAAAACCGCTCAACAGCCGTCAACTTAAATATATCGTACAATACAAGGAAACAGGTTTCGATTTCCTGCACCGCCTCGCACAGCGCTATGGCGAATGGTTTTTCTATAACGGCCAGCAGATCATCTTCGGTCAATATAAGCCCCAGAAAATTAACCTGATGCACCAGGTAGACCTGGTATATTTCGACCTGGAACTGGAGATCAGACCTAACAATCAGGCAATGAACGGTTACGATTACCGCCAGTACCAGATCATGGAAGATACAACACTGAGCAAGTCTGCCGGCAGGGCGGACGCTTATACGCAACATGCACAGTCCATGAGTGAAAAGCTGTTCCATCAGACTTCCCTATATAAAGTACCCTTTGCCTTCACTAGCAACACTAAAGCCGAACTGGATGAACTGGCGCAACGCCGTAAGAAAGCCCGCATGGCCCAGATGGTGCGCCTGAAAGGGGAAAGCAAGAATACAGGCATTCGCCTCGGCGATATTGTCAGCATCCAGGAAAGTGTACTCAGTAATGTAGATCATGGAGAATTCATGATCACATCTATCGGGCATTTCTGCAACGGTAACGGTGAATACTACAACATTTTTGAGGGTATTCCCGTAGAAGCAGCAGCTCCTGATGTTCACCTGGACAAAATACCACATAGCGAAGCTCAGAGTGCTGTGGTGACTGACAACTTTGATCCGAAAGGGCTCGGCCGCATCAGGGTACGTTTCAACTGGCAGAAAGGACAAACTCCCTGGATCAGACTGATGCAGCCACACGGTGGCCCCGACAAAGGATTTTATTTCATACCGGAAGTAGGCGAGGAAGTATGGGTGGATTTCGAAAATGGCAATCCCGAAGCTCCCTACGCCATTGCCGCCGCATATAACGGTAACGCCAAAACGTCGTACGGCGACGCCCAGAATAATCTCAAAGTTATCAAGACGCGTAGCGGGCATACCATCCGCCTGGATGATACCAGCGGCCAGGAAAGCATTACTATCCTGGATAAGGGTGGTAACATCATCGTACTGGATACCAACGGGCAGAATATCTCTATCACTACTCCGGAACATCTTACCATCAATGCGCGTAATATCACAATGACTGCAAAAGAGAACATCAGCGTGAACGCAGGCATTAATATGTCGCAGGTAGCCGGCATGAATATGAGCAACATCGCCGGCATGAATATGTTGCATAATGCAGGCGATTGCATGAGTCTCTTTACTGTAAATGATTACAAACTTACTGCCACCAACATCACGAAGATCGCTTCGGAAGGTATGGATGTGCAGGCGAAGAAAATAGAAAAGACAGCCGAGCAGATAAAGGTGGAAAGTTCCAAAGAGGAAATGATCTTCAATGCCGGAAAGTCAGTAGACATCAAGAGTGCAGAGAAATCTAAATTGTTCTGATACGTTAACCCGGAACAACCAGAAGATAACCATAACTAAACTGATGACCAATGGGGGATAAAAGTGCTGGTAACATCATCCTTATATCCAGAAAGTACGTTGAAAACGGGGAAGGTGTGCGCTGGAACAGCCAGGGCGACACTACGCTGAATGCTGCCAAGGCAGTGAAAATGCATGGCCACCAGGACGGCGTAAAGTTTGGTACCCACGAAGCGGTAAACAAACAAAATCTGCTCGTAAAAAAGGTAGAAGGCCCTTTCGATGAAAAGGGACAACCCGTAAAAACGATGTACAAAGAAAAGTGGTACGTCTTCAAAGCCACTGAATTTTCCCGCAAGCCTACAGACAAAGAACTGGGCCAGGTAAACTGGGCCCGGCAGCTCGATGACGGCAAGATCGAATACACCTTTACCGGTGGTACCATCAAAAATGGTACGCTGGCTATTCAGTATAAAGTCAATGAAAACACGCCCGCGAAGAAAGCCAGTGTGTATGCTTATTTCCAGCAACCCACCAAAGGAGCAAGCGCCGGTGCAGAGGTAAAGGAAATGGAGCCCGTGATATTGTTTGTAAATGGGTATTGGAATAAGGACATACCTATGGCAGGACCGGATTCCGGAAGCGCTTACTGGGGTAACAGTTTCAGAAGTGCTGCATTGCAGCATCTTCAGTCCAGCAAACCGCTGTACATCAATGGCGCCGATACAATGGGCTCTTCAGGCTCATTGAGATTCAATAAAGGAAGAAACATGGCGCTGGCAAGATTCAATAATCCACAATCGAATTTTTATCAGGCTATATTCAAAGAGAAAGGCGACAATGATAAATACCTTACACCGGTATGCGTGGTTACCCATAGTATGGGTGCTGCATATGGAGAAGGCATCATCAGTTTTCTGAAAGAGAAAGGGGTGAAGATCAAAAAGGTCGTTCATTTTTCTCCCGCCGATGTGAGTGACTTTAATGTATCCATACCTGCCCGCACTTTCCAGATAGATATTAGTATCGATCCTGTATTACTGTATAAGAACATGAATGACGCCACCTTTATGAAGGGTATACTGGCGGCCGGAATGGTGAAGAACCCCAGTGGAGACCAGTATGGACATATGTACACAAAAACCGAAAGATATGTATGGCAATGGCTGGAAGATCTTGAAAGCATACAGCTTAACTATGTGAAGGAAATTGAGCATACCGAATATGTGCCCAGCCTTGGTGGTATGGGGGGAGCTTCCATCACAACCAAAAAGAAACGCTACAGGGCAGCCAATGTTAAAAACGGCACCCAATTCATCCATCTGAAAAAGAATAGTAACTTATACAAGAATTATAACGGTAACGACTACATAAACTGGTAACAGATGGCTATAGGAAAAAAGCAAAAAGTTATTATTCTCATATCGGTGATACTGGTGGCGCTGGCTGGCTTCCTGTATTATTTCGGCTTCGCGTTGGTTCTACGGTTGTTTACACCTGGCGACGGCCAGCTCAGGCCACAGGAGCAGGCTTTCCTGGATTCTTTGCGGACCGCATACAACTGTCAGGGTATTTCCAGGGATCCTAAATACTTCATGAATGACACCAGCAGAAAAGCAGAGTATGCTTTATCATTTACTTTTAAACAAAGCCCTGCAGGCGTGACCTCAGATAATGTAAAAGACAGCTTAAAGCAGGAGGCATTCAACATAGCCAGACACTCATATCTCTATATAATGAAGAAGAGCCCGAAGTTTACCAGTTATGGCATTTCGTTTTATTATGAAGATGCTGTGAAGGATTATTCATTTGATTTCAAACCAGAAGAGCTGGAAAGCGCCAATGGGCATTAAATGCAGGTATGCTCAATAGTCTGATGGTTCCCGTTACACGCTACCGGCGTGTGTGGTCTTATGTTGTAAGTTAACTTACCAATGCTGAAAAACCGTTCTACCATATAAATCATTAACTGTCAGTTAAACAATATGGCCTTTTTCTCTTTTAAAAAACCATTGGCTGATAGCCCGCCCCGGTACCTGGTACCTGCCGCCCCTACGTGTATTTACGCGGTAACGACTACGTTTGCAGGTGCTGCCCCCCAGGAACTTAAATATAATGTGGAAGTACAGCGCTTTTCCAATCCCAAAGATCCCACAGGCGTTTACCTCCAGGTAACGCGAACGGACATAATGATTAACGGCTCCCGCGCCGATGACTCCATCGCCGGAGACCTTGCCAGTCAGTGCGGTAATGTGATCTATCCGTTACAGGTAAAGCTGGCAGATGGCGGCCGTATAGCCATGATTGTTAATCACAGCGATATTCTGCAACGCTGGAATGAACAGCAGATAAAGCTGGGAAGGTATTTTACGGGAGAAATAGCCGGAGAATATATCGCCGGTACAGACGCCACTTTGCAGGATGCAGAACGCCTGTTGCAGGTGCTGCGTCAGGATCTGTTCCTGAGTGCATATTGTTACCTGTTGTTTGCGGGCTACCGGAAAGAGTCGGCCGTGCAATACACGGTCATTCCTTTCAAAAATCCGGTGAGATATACAGTAACGCAGGAACGTACGCCTTTTGGCATGGAGCCGGATTCTACGCAACAGAAAGGTGTGCTGGAAACAGGTAGCCATAAGGATTACAGTCATGCGGTATTTGAAGTAAAGAGTGTGCTGAATAAGGCGCGTAACTATATCCGGCAGCTGGATGGCAGCTGGGAAGTACGGGAAGGAGAACGTCTGCATAGGGTGATGCTTAGCATCATTTGTATCGATGACAACACCAATACAGAACAATAAAATTACTGGGTATTAAAATATTGAATCATGGCTGATAAACATTTTGTAGTGCAGGGAGCAGCATGTAGCTGTCAGTTTGGAGGTTCCCCCGATAAACTGAAAGTGGAGGCCAATGACAGGGAATTTATCAACGACAGTAATGGCAGTACCAAACTTATTGCCAGCACCAAAGATACAGGTCAGCCTTTTGAGGCGAAGACCTTCGGTAATTGTTCCATAACCAGAGGCGCTTGCAGTCCTGCTGTTACGCAGTGGGAAAACCCTTACCAGAAGGTGACCCTTACCAATGGCGGCAAAGTGCTTACAGAAGAAAGTAAGGCAGTGTGTTCCGTATCCGGAGCACCCTGTATCAAAATAGATTTCCATGGACAGGAAGCGGCAGTGTCACAGGCCCATTTTGATAAAGTAGAGATAGAAAGCCTGTCAGTGCTTAATCCTATGGCGAAGCCTGATACACAGAAAGAGCAGCCGAAGGTGAAACAGATTAAGGTGAAACTGAATCAGCATGTGCCGCCTGAAGTAATGAGCGCTTCGAAGAAGGAAGCACATGTGCCGGTAATCAAGGTGCGTGTGGATGAATCGCTGAAGTTTGAGGTAGCCGGTTACTATAATCCCGGAAAGGCAGATACGGCAAGGGTGGGGTGGAAAATAACAGGAGGCAGGGGGCCGCAGGTATTTGAAGAGGCGGGTCCATCGTTGGATATTAACTTCGATGCCCCGGGTAACTACCGGGTAATGGCCTTCGGTAACCCTGACCCCGACAAACAGGATGACAGCCGCTGTGCTATTGACATCCAGGTGGTGAATAATAAACTGAAAGAGGAATTTGGTATCGGCGCTGATGCAGGACGTATGATCCCCGGCGTGGGCGGTAAGTTTCCTAAAGCGGAGGAGTATCGCGTACGTAGGGGCGTTCCCGTTACCATCAATGCGAAGTACGATATAGATCCTGCTACCGCAGAAGAGAAAGAGCGGGTATCCATGCAGGTGACCGATGCCGCCGGTAACATACTGGCAGGGCCTACGGAACCGGGAGGTGACAGCATTACTTTTACGCCGGCCAATTCCGCCGCAGTATATAAAGTTACAGCAATCATGATCCCGCAATCGCCGGGAGAGGCTTCGCAAACGGTTACCAAAGAAATGGTATCAGAGTCAAACAGCGTAATGAAGGTAACCAACGACCAGAACACGCATATTGTAAGACCCGGTACGAGCATGAACTTTAAGGTGTCGCAAATGCGGTACTCCACGATGGTGCAGGACTTTGAAGCCGCGCAGATCAAGTGGCAACTCAATGGGGTGCAGGTGGGCACGGGTACTTCCCTCACACTGGATGGCCAGCAATACCTGCAAAGCCCGGGCCGGTATGTAGTGGAAGCATATGTATCCCAGGCCAATGCATGGGACAGCAAGCATAAGAAACCTACTGCCGCTGCCGCTAAATCTGAAGATGACTGGGTATTTGATGTAAAACCCAATGAAATAGTAAGTCTGCGTGTAAAGGACGGCAACAATCAATGGGTAGTGGGCAAGAAATATACGCTGATTGCGGATCTGCTGATGCCTTATGACCAGGCAGACGGACCGCTGACCTGGACACCTGCCGGCGGTAACGGCGCTACACACGATAATGTATTTGCACCTTCCAAAGGAAAGTTTGTGGTATCTGCTAAACTAGGCAGCTCTATGAAGCAGCTGGATATAAACGCCGACTATGCCCAAATCGTCCGCTGGTGCTTCACTGATGCCGAAGGAATATTCAAACATAAGGCCGGCTGGCACGAAACAGTAAAGGCCGTGATCACCAGTCCGCAGGCTGCCGGTGAATCAGTGAATCTACATATTCTTGAATTCGACAGTGCTACGAAGATCAACTATATCAAGGATGCAGGCATGGTCACCTTCGATGCCCAGGGAGAAGCAAAGCTGGATATTAAAACGGATGATCTTAAAACAAAACTGGAAGCGCTGAATTGGGAGGGTAAATATTATGATGTGTTTTTCGGCGTCCTGCAGAAGCCGGACGGAATGCAGTTCATGGACGTGAAACCCGTGGAATCAAACGGCATGAAGTGCTGGTTCCCCAAGCGGGACAGCAATGCGAGGGATAAGGAAACCGGTAAATTCCTGTACATCAGCAAAGAGCCGGAAGTGGTCAGCGTTCACTTCTATGACAGCACCAAAGCGCCTGCATTCAAAGTTTATCCTTACGGAGAAAAGATCAGGATACATATACAAACGATGAATCTCGCTGGGGAAGATGTACAGTTTCAACTGTGGGAGAACAGGTATAAGCTGGAAGACATATGTGTGCAGGACATCAAGCTTAAAGTGAAGGATGATGAGACACTGGATGTAGATCTCGACACCAATAAGCTGAAGTCCGGGAATGCCAGGGAGGACGGCGGACTGAGGGCGTTCTATGTAGTACTTAAAAATGAAAAGAAGAAAGGGGAAGAAAAGCTGGTCAAGTTCCTGTATCCGGAAAAAACTGCGGATGCAAATACTTTCAATCCGCTGGATATCAACTTCTATCATCACATTAAATTATCCGCTGCCTTTGACAGCTTGAATAAAGCTTTCGGCACTGTAGCGCCGGCTGTCCTGGGAGAACCGCTGGACAAGCCCAAAACTGAATGCCTCTGTAAGAAATATGATCTCATCTGGGGTAATAAGGTCAGCTGCGAGTTCAGGAAGAAGGTGGTGATGCTTGCCGCCAAACTGGGATTACCGGAAAAAGACAATGAAGGCGCTAACTGGCTGATGGCTGTGATGGCACTGGAAACAGGCAGGACTTTCAGCCCTACCTGCGGTACTTTCCAGAAGCATAAAGATGATACCAAAGAAGGTTATGTAGGTATTATCCAGATAGGTAAGATTGCCTCCATTGACATTGATGTATTACGGTCAGACATTATAAAGATGACCGCAGAGGAACAGCTGGATGTTGCGGAAAAATTTCTCATGCGTAACAAGAGTAAATACAAGTCCAAAACAGACCTCTATCTTGCTATCAACTATCCGAACGCCTGCGGGCACGGCGATGAGCCGAACTATGTGGTGTACGACAGCAGCAACGCCGCTTATGATGGCAATCCTATGTTTAAGAGGGAGCCAGATGAGTATTGGATAGATAGTAAAGGTAAACACTACTACAAGGGACAGAAAGGTAGCTCCTATGTATGGGAGTTTGAAGAAGCGATCAATGATTTCTACAATGAAGGTAAAAGTAATAAGGCAGATGATTTCGAATGCCAGAATATTCATCCTTTCGATGCAAAAGATATCATCACCTATCATATCTATTCTACCGGTCATTTAGAGCGTCATGTACCGAAAGAGATCAAGGAAGAATATAAAGAAAAATATAAGTATGTTTACCACGATAAAGACAACAATGCGCACCCGATGGGGGTCTTCAAATTCAATACGATTAATAACGTATATGGTCCCAATTATGGCGGAGATAAAGTAGACCTGATCGATATCAGTCAGTTACATAATTACGAAAGCGGAAGTGTAAAACTTAAAATAACTTTAAACACAGAACGTTTCTATGTGAACGACAAGACCCTGGGCAGTATTATTGGAGCGATGATTGAATGCGGCAATGATGATAACACTTTCAATGGTGGCAGCCATTCCGATGGAAGCTCACATCCGAGTACATCACATAAGAACGGCTACAATCTCGATCTCCGGTATCTGCGCAAAGACAAGGCTATCGACAGGCTGAACCTGGCTTCTGACTCCGCTACGCAGGGCTGGCCCATGCTGGATGAAGAACGTCAGAATAAATTCAACGACGCATTGTTTAAATTTGGCTGGAAACAAATGTTGTCCTGGTCGTATGGCGAAGATGACAAGCTGCTGAATCATACCAGGAAGTACGATGGTCATAATGACCACCTGCATCTACAGGATTACAGCCCTAAGTTTAAAGAAATGAAAGAATGAAAAACCTATTGACACTATCAGTTATTTTATTGGCTTGCAATGCGCCAGCGAAAGAAGTAAAGAACGACAGTACCATGCTGGCAGTAGCGGCGTCTGCTGACTCAGCAGTCACCGCTGTTTCAGCTGCGCCGCAGCAGGTGATTACTGTGGAGACAGGCGATATTACCCGTCAGGAGTTTGAACAAAACAAGACATCCTGCAAGAGCGATATTACCTACGATTCCCTGCAGTTCCGCACAGTTAATGGTGTGACGACCATTAACTGCAACAATGGAAGTGTCTCTTTTAAAGACAACGCCGGCGTGCCTCACGATGAAGACCGGCTGGCATTCCGGTTTGCAGGTGAATTGAAAGCATTGAATAAGTACCTCGTGGAAGTCAGGGGATACGAACACGGGTTTTATATTTTACTTGACAAAGCCAGTGGCCGCAAAGATACTGTGAGCAACACACCACACGTTTCCCCGGATGGCAGATGGATCGTTTGCGAAAAAGAAGATCCTTATGCTGAGCAATCACCGTCAACAGATATTGATATCTACACCGTTGATAATGGCACTGTGAAACAGGTATACCATAAGGCTTTCAGATGGATAGCACGTGACCTGTGCTGGAAAGATGAAAGTATGGTATATGTGAAAGCGGCGAGAGGAGAAGGAGAAACAGCTGCGATTGATTATGCCAGGCTGACAATTGTCACCGGTGGGAATAAGGCCACAACTGCGGCTACCAGCGCTGCCTGGTATGGGACATATTCATTTGTGCTTAATAAAGACAGCAAGGATTCCCGCGATCAGCTGGAAGTACAACTACAAGTGACAAAAGATTCCACCATTTACACAGAAAGTGGTTACCAGGTGTATAGTAAGTATTCGTTGTCAAACAGTGAGAAGGACGGCACACTGTCTTTTGCATTCCGCCATGTATTGGATGGGGGGAGCGGTGTACTGGAAAGGGAAAACAGGTTTGGTCATATTCAGTCAACGACCGGCGGGTATTCATTTGAATGCCCTTACCTCGATGCACGTACCGGCTCAAAAAAGAAGATTGTGTATACGCTGGAGAAGAAATAATATTTTAGAGAAAGAGATGATAGAAGAATGAACGAGTATCAACAAAAGAAAATCAGTAAATTTTTAAACCTTGTATTAAGACATAGTCCGCAGATCGCAGGTATCCATCTCTATCGTTCTGACAATGGTGTGTGGCTCACTGATCATGTTCCGGCAAAATATATCGACTTCAGGTAGGCAGAAGCCTGCGTTGTAAAACCTATGTTAATGGCATGATTCCATTGGCACAGGTTTTTAATTTATTTCCTACCTTACGGATGTTCCACTGAGTGATTATGAAAACCATGTCAATTAAATTGTATGTCTATCCTTGCCAACATCTTTAACATTCCGGAGGAGAACTGTGTCAGAGCCGTATGTAGCTTTGTAAAACTGCTGAAAGTTCCCGCTACGGAGGAAACCATTAAAGAAGAATTGACCACACATCCTGGTTATCCCAGTATGCTGAGCGTCAGCGATGTGCTGACCGGATTGAAGATCCGGAACTTTTCAGTCAGGGCCCGTCCGGAGCAGTTGAGCGAGGTGCCGGTGCCTTTCATCGCCCAGGTGACTATTGACAACAAGGAGTTTTTTACCGTTGTCAGCGCTATCGGCGACGGCTATATTACATTTACCAACGTGGTAACGGGAAAGCCTGCACGTGGCGCCCTTAAGGCGTTTACAGACATATGGACGGGAGTCGCCCTGCTGGCAGAACCGGCGGAGAGTGCCGGAGAGCGGGATTACGCGAAGAAGCGGAAGGAGAGAGGCCTTACCGCCATTGTCACCATCACGATGCTGTCGATCGTGCTACTGTTATGGCTGCTCACGGGTGCAGAAGGGTTTTCGCAAGTCGGTATGACGGTGTTGTTTCCTTTTCTGCTGATGACCATTAAGCTGGCCGGCGTGGCAATAACGTTACTGTTACTGGCGCATGAAGTGGATGCACACCATCCGTTGATGGAGAAAGTCTGTAAAGCGTCGGCAACGGTCAACTGCGATGCAGTGCTCAGCTCTGAGGGGGCAAAGGTAGCCGGGGTGTTCAGCTGGAGCGAGATTGGCTTCGCCTATTTCGCCGGTGATCTGCTGGTGATGCTGATGAGCGGAATGAATCCTGCTGTTACTACGGTACTGGCGTGGAGCTCGCTGCTGGCGTTGCCTTATGTGTTTTTCTCTATCTATTACCAGTGGCGGGTTGTAAAGCAATGGTGCGTACTGTGTCTGGTTACGCAGGCGCTGCTGGTACTGGAGACGGTGACCGCCTTTTCCGGTGGGCTTTTCGGGGTTGCTACATTACAGTCCCTCTCTGTATTAATGGTGTTGAAATGGTTGCTGGTGTGGCTGGTACCATTTTCAGGCTGGTTGATGATAAAGCCGTACCTGATGTTGCCGAAGGAGAAAGCCCGGTATAAATATGCGTTGACGAGATTCAGGCAGAACCAGGAGATATTCGGGACACTACTGGCAAAGCAACGGAAGATGGTGGTGAAGACAGACGGGTTGGGTATCACACTGGGCCCGGCGGATGCGCCACATAAGATCATCAAGGTATGTAATCTTTATTGCGGCCCTTGTTCAGAAACGCATCCTTTCCTGGAAGATATACTGGAGATGCGAGATGATGTGCAGGTGCAGATATTGTTTCTGGCGGATACGGAAGCAGACCGGCGCACGATAGCGGCCAGGCATTTATTATCTATAGCTGAGACGGAAGCGCCTGATGTGCTGAAACGGGCGTTACACGACTGGTATTCAGCACCCAGGAAGGATTATGAAGCATTTGCATTGAAACATCCTGTGAAGGAGGATCTGGAGAGGCAGGCTTTAAAGACAGATCAGTTGAGCGCCTGGGTACGGCATATGAATGTTGTATCAACACCAACATTTTTTTATAATGGTTATCAGTTACCACCTGATTACAGGATTGAAGATCTGAGGTATTTCCTGGTAACGGGAGAGGGGTGATACTAACGTAATTGAGTATACGAAGATGCAGACCGAAATCTGCATCTTCATGTATTGACGATTATCTGCTTTCCACACAAACACCTACTACACCGTCACGCAGACGGCAATAACAGGAAAAGTCGCTTCCGCAGTCCATTTCCCAGACAGAGCATTGCTGGCCGGCGTTGCAGCTGGCGGAATCCTGGTTTTTGTTTCCTCCACCGTTGATCAGGCTTAAGGTTGTACGCGGGAGCATTTCAAAGGTTCTTGATAGCAACTCTTTCTTCATAATGTGAATTTTAAGGTTTATGATTAGATAAAAAATATGGTCATCGTGGTTTCCTTATTGGTTTCCGGTACAGATCACAGTAATATACTCACGTACAAAAAGCCGGCAAATAGGCATTAGTAAATTAAGAAATAATTTGGTCTCTTCATCAGTAGTGCGATACTTTTTTTATTCACAGGATTTATCTACTTTAGCCTTTTGTTTTTTATTCGTTTTATCCAGAAAGTCATTGCTTTGCAATTGCAATAAAAGGCTATATGTCGGTATATAATCAGCCCAGAAGGAGAGTTATACAGTTAATCATACTCGGTGCGGTATTAGTAATTATTATCAGGTTGTTCTTTTTACAGGTGGTCGAGAAAAAGTATGCAAAGCTTTCGGACGCCAATGCCATTCAGCGCAAGGTGGTATATCCCAGCCGTGGGATTATCTACGACCGGCGTAATCAGAGTGTTCTGAGGAATGATGTCATGTATGACCTGGTAGTAACTCCCTCTCAAGTAAAAAATATAGATACTGCTTATTTATGTGAAATACTACAGATTGATAAGGAAGAATTTATCAATCGTATTCAGACCGCCATTAAAAAGAGCGGCAGGGTGAGGCAGTCTGTTTTTGCGGCATTGCTACGGCCTGAGATCTTCGGACGATTACAGGAAAGCCTGTACCTGTTCCAGCCAGGCTTTGAACTGATACAGCGACAGATACGTTCTTATCCGTATTCCTCCGCCGCCAACATCCTCGGTTATATTGGAGAAGTTTCCACACAGATGCTGGCCAACACCAACTACAGTGCTTACCAGATGGGAGACTACCTTGGTATGACCGGTCTCGAGAAGACTTACGAAAGTGTATTGATGGGACAACGTGGTATACAGTACTGGGTGAAGGACAACCTCAACCGTCTGCAGGGGCCTTATGAAAACGGAGAGTTTGACACCGCCGCAATCGCAGGTAAGAACCTTCGCTTGTCGCTCGACATTGAACTGCAGATGCTCGGTGAACGGCTGATGCGTAACAAGATTGGGAGTATTGTGGCTATAGACCCGCAGACAGGCGGTATCCTGGCGATGGTGAGTAGTCCCACGTATGATCCGAATCTGCTTACCGGTTCTTATCGTGCAAGGAACTTTAGCAAGCTGTTTTCCGATACCACCAAACCATTGTTTAATCGTGCGATGCAGGGAACATATCCTCCGGGATCTTCCATGAAACCACTTACAGCCCTGGTTGCACTGGATGAAGGCGTGATTACGCCCAGCTTTGGTTATCCATGCCGTGGCGGATATTATGCATGCGGCAGCCGTATCGGTTGTGAGCACAGTGAGCCGGGACACGCAGCTAACCTGCGTTTGGCTATATCCCATTCCTGTAACTCTTACTTTGTAAACCTTTACCGCATGGTGGTAGACTCCCGTCAATGGGGCGGCGTTAAGAAAGGCCATCAGCGCTGGTATGATTATATGACGTCTTTTGGTCTGGGTCATCGGCTGGGAATTGACATCCCCGGCGAGTATCCCGGTTATGTAGTTGATTCCGCAGGCATGAACAAAAGATACCGCGGGCAGTGGAACTCCTGTACAGAGCTATTCGTAGGTATGGGTCAGGGCGCCGTTGCGGTAACGCCGTTGCAGATGTCCAACGCGATGTGCATTATCGCCAACCACGGTTTTTATTACCTGCCGCATTTTGTGTCCAGCATAGATAATGATAACACTGACCTGCTGACGAAATTCAGAGAAAAACATGTCGTGGCACATGCATCAGACAGCGTGTACAAATACGTAATCCTGGGTATGCAGGATGTGGTGGAGTCAGGAACCGGTCGCAAGGCGCAGGTAGAAGGCGTAACGGTATGTGGTAAAACAGGTACTGCAGAAAACAATGCCATTGTGAATGGTAAATTAACAAAGCTGAAGAACCACGCATTCTTCGTAGCCTTCGCACCCCGTGACAATCCAAAGATTGCGATTACCGTACTGGTAGAGAACTCCGGTTATGGTGGTACTTACTCAGCGCCGATTGCAGGTCTCATGATTGAGAAATATCTGAACGATACTATCTCAACTAAAAAGAGGGACGTCATGAAAACTATGCTCGAGTATAATACCATTGATCCGGTAGTAAGGGAGAAATCCAAACTGGATTCACTGAATGGCGCTACAGCGAAGCTTACAACAGAACAAATCCTCAGCTTATATTTCCGCAATGAAAGCGCCCAGGCTGTGCCAAAGAAGAAACCAGTTACAAAATAGCGCTATATTCAATCCTAAAGCTGTTCCCCTGCTATATTTCATGCAAAATTGGCAGGAGAGGGGGGATAACTTGAAAAGAAATTGTAAAGGACGACTGATTATGGTCGCCCTTTTTTATGTTCGACTGGAATAACCATTGCAGCCGGTTTTAATGTTCATCATCACGGATAATGGGCAATGGATTTCCAAAATAGTGATATGCAATAAACTATTTCCGGTTCCCATCGTTATCAATTTATAATAACATCCGGAAGTGGGAAAAATAATAACCGTACCACAGGAGCCACAAGTTCAAGGTTACTGTATCGTATCATTTGTCTTATGAAAACACTTTTTTTTACGGTATTTCTGCTGATAGGATATATACTCTTACCGGCCCAGCAGCAAACAGGTCGTACGCTGATCACAGATGTAAACATCTTTAACGGCAAAGACGAGCGAATAAAGCAGCAAATGGACATTCTCATAGAAGGTGCATTGATCCGGGAAATAAAACCTGCTGGCACGATTGACAAAGCCGGAGCCTGGGTTATTAATGGGAGTGGGAAATGGTTGATGCCAGGGCTCATTGATGCACACTGGCATACGTTTCTCGTAGGTGCCGGCTTTGCAGAACTACTGCAGGGCGACGTGGGCTTTTTACATACGCTGGCTGCGTCAGAAGCGGGAAAAACCCTGTTGCGGGGATTTACCACGGTCAGAGATGTAGCTGGCCCGGCATTCGGATTGAAAAAAGCAATAGACGAAGGAATCGTATCCGGACCAAGGATATACCCTGCCGGGGCTATGATCTCGCAGACCTCCGGGCATGGCGATTTTAAACTACGGTCTGACAGGCCTGTAAAGTTTGGCGGTCATCCATCCGTAGCAGAGGTACTGGGTGCATCAACTATCGCAGATGGTCCGGACGAAGTAAGGATTGCTGTACGTGAACAACTGCGCCTTGGCGCTTCCCAGATTAAACTGGCTTGTGGAGGCGGTATAGCATCCTTTTATGACCCGCTGGACGTAAATGAATTTGGTACGGAAGAGATAAAGGCCGCCGTACAGGCAGCAGGAGATTGGGGTACGTATGTCACTGTGCATATTTATACGCCGGAAGGGATTATCAGAGCTGTCAATGCCGGCGTAAAATGTATTGAGCATGGTAATCTCGCTAATGAAGAAGCCATAAAGCTGATAGCAGAAAAAGGAGTATGGTGTTGTATGCAACCCCTCACCGACACCAGCAGGCCACAATATGATGCCGACAGGAACGCTAAATTAAAACAGGCTGCAGAAGGCACCAACCGGGTTTTTGCCCTCGCCAAAAAGTATCATGTAAAACTTGCTTTTGGAACGGATAAGTTGTTTTCCAGAACGGCAGGAGCAGACCAGAACAATCAGCTGGTGAAAATGTTGAGATGGTTTACGCCCTTCGAAGTGCTTCGTATGGCGACTTCCGCTAATGGGGAGCTGTTGCAGCTCTCAGGCAACAGAAACCCATATCCGGGAAAGCAGCTAGGTATCATTGAAGAAGGGGCTTACGCGGATATGATCGTGCTAAACGATAATCCCCTGCAAAAACTTGAAATATTGAAAGACCCTGAACACAATATGCTACTCATCATAAAGAACGGTGTTATCTATAAAAACCTGCTCCCATAACCGGTGATAAGGGGTACCTGGTAAATTATCATGATTATAGTGCATACATTAGTAATGTCCTTTGCATATTGTTGTTCGATGATTCTAATGACAGCGGTGGGATACCTATTTCTTCCCATCCGCAGTTCAGCAGCAATTTGCGGATGGCATAGTTGGTGACCCTGGTATACGCTTGTAAATATTGGAGTTCGGTCTGCCTGGCTTTTTCCACGGCATGCTGCATTAATAAAGTGCCAATACCTTCATGCCGGACATCTTTCCGGACATATATGCTCACTTCCCCACAGAAATTTTCCCTTAGTGGATTATGACACGACCTTATAACGCCCAGCCATCCGGTGATTTCATCGTCTTCATCGCGCGTAGTATAAAATGGGTACAGCTTGTTACGGGTTATGAAATTTTCCCGGAAGTGAGCTGCTAAACGACGCTGGTCGAAAAAATTACCGGGAAAAGTATGATTGATATGGTCGAGCCAGATAGCAAAGATCTGCTGGTAATCCCGGTCTCTGGCGGTTTCTATTAAAAGGTTAAGCGTTTTCATGACTAATGATTTGATAAGGAATGATATGGTGGAGCATCAGTTTTACATCACAAGGTCATGAATTTGAGCGCGTTTGTATAGTAATTTTGTGCATCTTTTGCTCCGCAAGAATTCAATCTATACACAGTAAATTCGGATTGAAAATCATTTATTGAATGACTACCATATCCCTCTCTATCCCCATCGTCATTGCGGCCTATAACAGACCCGATGCCCTGAAACGGCTGCTGTACTCGATTTCCCATGGTCAGTACGAAGGCGCGACTGATATCCCCCTGATTATCAGTATTGATCATTCTGATTGTAGGGATGTATATGATATTGCCGTGTCGTTCCTCTGGAAGTACGGAGAAAAAATTATTATCAGGCACGCTGCGCGGATGGGGCTGCGTAATCATGTGTTCTGGTGCGGCGATCTCACCCGGCAGTATGGCCACATCATTATGCTGGAAGACGATCTGCTGTTGTCGCCGCTGTTCTACCAGTATGCTTTACAGGCAGTACATTTTTATAATCATAACGACCGGGTCTCCGTGATCGCCTTACATTCGCCTTATTACAATGAACTGACGCATGCGCCATTTATACCACTGGATGATAACGCAGACGTCTATTTTATGCAGGTGCCCTGTTCTTATGGACAGATTTGGAACAGGCAACATTGGGAAGCTTTCCGCCGGTTTGTGGCAGATGATGAAGCCATTGCATTATACGAACCTGCGTTGCCAAAAGAAATAAGGGAAAACTGGGGCACACAGCGCTGGAAACGGCAGTTCCTGCAATTTATGTTATACTCGGATACATGGTGCGTTTACCCCAGAAAAGGGTTGGCTTCCCATGTGGGTGATCCTGGTACGCACTTCGGTAATACCAGTATCTTTCAGTCCAACCTGCTCCTGGAGTATACGGATTTCCGGTTTAAACATTATAAAGAGAACATTATAAAATACGACAGCTGTCATGAAATATTCCCGCATATCCTTCAACAGTTTAATTCCTCTCTGACAGGTTATGATTTATCCTGTGATCTCAACGGGACAAAAGAGATCGACCGGATCGCCACGCCTTATCTTTTGTCGTGTAAACGCTGTACGGATGCCATTGAAACGTATGCTGACCAGCTCGTAATTCCGGAACTGAATATTATCTTCCGTATCAGCGGGACTGGATTTTCATTTGGTCCAACGGCTGCTTTTAAGGAAGAGGTACATAAGAACAGTTCGATGGCAGGAGTGCCGGGTAATATGTAACGAACGGGCGCTGGATGTTTGTACGGAGGAGGGCCTCAAGGGTAACGGGTAATTGCCGGTATCAAAGGTTGCGGCGTTTCATTTCACCAACGGCATGGTCTACTGCTCTTGCTGTCAGCGCCATATAAGTAAGGGAAGGGTTCTGACAGGCAGAGGAAGCCATACAGGCGCCATCCGTTATAAATACATTGGGCACGCAGTGTAGCTGGTTCCATTTATTAAGTACGGAAGTACGGGGATCCCGGCCCATGCGGGCAGTGCCCATTTCATGCACGCAATGCCCCGGGACGGGGGGAAGATTAAATGGCAGCACACTCCTAAAACCGGCCTTCTCCAGCATCTCCGCGGCGGAGGTGGTCATGTCTGCGCGCATGGCGTGTTCATTGTCGCCGAATGTGCAGTTGATGTCTAGTGTTGGCAGCCCGTATTTATCCTTCACGTTATAGTTTAATTTTACCTGGTTGCTGTACACAGGCAGCTGTTCTCCCCATGCGCCAACGCGCAGGGCCCATTTCCGCTGCAGAGAATTTGCATTACTGGTAGAAGGTATGGGTGCACTTATGCCCTGGTATGCAAATCCCCTGAGATAATCTGTGTGGTGAGTATGTTTATCGTCCAGGTTACGGAACCTGGGAATATAAATGCCGTTGAGGCTTTTACCTAAGGGAGGGCGGTAGGTGCTTCGGATCGGCACTTCGCCTATGGCGCCAGCCTGAAAATGATGGTCCATCAGATAATGTCCCAGTATACCATAATCGTTTCCCATACCATACGGAAAGCGCGTAGAGGTAGATTGAAGGAGAAGTTGGGTGGTTCCCAGTGTAGAAGCATTCAAAAATATTACCGGCGCAAAATATGCGGTGGTGTGCCCTGATATTGCATCCATTACCTGTACGCCGGTAGCTCGTTGTTGTTGTTCATCATAAATGACAGCAATGGTGATACTGTTGGTCATTACGTGCAGCAGCCCGGTGGTGCCGGCTTTCTTCAGCAGATTGACACTATTGCCATAATGGCTGCATAGTACCCTGTGTTCACGGGAGCTGGCAGGGGGCATCGTCTTAAACGGATAGGCGGTTCTTCCGATGGTAACGATCCTGCCGTGATACGATGCTTGTACACGGTCTGAAAAATAGCGCTCTACAGGGTCCATTTCCATCATACTTGTATAAATACTGTCTGGTACTTGTGGTAATCTGTCGTTCCGGCCGCTGATGCCAATACATGTTTCAACATGGTCATACCATGGCTCCAGCTCGCGGTACCGGATTGGCCAGTCTGTGCCACAGCCATCTTTTGCATTGGCTTCAAAATCCATGGGCGACCACCGATAACATTGCCGTGTCCAGGTAACTCCGCGTCCTCCGAGGTGATATCCCCTGTACCAGTTAAATGGTTTTATTTGTTGGTAAGGATGTTCCGGATCAATCACCCAATATTGTGAGGTTTCTGAAGAAAAGGCATCGCACTGTCGTTGTACCGGATAGCGGGCAAGGTCCGTTTCATGCATGTTAATGACCGGTTGCAGCTGTCCAGGTCCGTTAAAGGCGGTTGCTTGTTGTCCTGCGCCTGCCAATGCAGGTCCCTTTTCCAACAGGAGCGTCCGTAACTGGTGCCTGCATAGTTCCTTTGCTGCCCAGCTGCCACTGATGCCTGATCCTACCACAATAGCATCAAACGTCGCATGAGGGAATGCATTTGAGTTGACGAACATAGTGTATTATGTGTTGAGTCTGGTCAGATCGATCACGTACCGGTATTTTACCGCTCCTTGTAATGCCCGTTCATACGCCGTTTTTACAAAGTCTGGCTTGATTAGCTGTATATCAGCGGATAGCTGATGTTGTGCGCAGTGCTGCAGCATATCACGGGTGGTCTGCAACCCGCCAACCAGCGAGCCTGTCACTGAAATGCCGTGATCAATCAGCAGGGAGGGTTGCAGCGTAATAGGATGCGGAGGTAAGCCGATGCAGACATAAACGCCGTTTGTGCGTAGCAATGAAAGGTAAGGCGCATATGCATGAGGGGCTGATATTGTGTCGAACAGAAAATGAAATTGTCCTTTAAACCGGTTGTCGGCACCTTGTATAAAGGCACTGGCGCCTAGTCTTACCGCATCAGCTTTTTTCTCTGCATGGCTGCTGATTACGATCACTTCTGCTCCCAGCGACGCCGCCATCTTTACGGCAATATGCCCCAGTCCTCCAAGACCAATGACGCCTACTCTGTGTCCTTGGCCGATACCCCATTTTTTCATTGGAGCGAAAGTGGTAACGCCGGCGCATAGGAGTGGGGCAGCAGCAGCAGGGTCGAGACCGGGAGGGATGTGAAAAACATAGTCCGCCTTCACCACAATCCGGCTGGAATAGCCACCGTAGGTACGGGTGGCTTTATCCTGTTCAAAACTGTTATAGGTCCAGGAAACACCCGTCTCACAATACTGTTCCTGACCTGACCGGCAGGACCTACAGGACCGGCATGAATCAACATAGCAGCCAACGCCAACGATATCCCCGATCTGAAAACCTGTTGTGCTTTTCCCGGCAGCACTAACCTTCCCAACGATCTCATGTCCGGGCACCATGGGGTAAGTACCATTGTTCCATTCATTCAGCACCTGATGGATATCGGAATGACAGATGCCGCAATACAGGATGTCAATCAGAATATCATCCGGACCAGGAGTCCTTCTGTTGAACAGCCAGTGATCAAACGGGCCGCCAGGTTGTTTGATTGCAAGACCATAGACAGGTATCATATGGAGTAATTGAATATGGGTGATTTATTGATGGCCCTGGCTTCTTTGGGCAGCATGCCATAATATTTCTTGAACACCTTAGTAAAATAGGAGGTATCTGAAAAGCCGGTTTCGACACATATCTGCTCCATGGTAAAAATGGTCTCTTTCAACAGCTGCGTAGCCCTTTCAAGCCGGTTGATCCTGACAAATTGCTTTGCGGGAATACCGAAGGTGTCGGTAAACATTTTCTGAAAACTGCGGGAACTCATGTACATGTGCCGGGCAAGATCGTTTATGGTGAGATAAGGATTGTCCAGCTCCGATTTAATATAGGCGATGACCCTTTCTTTTTGTGGCTCGGTCATGGCGATGTTTTCTGCGGAAGACCAGGAGGCGGCTTCTCCAGAAACCGCATAGTAGTTCATCAGCATCAGTAAGCATGACTGAATCTTTAAATAAATAAATGGTATTCCCCCCGGATGTGCCAGGATATTGAGGATATGTTGATATATTCTCTGATTGACGGGCTTTTTTATTACTGGAAACTGATTGGCCAACAGATTCTGATATGAAGCGTCCGGTAGCGACTGACTAGTCACTTCTACCCATGCGACTGCGTAATACCTCTTTCCGGGAATGGACTCCGCCTGAAAAAAATTACTGTTCATGATTTTAATGCCAATGGGATCGGTTACGGCCAATACATGATCGATAGGCGCGGAAAAATTCAGTTGTAACAACACGGAATTATCCGTGGTGTGCAGCTTTATAGGAATGTCGTGCATTTTTTTCCACTGGATCAGCACAATCTTGAATGTGTTGGTCAGCAGTTCCTGATAATAGAGCTGCTGCTCTTTAAACGTGCTCAGGTAGTGCTGCATGTAATCCACCTGATAAAAATATTCAGGTACTTCATTATTCTCTGGAATGCGCGTGTGGAAATAAGCTGGGGTTTTATAGAACAACATAAGCCTTCACGGATTAGTAATTGTTAATAATGGGTATATCTACCGGTTACAACAATTGTCGTTGTTGAAAAATGAATCCTTTGTATTATTTTGAGTTTAACGGAATGTGTAGCCTGATATATATACGGTAACTTTGGGTGGATGGTTGTTATAATACGACGGAAACCGTGAATCGACTGAGACTGTAATTATGCGTATTCAGAAGAATGCTGATGAGGAATATCTCCATTGACCGTATGGCTGTTCTGCATCAAATGGACGATCTGCTCATGGAAAGGTAATTCAATATGGTGCTGGTCAAATACTTCCTTTACGGTTTCATGAATAGTATTACTTAATGTCCAGAAGTCTTTCGTATGACACCAACAGTGTATACCAAGATTGATGCTGTTATCTCCGAAAGATTTTACAACCACAAATGGTTGAGGTTCCTTTATGACCATCTTCTCATTTTGAAGTGTATGTACCAGGAGGTCACGCACATAATTGACATTGGAATGATAGGAGATGTCCACTACAATGCTCACCCGCCTGCACTCCTTGCGGGTATGGTTAGTGATGGAAGAATTGGCCAGCGGGCCATTGGGAATAATCAGCATCTGATTGTTATTTGTACACAGTGT
>NZ_DATLKJ010000146.1:0-21693 GCF_035538455.1 Chitinophaga sp.
ATATAAAGGACATGCAGGATAATATTTATTTTTGCAGCTTCCTGTTGTGTTTCTTCTGAAGGAAAAATATCGAGATTTATCTTCCCGGTGTGATTTTTATAAGTCTTAATTCATTGGAATCGAGTATATTAAGCATAGTGCATAACTTATACTTGGGATGATTCCCCGAATCCTTTATTTTTGCCAGCAATCGGATTTTGCTAAAAGATTTAGTATCCTTGCAGGAGAAAGATGAATCAGCTAATCATAAATATTCAGGAAACGTTAATATAACTATGGCAAACACGGACAAAACGGATAACAAGGATCTTTTTGCTTCCTATACAGAAGACTCCATACGGTCGCTGGACTGGCGGGAGCATATCCGCCTGAGGCCGGGGATGTATATTGGTAAGCTGGGGGATGGTTCCAGCATGGACGATGGTATCTATATACTGCTGAAAGAGGTGGTGGACAACTGTATTGATGAGCATACGATGGGTTTTGGTAAGCAGGTAGATATCAAAGTAACGGAGCACAATGTTACAGTGCGCGATTATGGCCGCGGTGTTCCGCTTGGAAAAGTAGTGGATGTGGTGAGTAAAATCAATACCGGCGCCAAATACGATAGCAAGGCATTTCAGAAGTCGGTGGGTTTGAACGGTGTGGGTACGAAGGCGGTGAATGCGTTGTCGAGTTATTTCAGGATACAATCGGTGCGTGATGGCCGCGCTAAAGTGGCGGAGTTTGAACGTGGAGTGCTTGTAAAGGATCATAAAGAAACGAATACGAGTGAGAACAATGGTACGCTGGTTACGTTCATGCCGGATGATACCGTATTTAAGAACTACCGTTTCATTCCAGAGTTCCTGGAAAACCAGATCTGGAATTATTGCTTTCTGAATGCGGGTCTTACTATCAGCTTCAACGGACAGAAATATATTTCCAAAAATGGCCTGCTGGATCTGCTGCAACGTAAAACCAATGAAGATGATCTGCGCTATCCTATTATCCATCTCAAGGGAGAGGATATTGAGGTAGCTATCACGCATGAGAATCAGTATGGTGAGGAGTATTACTCCTTTGTAAACGGTCAGCATACTACACAGGGCGGTACGCACCTGGCAGCTTTCCGTGAGGCGTTTGTGAAAACGGTGCGTGACTTCTATAAAAAAGATTATGATGCTACGGACATCCGTGCATCTATTTGTGCGGCTGTTTCAATACGTGTGCAGGAGCCGGTATTTGAATCCCAGACCAAAACCAAGCTGGGTTCATTAGTGGTATATGAAGGTGGTCCGTCAGTGAAAGCCTTTGTGCTCGACTTCCTCTCCAAGCACCTGGATGATTACCTGCACCGCAACCCTGCTGTAGCAGAGGCGTTGAAGAAGCGTATCGAACAGAGCGAACGTGAGCGCAAGGAACTGGCCGGTATTAAAAAACTGGCAAACGAAAGGGCCAAGAAAGCTAACCTGCACAACCGCAAGCTGCGTGACTGCCGTTTTCACCTGAACGATGAGCTCACTGGTAAGGACAAAGAAGAGCTGGAAACACGCAGACTTGAAACAACGCTTTTCATTACTGAGGGTGACTCTGCAAGCGGCTCCATTACCAAATCACGTAATGTGGAATCCCAGGCTGTATTCAGCTTACGTGGTAAGCCGCTGAACTGCTTTGGTCTTACGAAGAAGATCGTTTATGAGAATGAAGAGTTCAACCTGCTGCAACACGCGCTCAATATTGAAGAAGGACTGGAAGGGTTGCGCTACAATAACATTGTGGTCGCTACTGATGCCGATGTGGATGGTATGCACATCCGTTTGCTGTTGCTGACTTTCTTCCTGCAATTCTTCCCTGATCTCGTGAAGAACGGGCATGTGTATATACTGGAGACACCGTTGTTCCGCGTGCGCAACAAGCAACAGACGATCTACTGTTATTCTGAAGAAGAAAAACAGAAGGCAGTGAAAAAGCTGGGCAACAAGCCGGAGATCACCCGATTCAAAGGATTGGGAGAGATTTCGCCTGACGAGTTTGGCCGTTTCATTGGTGAAGACATACGCATAGATCCTATCATTTTATCCAAGGACATTCATATCCAGAAACTGCTGGAATACTATATGGGTAAGAATACCCAGAGCAGGCAGGAGTTTATTATCAACAACCTGCGATATGAAAAGGACCTGGTAGACGACGAAACAGCGCAATAACAATTATGAGTCTGGTACATATAGTTTTTGGTCAGTCTTCCGTGCCGGTATTGACGGAAGCCGTAGGAATGGACGAGAAAATGCAGGGTGAGATCCTTTATTTTGAGGATGATCTGTCTGTAGGGCCGCTGTTTATTCTTGATACAAAGGAGGGGCAGGCCAACCGCAGGTTGTGGTGGCAGCAAATATCTTCCGTAACGGCGCCGGTAACTGAAACAGCCGCAGCCACCGTTACAACGGCAGCTCCGCAGGAGGAAGATGCACCAGGGGATGCAGACCTATTCCGGCAAATAAAGGCCAGACTGAAAGAAGATACCACATTGGAGGTATGGGTATGGGCCGGACAGAATGCGAGAGATGTATGTGGTTATTACTGGCTGATCAGCCAACTGTATGATTTTGCAGGACGTATTCATATCATCTACCTGAATAATCTTCCTTTCCTCAACGATAAAGGAGCTGTATTTTATCCCACTCATCTGCACCAGATATTACCGAAAGAATTTCTGAAGGCAAAGAAGCTGGCAAGGGCGGTATCCCTGGCTGAATTTGAGCTGGATGGAGAGGAATGGCATCGCATGATGAATGAAAATGCCGGTATCCGTTTGCTGGAAGGCGGCAAAAAGATAAAGGGCGAGCCTACTTTGTTTTACGATAAGGAACTGCTGGCGCAAACCGGGAAAGAATTTGTGAAAGCATGGCGCGTGGCACAGCAGGTAACTGGTAAGCTCAAATACCCTGTGATGGACCAGTTCCTTGGATGGCGACTGAAAGAGCTGGTACGCGAAGGCAGGCTGGAAAGCAAAGGGGAATTGAAGACCATCCGTGATTTTGAAGTGAAATTACCGGGTGAGCCGGCAGACGAATCAACAGCAACAACAGATAATCCAATAGCAGGATGATAACGGTAACGCCTATACAGATTTTTGGAGAAGACGACAGAGGGAGTAACTACATGTGGAATTGCCATCGTACCGGCGATTTTATGCTTTGTTACCGGCATGCCGGCAGCAGTAGCGGCCAGCATTACCACGAAGGAAAGAGTGACAACAAGAACCCCGAAGTGATGTTCCTGTTCTCTGGTACAGCGCTCCTGCACTGGAGCCCCCTTGATGGTACCTCCATTACTACTACTGAGATCAAAGCGCCCGCCAGGGTAGAAGTGCCGGTTAATATATGGCATCAGCTGATCGCTGTAACAGATTGCTGTTTTATAGAGCTGAACTCTGCTGCAGATGTACAGAAAGACAGCATCCGGCTATGGAGAGAAGATTTTGAAAAAATAATTGAAGAAAACAACCGTAAGCGTATTATACATGGACATGGAAAATAAAACATCAGACGAATCGCTGCATAATGTCGTCCACGTGGGTGGCATGTATGAGAGCTGGTTCCTGGATTATGCCTCCTATGTTATCCTGGAGCGGGCCGTGCCCAGCCTGGAAGACGGACTGAAGCCCGTGCAGCGCCGCATCCTGCACGCTATGAAAGAAATGGACGATGGCCGTTATAATAAAGTGGCCAACGTCATCGGACAAACGATGCAGTACCATCCGCATGGTGATGCGTCCATCAGCGATGCTATCGTAAACCTCGGTCAGAAAGACCTGCTGATTGATACGCAGGGTAACTGGGGGGATGTGAGAACAGGCGATGATGCCGCTGCAGCAAGGTATATCGAGGCCCGCCTCTCCAAGTTTGCACTGGATGTGGCTTTTAACCCGAAGGTCACCTCCTGGCAGCTCAGCTACGACGGACGTAAAAATGAGCCCCTGGTATTGCCTATGAAGTTCCCGCTGCTGCTGGCACAGGGGGCTGAAGGTATCGCCGTTGGTTTATCTACCAAAATATTACCGCATAACTTCATTGAAGTGATAGATGCTTCTATCAAGTATCTCAGAGGCCGCAAGTTTGAGCTGTTCCCCGACTTCGCTACCGGCGGTATGGTTGACGTTGCGAACTACAACGACGGCAAGCGTGGCGGTAAAGTGAGGGTGCGTGCGCACATTGAAGAGAAAGACAAGAAGACACTGCTGATCAAAGATGTTCCTTACGGAGTTACCACTACTCAGGTAATGGAATCTATCGTAAAGGCCAACGACAATGGTAAAATCAAAATAAGGAAAGTAGTAGATAATACGGCTGCGGCAGTGGAAATCGAAGTGCAGCTGGCGCCGGGTATTTCACCAGACATCACCATTGATGCGCTGTATGCATTTACCGATTGCGAGATCTCCATTTCTCCGAATGCCTGCGTGATTGTAGAAGACAAGCCACAATTCCTCACTGCTTCCGACCTCCTGAAAGCATCCGCAGATTATACCAAAGACCTGCTCAGACAGGAATTGGAAATCAAACTGGGTGAGTTGCAGGATAAATGGCACTATACTTCCCTGGAAAAGATCTTCTTTGAGAAACAGATCTACAAGGAGCTGGAACAGAAGCACAAAGACTGGGAAACCGTACTCAATGCCATTGACAAAGGGTTTGCCCCGTATAAGAAACAACTGAAACGTGAGATCCAGCGCGAAGATATTGTGAAACTAACGGAGAAGCCTGTGCGCCGCATCTACCGCCTCGATATCAATGAACTGAATGAACAGATCAAGGGTATTGAAGCTGAGATTAAACAGGTGAAACACGATCTGGACAACCTCGTTGATTATACTGTTGGTTACTACGAAGGCCTGCTGAAGAAGTATGGCAAAGGCCGCGAGCGCCAGACGGAGATCAAGACATTTGACACCATCCAGGTGCAGCAGGTTGCCATCGCTAACACGAAGATCTACGTGAACCGTGCAGATGGCTTCATCGGTACTTCTCTGAAGAAAGACGAGTTTGTAGCTGATTGTTCTGACCTCGACAATATCATCATATTCCGCCGCGACGGTAAAATGCTGGTAACGAAAGTGGCTGACAAAACCTTTGTAGGCAAGGACATCATTCATGTGGATGTGTTCAGGAAAAATGATGAGCGGACTACCTACAATATGATCTATGTGGAGGGTAAAACAGGTGTGAGCTATGCCAAGCGCTTCAACGTTACTGGTGTAACCCGCGATAAAGAATATGAACTTGCACACAAAGGCGAGAAGAATTCCAAAGTGCATTATTTCTCTGCCAACTCCAATGGTGAAGCAGAAGTGGTGACTATCAAACTGAGTCCGAACTGTAATGCCCGCAACAAGGAGTTTGATCTTTTCTTTGAGACCATCGCTATTAAAGGGCGTATCTCTATGGGTAACCAGGTTACGAAGTACCCTATCCGCAGCGTGAAGTTCAAGGAGAAAGGTGTATCTACCCTCGCAGGACAAAAGATCTGGTATGATGCCGAAACAGGCCGCCTGAATACAGAAGAGAGAGGCGTGTATATCGGAGCATTTGAGGGAGAGGACAAAATTTTTGTAGCTTTCAAGAATGGTACTTATGAGCTGACCAACTATGATCTGATCAACCGGTATGAGTCCAACGATGTGGTATATATCGAGAAATTCAACCCGGAGAAGATCGTAACAGCCATTTACTTTGATGCCGATAAAAAACAGTTCAACGTAAAACGTTTCCGCATAGAAACACAAACGCTGAATAATAAATTCCTCTTCATTAAAGAAGGCGCCGGCAACTATCTGGGAATGGTAACCACACATACACAGCCTGTGGTATTACTGAAAACAGGTAAGAAACGCAGCCCTGAAGAAGAAGAGATAGATCTTTCCGAATTTGCAGAAGTAACCGGCTGGAAAACAGTAGGGACAAAGATTGCAGGGGATGACCTAATTAGTGCAGAGCTGCTTTCTGAAGATGAGGATCCAGATCCTAATGACGAATCCAATATTCAGGGAGAATTATTTTAGGTTCTCGCAAAGAAACAGAGGGAGCAAAGAACGCAAGGGATATTTTAAGTTAATTAAGACTGTTTATTAGTACCAAAAAAATTTCGGACTATCAAACAAGTTCTTTGTTAACTTAAAATATCCCTTGCGTTCTTTGCTCCCTCTGTTTCTTTGCGAGAAGCCCACCCTGAAAATTTCTCCCTTAACAATTAAATAAAACACTATCTTAATACCGATGTTTAATTTGCATCCGGTTCCATCTTTTTTATTGCTTGCATGAAATACCAATATCTTACGGATACAGAACTGTTGCAGCTGGTTGCCCGCGACGATGCGGCCGCGTACGAGATATTGTATAACCGGTACTGGGAGCCTTTGTTCCTGTTTGCATACAAACGTCTTAAGTTTACATCACCTGCGAAAGATGTGGTGCAGGATGTTTTCATCAGCCTGTGGAAACGCAGGACGACGCTGCAGGTAACAGCTTCTCTGCGTACCTATCTTTTTACAGCTGTGCGGTATGAGGTGCTGCGAAACATCGCCCAGTTAGAGCAGGGGCCTGTGTGTGATGATCAGGCATTGCTGCATGTGCCTGCGGAAGCTGCTGCTGCTGATCTCCTGTATGAGAAGGAATTGCGTTATGTGTTGACAGATGCAATAGATAAGCTGCCTGTAAAAATGAAAGAAATATATGTGCTGAGCCGTCAGCATCACAAATCCATATCTGAAATTGCCAGCGAGCTGGCCCTCTCTGAACAAACCGTGAAAAACCAGTTATCCAAAGCATTGGCGCGCCTGCGCATGCACCTGAAAGAAGCCTCTCTGATCCCGGTATTGGCGCCCGGAATAATTTTCTTCCTTAACAATTAGTTAATGTGTACCGGTATGGTACTACTTCTTGATTTTTGACGCTTAGTTATAGTACAAACTATCAATGAGTAACCAGGACCTGAAAAATATTGCTGCAAAATACCTGAAAGGAGAAGCCAGCGCTGAAGAGCAGGCGATGCTGGAGGAATGGTTTGCGGCCACGGAAAATGACCCGGTGCTGCTCTCTGCAGAAGAGCTGCACGCTATCCGGGAAGATATGCTGGGCCGTATCCGTGAACGAGCCGGGTATATTCCACCTGAACAGGAGGACAGGCCGCATCTTCATACCCGTACGGCATTGCTGCGCATCGCGGCTATGGTGGTACTGGTGGTGGGTACGGCAGCGATGTTCTATTACCTGCGTCCGCAGCAGGCGGCCATGAAAGCGCCACTGGCCATGAAAGACAGTATCATACAGCGAGTAATGCTGACTGTTACCCATACGCAGGGCGTAGGCAGAAAAATATTGCCGGACAGTTCTGTAGTCCTGCTCAACGGCGCTGCGGCTATTACGTATGAGCGTGGCTTCAGCGGAGAGAAGCGGGAGCTCTTTCTGGAGAATGGGGAGATCTTCGTGGACGTGAAGAAACAGACAGAACGGCCATTTGTGGTACATGCCGGGAATACCGTTACTACGGTGCTCGGTACTTCTTTTAATGTGAAGATGAATCCGAAAAAGAGCAAGGTGAGTATCGTGGTAAAAACCGGGAAAATAAAGGTAAGAACGGGAGATAATCCGGCTGACAGCGGGTATCTGGTGACACCCAACCGTGGCATAGAAATTAATACAGCGAACAATAACATTCACACTTTTTCACAACAGGCAGACATTGCGTTATCCTGGTGCAAGCGAGAGCTGGTGTTTCATCAGCTGACCATGCAGGAGGTGGCAACATTATTGGAAAACCGGTACCAGGTAAACATCCGGTTGATGACGCCGGAGTCGCAACGATTCAAGGTTTCAGGCGATTTCAGTATGCATCATTCTGTGGATGAGATCCTGGATGCCATCTGCCTGGTACATCGACTCACTTATAAAAAAAAGAGCAACAGTTATTTCGTCTATTAAACAATATCTATAAAAAAACCGGTTATGCGCTAACATAACCGGCAATGCTTTGCTGACAGATCCTTCCGTAACGCTAATTACCGGATGTGGCAGCGTGTTTTTAATGCTTAATAAAAACCGGTCAAATTTATGAAAAATGTAGTAAGCAATTCTACAATCCGTTATCTTATGCGCCTAAGTTTCCTGACAACATGCATGGCTGTAGTGAGTATGTCGTTGTGGGCAAAGAGCCTGGAGGGACAGAGCTTAAAGAAAACAATCGTCCTGAAGCCTGCCAGTACGACGCTGAGCGAGCTGCTGAAGCAGGTTGCGCGCCAGACTCATCACCGCCTGGTGTTTGATGAATCGGCAACCGGTAAATATGCTTTTGATACAGATATGATGAATGGACGTCCGGCCGATATACTGCTGGACTCCCTGCTGGCAGCCACTTCGCTGGCCTATCGCGAAGTGAATGATCTGCTGGTGGTATATAAGAAAGATGACCAGGAGTTTGGACTCAAAGGAAAGGTAATTGACAACGAGACCAAAGAACCGCTGCCGGGAGTGACCATACTGCTGAAAGGCACCCGCAAGGGCGTGGTTACCAACACTGATGGTGGGTTCACACTGGCTGCCGTAAAGCCCGGAGATGTACTCGTTGTTTCTTTTGTTGGATATGAGACGAAAGAAGTGACTGTTTCCGGCAGCAGCTTCCTCCCCATTCCGCTGGCAAGCAGCCGTTCAAAGATCAAAGATGTGGTGGTGGTAGGTTATGGCGTACAGAAGAAGGTGAACCTCACCGGCGCCGTGAGCCAGGTAGATGCCAGCGTGATAGAAAGCCGGCCTGTAGCCAACGTGGGGCAGGCCCTGCAGGGTGCTATTCCTAATCTCAACGTTAACTTCGGTGACGGTCGCCCGGGAAGCACAGCTACACTGAATATCCGGGGTTTTACCTCTATCTCAGGCGGTGGTCCGCTCATCCTGATTGATGGTATCCCCGGCGATATCAACACTGTAAACCCCCGTGATATAGAATCTGTATCTGTGCTGAAAGATGCGGCATCCGCAGCTATTTACGGCGCCCGTGGCGCTTTTGGCGTGGTATTGCTGACTACCAAAAAGGGTAAATCGGGCAGAATGCAGATCAGTTACGGCACGAACTACAGCTCAAGCAAACCAACGACCCGCACGGATTTCATTACCAACGGTTATGATGCCGCCATGCTCAATGACGAAGCCTTCAAAATATCGCTGGGTAAAACTTACACGGGTTACACTGATGAAGATTATGCGGAGTTGCTGAAAAGAAAAACAGATCCCTCTTTGCCTTCTGTAGTAGTACAGAACCGTAAAGGCAAGGATATGTATATCTATTACGGCAATACAGACTGGTGGCACACCATGTTCCGTGATGTGATGCCTTCTATGGAACACAGCCTCAATATCAGCGGTGGTAACGACAAGATCAACTACATGGTTTCCGGCCGCGCCTACCAGAAGAAAGGTATGATGCGTATTTCGCAGGACAAATACAACTCCTATAACTTCCGCGCCAAAGTGGAAGCAGAAGTGAAACCCTGGCTGGTGCTCAGCAGCAATACACAGGTGAATGCCTACGACTATACGTATCCCGGCGCCGGTGTAAATGACAATTTCGTATCTGTGAGCGTACATGCGTTGCCGTCATATGTGCCTGTAAACCCCGATGGTACAGCAACCTATCGTACAGAGCTAAACAACTATACCATCGGCGACGGTATCTATGCGGATCTGCTGCATGGTAAAAGCAAAGGCGGTATGAAGCAGCTGGAGCTGGTGAATACCGTAGCCGCTACCTTCAAGATCTCGCCTGACTTCAACATCATCGGTAACTATACGCTTACAGTGGCTAATGGCAATAGTTTTCACCGGCAGACAGCTGCGCCGTGGTCTATTTTCCCCGGTGTGATCAGCTATGTATTTAATGATGATCTCTGGCAGCGGAATGATAACAGAACTTCGCATGTAGTGAATGTATACGGTAACTACAATAAACATTTCGGTAAGCACAATATTACCGTGATGGCGGGTGTGAACCAGGAGCTACAACGCATGAAGATGTTGTATTCCCAACGTACCGACATTCTCTCTGAAGATCTGAATGAAGTAGCACTTGGCTCCGGCGACGCTACTGTGAACAGTAACAATGAAGAGTTGGCACTGCTGGGAGCCTTTGGCAGAGTGGCTTACAGCTATGCAGATAAATACCTGGTGGAATTCAATGGCCGCTATGATGGCTCTTCCCGTTTCCCTTCCAACAGGCGTTTTGGTTTCTTCCCTTCTGTATCTGCCGGCTGGCGTATGAGTGAGGAGCCTTTCTTTGCGCCGGTTAAGCAGGTGGTGAATGATGTTAAATGGCGCGTATCTTACGGTGCGCTCGGCAACCAGGACGTGAGAAACAACTATTACCCTTACGTTCCGCTGATGAGCATCGGCACCAATACCTATATCACCAACGGCAAACGGACGCAGTATGTATCGTTGCCAGGGCCTATTACCACGGATCTTACCTGGGAGAAGGTGAATTCTACCAACTTTGGGGTAGACATGAGTTTCCTGCGGAATAAGCTGAATGTAACCTTCGACTGGTATGTAAGGAATACGAATGATATGTTGACGAAGGGGATGACATTACCCGCTGTATTCGGTGCTACAGAGCCGAAACAGAACGCTGCCAACCTCCGTTCAAAAGGATGGGAGGTCAACGTGGAGTGGCGTAACAGCGTTATGGTAGCACGTAAGCCGTTTAACTACAATGTTGGCTTCAATGTTGGCGACTTCAGGGCAGAGATTACCAAATTCGATAACCCTAATAAGATCCTGAGCGACTATTATGTAGGGAAACAACTGGGCGAAATATGGGGATACAGTATTCCCGGATTTTTTAAGTCGGACAAGGATGCAGCTGACTGGAAAGTGGACCAGACACAGGTGGGCAACAATATCTTCTCTGCACCCGGCGAATGGGGCAAGCTGCGCGCCGGTGATATACAGTTCGCTGACCTCAATGGTGACAATATCATCAGTAAAGGAAAAAATACCGTGGCCGACCATGGTGATCTGAAAGTAGTGGGTAACTCATTGCCGCGATATACCTTTGGTATCAGGGCTGGCGGAGACTGGAACGGTTTTGATCTGAGTGTCTTCTTCCAGGGAATAGGCCGCCAGAACTGGTATCCGGGCAACAACGCCGATAAATTCTGGGGGCCATTCTCCCGTCCTTATATGTCGTTCATCCCGAAAGATTTCCCGGAGAAGTTGTGGAGTGCAGAAAATCCTGATTCCTACTTCCCCAGGCTGAGAGGTTACATCGCACTGAACGACAATGGTTCACTGAAAGAAACTAACGACAAATATCTCCAGGACCTTGCTTATATACGTCTGAAAAGCCTTATCCTGGGTTATTCGCTGCCAACATCCTTATTGCAGCGCATCAGGCTCACCCGTTGCCGTATCTATTTCAGCGGCGAGAACCTGCTCACCTTTACCAAACTGAAAAACAAATATCTCGATCCGGAGCAGCTCTCCAGCGATCCAAATCTCGTCAGAACAGATGCGAACGGCCGCGTGTATCCGTTCAGTAAAACATATGCAATAGGACTGGATATTTCTTTCTAAAGCATCAATCCTGTAAAAGAAAAGAACATGAAAAAGATCAACATATTGCTAATATCATTGATGGCATTGACGCTGGGGGCATGTAAGAAATTCATGGACCGTGATCCGTTGTCAAAGATATCTCCCGACAATTATTTCACAACAGAAAAAGACCTGAAGTTATATATCAACTCCATGTACAGCATGGTGCCTGATGCAGAAGGCGTTTATAACGAAGACCTTGACAACGTGGTAAAATCAAGTACTTCAGAGTTCCTTACCGGGCGCCGACAGGTGCCTGTTACAGGCGGTGGCTGGAGCTGGAGTGAACTGAGGAAGATCAACTACTTCCTCGTTAACTGTAACAGGGTATTACCTTACAGCACTACCCGCAAATATGTGGGTGCTGCGAAGTTCTTCCGGGCATGGTTTTATTTTGAGATGGTGAGAAAGTTTGGTGATGTGCCCTGGTACACTACGCCGCTGGATGTAAATGATCCTGCGTTGCAGAAGGGCCGTGATCCGCGTAAGCTGGTGATGGACTCTGTTATGGCGGACATAGACTCTGCTATCGTATCGCTGGATGCTACCAAGAGTAATGAGCAGGTGAACAAATGGACTGCACTGGCGTTGAAGTCCCGTATCTGCCTGTTTGAAGGCACTTTCCGTAAATACCACAAAGAGTTTAACCTGCCTGATGAAAACAAATTCCTGCAGGCAGCAGCCGATGCTGCAGCGTTGCTGATGGCCGGCGGACAATACCGCATTTACACCAGCACGTCCCAGTATGCTTACCGGGAGTTGTTTTCTTTCAAGGACGCCAACCCTGATGAGATCATTCTTACCCGCAGGTTCAGCGGCGCCCTGCAAATCTATCATAACGCCAACTACTATACGATAACCGCGTCTTATGGTCAGCCGGGACTGGAGAAGAGTTTTGTAAACAGCTACCTGATGAAGGATGGCAGTCGCTTTACAGACAAACCCGGTTATGATAAGATACAGTTCTATGAAGAGTGCCAGAACCGTGATCCCCGCCTGGCGCAAACTATCCGCACGCCGGGTTATACCAGGATTGGCAATACCAACAAGCTGGTGCCTGATTTTGGTGCAGCGGTGACCGGCTACCAGCTGATTAAATACGTTACGGATGAAACGCATGACTCTTATACCAAGAACGACAACGACATGCCCATTTTCCGCTATGCAGAAGCGTTGTTGAACTATGCAGAAGCTAAAGCTGAGCTGGGGCAACTCACACAGGCGGATATAGATCAGTCTATTAAACTGCTGCGCGACAGAGTAGGGATGCCTAACCTTAATGTGGCGACTGCCAACGCCAACCCTGATTCATATGAGGCTGCACGCTACGGTAATAAAGCGCTTAGTGGCGCACTGCTGGAGATCCGTCGTGAGCGCAGGATTGAGCTGGTAATGGAAAACTTCAGGTGGAGTGATCTTTGCCGCTGGAAGGAAGGCGCGTTGCTTACCAAACAGTTCAAAGGCATGTACTTTCCTGGTACCGGCCAGTTTGACCTGGACAATGATGGGAAGATAGATGTGGTGATCTACGAAGGGACCAAACCTGCCGGTCCCAAGGGGCCAGCTTACCTGAAGCTGGGTTCCGAAATTAACCTGGAGAATGGCAATGCAGGTGGTTATATCGTTGTAAACCGCAACATAACCAAAGAGTTCAATGAAAACCGCGATTACCTGTATCCGGTGCCTATCCAGGAGCGTACGTTGAATAAGAATCTTACACAGAATCCTAACTGGAATGATGGGTTGTAATTGTCTGAACTGTGATTCTTTTGATTTGATTGATTATCCTGATGAGCGAAGATGAGTATTATATATTATTGAGATAAAGTAAAGCCCCCACAAATTGAGTTTTGTGGGGGCTTTACTTTTCTGATTATCATTGCTTTTTCCTGGATGGCTGCTTAGGGGGTGTTGCTGGCTCAAAGTCTTCCGCTGATTTAGGCTGTGTCATATTTTTCTTTTTCTGATCCAGCGGTATGGGAACAGGCGCGCCTTTACCTTGCGGGATGGCGTCATGGAATACTTTATCTACATGCACCCATTTACCTGCTTTCCATTTGAAGCCTTCGTAGTCCATGTCGGAAACATAGGTGTATTTTTTTGCCGGCTCATTGCTTTCTGATACGAGGTGATCAAATACGATCATATCCAGTTCCTTGTTGTAGTTGAGCGTGGCGGTGCTTTCCTTTTTATATTCCATGAGAAAGCGGTTACGCATGGGTTTGGGTACGCTGTCTTCCGAGAAGCTGAAAAAGGGGCCGCCAAAAACGGGAGCGCCGTTTTTGAAGGTCAGCATTTCCAGTATTTTTTTCTGGCTGCGGGGATTGTTGGCGTCCCAGCCGATGAGGGTATAATACTCCTGGTTGAAGTAATGCCGTTGGATGATATTATAATACAGGCAGCCGTACCAGGTTTTGTTGCCGGTGATGGTGTCTGTATTGGTGATGAAGTCGGAGGCATCAAACAGCGGGAACAGTTTGAGCTGTCCGTCGGGGGTATTCATCTGTATCGCGCCATAGTGCCGGTAGAAGCCTGTTTCGCGTTCCAGTGCCCAGGTGAAGATGCGGAAGGTGCTATCCTGCGGATATTGTATGGAAACAGTTTTGAGAGAATCGAACGGGAAGCGGAAAGAATATTTTGTTTTAAGGGCGCGTACCAGCGTGGGTATAAATTGTTCCACCGCTTTTTCCCTGCCTTCATTGCCTTTGCCACCGAAGACCTCCTGGCTGAGGCGTTGCAGCGTATCCTGGGATTTGCGCAGGCTGGTATAACCGGGAGCATCCGGTTTCTGTGCATGCAGACAGCCGCAGGTGGCAATAAAGGATAGTGACAGTAGTAGTTTTTTTACCATATCTATAATACGGATCTATGCTGAAATTATTGTACTGATTGTGCAAACTGGAGCAGACCAGGATATTTGTTGTCGATCAGTGGGTGCGGGAATGGCGTGTCTGGCAGGGTAGAGGTGATGAACGCTGTTTGCATGCCCAGTGTTTTACCAAACTGCATATCACTGAGGGTATTGCCTACCATTACTGATTGGCTGAAATCTATTTCAGGGAAATCGGTTTTTGCCTGTAATCCCATGCCGGCAGCAGGTTTTCTACAAGGACTGCTGCTGTCTACATCGGGGCAGAAGTATATCTTATCGATGCGGCCACCATGGCGACTGATCTCATCCAGCATGTACTGGTGTATCTCCTGCAGGCCTTCGGTGGTGAGAAGGCCCCGTCCGATGCAGCGCTGGTTGGTGACGATTACGATACGGCTGAAACGTTCTGCCAGCAAGGGCATTGCGGCCAGCGTGCCTTCGGTGAAACGAAACATATCTTTATTCAGTACATAACCATCGCGTATTTCTTCATTGATAACGCCATCTCTGTCAAGAAAAAGGAACATGTGTGCAGGGAGATTTTAATTTTTAGCTGTGTTAGCGGTCAGGTCATGCTGCGCTTTCTGATAATCTTCGGGGATACCGATGTCGATGAAATAGGTATCGCTGATGTAGCCGGAAAGGGCGCCAGCAGTTACCTGTGGCTCCAGCACAACTTTTTCGAATGAGAATTTTTCCGGAAGGGACAGGCTATTGAGCCAGTTTTTTCCGGTGAGATAAATACCGCCGTTGATCAGTCCTGATTCGCAGAATTGTTTTTCGCGGAAAGCGATAATATGATGCGTGTTATCGAGGTCAATGCTGCCGTAGCGGTCAAACTGTTGCATGGGTTTCAGCGCGAGTGACAGGCCGCTGCCGGTTTGCTGATGGAATGTACAGAAGGCGGTGAGGTCTACATCAAAGAAGGTATCTCCATTTACGATAAAGAGGTCATTGCCAGCTACAGCAGGCAATGCATGCATGATACCGCCGCCTGTGCCCAAAGGCTCCGGCTCTACAGTAAAGGATATACGAAGAGGTAATGGCGTGCTTTCACACCAGCTGATGACCTGTTCAGACAGGTATCCCAGGGAAAGCACGGTATGATCAATGCCTTGCCGGTGCAGGTATTGCAGCAGGTAATACAGAAATGGCTGGTCTCCGATGGGAGCCATACATTTGGGTTTGTTGGCCACTGCACTGCGGAGGCGTGTTCCCAGCCCGCCGGCGAGCACTATACATTCTCTGGTCATGCGCTGAAGAGGTTGTTTTCCACTATCTCACAGATAATATGACCAACGGTGATGTGCGCTTCCTGGATACGCGGTGTATCTGTAGAGGGCACGTTGATCAGGAAATGACATGTTTCCTTCATTTTACCGCCGGTTGCGCCGGTCATGGCTATAATGAGCATGCCTTTTTCTTTAGCCACTTTCATGGCTTCCAGGATGTTGCCGGAATTACCGGAGGTGGAGATGGCTACGAGCACATCGCCGGATCTGCCGATACCGCGGATGATGCGGGAATATACCTGGTCATAACCATAGTCGTTGCCTACGGCGGTCATATAGGAGGTGTTGCAGTGCAGCGCTTCGGCGTAGAGTGGTTCACGGTCTTTATAGAACCGGCCGGAGAACTCAGCAGCCAGGTGCTGTGCGTCGGCAGCGCTGCCGCCGTTGCCGCAGAAGAGTATTTTATTATCTGTGCGCAGGCTGCGGGTAATGGTTTCTGCTACCTGCTGGATAGTGCTGAGCAGTATTTCATCCTGGCAGATGGCTTCTTTCACAGCGATGCTTTCACGGATGGTACTGGCTATTTTATCTTTAATCATACTGTATCTTTTAAAGTGATCAAATGCTCCACGTCTGGATGCCCTGGTTGGTAAAGTGATAACGTTTTACGTCACCCCCAAAGTTATTGAGTGCATCCACTACTGCAAAACGGGAATTTCCGGGGCAGTAGAAGATCATGAAGCCGCCGCCACCGGCGCCGGAGATCTTACCGCCGCTGGCGCCTGCTTTACGTGCTGCATTGTAGATGTCGTCCAGCATGGTGTTGGTGATGCCTTTGGCCATTTGCTTTTTATATTCAAAGCCGTAGTTGAGAATTTCTCCGATTTTGTCGATGGAGCCGCGCAGGAGCGCTTCCTTCATCATAACGGCTTGTTCCTTGAGATGGTGCATGGCGGCGATGGAATCGTCTTTTTTCTCGGTTACGTTTTTTTGTTGCTCTGAGATGATAGAGGAAGACAGGCGGCTGGTAGATGTGTAGAACAGTACCAGGTTGTTTTCCAGTTCATGCAGGTATACATCTTTGATGCGGAGCGGGTTTACGATTACTTTATCGTCTTTATAGAACTCCATGAAGTTAACACCGCCAAAGGTAGCAGCATACTGATCTTGTTTACCACCGGCCTGTTGCAGGTCTTCACGTTCGATGGAGTAGGCGAGGTGGGCCATATCATATTCACCCAGGGGAAGTTTGAGCCATTCAGCGAAAGCGCCGAGAACGGTCACTACCAGTGTGGATGAGGTACCCAGGCCAGATCCGGCGGGGGCATCCACAAATGTGGTGAGTTTAAACCCTGTGGAGGGGAGGTTTGCGTAGTCTTTCTGTACGCGGTTCACTATGCCTTTGAGCAGATCGAGGTGGCCGTCTAACGGTAATGGGTATACGGCGTCGTATACCTGATATTCTTTTCTGTCGGCACAGTCAAATATTATCTGGCCTGTGGTCAGCGGCTCAATGGAGGCGCGGGCATACAGGGAGATAGTGGCATTCAGGATTGCACCGCCATACAGGTCTGAATATGGGCTTACATCGGTACCGCCACCGGCGAGGCCTATGCGTAAAGGTGCTTTACTTCTGTAGATCATCAAAACAGGATTTAGAATACAGGATCAGCTTTCCGTATTATGAGAGCCGGATGCCTGCGAGCCAAAAGCTAATTTTTTAATTTCATTTGCCAGCCTTGACCAGGAATATTGTTGTTTTTCCTGCTGAAGGGCTGCTACCATATCCGGTTCCCGGTTGTTGGCAAAGTATTTTTCGATAGCAGCGGCAATAGAGGCGGGATCAGGATCTGCCTGGAATCCCACCACGCCGTCGGGCACCATTTCGACGAGACCGCCCACTTTGGTTACGACCATTGGTTTATCAAAGTGGTAAGCGATTTGTGAAATGCCGCTCTGTGTGGCACTTTTATATGGCTGCACGACAAGGTCGGCAGCACAGAAATAATTCTTAACAGCGTCGTTGGGAATGAAGTCGGTGTGCATTATTACGCGGTCGCCCAGCTGTAACTGTTCAAGCAGTTGCAGGTAAGGTGCGGCGTCTTCATAATATTCTCCCGCCACGATTGCATGCACATCCAGCTTTTTCATCCGTTCGTCCGCCATTGCCTGCAATAACAGGTCCAATCCTTTATACTGGCGAATAAACCCGAAGAAGAGCACATACCGTTTGCCGGGCTGTAGTTTCAGCTGGGAGCGTGCTTCTTCTTTGGAGATCTTCGGACCGTAGTTATCGTAGATGGGATGGGGGATGAGTGACGCTGGTTTGACGGGTTCGAATGTGCGCAGGTCGTTGAGTACGGACTGGCTCATGGCAATGAAAGCATCCACGGGTTTGAGGAAGTACCTGGTAAAGGGTACATCGCCGGGGCGTTTTTCATGCGGTATTACGTTGTCCAGAACCGCTACTACTTTGGTGTTGCTACCTTTCTTCCCTCTGCGCAGCATGGCGCCAAGCGCGGGACCCATAAAGGGCAGCCAGTATTTGGTGATGATAAGGTCTGGGTTCAGTTGCCGGATCTTACGTCCTGTAACGAACCAGTTGATTGGATTTACGGAGTTGATCATCCGCCGGATGCACAGGTGTGCGGGCGGGGGATCCGTTGAGAACTGGCTTTTGCCGGGGAAGAGGAATTGCGGGTATTGTACCGTAAAGGTCCATATTTCCACATCATCTGTCAGCTGCAGTTCTTCCGCGAGCCTTTCATTATATGCTGCCAGCCCGCCCCTGAAGGGGTAGGCTGTGCCGAGTATGAGTATTTTTTTCTTTGTTGCTGCCATCGTCAGGTACTTGATTTATCCATTCTTTCTTCCACGAGATAGGCGTTGCGTTCAGGAGCGTTGCGGGTTACCAGTTCTCCGATAAAACCGGTGAGGAACAATTGGGAACCGATGATCATGAACAGCAGGGCAAGGAAGAACACGGGTCTGTCGGTCATGTTGTACTTGTCGTAAAACAATTTTGCGAGGCTGAGATATGCAGCGATAACAAATCCGAAGAAAAAGAAGAGAGAGCCGAGTGCACCGAAGAGGTGCATCGGGCGTTTACCGAATTTTCCGATGAACATGATTGTGGCGAGGTCGAGGAAGCCGTTGATAAAGCGTTCCAGGCCGAATTTGCTTACGCCGTATTTGCGTGCGCGGTGTTCGACTACTTTCTCACCGATGTTACGGAAGCCATTCCATTTTGCGATAACGGGAATATAGCGGTGCATTTCACCGTATACTTCTATGGACTTCACTACCTTTTTGCGGTAGGATTTGAGGCCGCAGTTCATGTCGTGCAGCTTTACGCCGCTCATGGAGGTGGTGGTGAAGTTATATAGTTTGGAAGGCAGGTTTTTGGTGAAGGTGTTGTCGTAACGTTTCTTTTTCCATCCGCTTACGAGATCATATCCATCTTCGATGATCATGCGGTACAGCTCCGGGATTTCGTCGGGGCTATCCTGCAGATCGGCGTCCATGGTGATTACCACATCGCCGTTGGCTGCGCTGAAGCCTTCATTGAGAGCAGCTGATTTGCCGTAATTGCGCTGGAACTTGATTCCTTTGATATTCGGATTTTCGGTGGCCAGGCGTTGAATTACGCGCCAGGAGTCGTCGGTGCTGCCATCGTCCACCATCCATACTTCGTAGGTGAAATGATGGTCGTGCATCACCCGGTCTATCCAGGCAGCCAGTTCAGGTAGTGATTCTTCTTCGTTTTTTAAAGGAACGATTACGGATATGTTCATCTTGATAGAATAGTATGATTAATTGGCGAGGTCTCCGGTGCGGTTCTTTTTCCTGAGGATCAGCGCCAGTAAGGCTGATACTGCGAAATAGAAGATCACACTTTTCAGGAGGTCCATGAAAGACCGTGCCAGGCTCACTTTAAAATCAGTTGCATTCAGTTCATCGAGTTGTTTATCGATTTCAGACTGTGGCGCTTTGAATTTATGCAGCATTGTTTCTGTTGCCTGCATAATGTGTTGCTTTAGTCCTTCTGCCAGGTTCGGATCAATAAATTTATACAGAATATATTGATAGATGGCCAGCAGTATGGAACCAACAACAAAGGTGGTGAATATAGGTTTCAATATTTCTTTGAATGAAATATAGCCACCGGCTTGTTTTCTGGCTTCCAGGCCGGCAAGTATACCGAAAATAATGAAAAGACAGAATTGTACGGTGCCGTTCCACCAGGAAAACAGTACGTCGTAGCCGGCTATCCAGCTTAATACATTTAGCAGAATCAGTGCCAATCCGGCTACGATTCCCCATTTAACTCCAGGGTTAGCGTTTTGTTGCATATATCTTCATTAATTGTTGATATGAAAAACAGGGCCATTGACGGTAGCATATACCTTGCCTTTCAGCTTGCTGCCAATATACGCTGAATTTTTGGACCGGGAGGCGATGTGAGCGGCGGTGAACTCCCATTCTGTTTCGGGCTCAAACACGGTGAGATTGGCTACAGCGCTTTTCTGGATAGCCGGTAGCGGCTGTCCGAATATTGTCCGGGGTTTATCGGTCAGCATAGTGATGAGGTGATCAAGGGGTACATCCGGAAGGTATTGCCTGAGCACACCGAAGCAGCTTTCGAGGCCTATCATTCCGTTTCTGGCATATTCAAATTCTACCTGTTTGGCATCCCAGTCCTGTGGCAGGTGATGTGTGGCGATACAGTCGATTGTACCATGCAGTACGGCGTCCTGTAAGGCTTTTACGTCATCGGCGTCTCGCAGGGGCGGGTTTACCTTGAGGTTAGTATCATAGTTTACTAACTGAGAGTCGGTGAGGGAGAGGTGGTAAGGCGTAACAGAGCAGGTTACTTTAACGCCATCTGCTTTGGCGTTGGCGATCATTTCCACGGATTTGCGGGTGCTGATGCCGGTGAAGTGAATATGCGAATCTGCATATCTGGCCAGCTCCAGGTCGCGTTGCACGATGAGTTCTTCTGCCAGCGCGGGTTTTCCGGGCATGCCCAGACGTGTGGAGTAGATGCCTTCGTGCATGAGGCCATGGGAAGAAATGCTCTGATCGTCCGGCAGCTGTATCAGGGTACCGTTGAATGCCTTGACATACTGGAGGGCTTTCAGCAGGAGGCCGGGAGATTGTACGGGTTTAAGCCCGTCTGAGAAGGCCACTGCGCCGGTTTGCTGCATCTCATACATTTCAGCGAGGCCGGTACCTTCCAGGTTTTTGGTAGCTGCGCCGATAGGCAGTACGGTTACGGCGGCATGTCTTGTTTTACTCAGTACGTATTCGATTTGCGGTTTGGTATGCAATGCGGGCTGCGTATTAGGCATGATCATCACGGTGGTGAATCCGCCGGTGGCAGCAGCCTTTACTCCGCTGTTGAGGTCTTCTTTGTGTTCCTGACCGGGGTCACAGAAGTGAGCGAAGATATCCATCCATCCAGCGGATACGTGCAGGTTGTCGCCTGAGATGACCGTAGCGCGGTCATCTTCAAGATTGTCAGCTACCTGCTGGATAATACCGTTATGAATGGAAATGTCTTTTCGCTGCCCGTGAAAAGGAGAAGAAGGCGCTATGATCTTTACGTTTTTGAGTAATATGTGCATGCTTTACGTTCTATTCAAATATCAAAACCTGTCCTGAAAAATACAGGGGCAAATGTAACATAAAACTGTTAATTGTTGAAGCCTGTGGGCGGGCACTTTTCAAAGGTGCTGTCAGGTTGGTATGGTTCTTGAAAATGGTGGGGTAGCAGATCAAAATAACACAGGATGATAGATTATCTTACTAACCTCGTCACACGAATATGCGATAGCTCGGAACAGCCCAATAACGCCCCAACAACGAGCTGGCAAGCGCTCAGAGAGGCTGAGCAATTAGCTAATCACGCCTATATACCCCTGCTGTATCAGTACATTATTTCAGAACCTGATAAAGCAAGGCGGCA
>NZ_DATLKJ010000147.1:0-31504 GCF_035538455.1 Chitinophaga sp.
TGACAAAGAGAACCAGGTGATGTTGAAGGAAAATGAACTGTTGAATACCGATATCCGGATCTTCGCCCTCATTCGTATAGGCATCTCCGATAATGAAAAAATCGCCCGCATACTCGAATATTCTGTCAACACTATCTACGCTTACAAAACGAAGATCAAGAAAAGATCAACAGTACCAAATGAGGAGTTTGAAGACAGAATTATGTCGATAAAGGCTTTATAAAACGACTTAATCCATCAATATATCTAAAAAATATATTTGTTTGTAAATGATTAATTTTCAGACAGATACTGTTCAATCTGGTTTATATTACCCAAATATTTTCTATATTTAGATTGTATTAATTGTTCACCTGACCATAGCTTTTTTACTTTGACAAAAAGTACGCATTAAAACCAAAATACTATCTGAGAAACTGTTTAACAGACAATTAAACCGGCCTTGAGCCACCCACGTTTGAACTGGTGATTATGTCCACGTTGTTAAAAATGTTGAGCATGCCTCTACACATACAGCGCATCTGCCTGTTCACTTGACTATTTATGTTCACGTAACTATTTATTTAAATCTAAATCCACGGTAAAACAGAACAGTCCTTTCACTGCTCAAAAATCCACTTTATGAACAAATTGCGACTATTTAAAAATCTTTTTCTGTGCACCCTGCTGTTGATACAGGGTTTTGTAATGGCCCAGAACCGGACCATTACAGGTAAAGTTACAGATAGCCAGGGCGCCGCTATCCCCGGGGCCACTATCCAGATAAAAGGCACAAAAAGCGGAACAACTGCCGATGCAGATGGCAATTTTAAATTATCCCTACCTACGTCAGCCAACACATTGATCATTTCATTCATGGGGCAGAAGACCCAGGAAGTGAATGTAGCCAATCAGACAACCGTCAACATTAAACTGGAAGCGGAGAATACCACGCTCACTGACGTAGTGGTAGTAGGTTATGGTACCACCCGCAAAAAAGATATTACCGGCGCTATCGCCCAGGTAAAAGCAGGCGATTTCAACAAAGGTATTACTACAGCACCCGACCAGCTGATACAGGGTAAGGTATCTGGTCTCATGGTGGTAAACAACAGCGGCGCTCCCGGTGCTGCCACTACAGTGCGCATCAGGGGCGTATCATCCGTACGTTCCGGCAACCAGCCGCTCTATGTAGTGGATGGTGTTCCACTGGATGGCCGTGTAGCACGTCCGTCCCTCAACGTAGGCGGGCTGGGACAAACTCCCGATGCCAATCCTCTTAACTTCATCAACTCCAGCGATATCGCCTCCATGGACATCCTCAAAGATGCTTCCGCCACAGCAATCTATGGTTCCCGTGGCGCAAACGGCGTTATCATCATCTCAACAAAGAAAGGCACTCCCGGCCCAACACGCCTGGATGTGAACTACTCCATTGGCATGAGCAACATCATGAAAAGACTCAATGTACTCGATGCAGATGAATACCGCGCAGCACTCAAACAATACAACCTCACGGGCGGCGACTTCGGCTCCAGCTCCAACGGCATGAACTCCATCCTCAGAACCGGCATTACCCATAATGTAGGGGTGGCTATGAGTGGCGGCAATGAAACCAGCCGTTACCGTGCCTCTTTCGGTATGCAGGATCAGCAGGGTATTGTAAAGAAGACCGGACTGAAGAAATATACCGCCACCCTCAACGGGCAGAATAAATTCCTGGATAGCAAACAGTTAGGCATCGATTATAACATCATGGCAGCGCAGACAACAGAGCAACTGGCGCCCATCACCAACGATGCCGGCTTCACAGGAAGTCTCGTAGGTCAGGCGCTCCAATGGAACCCAACCATGCCCATCTACAATGCTGACGGCTCATTGAATATACTTCCTGCAGGTAAGGCAGTGAACCCTGCCGCTATGTCTGAGGCATACAACGATAAAGCCAATATCAGCTATATACTCGCCAGCGTGTCACCGTTCTTCAAGTTCAACGACAACTGGGAATACCGCATGACATACAGTGTCAACCACCAGGTAGGCCAGCGACGCACTTCAGTAGCGTCATTTATCAACCTCAATGACGTCATTGGCAAAGGATCCGCTGCTTACAATACTGCGGAGCTGAACACCCAGTTGCTCAACGGTTTTGTAACCTACAACAAGCAACTCAATTCTTCCTTCAACCTGAATGCAATGGTGGGTTATGAATACCAGAAATTCAACTACTCCGGTGTGAACGTAAACGCTGTTGGCTTCCCAACCTACGCCATCGACTATACGGATATCCTGCAGGCTCCCGCACAGGCTAACACACACCTCAGCTCCTTCCGTAACCCCTCATCAGAACTACAGTCATTCTTTGGCAGGGTAACACTCAACCTGAAAGATAGGTACATCTTTACAGGAACCATGAGGGCTGACGGCTCCAGCAAGTTCGGTTCCAACAACAAATACGGATACTTCCCCTCATTTGCAGCCAGCTGGAATATCACGAAGGAAGAGTTCATGAAAGGTGGTACCTTTTTCGATAACCTGGCATTACGTGTAGGCTATGGCGTTACCGGTAACCAGGAATTTCCCGCCGGGGCATCACAAGCACAATATGGCATTGGCTCCGGCGGTTCTGCCAGCCTGATCAACGTAGCCAACCCCGACCTGAAATGGGAAACCTCCAAGCAGTTCAATGCCGGTGTCGACTTCTCTATACTCAACAACAGACTGTCTGGTACAGTAGACTACTTCTATAAAAACACCACTAACCTGCTGTTCAGCTTCCCGGCCATCCAGCCGGCGCCAGCCTCCAACTACTGGATCAACCTGCCGGGTAAAGTGGTGAACAATGGTGTGGAAGTAGCATTGAAAGGCGTAATCATCAACAATAAAGACTTCACCTGGAATATGGGTGTTAACGGAACCTTCCTGCATAATGAGCTGAAAGGCTATAGCGGTCCTCCGGTGATCACAGGTGCTATCAACGGTCAGGGCGTGTCTGGCGCCACCTCACAGCGGCTGGCCAACGGTTATCCGCTCAACACCTTCTACCTGCGCAAGTTCATCGGCTTTGATGATAAAGGCCAGAGCGTATATGCAGACAATGGTGAAAAACTGTACTACCTCACTAACCCCAACCCTAAAGTATTGCTGGGTGTCAATACAGAGTTGATATACAAAAAATGGAGCCTCGCAGCCAGCGGTCATGGCGCCTTTGGCTTCCAGGTGTACAACAACACCGCCAACACCGTACTGCCTATAGGTAACCTGGGATCTGTGAATATCGCCAAATCATTACTGGGCAATGGCGAAGCGCTCACAAATGCTCCTTCTGCCTCTTCCCGCTACCTGGAAAACGGCAGCTTCTTCAAACTGGATAACGTTACGCTCACTTACAACATCGGCAATGTAGGCAAAGTGCTGAAAAATGCCGCTGTATACGTAACCGGACAGAATCTTTTCGTCATCACCAAATATACCGGCTTCGATCCTGAAGTGAATACAGATAAAAATGTGAATGGTGTTACCTCTTTTGGTATTGAGTACTCACCATACCCAACTGCCAGGACATTTATGTTCGGCCTGTTGTTCTCTTTATAATCTTTATTCACCTAAAACTGAACTATCATGACTTACAATATATTCCGATCAGCACTGGTTGTAGCTGCCTGTGTAGGTTTCACGGCATGCAGCCTGAATGAAAAGCTGGGAGACGCCCTCGTGAGAAAGGATGCAGATTCTATCATCAAAGCGCCGCAGCTGTTGCAGAATGCCTATAATAATCTTCAGTATGCCTATCAGGACTTTTCGCAAACCTGGGGCATGAGCGAAATGTCAACGGATGAAGCGCTCGGGCCCACACGCGGTAAAGACTGGGATGACAACGGCGTATGGCGCGAACTCCATGAACATAAATGGACGCCGGATCACGCACATATCAACAACTCCTTCAAAGGCCTATTGTTACTGCAATTCAGCGCTACCAACGTACTGAACTTCCGCCCAAATCCCGGTCAGGAAGCAGAAGCGCGTTTCCTCAGAGCATTGTCTATTTTCTCAGTACTGGATCTCTATGGCCAGGTGCCGTTCAGAAACCCAACAGATACGTTGCTCAATGCTCCCAAAGTGATGAAGCCGGCAGAAGCTATTGAGTTCATGAAATCTGAGTTGACTGCAGTGACTCCCAATCTTGGCAATATGCCAGCTACACAGGCATACGTAGCCAATAAGGATGCAGCTCGTTTTCTGCTGATGAAGTTGTACCTCAACAAAGGTGCATTCCTCAACAGGCAGGCGCCTACATTTGATGCTGCTGACATGCAGGAGATCATCAAACTGGCTGATCAGATTACTGCAAGTGGTTATAAACTGGCTGATAACTATTACGACAACTTCGCCCGGGATAACGATGTGAAGTCCACAGAAAACATCTTCACACAGCAGAACGGGCCAGGGTTCAGTACCTCACGTCTGCCTTCCGCCAACAACGTATTCTGCCGCTGGATGTGTACTCTGCACTATAGCCAGAGACCCAGCGGATGGAATGGCTTTACTACCCTGTCTGATTTCTATGATAAATATGAACCAACAGATAAGCGTTTAGGCGGGTTTTATTCAGGCGTAACAGACACGAGTGGACTAAAAGTGGGCTTCCTCATTGGGCAGCAATATGATCAGAACGGCAATAAAATACTGGACAGAAGCGGCCGCCCGCTGATATTTACAAGGGAAGTGCAATTACGGGCAACCGGCGACCAGGTGGAAATGTCCGGCATCAGGGTAGTAAAATATCCTCCAGATTTTCTGACCACCAAATCAACATCAGAAAACGGCAATGATGCCAGCAATGATTTCGTTTTCTTCCGTTATGCAGACGTACTGCTGATGAAAGCAGAAGCATTGTTGAGAACAGGCAATGCTCCCGCAGCGTTGCTGCTGGTTAACCAGATCAGACTCAAACGCGGTGCAACTCCTCTTGCAGCACTTGATCTTAACTCCTTACTGGATGAAAGAGGCCGTGAACTGTACTGGGAAGGATGGAGAAGACAAGACCTCATTCGTTTTGGTAAATTCCTGCAGCCTTGGCAGCTGAAACCTACAGACGATCCGAAGTATCTGCTGTTCCCCATCCCAACAAGTGATCTGGCAGTTAATAAAAACCTGGTCCAAAACCCGGGCTACTAAAAATTTAGGGATTTTCTTATTTCGTTATTTAGATATTTTAAATGCAGCGAAGATGATGTTGTGTCATTTATAAATATTGATCTTCATTGCATTTCAAATATCTAAATAACGAAATAAAAATCCCCAGACACCTCAAACCCTCCACCATAAACTGTTTCAAGAGCTTATCCGTTCCGCATCAGCAGAACGGCAGGGGGAATTTTTTCTAAAAAATTATCTCAGCGCATGATCAAAAAAATTCTGCCGCTATGCTTCCTCACGATCTGCTCCGCACTGGTGGCCCGCAGTCAGGTGAAGAAAATTGGCAAAGTGAATAAAGTAAGCATTTCCGGTCAGCAGGTGAAGTTCGAAGCTGAAAACGCATTTGCAGAAGTAACGGTATATAGTCCTGCTGTTATCAGGGTAAGAATGGACCAACATCCACTGGCAACCGACTTCTCCTATGCCGTGGTAAGCAAACCAGCCACCGCAAAAGTGCAGGTAACACAGGATAATGAAGAGGTAAGGATCGTTACAGATTCCCTGCAGATGAGCATTTCAAAAGCGCCGTTTGCGGTACACTTTTTTACCCCTGCAGGAGAAATGATCAATGAAGATGAACCAGGACTAACCACCTCCTGGATCGGAGAGGCAGTGGCCACCTATAAGAAGATGCAGGAAGGCGAACGGTTTATGGGCCTGGGAGAGAAAACGGGCAACCTCGACCGCAAAGGGGAAGGCTATACAAACTGGAACTCCGATGTATTCGGATACGCCACCAATCGTGATCCGATCTATTCTACCATACCATTCTACGTCGGTATTCATCATCATCTTAATTACGGTATCTTCTTCGATAATACCTTCCAGAGTGATTTCAATTTCGGCGCCAGTAACAATCGGTTTTCTTCCTTCGGCGCCAGGGGAGGAGAGATGAATTATTATTTCATCTACCACCAGCAGATGAAAGACATTATTGCTTCTTATACACAGCTTACCGGCCGTATGCCCATGCCTCCGCTGTGGAGCCTCGGCTATCAGCAGAACCGCTACAGCTATTACCCGGATACAGAAGTAATGCGCATCGCACAAACCCTCCGTGAAAAGAAGATCCCCGCCGATGGTATCACGCTGGACATCCATTACATGGACGCCTACAAACTCTTTACCTGGAACAAAGAGCGCTTCCCGAATCCATCTCAGCTTACCAGTCGCCTGAAAGATATGGGCTTCCGTGTAACGGTGATCGTAGACCCGGGTATTAAAGTAGAACCAGGCTACGCTGCCTATGAAAATGGTAAACAGGAAAATATCTTCATCAAATACAACGACGGGCAGAATTATACCGGCCAGGTATGGCCTGGCTGGTGCCATTTCCCGGACTTTACCAGCCCCAAAGGACGGAGCTGGTGGAAAGGACAGATAAAATCGTATATCCGTGAAGGTGTGAGCGGCATATGGAATGATATGAATGAAATTGCCACCTGGGGGCAGAAGATGCCGGACAATGTACTGTTCGATTATGAAGGTCATCCTGTTACACATCTCCAGGCGCATAACATTTATGGCTTGCAGATGGTACGTGCCAGCTATGAAGGCGCACGGGAAGAGTTGAAGAAACGTCCCTTCCTGCTTACACGTGCAGCCTATGCCGGTAGTCAGCGCTACAGCGCCCTGTGGACAGGCGACAACCGCGCTGAAGATGATCACATGCTCCTGGGCATCCGGCTCATGAACAGTCTGGGGGTAAGCGGCATGGCCTTCACCGGCATGGACATTGGCGGGTTCACCGGCAATCCCTCTGTAGCCCTCTATACACGCTGGATGCAGATAGGCGCATTCATTCCCTACTTCAGAAATCATACCGGCGTAAACACCAAATCTGCGGAGCCCTGGGCCTTTGGTGAAGAAGCACTGGAAATATCCCGTAATTACATCAACCTGCGTTACCGCTTGCTGCCGTATCTCTACAGCACCATGTATGAGGCTACCCGTACAGGCATGCCCGTTATGCGCACGCTTGCACTCAATAACACCTTTGACCCCAATGTGTATGATACCCGCTACCAGAACCAGTATGGCTTCGGCAGCGCCTTTATGATAGCGCCTTTCGAAAGCACGAAGGATTTCGGGAAAATATACTTCCCCGAAGGGCATTGGTATAACTTCTTTACAGATGCCATCACCAACGGGCAACAGGAAGTGATCACCGGACTGGATAATAAAACATTACCCGTGTTTATAAGAGAAAGCAGTATTATTCCAATGCAGTCACTCATACAATCCACCAATGAAAAGCCTTCAGATACGCTGCTGTTGCATATCTACAAAGGCGACAGGGTAAACAGTTTTGTTTATTATGAAGATGATGGAGAAAGCTTCGACAATGAGAAAGGAGCTTTTTACGAAAGGACTATTACCTACGATCCGTCATCCCAAAAAATTACGCTGGATAAAGTAAACGGAAACTATACTTCCAGATTTCGCTATATCAGGCTGATGCTGCATGGTTTTGGAGATCAGAAAAGTATAGCCATTAATGGTAATCCGCTGACTTTGCAAAGCGGCGCTTACGCTTTCCTGGCGCCAGTCTCCCGGTTCGATCCGCAGGGATCTTTCATCGCAGCAGAAAGTTGCCAGATACAGGAAGCCACCTTTGCCAACACCAATCAGTTTATCAACGTGGGTTTATAAAAAAAGAACGGCCCCCCTGGCTTAACCGGGGGGCCTTCTTATATATACCAGGGGTTTTCAATATCTGATTTATATTCTTACTATTCTTGCTGTATACACTTTCCTGGTGTTCTGACTTGTTATACGGATGATCCATGTACCTGCAGGAACCCTGCTAACATCCAATCTGATAGGCTGTGTCCCTTTAACTCCCGTTGTATAGATTTGCTGTAACACCGGTGCGCTACCTTTAAGATCTAGTACTTCAATTACCAGTCTGTCGCCTGAAGTTGCGTCCACCTGCACCTGTAAGAGAGAGCCGGATACCGGGTTCGGGTATACGTTGGCCGTTTCTTTCTGAGAAGCAGATGTAGTTTCAGTTGCCGTTGCTATCCGCGCAGCAGCAGAAGTACAATTGCGCACAAATTCCCATGGTTTTCCGTCGCCAGTGCTGATGTCAGGACGTTCGTTCTGAGTCCACCATTTGGCTTTATAGAGCTTGCTGTTGTATACGGCCTGCATACCACCTGTGTATACTGATGATGCAGACCATTCAGCGATACCGTTACATGTATTGGTACCACCGGTTACACTGATGCTTACTGCTGTAGATGTAGTAACAGCACCTTTATCATCTGTAGCTTTTGCAGTGAGGCTGTAAGTACCCGCTGCCACGTTGCTCCAGGTATATGCATAAGGCGCAACGCTATCTACGCCCAGCAGGGTATTGCCGTTATAGAATGCCACATTCTTCACTACGCCATCGCTGTCAGATGCTGTAGCCTGGATAGCCACAGATGCAGGTGCAGTAAAGGTAGCGTTGTTGGCGGGAGATGTGATTTTTACTACCGGCGGTTTGTTGCCTGAATTACTGTTTACAGTGATGCGTACCGCTGCAGATGTGGTAGTCGCGCCTTTATCATCTGTAGCTTTTGCTGTAAGGCTGTAAGTACCTGCTGCTACATTGCTCCAGGTATAGCTGTAAGGTGCTACGCTGTCTGTAGCCTGTAAAGTGGTACCGTTGTAGAACTGAACGCGTTTCACAGTACCATCGCTGTCAGTTGCAGTCGCCTGTACAGATACGGTTGCCGGCGCGGTGAAGGTAGCGTTGTTAGCAGGAGCAGTGATATTTACCACAGGAGGCTTGTTGCCAGGGTTGCTGCCACCGAAGAAATAGTCATAATAATTGGTAGCAAATTCATCATTATTGGCTTTATCCCAGTTCACGGACCAGGTCATGATACCGCGGAAATTAGGATAACCGGCCGGGTTACGCAGCTGATAAGCGCCGCCGAAAGTCTGGCCTTTGATCAGGTAATCCAATGCCTTCTTCACATTGGGAGGAGTAATGTATCCTCCGCCGGCAGCTCTTGAGCTGGCAGGTATACCAAATGCCACCTGGTCCTGACGCAGCGGCGGGAAGGTAAGGCTGGTACCGGACACAGTGAATCCTTTCATCAGCATTTCAGACATGGCAACAATGAAATCTGATGTGCCCTGGCTATAGATGCCGTTGTCAAGTCCTAACACAGAACCGGTATTATAGTATTGTGTTTGTATGAAAGTAAGCTCATTGCGCAGACCATGTACTACCGGCAGGTAAGCGCCTACCAGCGGGCCATAACCGGAACCAAATGCGGTTTGTACATAATAGGTTTCAGGCGCCATTGTGAGCCAGCAGTTCTTGCCCTTCCCTTTGCGGTAGGCAACTACTTCTTTCACTGCAGCGATCAGGTTTTTCACCTTCGGTGTAGTTGGGTTGGTGAAATCCTTGTCATTGTTATCCAGCTGAAGATTGGAGCCGCCTTCGATGTCAAGGTCAAATCCATCAAAGTCATACTGGTCAAGCAGCGCTTTCAGTGAAGTAATAAATGATTGTTTCTGTGCAGCTGTAGTGAGATCCAGTGAACCTGTTTCACCACCGATAGATAGCAGTACCTTCTTGCTATTTGCCTGCAGGTACTGAACATCTGCCAGGAACTGCGCAGGTGTTACGTTTTCAGGTACAAAGCTAACGGTAGCCTTGTCTGTGCCGGTTACGGCAAAGGCAATTTCAATTACGTTGTATTTCGGGTTGACGTCACGGAGAGGGATATACGGAGATGCATCTGTGGGCGAACCCCAGTTCTGCCAGTATCCTACTATCACTTTGCCCGTATCCTGTCCGCCTGGATTATTACCGGTAACCGTGAAGTTCACGATAGTAGAAGTAGTAGAGGCTCCTTTGTCGTCAGTGGCAATAGCTTTCACTGCGTAGGTGCCTGCTGATAAATTGTTCCAGGCATAACTGTAAGGAGCAGTACTATCGGTTCCGAGAAGAGCAGCTCCGTTGTAGAAGGCTACGCTTTTCACCACGCCATCTGAATCACTGGCAGCGGCCTGTATGGTAACACTGGCAGGCTCCGGATAGCTGGAGTTATTCGCGGGTGCAGTGATACTCACCTTGGGCGGAATATTGGTTGTACCACCGCCACTTGCAAACACTTCATTGATCTTATTCACCAGCGGATGGGTAGTATTGGGGCAAAAGATCAGTTTTCCTTTTGGTACGGTGCTGGATGTCATATTCGTCATGTCACCATATACCTGCCAGACGATCACACCCGCAAGATTGTTGTCTTTGATGTATTGCGCTTTGGCCGCAATAGAGCGTTCGTTATCATAGCTCAGGAAGAAACTGCCTTTGGTTTTATAAGGCACTTTTGCATTATCATCCCAGTGCTCAGTCCAGCCGGAACCTGCGCCGGTGCTATTAGTGATATAGGCAAAATTAGGTGTGCCATCCCATACATCTTTGGTCCAGTTGGTATAGTCAGCAGAGGTCTGAATAGGACCATCAGGCTGTACTGTTTCCGGACGCTTAACGGTGGGCACATTCACGTCTGCATTACCATTGGTGATCACGCCACGGCCATAGAAGGGAGCGCCTAACGTTACTTTACTCATGTTAACACCCAGTGCACGGATTCCCTTGGTGGTAGCATCAAGGGAGAAGTTGGGATACTCCTGTCCCGGATAATCGTACAACGGAGAGTTGTGCCCTGCTTTATTAGACCATCCACCATTATAGTCGTAGGTCATCATGTTATAATAGTTTATCACCTTGTCGATCCTTGCCCAGTCAAATCCCGGCAGCTTGCGGGTAGCAGCGGAGAAGCAACTGGTAATAAGTTTTGACGGACCGATGGCGGCTTTCACCTCTTCGAGCAGAATGGCAAAGTTAGTGTAGTCTGCTGTACTGTAATGTTCAATGTTCATACCGGCATCGTTAGGGTATTCCCAGTCGAAGTCGATACCATCAAAACCCAGGTTGATCAGGTCCTTACAGCCTGCAACAAATTTGGCACGTTTGGCCGGATCTGCGGCCATTTCAGGATAGTGCTTGCACATACTCCACCCGCCAATGGATGCCATTACTTTCACACCTTTCTGGTGTGCCAGCTCCAATACGCCGGGAGCGCCGCCCTGCTTGTGTATAGACAGCGGAAAGCTACCAGACTTGCCCGTGTTCACATTGGTCCATCCGCCGCCAGAGTTGCGGTAACCAAGCGAGTAGGCATAACTGTTATCCGGTATATTGTACAGGATATCCAGTTCTCCATACAGCAGGTACATATCCCAGCTGCTGTAAATGTCTTCATAAATCAGCGGGGCCGGGTCCTGCACTGCACCCACCTGCCAGATGTTTTTGTTGCGGTAATCGCCGCTGTGTAAAGAGCCATCTTTAGCAACACCAAAAAAAGAGAAATTGAGGATGGTGTACTGGGAATAATCCAGATTAAGTTGATTATACCCGCCGGCAGGAACAGTACCGGCTACATTTTTCCAGGCATCCCATTGTGTGATGTAACCTATCACTTGTTTGTTGTGTTGCTGGGTGGTGGCTGGCACCCGTGGACTCACCTGCGCCTGCAGGGCTCCACCAAATAATAACAGCATCAAACAACAGACGCATAGATAGCGGAGTGCTATGCCTCCCGAGGTAGATTTGGACTTCATAAAGGTTCAATTGTTGATAATGGTTAAGAAATACTATAACTAGTGCTCAGGTTAAAAAGGTTTTCAAGATCAGATCGAACGATGCTTAGCTAATTCTATTGGTGTCAGTTCAGTATCAGTTTGTCGGGTGCTATCAGTTCTTCTAAATTACAGTTAGTATACACGTGGGACAGGGCAACACATGCAAGTAGTCGGGGGAGGAAACACCTGGTACTATCGGGAAAAAATAAATATTTCTGGAAGGAACACTGCGTTTATTATACAGTAGGATTTGGTATAAAAGAAGAGAGCTGTTTATCTGTAATACAGATAAACAGCTCCCGGAAACTGTTATAAAAGCCTATTCAGTTCTCATACTCCTGGCAGGATTGGTCAATGCAGCTTTTATCACTTTATAACCAATACTCGTCCAGGCTATTATTACAGACAACAACACCGTCAGCCCAAACACTTCCCACCCTATACTGATATGATAATGATATTCACGAAGCCAGTGCTGCATGAAATAATATCCTACAGGAGCCGACACAAGGAAGGCAACACCAATAAGTATTGTAAACTCCTTTGAAAACAGATATAAAATATGCTGAACAGACGCACCCAATACTTTACGAATACCCACTTCCTTTGTCTTTTGCATCACCATAAAGGAAATCAATCCATACATACCAAGGCAGGAAATGAAAACAGCCAGTATCGCAAATATCTTTATCAGTCTGGATGTAATCACCTCTCCTTTGTAAAACGCCGCTATAGTATCATCAAAAAACACCGGGTCAAACAGCGCAGCAGGCAGTACTTCATTATATACCGACCGAAGACCAGCCACTGTCTCCCTTAATTTATATGGGTCTACTTTTATGGCTATTGTGCTATATGTCCGCTTATCCGGAAGTAGGTACATAGGGCTCATGCCTGATTTCAGGGAAGTAGTGTTAAAATCCTTTACCACACCCACTATAGTGATCGCAGGTTCCTGAATGTTCCCAAGCCTTATCTTCCTCCCTATAATATCTCCCGGCTGCTTAAAGCCCAGCTTCCTGGTCGTACATTCATTTACAGCGATCTCATTGATGGCTGTATCAATATTTACAGGGTAATGGCCAGCTGCCAGCTTTATATGAAATGTTTTAAGGAAATCTTCATCAGCGCAGCGGCGGATAATTTCAAAGTCTTCAGGTTGCGGATGATTCTCGAATGTAAAATAACCGGACGTTACTGAAATGGAAGAAGGCGCCTCACTGCAAAGACTCGCCGATATTACACCTGGCACCTGCTGCATCCTGTTCTTAATATAATCATTACGCGACACAGGATCTTTATTATATGGCAGATCAAGCAGCACTACGGCATCTTTATCAAATCCCATGGGGCGGCTATGGATGTACCTGACCTGCTGCGTTACTACTATCGTTGCTATTATCAGCAACTGCGCTATCATAAACTGCAACACAATAAGGCTTCTCCTGAGTGATAACCCGCCTGCTGTTTTTTCATTCAATCTCTTTTTGAGCGCCATCACAGGCTTAAAACCAGATAGCACCACAGCTGGATAAACACCGGCGAGAAACGTCATGGTCATTCCCAATCCCAGTGTAAATACCGGTAAAACAGGAGTCAGGAATACACCGGCATTAACAGGCTTTTCCAGCAGTTGTTGCAGCCATGGCAACGCGGCTGCGGCCAATACATATCCCAGCATCAGCGCCACAGCAACCAATAGCGCTGTTTCCATCATGAATCGAATAAATAACTGCAGTCTGCTGCCTCCCAGCACTTTTATGACACCTACTTCCTTTGCCCGGGTCAACGACTGGGCCGTAGATAAATTAATGAAGTTGATACATGCCACCAGCAGCATAAATATACCGATCAAAGCGATAGACCATAATTCCTTAAACGTCCAGCCATGATCACCGTACCGGTAAAACCTGTCATCAAAATGCATCTCTCTCAATGGCTGAAAGTAGCTGGAGTCGCGGGTATCCGACATAGCCGCCAGCGGCGTGTAGTGCCTTGCCACAAAGCCGGGAAGCAACGCATTCATAGAAGAAATATGCTGCCCTTCCTTCACCGTAAAAAAACATTGAGAAGCAGAGTTAAAACTGTCCCAGCTCATAGGATTGGTGAAATCACGCGGCCACCATGCTTTCAGCGTAGCAAATGATAACACCACTTTCAAAGGAATATCTGTATTGTCAGGCAGGTCTTCCAGTACACCTGTAATACGGTAAGCAAGCCGCTGATCACCTTGCAGGATCGTTTTCCCAACAGCATCTTCCCATCTGCCAAACCAGCTTGCGGCAGTAGCCCTTGTGACAACAGCCGTATATGGTTCTTTTAGTGCTGTTTCAGGATCACCGGCAATCCAGCGGAAATCAAAAATATGAAACAGTGCAGGCTCTGTATAGAATGCCTCTTTTACCTTATACCTGGCCTCTGCACCGCCATCACCCCGGATAGTAAACTGTTGCTGCCCAAACCGGTATACAGCCGATACGTGCTCTGCTTGCGGAAATTCATTTTTGAGTGCGTCGGCCAAAGGCTTAGGCGCACAGCCATCGTAGTCTACGCTGCCATCTCTGAAGGTCTCCGTAGAAACCACACGATAAATACGGTCACGCTTTGAATGGAAAGCATCAATACTCAGCTCGTTGCGTATAAATACAAACACCAGCAGACTCACAGCAACTCCCACAGAAAGCCCTGCTATATTCAGTACGGTAAATATTTTCTTTGTCCGGAAACCTCGGATAAATGCGCTGAAATTCATCATGATGGCGATCATTATTTAATACCAAAGGCGCAACAAAAACCAAGTCAAAGATTTATTCCATTACTAATAAGCATGTTTAAAAATTACTTATTTTAATCATCTGTCCACTACTGAACAATGATTGTACTTTTTGGAACATGACAGGTTATTTTATCTGGCTGTAATAAGCCAGCCTGTTCGCAAAGGCGCTGCCTACCCAGAGGCCATCCGGTAGCATAATGGCGCCTGAAACTACATTGAAGTTTTCATCACCCGCATCCAGCAGCGTACGATATTTAAGCGTTGCAGGGTTGACTTCAATCACAGCAAAGCCCGCAGGACAACCAGCTCCCTTGCCTATACATGTGAACAGTTCTTCAGGAGTAGCACGCTGCCCGGCGAGCAGCAAGGTTCCTTTTGAAGTCCAACGCAGGTTATCAGGGAGAAAGGACAGTGTGACAAACGATTCTTTTCCGGAGCCGTCCAGCGGAAAACGCCACAGACGCTTATTGGCCCATTCCGTAACAAACAGGTAACGGCCATCAGGAGATATCTCTAATCCATTGGGATAAGACAACATTTTCTCCTCCGCAGGCGCCCACCCTCTATCACGACTCCATTTCAATACCTGTCCTGTTGGTTCTCCTTTGTATGCCTTCTCCACAAATTTATCAGTAGGATCATACATTTTTGAAATAAACACACTTCCATCCGGGCGCACAGCGACAGCGTTAGCGGCTGTATTGGCAGGAGAAGCAATACTTTCAGTCCATACAGCCTGGATGCTTTCTTTACCGGCAGTAATATCAAATACCTCAACAGACTCTTTCCCACCGTGATTAATAACATACAGCTTATACTTTCCGTTGCCTGTTTTTTGAAGATTAATACCATGTGGTGTAAACTTCTCCGACACGCCCTTATCTCCCGCAGTGATAATTGTCGCAGGAGTTTTCTGTTTGTCTGTAATATCCACTGCCAGCACCTTGCCGAGTTTTTCTTTTGTAGCAATGCAACTCACAATTATCCAGTTAGTACCAGGAAGGCTGATCAGATCCTCCGGAGGTGTTACACAGGTGATATATTCAGGGGTAGGCTGTTTTTGTGTAGTCTGTCCGGAAGCGCTATAACCGAGAAACGCAGCGGAAAGAAAGATGAATAGTTTCTTCATTTGGATAATTTTTGAAGGGAATTTACGATCCCGGAAATTAAGAAATCTTTCCGGGTTGTACTCCTTGAAACCGGTAAATAAAAAGGCTTCCAGCAAATACTGAAAGCCCTTTCTCTTATTTTAAAAATATTACTTCCTGTTCTCTTCCAACTGTTTTTTCATCGCAGCATTCTCCTGTTCAAGCTGTGTCATGCGCTGCTGAACATTTTCCAGCTTCTTATCCTGTGATATAAGATACAAGGTCAGCTCTTCTACTTTCTGCAAAAGCCTTTTGTTCATATCGCCGAGGTCAAGACCATTCTCCTTTACTTCTTTATCAGAAGGAATATCCGGAAGATGTTTATGTGCTGTTATATAATCTTCCACTGATTGCAGCGTAGGCAGTTTATATTCCGGATGGAAAACATAATCAGCCCAGGCTACCTGCTCTACTTTGATCTTTCTGGCGCCGATGGTGCCTTCAACAGCCAGTTTATACCCGTTGGAACGCGCTGTACCAATACAAACATTACCACCACCAGTGGCCATAATGACGTTTCCGGCGGATGAGGTGTTCATGTAAATGTTCTTATCTGATCCTTTGGAGTTTGTTTCCAGCGCAAGATAGCCTTCATTGCTGCCTCTTATTTTTCCACCTGTGGATGCACCAAAATAAGTCCAGTCCAGATAAGTATTGCCTAATATCGCTGCTGCACGTTCTCCATTTTCCAAAATGGCGACTTTAGCAACATGAAGCCCGGCAGCAGGAGAAGTCAGTCCTATACCAACATTCCCATCGGCTCTGACATACAACAGGCTCCGGATTCCTTTGGCAGAAGCTGGCTGTCCATCTGAGTTCTGATGTGAAGACACAGAAAATGCATAACGCGATGGCAGCGTATCTGCAACAGACATGGCCACTCCCCAATACTGTCCCCATATAAATGCAGAAGTATTGTTTGTATTGTTGAATGCCGTGGTATGCAACAGGGTCAGGGGATTGGAATTACCAATACCCACATTCCCCAATGAGGAAATTGTCAAGAGGTCCTTCCAGTCTGCTGAATTATGCCGGCCTGCAATACGGAGATCCGTTCTGCTACCGGGATCAATAGAATAGATCTTATGACCAAAACCGCTGCCCCAGGTGGAGGTGTTAAAAAGAATTTTTCTGTCAGAACCATTACTAACCAGCGTATCAAATGGAACAATCTGGGCAGTGGCACGCATACTACAAAAGAAGGCGCAGCATAATAGGATACGGGATAAAATCTTCATTACTTTAAAATATTATCTTATTATTTAATAAAAATGACAGTACCGGGTTATGAGTAATAAGGTAAAGGTTAAACTGTTTGTGCTGTAAGATAATATGGTTCTGATAAATTCCTGTTTTATCGTTACTTTATTTTTTCTCATTTCACTAAAGAAGATCCTTTGCTTTTCAAGTAAATAATTTGTTGTACCTTTTTCAGGGTTACACTGACTATCAACAAAGCACAACGATCTGTCAACTGTATGGGTTCAGCCGTTTCTGCATACCACTTTCATGAAGATGAACAATGGCTCCGGCAAATGAAAGCCGGTGATTATACTGCATTCACAGCGTTATACAATAAGTACATCAAAGGTCTCACCCAGTATGGGCTTAAATTCACAGCGGATCAGGCAATCGTGGAAGACTGCCTCCACGACCTCTTTGTATGGTGCTGGAGCAAACGCCATGAGCTGGAAATACAACGGTCTTTCAAAGGCTACCTGATGAAGTCTCTGCGAACAGGGCTGTTGCATCGCATAGAAAAAGAACAAAGAAGGAATATCCGCCCGATAACTACCGATGAAAATTATGAGTTCAGGCTAATCCTTTCTCCCGAAGCCGTATTGATGGACAGAGAGCAGGACAGCATCCTGAGAGAACGCGTAGCGCGCCTGCTCGACCAGCTGACCGCCCGGCAACGGGAGGTCATATACCTCCGCTATTATGAAGGGCTGCCTTTTGAAGAAGTTGCCAGAAACATGAACCTCTCCGTAAAAGCCTGCTATAAACTTATGGGCAGGGCCATCGCCACCCTGCGCGAAACGCTCCCGCATAGCAGTTTGATACTGCTGCTGTGGCTCTGTTAAGCGGTTGTCAGAAAAAAAATAAAAAACTTTCCTTTTCGTGGGGTAATAAAATTCAATTTCTCCTCTCTTTTAAGAGCCCTGTAAAAAAGCATTATGGATCGTTATCATAATTACACGCTGGACGACTTTCTGCAGGATGATGCTTTCATCCAGGGAGTACTGTTGTCAGACGCAGAACAGGAACGGCAACTGAATCAATGGTTACAGCACCACCCTGAAAAGCGTATGCTGGTACAACAGGCCAGGGAGTTGATACTGCGGTTCAGGTTTGCGGAGGAAGATGTTCCACCTGATTTTGATATACGGTTAAAGCAACGTATCGACACTACCATAGCATCAGATGGGGAGTTTACATCTGTCCGGCAACTGCAGCGCCGGCCGGTATGGATTCGTGTGGCAGCCATTGCTGCCAGCCTGATAGCCGGTACTGCGCTGTTATGGAATTGGTTATCAGACACCAGAACAATTATTACCACTCCATACGGAGAAACCCGCTCAGTATGGTTACCAGACAGTACGGAAGTTATTCTCAATGCCCATTCAACGTTGCGTTACAATAAAGAATGGTCAGCAAGACATCGTGAAGTATGGATAGATGGAGAAGCCTTCCTGAAGGTTAAACCAGTCAATACTTCCGGCCAGGGCCCGGCCGGATTTATTGTCCACACCAACGGCATGGAGGTGTCAGTACTGGGAACTGAATTTAATGTCAGGAGTACTGACAACACAACTGTTATGCTGCAAAGTGGGAAAGTTCGTGTAACCGTTCCCGGGGTACATGACCCTTTTGTCTTGCAACCCAACGATTACCTTCATTATAACAAACAAACAAAAAACTGGACCCGGAAACAGGTGGACCCACAGCTGCATACCGCCTGGATGCGTCACCAGTTCATATTTGAACATCAATCGCTGGAAGAAGTTTGCATGTATTTGCAAAACTATTATGGTACGCCTTTCGTCATCCGTAACAGCAACATGAAGAAGATACAGATATCCGGTACCATAGAATTACAGGAGGAGGAAGATGTCATGAGCACTTTGTCGGGTATTTTAAGTACAGATGTAAAGAAAGAAAACAACCAAATCATCATCCAGAAAAAGTAAAGTCCCTTTAACAAAAATTCCGTTATGAAATTTCCATTGCCTTTATCCAGGCAAATGGCGGCTGTATGCCTGCTCGTTTGCACATACCACACCACTGTACATGCCTACAGTTACACTCGCCCGACCAGCAACAACGCCGCGGAAGAAGCGCTGCAGCCATTTCTTACCCGTAGCCTGAAAGCATGGCTTTCGGAACTGGAGAAACAATACCAGGTCAGTTTCGTATACATGGACAAATTGATCCACAACAGGGAAACCGGTAATTTCGCCTTCACCATGCACGGCAACCTGGACGAAGATCTTGGTAATCTGCTGGCCCCCTTTCATCTTACCTACAAAAAAATATCCGCAAAACAGATCACAATTGTTTCAGCCACAGCAGCGGTACCTGTACCAATAAAGGTGGAGAAACCCGCGCCACTGGCCGTTGCAGAAGTAACCGTGAAGCCCATCCATGGGAAAGTATTATCTGCCACTGATAAGACGCCACTGCCCGGGGCACGGATCTCTATCAAAGGAAAAAACAAAGGAAGCATTACGGACAATAATGGCGCCTTTCAGCTGGATGTCTCCCCAGGCGATGTCTTGCTGATTCACTATGTAGGCTATGAGCCACAGGAAATAACGATAGGCCATCAATCCGATCTGGAAATACTACTGAGCACTACGGCCCAGAAAATGGGCGAAGTAGTGGTAGTGGGGTCAAGATCAAATATTGCACGCACCAATGTGGAAAAGCCGGTACCAATCGATGTTATATCAAGCAAGGAAATGCAGAAGACCGGGCAGACGGAACTGGCGCAGATGATCCACTTCTCAGCGCCCTCCTTTAACTCCACCAAACATGGCATCAGTAATGTTACTTCGTATGTAGACCCCGCCACATTGCGCGGGCTTGGACCAGACCAGACACTCGTGCTGATCAACGGCAAGCGCAGACACCAGTCTGCTGCACTGAATGTCAATAACGTTGTAGGCAGAGGCACCGTCGGCACCGATCTCAATGCCATACCAACAGCTGCCATCGAAAGAGTGGAAATACTCCGTGATGGCGCTGCGGCTCAATATGGTTCAGATGCTATTGCCGGTATTGTCAATATACAATTGAAACGCAACTCATCGGGAGGTAGCGTCAGCGGGCATTACGGACAAACCAAAGAAGGTGACGGGCAAACCTATGAACAGTCATTAAACTTCGGGCTGCCATTGGGTAAGAAAGGTGGATTTATCAATACTACTTTCCAGTTTCATCACAACGAACCAACAGACCGCTCCGGCAACTACACAGGACGGGTATATGTCAATAACCAAAGGCAGGACGATTCCATCGTTGCCGCCAGAAACTTCAACCGGGATGTCGCTAAATACGGTATCTCCAAAAATACCATGGGTGTCGGTTTCTATAACCTTGAAGTTCCGTTGCAAAACAACTGGGCCTTTTACTCATTCGGTGGATATTCCTACAAAGACATGACCGCTTACGGCTTCCTTCGGCCACCCAGTAATGCCAAACGCACCGTACTTAATACCTATCCCAATGGGTACTCACCCGTGTTTCCCGGTATCCTGCAGGACGCAGCAGCAACGGCAGGTATCAAGCGAACCTCCGCCAACGGCTGGAACATGGACTTCAGCACAACCTATGGGCAGAATAAAATTGATATGTATGTCAATACTACTGTGAATCCATCTTACGGAGATGCTTCTCCCACCAGCTTTTACACCGGCCAGCTTAAATTTGGTCAGAGTACCAGCAATATAAATTTCTCACGCAACTTTACGCATACAGGCAGTCTGAAATCCCTTGGTCTCGCGCTGGGATCTGAATTCCGCCTGGAAAACTACCGCATGCGCGCAGGCGATGACGCTTCCTGGAAAAAAGGTGCATGGCAGAACATGGATATAGGCGCGAGCGGGAGAGAAGGGATAGGCACCCAGAATGCGGTGGTCCGTAACCGTAACAACATAGGCGTATACGTCGATGCAGAAAGTGATATTACCAGCAAACTGCTGTTGGGCGCTGCTCTTCGTTTTGAGAACTACAGTGATTTCGGAGCAAACGTTTCCGGTAAATTTTCCGCACGTTATAAACTTTCCGAAGCCTTTGCCATCCGCGGTTCTGTCAACAGGAGCTTCCGTGCGCCTTCTATGCATCAGCTGTATTACAGCAGCAATGCAGACGCGCAATGGCTTACGATCAACGGCGTATTTGATGCCTATCCCGTCGCACATCTGCGCAATGACAATCCCTATGTACAGGCACTGGGTGTGGGTAAGCTGAAAGCCGAAACTTCCATGGACTACAATGCCGGCTTCACTTTACAGCTGGGCCACAAGTTCCTGCTGACAGCAGATGCATACCAGATTGACATTAAAGACCGGGTCGTGATCTCTGCACAGTTGGATGCTTCCAGCGAACCGCTTACTGCTGTATTTGCAGGATCAGGATATGCACAGGTACAGTTCTTCTCTAATGCCATTGATACCCGCACCAAAGGGCTGGACGTAGTAGCCACCTGGCGCGAGAAGTTCAACCCCAAAAGTGAACTGACGTTGAATGCAGCTATAATGCTGAACGAAACAAAGGTGCAGGGCAATATCCGCACACCAGGTAAATTACAGTCGCTGGGCAGTGGTATCCTGGATCGTATTATGATCGGGTTGATAGAAGTAGCGCAGCCCAGGGATAAAGTGATCGCTTCTGCCACATACCGTCTTGGTAAGGTAGAGGCGCTGTTAAGAGCCACCCGTTTCGGGGAGGTAACTGCAAGACAAAGCGATCCTAAACAGGACCAGACTTTCTCCGCAAAAATCATCACGGATGCCTCTTTAACCTACAATATCAACAGTCGCATCTCCTGGAGCGTGGGCGCCAACAACATTGCCAATGTGTATCCGGATCAGATCGCGCTTCCCTCACTGACATCAAGCGGCCAAACGCCCTACACACGTTTCACATCACAGTTCGGATTTATGGGAGCCTACTACTACACATCATTCAACATAAAATTCTGATGAAATATCAGGCAGATACAAGGAGATAATAACAGGAAATGTCTAAAATAAAATGTGCGTAATATGAAAAAGCGTTATCTGGTGTTGAGTGTATTATGTCTGTTGGCAGTTATCACATATCTCGACAGAACGGCGTTGTCTGTAGCAGAGCATGGCATTACCAGTGATCTCAATATTACCGAAAAGGAATTCGGTTGGTTGCTGGCGGCGTTCTCCATTGCATATGGCATCTTCCAGATTCCCACAGGCATGCTGGGCGATAAATTCGGTGTGAAGCCAATACTGCTGCAGGTAGTACTGTGGTGGTCCTTATTCACGGTATTCACAGGAATGGCCACCAGCTTTGTAGCCTTGCTGCTGATCCGCTTTCTGTTTGCAAGTGGCGAGGCGGGCGCATTTCCTAATATTTCTATTGCTATTTCCAAATGGTTTCCCACCGCAGAACGCGGACGGGCACAGTCTTTCATCTGGATGTTCACCCGGCTGGGCGGAGCGTTGTCTCCGTTGTTCATTATGCCTATACAGCAGCATTGGGGCTGGCGGTATGTATTTTTCATCTTCGGTGGTATAGGCCTGCTCTGGGCAGTACTATGGTGGTTCTTTTTCAGGGAAAACCCTTCGCAGATGCAGGGCATCAGCCAGCAGGAAATTGATGAGATAGAATATAACAGGAAAATAAAAAAAGCAGGACATAAGATCCCCTTTGGAAAAATACTGAAAGACGGAAATCTCTGGGCTCTGGTGATGATGTACTTCCTCTACATGTTCGGCGCTTATTTCTTCTTATCCTGGATGCCGAAGTATCTGCGGCAGGGAAGGGGATTAGATACCTCCACCGGTTGGTTTCTGTCAATGCCTTTTATCCTGGGGGCTATAGGCTGCTTGTTGGGTGGATTCTCCACTGATTTACTGGCAAGGCGTGTAGGCGTGAAGTGGGGAAGAAGGATTATTGGCCTGACCGGTCTTCTCATGGCTGGCGCCTGTATGATCATTGCAGCATTGTCGCAGAACAACACCCTGTGCGTGGTAATGCTCTCGCTGGGGCTGGCATTCAAAGATTTTACGCTGCCGGTATCATGGACTGTTGCCACGGACATCGGTGGAAAGGATGCCGGTGCCATATCCGGTGCCATGCATATGTTTGGGCAGATTGGCTCTACCATCATGTCAATAGGTTTTGGCTATCTGGTCAGTGAAACCCACAACTGGAACCTCCCTATCATTATTATAGGCTGTATTGTTATCTGTGCGGGTATGCTATGGCTTAAGATTGATGCCACAAAGCATCTGGAAGATACTGGTGAAAGTAAGGTGGTTACCGCTGAAGACCCGGGGCTTATTACGTTGAAATAATCCATCATCCATTGAAGTAAATACCGGGGCCTGCTTCTTACAGGTCCCGGTATTTCTTTTTATAATCACGCATCCACACATGGAGGCCCTATTGTAAGGGTACATTCCTTTCCTGTCACACAGGTGGTGAGGATAGTAGGTCTGCCGCCGTTAAGCGCTTCCTGGTGCGACTTGCTAAGATCGGCAACCCTTACTTTCTGAAGTAGTAGTTTTTTTGATGTTTTCTTTTTCATAACATATGGTTTAAGATGGAATTTCCGGTCTATAAAAAATACGCTTTTTTTCCGGAAACCACAATAGCTGCTATTGAATCTTCACAGAACTCACTTTATCATTCGCGCTGGGGGAAAGCGCACCAAACCAGCTATTGTTTGCAGTAAGCGTCCAGGAAGTACCAGAAAAATTATCATCCGCATACATGATAACTGTCCATCCGGAAGGGATCTTTACAGAAGAAGCCCAATCATTCACAAACCCTTTCGCTTGTAACTGAGACAACGTATAATTACCTTTTACGATGGGCTGGGATGCGGCGCCCCCGTAGTTGGAGTCCTGATAGAATACTACTCCGGTTGTTCCACCGCTGCCACCGCCAGGATTCATTATCTGGATTAACTGTTTGCTTACGATGTAGGTAGGAGCGTAGAGGTTGTCATCAGTGGAAGAAGTCAGCGGAGCATCTCTGTCTATTGCGTAACTGAATACACCACCTTTTGTACCGGAGCTTGGCTGCCAGCGGGCATAATCATACGCGCGGCCAGTTCCGTTCACCGGATAGGTAACATCATACCAAACATTGGAAGGATAACCTCTTTCTTCATAAAAAGAAAATCCAGGTACAAACTGTGTGGATTTGATGTAAGGCGCAAAGGTCTGCCAGGTTGATTCCAGGGTGCTGGCTCCGCGGCCGTACGCCTGCAGCCACACATAGTCTACCATGCTATAAACCTTCTTGAAAAGGCTGTTGCTACCACTTTGGTTTGTATCAAACGTAAGCAGCTTACCTGTGCCGGATTTAGGCCCCAGATATTTTGACAGCGCCGTATATACGCCGGCCATATCTGTGAGTGTTTGTCCGGAAGGTGTGCTTTCTATATCAATGTCATAACCATCGAATCCATATTTATTCACGACGCTGTCCATGATATATTTTGCTGTCTTTGCATATCCGGCGGAGTCATGTGTGGCGCCGGCAACAAGGTCGAGGTTTCCTGTCAGGATCACTTTGGTTCCTTTAGTATGCAGTGTATTGATCCATCCCGGTACCTGGCTGACCACCGGAGAGCTGGGTGAGAAGCAGAACAGGATCAATATATCCAGGCTGTCCGGTACCTGCGAAAAGTTGGTACCCGCCGGAGCTGCGCCATAACAGGGCCCTTCCAGCCGGTAAAACCCTGCATAGATCTGGTGAGGGCGGCTTTTGTAGGCAATAAGGCTGTCTAAACTGGCATTGGCAGCAAGTGAGCTGGCCGCCATAGTGGCCTCGCCAGACAAGGGCTGCTTTGTTTGCAAATCTTTCTTACAACTGGTAACAAACGCCAGCGCAATAAACGCTGATAATACCCTGATCAGTAAACGCTTTTGTTGCATTTTGGATGAATTTTTATGGTGATTAAATGATGACAGTTTGCCCCATTCGCGGGTTAAGACAAGATACCCCCTATTGCCTTCTCTGCGTGGAAACGATGTATTGCATTGCTCTTCTGTTGGGTCTGTAGTTAAAAGTGGCTTCAGATATTTATCATTACCGGATAATCAGGGTCAGCTTTCAGTGTGCACAACGGGAACTCTTTTTCATCGTTCATGAAATCAGATAACAAAGCTACCTGGAAAACAGGAAATGATAGTGTAAATTAGTCGACAGATTTCGTAACAGTAATATACAATAAAATAAATAGTCAATAAGATATTTTTCGTGAGGATCCATATGCGTATATATAACGCGTATTAGGGAGTGTAAATTCATTTTTTAATCCTAAATCCCCTAAAAATGATTATTGAGACAATAGCCGCCCTGAAAAAAATTTCAATACCTGACACCAGTACAATATACCATGTCTTAGGATACCATCAAAAAGGAGATGGTGGTGGTGGTATTTTCTTCTGGGATACAACAAACATTAACCCCATTGATGAAGGGACCGTAATTGGAAACGATATAATTACTACAGGTGTATGGAAAAGACTATACAACGGTCCTGTAGATGTCTTATGGTTTGGTATCCAACCAAACAGTAATGTAGATACCTATCCCTTGCTACAGCACATTTTTGAGAAGTTCAATGACGTTTATTTGGGACCAGGGAAATATCTCATTTCAAACACTTTAGTAATAAAAAAGAATTATGGTAGTGTAACAGGAAGAAATGCAACCTTATGTCCCTCCAAATCAATGACAGCCATAGAACTGCATGGCCAGGTACTCCATTTTTCAGGAATAAACATTTCATTTGAAATGGTTCGTAATGAGGATGTAGATGAGAATGCAGTTGGAATTTGGCTGCATAAATCTGGTACTTCCAACAACGACCAGGTCAACAATAGCTTTATTGGTCAGTTTGCAATACAAATGGCTCATACCGGAATAAAGTCTACACCCAATACGGGCCTCCTGTGGCAATTAAAGCTTTCACAAATATTTATTACCGTTTATCCCGGAAAATCTACCCAAAAGGCTATTGGCATTGATCTGGAGAGCGTTATCGGCTCCTCTCATTCCGGCTCATTTGATGGTGGAGGCTCTACCACTGTTACGCTGGAAAAAATATCTGTACAACAGTTTAATGATCGGCCGAAAGGGATAGGATTCCGCGGGTATCGTATCTGGAATACCGATGAAGTTGTTATCAACGATTGTTCCTTTGATTACGCCAGCATTAATGAAGATGGTCAGGTTTTAAAAACATTCGCCAGGTATGTAAAAATAGATGGATTGCATTGTGAGGATCTGATTAATACAATGGATGTAAATATAGCCGGCGAAGTTCCTATCCGGATCAATCAGATTTCCTGCGCAGAAGTAGATAAAATTGTTTTATTACGCTGCAAAGTAAATGTGAAAGGAAGCATTGGTGCGTGGGTTTCTTTTGCCAGTTCATTTGTGAAGATGGGTGCATTCATTTACGACACGGCCATTCCTACAGATGATCTGAGTACAACTAAACTAATAGACTTCTCTTTATACCGGGGTCATTTCCAATCAACCGGTAATTTGCAACCATCACATTTCTCTTATTATGAACGCAATGCTGTAAATACTTTCCTGCAAAGTGATGCCAGTTGGATTCATAAAACTGATATTACACAGAATAACGAACCTGTAACAATATTTGGGGAGCATATTCCTTTCTCTACTTACCTTATTATGGTTAGAGCCCGTTATTCCACAGATTCTGGAATTGCCTTCAGTGAAATTCTACATATAAATACAACAGCCGCCGATATTCCCAAAGTTGTAGTATTGAACACTAACAACATTTCATATCCATTCACTATTTCATATACTGTTGGTAAGGATGGGATCAACGCCGCTAAAAGCGGCGGATCGTCGTTAATCATTGAAACAAAGAGAATTTTCTTAATGTAGGTTAAAAGACAGACTAATCATACTCTGCTGGTATCTGTCGGTAACGTTACCGACAGATACCTTTAATACACGCTGCAAACACAATGCACCCACAATTCGCTATCTGCCTGTATTTCAGCGATACGCACTGCAGAAAATGATTCTTTTTCTGATAAACAAAAATATCCTAAATTTAACTTCAGTAGCATGTCCTAAAGCCAAATCTCATTATAACCACCATCGCAGGGATCCACCGTTTAACCCAATGTACATATGCGTAATCTAAAAAATGGATAGCCTTATGTATTCCACATTGAACAAAAGAGCTTTGCTGATCGCTTGTATCACAACACTATCCTGTGTGATCGTTTCATTCTACGGCTCCAGGAAACTACAGAACTTTGACCCGGCACTGATTGCTTATCTTTTAGGGATTCTCTTCGCTTTGTTTGGCGCCGTCTACCGCTACTGTGTATGGTTACAGCGCCCACCCACCTGGATGTACTTCAAACGTTCATGGCAGCTGGTTTTGAACAAACGAGTCTTTTCACACTTAATTTTTCTGACGAAGGATTCATTACAACATCTGCTATTTCAACAGTTTATTTACAAACGGGGAAGAAAAAGATGGATTGCCCACCTCTCCCTGGCAGGGGGATGTACACTGGCATTTGCTGTAACAGTGCCGCTAACGCTTGGCTGGATCAACTTTACAACAGATGAAGGTATCCTACTGGACACAACCGGAAACCTTTCCTATAACGTTCAGTTCTTCGGGTATAAAATAACATCCTTTCATCTGCATTCACTGTTCGCATTTATCATTTTTCACATCCTCACATTAAGCTCCTGGCTGGTGATAGTGGGTGCCACCATCTTTCTTATAAGACGCCTGAACCATAAAGCGCTCATTGCAACGCAAACATTTGAAGGAGACCTGTTACCGCTTATTCTGCTGATTACTATTTCATTCACAGGGTTGGGCCTTAACTTCAGCTACGCATTCATGAAAGGGATTGCGTACGACTATCTGTCCGTAACCCACGCAATATCTGTTATACTGTTTCTCGTTTGGATACCATTCGGAAAATTCTTTCATGTTATACAACGTCCGGCTCATATCGGAGCGCATCTCTACCAGAAAGAAGGCGCTAAAAAGGGCATGGCAGTATGTCCGCATACAGGGAGCGCATTCGCAACGCAACTGCATATCGAAGATCTCAAAACAGTGACGCACCAATTAGGTTTTGATTTCACGCTGGATGATGGCAGATCACACCTGGACTACAGCCCGGAAGGGAAACGGGCATTACTGGCAAAGGCACAATTGAAAGCAAGACAGGACAGCGGTTCATTCTTTGGATAACGTTATTACATGTAACCCGTACAACTACTTCATCTTAATAACAACCTTTATGGCAAAGTTACCCGTGCCATCTGAAGAGCTGATAAAAGCATTTGGCCCTCATCTTAATTTCACACCCCAGGAAGGATATCCTGGAAGAGACAATCCTGATCAGACGATAAAAACACATTGCTGTTTCTGCGGAATGCAATGCGGCATCCAGTTGCTCGTTAAAGACAACAAGGTAGTCGGCTTTGAGCCGTGGATGGAATTCCCTTTTAATGAGGGCCGCCTGTGCCCAAAAGGTGTTCAGCGCTATCTGCAGAATAACCATCCTGACCGTTTGCTTGATCCGCTTGAAAGAGCAGAAGGCGAAGGATTCCGCCCCCTCACCTGGGAGAAGGCGCTGGACCATGTTGCTTCAGAAATAAAGCGTATCCAACAACAATATAATAAAGACGCATTCGCAGTCTTATCCGGCGTTTCGCTTACAAATGAGAAAAGTTACCTGATGGGGAAATTCGCCCGTGTAGCTGTTGGAACAAGGAATCTCGATTATAACGGGCGTCTTTGTATGGTCAGCGCAGGTGCCGGAAATAAAAAAGCATTCGGCCTCGACAGGACCTCCAATACTTATACCGACCTCGAACATGCAGAAGTGATCATCGTGGCGGGCGCCAATGTCAGCGAAACATTCCCTACACTCACTTACTGGCTCTGGCGCGCCAGGGATAACGGCGCCAGGCTCATTGTAATTGACCCGAGAATGATTCCGCTGGCGCGTACTGCTGATATTCACCTGCCGGTGAAACCCGGCACCGACTCTGCCCTTTACGGCGCGATGCTGAAGTACCTGCATGATCACGATATGATAGACCATGAGTTTATAAACAACTATACCAGCGGATTTGCAGAAACCATTGAAGCCGTAAAGGACTGCTCACTGGAATGGGCGGAAGGGATTACGGGTATTGAGAAAGAGAAAATCCGGCAGGCCGCTGATTACTGGGGCAAAGCCAGAACCAGCTTCCTTCTCCATGCACGAGGCATCGAACATCATTCCAAAGGCGTCGAAAATGTAATGGCATGCATTAACCTCGTACTGGCAACCGGGCGCATAGGCCGCCCTTATTGCGGCTATGGTACAATCACCGGACAGGGTAATGGACAGGGAGGAAGAGAGCATGGCCATAAATGCGATCAGCTTCCCGGCAATCGTGACATCAGCAACCCGGAGCACAGAAGATACATCGCAGATGTATGGGGAATCCCGGAAGCGGACCTACCACAAAAAGGACTTACAGCCTATGAAATGATAGATGCTATTCATCGGGGAGAAATAAAAGGGTTGTTGTCCATCTGTTTTAATCCGCTTGTATCTCTCCCTAACAACAACTACGTAAGAGCTGCTTTTGAAAAGCTGGAGTTTTATGCCTGTATAGATTTTTTCATGAATGAGACAGCCCGTCATGCCGATATTATATTACCCGGATCATTACACGAAGAAGAGGAGGGGACCGTAACTACAGCAGAAGGCCGCGTAGTTCGTATACGCAAGGCCGTTAGCCCGCCCGGGAATGCGCACACGGACACTTCAATCATCCTGGATCTGGCGCATCGCCTCGGAGCCGGCAACAAATTTAGCTTCCGGGATGCAGAAGACATCTTCAATGAATTGCGTGTTGCCTCCAAAGGCGGCACTGCTGATTATTATGGTATCACCTACAAAAGAATAGAAGAGAATATGGGCATCTTCTGGCCATGTCCTGATGAGAGCCACCCGGGAACACCCCGTTTATGGGAAGATAAAAAATTTGCGACACCTGATGGGAAAGCACATTTCAATCCCGTTGTATACAGACCCCCCAGCGAAGAAACAGACGATGAATACCCCGTTGTGCTGACCACAGGCCGGGTAGTTTCTCAATACCTCTCCGGCACGCAGACACGCAGAATTGGTAAGCTCGTGAACCTAATACCGGAGCCGTTGCTGGAGATACATCCCGAACTCGCCGCCAGGTATAATATCCGGCAGAGAGAAATGGTGAGGGTATCTACACGTCGCGGCTATGGAGAGTTCCCAGCCAACATCGTGGAGACTATCCGGAAAGACACCGTATTCATTCCCTATCACTGGCCGGGTAAAAAATCTGCCAACCAGCTGACAATAGGAACCCTCGACCCCATATCCAAAATACCGGAGTTTAAAGTGTGCGCCTGTAAACTGGAACCCCTTGGGATTATTTCCACATCGGGAGAGCATACCGCCTTCAACAGCATATAACACCTTATCAAATGGAACCACATATTCAATATTCCAGGATGGAATTTTTTCTCGACATGCAACGCTGTATTGGTTGCAAAGCTTGTGAGATGGCCTGTGCTGAATGTGAAACCAACGGGCAGGAAACCATGATACATGTAAACTATGTAGACAGAGCCCACACTATCCAAACAACAGTACAGGTATGTATGCATTGCGAAGAGCCTGCCTGCGCCAGTGTATGTCCCGCAGACGCCATCACCCGCGACGAATCCGGCATTGTCCACAGCGCCAATACGTCCCGCTGCATCGGGTGCTCCAACTGCGTGATGGCCTGCCCTTTTGGAGTGCCTGTAAAAATGGAACACTACGACATTATGATGAAATGCACCATGTGCTACGACAGAACCAGTGTAGGAAAAAAACCGATGTGCGCAACCGTCTGTCCCAGTCAGGCACTCTACTATGGCACGCGGGAAGATCTGCAGAAAGAGCGGCCCAACAGCACTCCTGTCAGCAGATTCATTTTCGGTAACCAGGAAGTACGTACAAAAGTAAATGTTATGATGCCTAAAGGTAGTACCGTTTTAAAAGTAGATTAATACAAACAACATGAACTCGTCTCATTGGAAACGCGACTTCCCCATCAACAGTCTGGAAACGTCTTATATCACCAGGAGAGAATTTGCCCGTTTTCTTTGCCTGCTCTCCGGAGGCTTTACCGCAGGAAGTGCCTACGTGGCCCTGAGAGCCCGTTTCTTTTCATCAGAAAAAATCAGCGGGGAACATTGCATCTGCAACCTAAACAGCGTGCCGCCGGGAGGAACAAGAACATTCATGATACCAGGCAGTACGCTGCCCTACATACTTATTCACCTCGAGAATGGCCTTTGGCGTGCATATGAACAGAAGTGCACTCATCTTTCATGCGCGGTATTCTATCAACCTGGCACCGGCAGAATAGCCTGTCCTTGCCACGACGGCTACTTCGACGCGCTTACAGGCGCACCCCTTGCTGG
>NZ_DATLKJ010000148.1:0-6326 GCF_035538455.1 Chitinophaga sp.
ACAACTGCTGGAAAAAGAAAATGATTTTGATGTGGAGAAGATGAAAGGAATACAGCTCGACAACACCAGCTACTTTGCCACAGATGCTTTACCCGTGCTGTTGAATATAATGGACCGCAAAGCCCTGCCCGCTGCTGCTCAAAAGCGGCTCGCCGCCCTGGAACACTGGAAGGGCGCTTACAACTGCAATGACCAGGAAGCCCGGTTGTTTGAATTGTGGTGGAATAACGTGAAAGACTATACGTGGGATGAGTTGAAGAATCTCGACTTCTACAGCAGGATGCCGGACGACCGCGTTCTGCTCGATCTCATCACCCATGAACCAAACGACAGCTACTTCGATAAACAAGGCACAACAAAAGTGGAAACAGCCCCTGATATTGTCAGCCAGGCATTCTCCAACGCCGTAGCCAGCTACGATCTGCTTGCCGCAAAAGGTGAATCCAGCTGGGGCAGCTTCAACAAAGTGAATATAAAACACTTCACCAACCTCGATGCCTTCAGCCGGACCAACCTCCCTTCCGCTGGGTACACAGAGGCAATTAACGCAGTATCGTCCAACTGGGGCCCGTCCTGGCGCATGATCGTGGAACTGGGCGACAGACCACGCGCATTCGGGATATACGCCGGCGGACAATCAGGAGACGTTGGTAGTCCTTACTATGATAATTTCATCGGCGATTGGGCCCACGGAAAATATTACCCGCTGACCTTTTTTATGTCGATGAACGAAGCCATGAAACAGAGCGCCGGCAGCTGGAAATTGAAATAAGTACACCCTCACCATCAAACTCATAACATGAAAAAGAAAATACAGAGCACTATATCCGTCACGCTGGCTGCCGCGTTGCTGACGCTGCTGTCAGGAGCGTTGCTGCCATATCCGTGGTGGGCATTCATCATACCACTGGTACTACTGGGCGCTGCACTGAAGTGGTGGCAGCTGCGTTTCTACTATTTTCTGCCCGGCTTCCTGGCAGGATTCATCGTCTGGGCAGGCGCTAACTTCTTTTATGATGCAACCCTGCACGGTACGGTGTTCCTGCGAATGGGACAACTACTGGGCACGCCGCCTTTTGTAGTACCGCTGCTGGCAGGATTGGCAGGTGGACTGCTGGGCGGTCTGGCACTATATACTGGTAGCGCATTTGTTGCAATCAGAGAAGAAGAACCTGTGCTGTAACAGGTGTTTATTAAATCAAAATCAATACAGGATGATTATGAAGGATCGTATTGCAATTATTACAGGGGCCAGCTCCGGCATAGGAGAAGCTACTGCCTTGCGTCTGGCTGCACAAGGTGTGAGAATGGTGCTGAACGGCCGCTCTGCAGACAGGCTGACAGATGTAGAGCAAAAGGTGAACGCAGCCGGCCACGGCACAATAGCGGTAAGCATTTGCGGAGACATAGCAGAAAAACAGGTGACGGATGCTTGCATCGCGGCATGCCACAATACCTGGAATGAATACCCTTCCGTATTTATAGCATCAGCAGGCCGCGGACTGCCAGGCACCGTACTGACCTCTGACGAAAATGAATGGGATCATCTGATTAATACCAACGTTAAAGGACTGATGCATCAAATGAAAAGCATCAGCAAAACAATGCAGGAGCTCGCGGAAGCACCGCGCGATTTTGTAGCAGCACCGCTGGACATTGTCGTAATCGGTTCTTCCATCGGCAGAAACGTATCGCCTTTCAACTCCGTCTACGGCGCCACAAAATTCGCTGCACACGGACTTACGGAAGCCCTGAGACGGCAGCTGGGCCCCAAAGGAATCCGCGTTACATTGATAGAACCCGGACTGGTAGGAACCAATTTTCAGCAAGCCGCCGGTTACGACCCTGCATGGTTTGATAGCTATTCAAAGGAAGTCGGCCCCATTCTGAAAGCAGATGATGTTGCACAGGTGATCAGCTTCCTGCTGAATCTTCCCGGAAATGTGCACCTGGATAATATCTCGATCAGACCCACGCGGCAGGCTTATCCCTGATCTGCTGTTGCCGGATATTCCTGGCAATAAAGTTTCACTTTTATAGTCTTCGAAATGGAAATGAACTACTCAAACCTGGCAGCCCTCTTTACAGCTATTGTCTGTAAATACCCCAATAGGCCCGCTGTCAGAGATAATGCTGCAACACTTACCTATCAGGAGCTGTCCGGCTATGCTTCATATGTGGCGGAAACGCTGCAAGGGCAAGGCGTACAGCCTGGTGATAGGATCGTGTGCGTAAGCAGGAAGGATATAGCCAGCGTCATTTGTTTCTGGGGCGTACTGCTGTGCGGGGCTGTTCCTGTGCTGCTGGACCATGATGAAAACATGCTCACCGGTGAAACAAAGATCCGGGCAGTATCGCCGCGTATGATCATCGACATCGGACAGCGCATGCTTCCTCCCGATATGCAGGAGATAAAGGTGCTCAACAGAAACGTATTACTGGCCAAAAGCGCCGCAACGCCCACCGGGCGGAAAATAACCACAACCGGCAACGCAGACACCTGCTATATCCTGCTTACCAGTGGCACTTCCGGTGAGCCCAAAGCCGTACAGGTATCGCATGCTAACGTGCTTCACTATACGCAATCAGTGTACGAACGCATCGGATGCCCTGATAAGGTCCACGCGGCACACGTATCCACCTTTGCTGCCGACCTTGGTCTCACCAATTTCCTGATGGCGCTGGTATCCGGCGGCCTCTTGCGGATTGTAGACAGAACCTGCGCTACGGACCCCGCACTTTTCTGGGATATAATGGATAAAGATGAAATCTCCCTGCTGAAGATCACACCCTCTCATATCATGTCGCTGCTGGGTGGCCGGGAGAAACCCTTCACCAGGCAGATACCAGTAATAATTACGGGCGGGGAGAAGCTGAGCTGGGAAATGGTTACACAGATGCACGCCCTGCGGACATGCATAGATCTCTATAACCACTACGGACCTACGGAGACTACCATCGGCGCCACGATGTATAAGGCTGCGCCAGACGCCCCTTATGCAGGACTCACCACCTCCGTACCCATTGGTACGCCACTGGGCGATGGGTACTGCTTCCTGGACGATAACAACGAGCTGCTCATCAGTGGCCCCGGCGTAAGCCTGGGCTATCTGGGGAATGAGGAAGAAAATAACAAACGATTCGTGACCCGCTATGTGAACGGCTTCTCCACACGGTGCTACCGCACCGGCGACATCTGCCGGAAACACGAAGATGGCAGCTTCGAGTTCCTCTACAGAACAGACCGGCAGGTGAAAGTAAAAGGACATCGCATTGAGCTGGGCGAAATAGAACTGGCCGCCGCTTCACATCCTGACGTGGAAAATGCTACAGCCACTGTAAGCGATGACCATGGCCGTAACATGCTGGAGGTATATGTGAAGCCCTTGAACGGAAGAGAACTCACAAAAAATACATTACGCAACTGGTTGAAGGAAAGATTGCCCGACTATAAGCTGCCTTCCGCATTTTTCTTTTACCACGAGGCGCCGTTTAATTCCAACGGTAAGATCGATTTCAGTGCATTGAAACAGCGGGTCCGCATCGCCGTCAACGGACAAGTCAGAGAGCCCGCTACCGCCGGATCATGGCCCGCGCAGGCAGAGATTTCCTGGAAGAAGATCCTCGCCATAGACAACGTGGCCGCGGCAGATAATTTCTTTGAAACAGGCGGCGATTCACTGCTCGCGATACAACTGATCGGCAGGTTACAACGCTATGGCTACCGCGTACATATCACTGACCTCAACCAGCATCCCGTATTCCACGACTTCATCGCGCTCGAGCCGGAATGGACCACGGCAGATACCGGCGAAAGAACAAAGAATGACACCACCGCCAGTTTCACCTGGTCACAATACCAGTTCCTCCATCAGGACTACTTTGATCTGAATGATTACTGCCAGATCATTCTGCTGGAAACCACCAGCAGCATCCGTGTCCGCGAAATGGTGCTGGCGCTCAACTGTGTGTTGGAAGGCCACGCACAGCTGACGATGGCCTTCCGGAAAAGTGCTGCCGGATACACCGCCTGGGAGAACAACAACCCCGGCGCAGTGATCGGCACCACAATCCTGAACCCCAAGCTGTCGGCAGTAATGCAGATACAGGAAGAGAGCAGCCAGCTACTGCGGAAACACGCAATAGGGAAGGGGAAACTCTTCACCGCACATATTTTTATAGATCCCAAAGGAAAAGACTATCTGTGCCTCGCCTGTCATCATCTCGCCGTCGACGTTATTTCCTGGCATATCATTATCGATGAGCTGCTCGACTATTACGACCTGATCGTAAAAGGACAGCAGCCAACCGTAATCCCGGAAAACATCGTCGGCCATTTATTTGCCTCGCCTGCCAGAGAACCTTTGCCACAAAGCCTCCAGGACGATATTACATTGCAGGTCATTCACTCATTACCTGAAACCGCACCCAATGATGAGAGCAGGCAATACAGCGAAGTAATTGGCATCGTTGTACCAGACGACGTGACAGCCGCCTTGAAAAAAATGGAAGAACAGCAGCATGAGCTGAGCATCAGCGGACTGTTACTCAGCGCATTTGGTAATGCGGTGACAAAAGAATGCAACATCCCCGAAATCTCTGTAGACGTGGAATACCACGGCCGCCCGCATACCGACGAATATGGCGGGCTTGGCAGATCCGTAGGATGGTGGGCCGTAACTGTACCGCTTAACCTGAACCAGCATACGCTTGCACCGCTGCCATGTTCCGTATTAATAGAAAACAAGGCGGTAACAGCCAATAACATCAACCGGTATAACCGCACGGCATCTCCGGCAGCATCGCAACGCCCGGACATCCGGTTCAATTATCTGGGGCATTTCCCGGGGGAATTTGGCAATGACTCCATCCGGATGCAGCCCGCTGGCTTTAATCCCGGTCCTACACGTAGCCGGAATGCACAGTGCGAATACAAGCTATACTTCACATCCAGGTTTATCGGACAATCGTTGGTGATCGATATTCAATACCAGCCCTGGCGCTTTTCAAGGAATCTGATGAACAATATTGTAAAAGCATTTTCCTTCGCACTGCGTCAGCATACAACCCGCCCCGGTATGACAACCAGCGCACATCCGCTGCTTACTTTCGTCAGCAGTGAACCATCGGTCGGACTGCCCCTTTACAGCATTGATCCTTCATCGGTCGGTAATGCCTCCGCTGAAAGGAAAACCATTTTCCTGACCGGCGCCACCGGTTTTCTCGGTATTCATTTGTTAAAGGAATTACTGAGCTACGATGCCGTGAATATCTGGTGCCTCGTAAGAGGAGATAGTCAACAGCACGCAGAAGAACGGCTGTACGAAAGCCTGAAATATTACTTTGGCAGCCTCCCACCTGAAACGTATACCCGCATAAAAGTAATCCGTGGCGACCTCACACGCCCCGCACTGGGCATCACCGACACAGACTACAGCCTCATGGCCGCAGAAGTGGATGTGATCCTCCATGCCGCCGCCGACGTCAACCTGGTAAAGAGCTATGCAGAACTGATGCATACCAATATTACAGCCACCGAATGTATGATCAGTCTGGCCCGGACAGGCAAAGACAAAGCATTGCATTACGTGTCCACACTGGCCGTCAGCGGTTGCTCCCCGGATAACAGAACCCGCGACTTCTCCGAACATGATTTTGATTTCGGACAATCTTTTCTGTCTGACTATGAAAAAACCAAGTTCGAAGCAGAGAAAATGATCCGCCACTTCCTCAATACCGACGGACGGGGAAAGATCTACCGTGTCGGTCATATCTCCGCAGATGCCGTGCACGGAAGGTTTCAGCGTAATATCGAACATAACCGCATCCTCCAGATTATCAAAGGCATGATGCTCCTGAAACAGGTTCCCGATAACTATACGGAACAGGTGGCCTTTTCCTACGTGGACACGGTCGCTAAAGGCATTGTCAACTTCTGCCTTAATAAAGCAGAAAGTGATATGACCTGCTTTCATATGGAAAGCCCTTACCGCATCAGCTTCCATGACATCGCGGCCATGCTGCAGGATATAGGCTATGAAGCGCAGGTGGTGGATATGAACACATTCAGGAAATCATCAGCGGTCTTCGAAGGAGGGCCTGGCGATAAACGCATCATTGCGCTGATGAACACATGGATAAGAAGGTCAGTCGACTTCCCCCGCAGGGTTAACTATCTGCAGCAGGCTTCGCTGGACGCCATCGCCAGCTCGGGGCTCTATTTCCGCCGCCCCGATCTGAACTGGTTCTCAGATATGATCTCCGAAGGAATCAAAACAGGATTCTTTTATGCGCCCGCAGAAATATCCGTTACGGCAGATCCCTTC
>NZ_DATLKJ010000149.1:0-10940 GCF_035538455.1 Chitinophaga sp.
AAAACGTCCGCTCAGGAGACTAGACAGGAAACGCGTGTGGTGAAGCGGAGTGTGGATACGATGCAGAGCGCGCCGGCTTTTACGGCCAATTCGATGCGGCAGATGAAAAACAACTACCAGCGGTTGATACGGGAAGCGATCAGCAGTCATGCTAACCTCAACAGGAAGGAATATGCGTTGGTGGTAGCTAATCAGCGGCTCTTCACCACCCTGCAGCAGTTGCTGGTGCAACTCAAGCAGAATGCGCTCCAGGAAACAGAACAGAAGCGTACTCAGTTAAGCCGTGATATTAATTTGTCGCTCTATCGCATTGATAAGCACAGCTACTGGGAGATACCGTTGATGCTGTTGCTGGCGGGTATCATTATATATGTGATTGCACGTCTTTACCGTTATGACCTGGCGCTGTTGCGTGCCAAGCGACAGGCGGAACAGCAGGCGCGCCATAAGAGCGAGTTTGCGTCTACTATCAGTCATGAGATACGCACGCCTATTCATTCCCTGCTGGGATATACCGGCCAGCTGGAGCGCGAGCATCCGGGGGAAACTGTATCGGCTATACGAGACTCTGCGGAGATGTTGTTGTCTGTGGTTAATAATGTACTGGACTATTCGCAGATGGAGACGGGCAAGCCGGAGTTGCGCAGTGAAAAGTTTTCTCCCCGCGCAGCAATTGAGGAGGTATGTAAAAGCCTGGAAATACAGGCGGGTATGAAATCGTTGCTGCTGACCACCAACATCTACTTCCCTACCGGCCTGCAGGTATATGGTGACGTATTCCGACTGAAGCAGGTGGTTATGAATCTTGTGGCCAATGCCATTAAATACACCAACAAGGGAGAGATCAGCGTGACCGCGCAGATGCGTGAGAACACACTGCTGCAGGCAACGATCAAAGATACCGGCACCGGCATTCGCCCGGAAGACCTGCCTACGCTTTTTGATGCGTTCACGCAGGGCTTCAACGGCGTATCCAAAGGCAGCGGCCTTGGCCTGCACATTACGAAAAAGATCATAGATCTTCACCAGGGAACTATTAACGTTAAGAGTGAACCGGGGAAAGGCTCTACTTTTTATTTTGAGATCAGATACCAGGAAGTGAACGATACACCCAGCACTATAAAAATTACAATGCCCGTGAAAAACTCCGTACCATCTGCAGTCGCCCCAGGCGTAAAGCTGCTGGTAGTAGAAGATAGTGTACTTAATCAGAAATTGCTTGCCCTCCTGCTAAACAGGTTACAGATATCTCATGTAATCACCGGCACAGCAGAGGAAGCGCTCGAACACTACCAGCGCGAACACTTTGACATGATCCTTACCGACATTGACCTCCCCGGTATGGATGGTATTGCATTCGCGAACAAGATCAGGCAGCTGCCTGATCAGAAAAAAGCGAGTATTACTATCATTGCCATCACCGGGAATGTGATGGAAGAGGACATTGCACAATACATGCGCAGCGGCCTGAATGACTATATCATGAAGCCTTACCGCGAAGAGGATATCCTGGCGAAGATCAATTCGCACGGACTGCTGGTGTAAAAGACTATTGCATTATATTGCAGTATGACATTAGCAGATCAGATCATCCGGTATAATAAACAGCTTCATTTTGAAGGGAAGTTGCCGGCAGGTATTAAAGTACTGAATCCGTTCCGTGAGAATCCGGATATTCCGGAGATCATGACGCAGTTTTACAAGAAGTTCTACGACGACCAGCATCCCAGACGCATGATACTCGGTATTAACCCGGGGCGTCTCGGCTCCGGCGCTACAGGTGTGCCTTTCACGGATACCAAGCGGATGGCTGAAAAATGCGGCATACAGGTCCCCGGCTTTAAAACACACGAACCTTCTTCTGTATTTGTATATGATGTGATAGATGCGTATGGCGGTGTTGCAAAATTCTACCGGGACTTTTACATCAGTGCTGTTTGTCCGCTGGGTTTTACCGCGATTAAAGACGATGGCAAAGAGATTAACTATAACTACTACGACAGCGCCGCCCTCACTAAAGCGGCTTACGGCTTTATCGTGAGCAGCATGCGTGAACAGCTGGAATGGAATATCAGCAAAGATATCTGCTTTGTAATGGGTACTGGTAAGAATGCCGCTTTCTTCCAGGCACTGAACGAAAAGGAAAAATTCTTCGGGAAAGTAGTGCCGCTGGAGCATCCCAGATACGTGATGCAGTATAAGACGAAGACCAAACAAGTGTATATTGATAAGTACCTGACCGAGTTCGGACTGTGATTCATTTGATTTTTTTGATTTTCCTGATGAGCGAAGATTATGTAGAAGATTATTAAGTTTAACAGATGATAATCTTCGCTCATCAGGAAAATCAAAAAAATCAAATGAATCACAGTCCGTATACTGTTTTCAGGTAGTCTTTGAGTGGTGTAGGTTTCCGTCCCAGGAATGTTTCGAGGGTAGTGTCGGGGAAATCGAATTCGCGCTCATTGATGGCTTCTCCGAAGCTGGTAACCATCGCGGCTATCTCGGGCGGAAGACCTGCCTGTATGCGTTGCTGCCTGAAGGCTTCCGGCGTTGGGGAAACATAGCGGATTTCCCTTCCGGCGAGTCCGCTGAGGATGGAGGCAACGTCAGCAATAGAGAAAGCGGTGTTACCGGATATTTCATATGTTTTGTTATCATGGCCGGTGGTGGTGAGTACATGTGCACCGGCTTCGCCCATATCGCTGCGCAATGCGAAGGACACCTTACCATCTCCGGCAGGTAGTGTGAATATGCCATCTTCAGGGATACTGTCTCCCAGGAAAAACGGTAATACATCTGCATAAAGACCGTGCTTCATTAATGTGTAGGTGATTCCGGATTGTTTCAGCCGGCTTTCTGTTTCCAGGTATACGTCGGAGATGAAGGCGATGGGCGTACCGCTATCTCTGCGGCGCTGGAAGCTGGTGAACACTACGTGTTTTACGTTGGCCTCCTTCGCAGCGTTCACCACATTAATGTGTTGCTGCATCCGGTTGGGAATATCGTTGCTGGCCACAAAATAGAGTTTATCGATGCCGCTGAATGCTTTCACCAGTGAATCATAATCATTGTAATCTCCCGGCCGTATTTCCACACCTTTTTCTTTCAGTGCGGTTAACCTGGTTGTATCTCTTGCCAATGCTGCAATTTCAGATGCGGGTATTTTCTTCAATAAGTGGTGTACTACATCATTACCTAAATGGCCGGTGGCCCCTGTTACTAAAATCATATTTTCCTGTTTTAATTGTTTACTTTTGCTACTGACTCTCTTTTATAGAGTCAGTAACTTTTGGAGAGTTAAAATTAAAGACAACAGGGATACCGGACAAGAAGGCACTTTCCTCTCCGTTACTTACTTTGAAGAAACTATTATTGACAATCAGCGTAATAAAATGAGAAAAAAAGCAGAAAAATTCTGGCAGCTGCCCAACTGTCCTGTGCGTACTATCATGGATCGTTTCGGGGATAAGTGGTCTGTGCTGGTGATTATTATACTGGGTTCCGAGGGCACGATGCGGTTCAATGAGCTGAGCAATACGATCGGGGATGTTTCGCAGAAGATGCTCACGGTTACGCTCCGGACACTGGAGGCTGACGGGCTGGTATCCAGGAAGACGTATCCGGAGATACCACCCCGGGTGGAATATAAGCTGACGGCGATGGGAGAAAGTCTGCTACCGCATATTGACGGCCTTGCCGGCTGGGCGTTTGCCAATATGAAGCAGATCACGCAGCACAGGGAAAAGCAGCTGAAGAAGCAACTGTCTGCAGCAAAATGATCATTACTCCTGTGCCAATAACATTTGTGTGAGTTTTTCTTTTGTATCTGCCTGTGGTTCTTTCCAAAGGCCGCGCTGCATTGCTTCGAGCATGCGGGAGGTCATGTCTTGCAGGGCATGTGGGTTATTTTTCTCTAAAAATGCGCTGTTCTGTTCATCAAAAAGGTAAGCGGCTGTGATGCCTTCGTACATAAAGTCGTCCACTATTCCGGTAGTTGCGCTGTATGCAAAAAGATAATCCATTGTGGCAGCCATCTCAAAGGCGCCTTTGTAGCCATGACGGCGCATGCCGGCCATCCACTTCTCATTGATTACGCGTGAGCGGTATACCTTCAGTAACTCTTCTTTCAATGTTTTTACGCGGGGGGTTTCGGGACGGGAATGATCGCCGAAGTACATAACGGGTTGTTGCCCTCTCACCTGTTCCACCGCATTGGCCATGCCGCCGTGAAACTGGTAGTAGTCGTCTGAATCAAGAATATCATGTTCGCGGTTATCCTGGTTGTGCATTACCACCTGGATATGCGACAACCGTTCCCGGAATGGCTCGTAGGCTGACACTCCCTGCTGGCGGCTATTGTAGGCGTATGCGCTCCAGTTCATGTATACCAGTGCCAGGTCTTCGCGGGAGGTCCAGTTTTTTTCATCTATCAGTGCCTGGAGTCCGGCGCCATATGCGCCTGGTTTGGAACCGAATACCCTGTAAGCGGCCCATTCTGCGGCTTGTGCGGCAGGCAGTCCCTGTTGTTCCCATTTGTCTTTCTCCCGGAGGTATTGCGCGCGTATGGGGTTATGGCCGGGCGGTTCATCCAGCAGTACCAGTTTAGCTACAGCGGCGTTGAAGAGGGAGATCATATCCGGGAAAGCGTCGCGGAAGAAGCCGGAGATACGTAGTGTTACATCGATGCGGGGGCGTCTTAGTTCTATCAGCGGGATTACTTCGAAATCGGTGACGCGGCGGCCGCCATTCTGCCATACGGGGCGTACGCCCATGAGCGCAAATGCCTGTGCGAGGTCGTCGCCACCGGTGCGCATGGTGGCGGTGCCCCAAACGGATAAGCCTATACGCTGCGGATATTCTCCATGTTCCTGCAGGTAGCGGTCTATCAGCAGCTGCGCGCTTTTCTGTCCGAGCCGCCATGCAGTTTCAGTGGGAATACTGCGTACATCTACAGAGTAGAAGTTGCGGCCTGTGGGCAATATGTGTATGCGGCCACGTGTGGGTGCGCCGGAGGCGCCGGAAGGCACATAACCGCCATTCAGTCCCTGGAGGAGGTTGCCTATTTCATCGGGCGTTGCCAGCACGCGGGGCAGGGTATCGTCTTTGACACGGCGTAATACAGCGGTGGTATGGGTTCCGGCGGAAGGAATATTTCCATTTACCAGTGTTGTGATATACTCCAGTGCCATCGTTTCCAGCTGTTCTACCACATCTCCGGCAGTACGGCAACTATTGCCACCAATGGCCATCGCTAACGGCGACGCATAATCGCAATTAAGCGGATCGAGGTTCAGTTGCAGGTCCTGTGCGATGGCCTGCGTGATACCGGGTAATCCTGAGCCGGGCAAGCGGTGCAGTGCGGCGAGGAGGCTACACAGCTGTTCTCCACCGGGGGTTTGGCCGAAGATATGCAGGCCGTCGCGGATCTGTGCTTCTTTGAGTTCGCAGAGATAGGCATCCAGTTTCAGTAACAGCTCATCAATATCTTTTCCATCTGTTTGCAGATCTGTGAGCAGGTGTTCTTCTTTCACGAGGTTGCGGATGTTGTTGCGGATCAGTGCAGCGCGGCGATTATCGAGGCTAACGGCTTCGTAGTATTCATCGACGAGCTGTTCCAGTTTTGCCAGTGCACCATAGCTTTCGGCTCGGGCCATCGGCGGCACGAGGTGATCGATGATTACTGCGTGGTTACGGCGCTTGGCCTGCGTGCCTTCGCCCGGGTCGTTGATGATGAAGGGATAAAAGTGCGGCAGGAAAGGAAACAGCGCTGCGGGGAAACAGCTGTCTGCTCCCAGCGCCACACTCTTACCTGGCAACCATTCCAGGTTACCGTGCTTGCCGGTGTGTATCACGGCATCTGCTCTAAAGGCGAGATGCAGCCAGCAGTAAAAGGCCAGGTAGTCGAAGGTGGGTGGCAGGTCGGGGCTATGATAGATACTTTTAGGATCGCTGTTGTAGCCTCTTGCCGGTTGTATGCTTACGAAGATGTTTCCCAGCATGCAGCCCGGCAGTGCAAAGCGTCCTTCTGTGTAGCAGGCGGCGTTCTGCGGATGCCCCCACTGCCCTTCCACGCGTTGCCGCAATGCGGGCGATAACCGGCGATACCATTGCATGAAGGCATCTTCTTCCAGGAACACCTGGTAGGGACGATTATAGAAGGTAGTGGTATCGTTGGTGATGTAATGCGTGAGGAGGGCCATCAGCGCTTCGCTGGTTTCCGGGATATACGATCCTGTGAGATAGTTTTTCTGTTGCAATGCGCGGAGTATTGCGACTACGCTGGCGGGCGTATCCAGTCCCACGCCGTTGGCGAGGCGGCTGTCTTTGTTTGGATAGTTGGGCATGATGAGCGCTATCCGTTTGCCGGCATTGTCTTTTTGCTGTAGTTGTATCCATGCGGCTACCATGTCTGTTACTCTTTCACAGCCGGGTGCATAAGGCTCATAAGCTACGATACCGCTGTCTGTGAGCGGATCGCGGCCACGGTCTGCCTTAAAAGATACGGCAGTAGCGATAATGCGGCCATCCATTTCCGGCAGGGCAATGTTGATAGCCACATCGGTGGGCGGCAGACCGAAAAGTCCATTCTCCCATTGTTCGCGGGTACAGGAAGCAAAGATGGCCTGGATAACAGGGACGCCTATACGGGAGAAGATGAAATTCTCTTCATCTTCATCATCCTGCAACGATTTGGTGGAGAAACTGGTGGTGTTTACTATTACCGCAGGTGTAACAGTACTGTTGCCGGTCATCCATGTATACAGCTCTTCCAGCAAAGAAGTGTCCCGCAGATTGGACACGTATATGGGCATAGGTTGGCAGCCGCTGCGCCGGAGCTGTGTGTACAGCAACGATACCGGTTCTGTGTTGCCGGCGAGGTAATGCGTCCGGTAGATGATCAGTGGCACCAGTGGTGCGGAAAGATCTGCTACCTGTGCAAATGCGGGCCAGTCCATCACTTCCTGTCCGGGCAGGGCGATGAATACTTCGGGCAGGAATCCTGGCGGGAGGAAATCTCCGACTGCTGCGAAGAAGGTATGATGCAGGTATTTCAGGCATTGTTCCATGTTATGCGGCCCGCCGGCAGAAAAGTACTTCCATACTTTATCTGTTACTGTTATGTCTACCGATGAGGCTTCCATCAGCTCCAGGTCGGGCGCATCATAGCCGGGCAGCAAAATGAGGGGTATGTTCCATTGCCGGCAGTAGCTGCCCAGGGCTTCCACGAGGTAGGCGTAATACCCGCGGCCGCCCAGCAGGCGGCATACTACCAGCTTTGCATGCCTGATCACATTTTCTATGTAGTGGTCTATGGACAATTCCTGGCGGAGGAACACGAGGTTTACCATTCTCAGGGAGCGCAGCGGGCGCTCCTGTTGCAACCGGTGAAATGCTGCATTCATGGCATTGATCTCGGTGTCTGCCGCCGTGAGGAATACGATGTCTCCCGGCTGCTGTTCTACCATGAAAACGCCTTCATTGCCGGGATTCCAGCCACCAGGTATTGTTGCGATCAGGTGCATGACAGGTACTTTTTAGTTACATAATGCTGCGGTGATAGCTGCTTCATCGAGATCGTGACCGATCACTACGAGCGATGTCTTTCTTGTTTCGCCGGGCTTCCAGGGGCGGTCGAAGTAGTGCTCAAAACGTTGTGAAACGCCTTGCAATACCATGCGCATCGGCTTACCGGGGACGTCTATAAAACCTTTGATACGATAGATCTCATGGCCATTTACCAGTGTGATGCATTTCTCTGTGAGCGATTCCGGCGTATGCGGTGCCGTTATATCGACTACGAATGACTGAATGTCTTCGTCGTGATGATGGTGATCATGATGACCGTTGGCGTGGTCTTCCTCGTGGTGGGAATGACGGCTATCGAGGTCATCTTCTGCGGCGGCACCGATACCCAGTAATACAGCGGGGTCCACCACGCCTTTAGCAGCCGATATCACCTTTACACCTGTACGAAGTTCTTTACTGATAATGCCCTTTACCTGCTCAAAGCCGGCGGCGTCTAGCAGATCGGATTTGGTCATCACTACGAGATCAGCGCAAGACAGCTGGTCTTCAAACAACTCTTCGATGGGTGTTTCATGATCGAGGCTGTCGTCTGCGAGGCGCTGTGCCTGTACCAGCTCGCGGTTACAGATCTCGCCGGTGGCTTGTCCTACGGCATCCACTACCGTTACTACTGCATCCACGGTGATCTGTGGTTTGAGATCGGGCCAGTTGAAAGCGTGCAGTAAAGGCTTGGGCAGGGCGAGGCCGGAAGTTTCGATGATAATGTGATCGATGTTTTCTTTGCGTTCCATGAGCTGCAGCATGGTAGGCAGGAATTCTTCCTGTACGGTGCAGCACAGGCAGCCATTATTCAGCTCTACTATATCTTCTTCATTTTCACAGCAGGTGCGGATCAGTTCTCCGTCTATTCCCATAGCGCCAAACTCGTTCACAATAACAGCGAGGCGGCGGCCCTGGTTGTTACGCAGGAGATGACTGATCAGGGTGGTCTTTCCTGAGCCGAGGAAGCCGGTAATAATGGTAACAGGTACTTTTTTCATTGGAGTATTTTTGAATGATGATGAATTATTCGTTGGAGGATGGTTGTTTTTTTCTTTTGTAGAGGAACAGCTGCCATTTCTCTTCTGTGACGCCGGCTTTATCCATTTCAGCGCGGGCCAGGATGAAGAAGAGGTCTGACAGGCGGTTGATGTAGGCGGGGATGTAATCTTCAACTGTATCTTCCTTCATGAGCGTTACCAGCAGTCTTTCTCCGCGGCGAAGCTGCGTGCGCACCACATGACAGAGGGCTGAGATTTCGTTACCGCCGGGCAGCAGGAAGTAGTCGGAGGCCGTTGTTATACCGGCTTCCAGTTCATCGATCCATTGTTCGCAGAAGGCGGCGCCGTCTACAGGTTTTGGATTGGTGTTTTCCTTTTTGCAGTCGGAAGGGCGCGCCAGGTGCGACATCATATCCATCATATCTTTCTGGATACGATGCAGATCAGGTTGCCAGGCATGGTCGTTGCCTAACTTTGCGCGCAGCAAACCGATGGTGGAGTTTACTTCATCCAGCGTGCCGTAGCAGTTTACGCGGGCATCATCTTTGAATACGCGTTTGCCACCGAAGAGGGCTGTAGTGCCCTGGTCCCCTTTCCTGGTATATATCTTCATAACATTGTATTTTATTGTTCCGGCTCAAACATGCGGCAGTCCAATCTTTCAGCGAGTGTAACGGCCATGCCTAAACGCGGATAACCTGTTTCTGTATTAATGATAAATGTGTTTCTTTTAAACCCGGATAAATGCGTTCTATAGAACTCCGCAGCATCTTCCATTGGCCGGGGCGTATCTCCGGCGTTGATCCTTCCGTCGGTGAACAGGTAGAGATGCTGTGCGCTGTTATCCTTTTGTTGCTGCAACAGTGCTGCCGCTTTCCTAAAACCGGCGAGCATGTTGGTTTTTCCGCCGGTACGCAAATCAGTGAGCGCACTTATGAGCAGCTGTATATTCCCGGTAAAGGGCGTGATGATCTCTGCACTTCCACCGGACAAAGCAATCATGGCCACACGTGGTTTCTGATGGCGGTAGCGTTGCAGGATACCGGTTATCAGTCCTTTTACAAGGCTGATCTGCTGATCTGCTGCCATCGATGCGCTGCTGTCGATCATGATGACCAGTTGCGGCGCTGACCGTTGCTGAATGCCCCGTTTTTTGATCTCGCAGGTCTGATGCACGAGATAATGCTTTACGGTGGCTGGCAGGTCTACCACGCGCGTGGTGGCTGCCGATTTTTCCCCCGACAGGATATGCGCGTCTTTGGGCAGTTTTGCCGCTGCTCCCTTGCGTGCTGCTATGGCGCCAGGTTTCAGGGGAATCTTCGCCTGTGTAGCTGCTGCATGGAACAGGTATTCTTCCAGTCGGGAAGTGGTGTGGTTTATATCGTGATTCGTTTTTCCGTGTGATACTCTCCTTTCTCCGCTGATGGCGGTTGCTGTTCGCGGCTGCGCTGTTGTGACCGCGGCGGCGTATTGCGGCTGCGGTGTGCCAGTACCAGCGGGGCTACATGGTGTATATCACTTACTCCTACGGCCAAACGATCATTGAAGGCGGCAAATGCCCTGGCGGCCTTCACAATAAGAATATCTGCGCGCAGTCCTTCTGCGCGTTGCTCCAGGCACAGGTCTGCCACTTCTTTATACAATGTTTCCGGAATGGTTACCTGCGACAGCAGCCCACGGGCGTGCTGCACCTTGCGGTACATCTGCCGTTCTGTTTCTGCAAACGCGTGTACAAACTGCTGCGGGTCGGTATCGTACCCCAGCCGCCGCCGGATAATACCGGCGCGGATCTCAGCATCTACGGGAGTACTAACGGTTACGCATAAGCCAAAACGATCCAGCAGCTGCGGACGGAGTTCCCCTTCTTCCGGGTTCATGGTACCGATCAGGATGAACCGGCTGTCCTGCCATGCGGACAGTCCTTCGCGCTCCAGGTAGTAGCCACCGCTGGAAGCTGCGTCCAGCAATACGTCCATGATATAATCATTCAACAGGTTCACTTCATCTATATACAAGATGCCGGCGTGAGCAGCGGCCAGTAGTCCCTTGCGCACCTGTTCCCGTTTTTCGTTGATCAGTATTTCCAGGTCGACACTTCCCAGCACTCTGTCTTCCGTAGCGCCTACCGGCAGATTCACGAACGGGAACGGCTCTACGCTGTTGTGCAGAAGTCCGGTAAGCGCCCGTACTGTGGTGGTTTTTCCCGTTCCTTTATCTCCCATTACCAGTACGCCGCCCAGGGAGGGATCAATTACGTTCAGCAACAGCGCCAGTTTAAATTCATCCTGTCCGCATATCGCCGTAAAAGGATAATATGGTTTCATCACAAATGTTCTTTAACAGATTCTATAATACAATACACGCCGGTGA
>NZ_DATLKJ010000150.1:0-17547 GCF_035538455.1 Chitinophaga sp.
AAAAGATGCTATTTTTTAATGTTTTAAATTATAAGGAACGAAGGAAAAGTATCAGATTTTCTCTATCATTCTTTGATAATTTAGTAAACTGTGTTTTACTTGATGCAGCCTCTCCATCATGCCAGAGCACAGCTTCCTCCAATGTTCTTGCCCTGCCATCGTGCAGATAGAAAGGCACACCGTTCGTTTTTTCAAACAATCCTATTCCCCACAATGCCGGTGTTTTCCATTCACGTGCATCCGCAAGGAAATCAGGACGCCCGTCTGATAAGCCTTCCCCGAGGTCATGCAACAGCAGATCTGTATAAGGGTGAATACGCTGATGGCTCAATGCCTTGAATCGTACGTCCGTCCCCGTTACGATGGTAGGAATATGGCAGCTGGCGCACCCTGTCTGCGCAAACAGTACTTCGCCCTGTTGTATCTGCGGGTCCGTTACATTCCTTCGTGCCGGCACTGCCAATGTCCTGATATAAAACACGGTGGCATTCAGAATGGTATCAGGCAGTTCAGGATCATCGTTCAAACCATCATACTGAGGTTGTCCAAAACTACTTTCCTGCGGAAACACGTAGCTGGTAACGCCCATATCCTGCTGATATGCAGCTGCTACCTGCGTTAGCAACGTAGCAGTATTGGCTTTCATACCATATCGTCCCAGCATCATTTTGCCACTTGCAGGATCATAAACATAATTAGCTTTTCCACTGATACCATTATTTTCTTTAGCCTGCTGGGCTGCAAAGCCTTTGATGGTAGCTTCCGGAATAAGATCCAGCAAACCGAGGCCAAAGAAAGGCGGCGCCATACGGGCCGAAATCATCAGGTTACCGGGCAAAGGTTTGTAAGAGTTCAGCAGCTTATATACAGGCCGGTGCAATACCGCTGTATTACCATCGGGATAAGTAAATGTTTCATCTACATAAGTGATATCCACCTTGGCTTCCGGTTGTTTTCCAAAATTTGACCTATCCTGCAACTGCAAGCCAAATCCAGGAACAGACACGGGGCCGCCATGTTCGTCACTGCCAGGCACACTTAAACGAACCAGCAGCGATGAAGTATTCAATCCTGCAGTAGGGCTTCCTTTACCATCGTTGTGATGACAGCTCTTACAGCTTACGTTATTGAAAATAGGCCCCAGTCCACTGTTTACAGGCGCCGGCGCTGTTACAAATGTCTGATCCGACTGTGCATCTCCAAGATCATGCATGTGTTGCTCTACCACATCCATCCCGGGAATAGAATGCCCGAAAGCCCTGCTGGTGACATCAAAAATGGTAGACTCCCCACCACTCAGCCGGGGATCGTAAAGGCTGTCGTCTGGTGTTTCTGCTTTCCTGCACATCATGAGCAATGCGGGGAAAGACAACAACAGGATAGCGCCATAAAGTTTTTTATTTCGCATCGCCTGTTAGTCAGTAATATTTTTAACAACAAAATCATTCAGCTGTGTGCCCAATACATCATTCAGTTCTTTGATCGCCTTCATTACATTCTGGCACTGTGTTCTCTGCGTAATAATCGCTTCTTCATACGGCACTGTAATCGCATTGAATGAATTAATGGCTGCCTGGAATTTCTCCTGCAACAGCTTATTCAACGCAGCATTCTTCACAGATACTACCTGATCAAGCCCAACGCCTTTGTTACCGAGGAAGTTACCTGTATATACATTGTAAGCACCTATCATATTGTTTTTGAAATCCGCCACAGAGTTACCACTGAAAGGAGATTCCACCGTTTTAGGATCAGACGCGTCGAATGGCTCTTTCATCTTTCCTCCGCCCACTTCTTCACAGATATCTGTCATAGCTGTAACAACAGCCAAATACACATCCTGCTTTTTATGATAAAGCGCACTACCGCTGCCCGCAGTCAGCACTTTGACGCCATAGTCGCCGCCGGAAGAAATCCAGCTGCTATACAATTTCTGACAGGTATTTTTAAGATCAAGGGTAAGACTCGTGATATATTTCATTTCACGGCCGCCAATGTCTGCCGCTTTACGTTTTCCATCAGCTCCCCACAGTACATATTCAATCGGATGATAACCTCTCAGTGATAATGGCAACCCTTCAATATCGTTGATCTCAAGTGCATTGCTACTACCGATAACTGAGTCCAGCTGTACCCTGTCCACCGGCCATGTATCCATATTGGGGTCATGATTATCATCTTCCACTGGTCCGAAAAGAAAGCCTTCACATTGCTCCCAGGTGCTGCGCATATCCCGCCATGCATCCTTGGCGGCTGCCAGGTTGGCCTCTGTAGGCGTAGCTTTGAGTATGGTCACTTTATCATTGAAGGTAGATGCTTTTTGTGCGAGATCTTTATAACCGGGGATAGCAGTCTTACTGACAAAGTCGGTTATAAAAGTATTTTTCAGTGTATTGAAATCTGTGCCGCCACCTTTATCAACGGTATCACTTTTGGCACAGGAGATCAGGCCCGTTGCAAACAGGCCAACTATGGCCACGGCTATATTTTTAACAGTCATAATTTGTAGCGTTAGATTAGTTAAACATGAATGATCAGATTGCTTTGCTGTATCTCTGTTTTCAGCTGCAGCAGGTGTACGGAAGCGGGACCTTTCTTTACATTACCTTCTGTATCGAATACGCTGCCATGTACCATGCACGTATATCCATTGCCGGTAGGGGTAAGCGGATTGTGCTGATGTGTGCAGCGTAGCAGCAACGCTTCGTAAGTGTTATCGGGCTTTTTCTTTACCGCAATTTCGTATGCATAGCTACGCGGACTTATAATCTGCGATACACCCGCATCGAAGAGATTTAACGGCACTTCCACCTGGCTGCCGTTCATATTTGCTTTATAGCCTTTGATAGCCGTTCCACAGGATTCCAGGAAATCGGCCATCGATAATCCTACAGCGCCAATCAAACAGGCTTTGCAGGTACCTTTCAAAAATTCCCTCCTGTTACTGTTTTTCATACCAATAAGAGATTGATGGTTAAAAGGAGTACCCGATACCGATGTTCAGAAAAGTATTACTGGTTTTATAAGGTACGCGTACAGGACTAGGATTAATAACCAGATCAGGGTTCTCATCACCTGTATGCATCAGTCTTACATCGGCTTTGATCACTACATTCGGGATAGGCAGATAGCCTAAACCCACAATGAGGTGCTGTTGTTTTTCTGTGCCATCATAAATGGCGTTGGCAGGGGTAGCACTGTTCAGGTCAAACATTTCATAACGGGCAAACAGATTCAGCTGTTGGTCCTTGTAGCGGTGGCTTTTCTCCAGGAGATTATAGGCCCCTTCCAGGTAGGCTCCATACATGCCTTTGCTGGTGTTGTTGGCGTAAGCTCTGTTCACCTGCGATGCGTCCGGGAATACCACGGAGGTCCCCAGCAGCTTGAACGCAAATCCATTCCTTGCATATTGTATATCCGCTTCACCGAGATATAATGGAAGCGCAGCCATGCCATAGCTCAACTCCAGGCTGTCGGACTTTCTTTTGTTCAAACCATTTGTGCCGCCTGCATAGCCGGACACCTGGAATTTAAAGTCTTTCCAGAAGTATTGTACAGAAGCGGCAATGGCGAGGTTATTGGCGAATGCCCCCTGCCCTTCTGCCCGGCCTTCCTTAAATCCTGTTCCGTGCGCAAATGCAGCAGAGTTAAGACCATTTACAAGTGCAATGCTGTAAGTAAGGGGTAATCGCCGTAAGCGGCCGTAGAAACCAACTCCCAGCTCCCGCCAGGTAGCGGGGATCACCACTTGTTCCACCAGCGGACGCTCTACACCATTAAAATTCACCGGTAAATGGTTTTCATTCAGCAACCCGATACGGGGAATAAACAAACCCGCTACAATATACTGGCGCGGATTCAGGTTGAAACGCAGGTAAGCCTGCTCCATGGCTAATTCTCCGGCGAAGCCGTTGTTTTCCTGTCCTACGCCCGCTTTGGCATTTTCCAGTTCCATTTCACTGAAAAAAGAAATCCTTGCATTGAACTGATGACCTACAAATAATACGGCACGTTCGAGGGTTGCGAAAGAGGTTTTTTCATTAAAGTTTCTCTGGTAGAACGCTGATCCATAGCCGGAAATCACGGTTTTGTTCTTTGCAATCCCTGCGTTAAGCGAATCTTCATTGGTTGTTAAAATGAGCCTTTGTGCGGGCGTTAGCTGTTGGGCATAAGTAGCTGCCGACATTAATAAGCCGCCCAGGAGGACGGAAACTGCTTTTTTCATGGTACAAATTTTCTACAATGCTTACTTGTGACCTATGCTAATCAGGAAATTTTTATTTACGATTATTCTTTATTTGTTAAGGAAAATATAAAATATTCAATCTGACCATTTTACGCTGTCATCACTTGTATCGATACTAATAATTTCTGACAATAGTTTACGAGAAACGGAAATTTTCAATCCCCATTAAAAAAAATTCCCGCATATAGAATATGCGGGAACGTATGTAGTCAGAAGTGCGTATATCAGTTAATAAGGATCGGTATTTCTGCTGGAGTCAGAAGCCAGGATAAAGGATAATGCTGCAGGCAAGCAGGTTTCCGTTTTGATGTTTAGCTGAGATCTTATACTGCAACATTACCTGTGACTGGCTCCTGACTCTGGATATTATTTATTGGATGTCAGCATGGTGCCTTCATCGTTGTCATCATCATGTATTACAGCTATGGCCTTGTTCAGCTTCAGCTCTGGCGAAACACGCAGCATACCCGCATTTGCAGCTGCGGTCACATCGCGCAGCTTCACAGCCACGAGCGCATCACTTTCTTTAACACGGTCGTTAACAAGCGCCACCTGTATATCTGTTTCGCTGAATGCACAGTCGCCGGTAATTTTCACCATGTCGCCGTTCATAATCACATAGTCTTTACCATATGATGCTGTGCTGGCGGAATCCACACCGAAGTAGATGTTGATATCGCTGCCGGTACAGTTAGTCTGCACAGATTGATCTGCTGCTTTCACGAGAATACATTTGAACATGCTTACCGGTGCAGTGGCAGATTCATTGGCATCCGTAAGCTTTACGAGCGTAATATAAGCTGCCTGGTCCTGGATGTACTGAGAGGCGGAGATAGAGGTCACATCGCCGTTATAACCTACTACAGCTTCGTTATCGGCTTTGATTTCGCTGAGCACGAGTACTACTGTTTCAGCAAGCTCGAAGCGGTTGTCGTCTTTCACTTTCACGGAAAGGCTCGCGGTGGTAGCGCCGCTATCGATCACAAAAGGAGCTTTGATGCTGCTTACGAAGTCAGCACCCGGCAATGCGGTTCCGTTGCCAAACTTATAAGTCAAACGAACCGGTTTAGAAGTGGCATTCACCAATGGTGTATTATCACGTTTAAATAAACCAGCTGAGAAAACAACGTCGGTATTAGGCTCTCCACCGTTTGTACCGCCGATGAATTTCACCATGGCTGGCTGGTCGAGTATAGTTACTTCGCCTTTGGCTTTGGTCAGATACAGATCAGATGCATCCAATACCTCTACATGGAACGCTTCCTTACCTTCCAGCAGGTTATCGCTCTTCACCGGTATCTGGATGGTTTTGGAGATAATAGCTCCTGCTGCGAACTCTGAAGGCACAAAGGAGATTGTTCCTTCTGTTACATCAAAGTCGCCGGAGCCTGCACTTCCTTTATGCGGTATTGTTTTGTAATGTACATTCACCGGAGTCCGCACGCCATTACTTCTCAGGAAACCTGACAGGGTAATGGTGAGTGTTGCATTGGAGAGGCCGTTCAGTGGCTCAGATACAGTGATGTCATTGATGGAAACACCATGGCTGATCTTAATAATACGGTTGCCGTCCTCATCTCCGCCGCCGGCTGCCAGGATTTCGCCTGAGGGGCTCATCAGCAGGGATGCGAGAGATGTCTTACTATCGTATTTGCCCAGTTGTTTATCAAACATCATTTCACCATCAGGTGTCAATTTGATGAGGCGATAACCTTCCTTTGCCACTACGCAGATCTCATCGTCTTCTGTCAATAAGAGGTGCTGGAATACGGAACCAGTATTCTTATTTACTACCATAGTGCCGTCAGGCAGCAGCTTCACGATCTTACCAGTGTTAGTGCCGGTGTTACCGCCGGCGGCCACCACTTTACCGTTCTTACCAACTTCGAGTGCATACAGCGCTGCATCCACTTCTTTATTGAACAGCTCCGTACCGTCAGGACGGAGTTTTACGATACGTCCTTTGTCTTTCTCCTCTGCGCATGCGAAGATCTGACCCAGATCATTTACACGCATGGCATTGAATTTACCATCCACAGTGCTGTATTCTTTATCGAATACCACCTGGCCTTCTGTGTTCACTTTGGAAATGCGGCTGGCGTTGCCGGTACCATAGGCTCCACCGCCCATAGCCAACACTGCACCATCTTCCAGTAACAGCATCTTTTCAAATACGGCACCTGGTTTACCAAAAGAAAGCTCATATTGTTTTTCTCCCTGGCCATCCACTTTTACCATATATGCTTTACCCTGTCCGTCTCCAACATCTCCGCCCACAGCGATGATATTTTCATCTTCATCTACCAGCGCATTGTTAAACACGTTATGGGAACCAAATCCTTTGTCGAATGTAATCTTACCGTCCGGCGCCATTTTAGTGATGCGGGCCTGTGCTGGTTTACTACCATCCACACCTACCATGATGTAGTTACCGTGACGGTCTGTAATGATCTTTGTGAAATAGCCGCCCTGGCCATTTCCGATACTCTTATCAAATATCACTTCGCCAGTGGACGACAGCTTTGTAACGCGCGCGTTACCATAAGCGATAGTACCGCCGCCTACTGCCACCAGTTCTCCTTTCGGCAGTAACAGCAGATCCTGGTAAGCCACCAGTCCGCCCTTGTTCAGGCGGGTATTGTAAATAACATTTCCTGTGGATGATAACCGTGTAATACAACCGTTATCAGCACCACCACCGATGGCAACAATGGCATTGTTCTCCGCTATCGCCAGTTTCTTATACTGGTTCTTCGGCGCCCCCATGCTCTTGTTAAACACAACCGGCATTTCCTGCGCGAAGGACTGTGAGCCCATCGCCAGTAACAGCATTAGTGAAGCAATCTTGTTCATTTTATAAATTTGATATACGCAAAAAAAGTTACAAAATCCTGATCTCGCAGCGGCGGTTGACGCCCTGCTGCTGAATAAAAGCCTCTCTGTCCGTGTTCAGGCTGCCATGGCCGGAAGCCAGCACCGGACGTGTAGATCCAAAATAATTTGCCTGTACTTTGCCGGCATCCACTCCCCTGCTCAGCAGACATTCCCGTATGTACTCAGCGCGGTTCCTTGACAAAGCAAGGTTGTAACGTTCGGTACCGATAATGTCTGTATGCCCGTTGATAACGATCATGCGGGCGGGATGGGCTTTCCAGAGATAAAAAATAGAATCGAGCTTGTGCCATTCCTGATCCTGCGGCACAAAGGAATTGAGATCGTAATAGATAACTCCCGGCATCTTCAGCATTGTCCTCGCTGCCTTCGACAGGCTGTCGGTTACCGTTACATACTGCGCTGCGGGGCCAGTAGCCGTGGTCGCTGACGTTGTTGAACTTGCGGTGGTTGTTACCAGCGGCTGCATCGTAAAGCTGTTGGAATTCTGCCAGGGAATCATTTCAGGAGAGCTGTTCACAGGTGCATCGGAATATTCCCGAACGGCTCTCACTTCTGCCTTACTAACGGTAAAGGGTATACTGTCAGCTGCTTTCACAGTCTTTACGGCCACCTTCTCCGCCAGCTGGTTATCATAGCTTCTGTCGCCCGTTAATGTCAGCTGATGGCGGTCATCCGTTGCATTCAAGGTATAAGGCACTTTATCATCATCTTTTGCCGGCTTGCCAGGATAAGGCAGGTCCAACTGTTTCAAAGGATTTTTCTTCAGGTTCAGCACGTAGATATGATCATTATCATGTGCGCCGGAACGATCTGATGTAAAGTACAGCAGCAATCTCGCTTCATCCAGCACAGGATTCAGATCATCGAACTGCGTATTCACAGGATAAGGCAGATGTACCGCCCCTTCTTCCGGTTTTCTGACATTGATCACGAATATATCCAGCCCGCCGAAACCACGCAGGCCGTTGGAAGAAAAGAACAACTTGTCTTCTATAATAAAAGGATACAATTCGTTGCCATTGGTATTTACGCTCGGGCCCAGGTTGACAGGGGCTTTCCAGCGTTTCTCCGCCTTATCCCAGTCAGCATAGTAAATATCAGTCCCCCCGAAGCCCCCCGGCATATCAGATGCAAAGTACAAACGTTTACCATTCGATGCAACTGAAGGATGCAGGAAAGAAGAAGATTCATCACTTTTTCCCAGTCTCACCGGCTGTGGCTTGCTCCACATATCATGATTCGGCTGGTAGATGGATGACAACAATTGCGTGCCGTTATTATAATTGATGTAAGAATTCTTTTCATTCTTCACATCCGTAAACCTGTTGGAAGTATAGATCACCTGCTGACCCTTATCAAAGAATGAGGCAGGCCCCACCTGCAACACACCACGCAGACTGTTATTGAATGGCTCCACGCCATCCTCGGAGATCATATACAGCTTTGAGTTGGTATAGAAAGACTGCGCATCTGTTTTCTTGAAATCGTTGGAAAGGAAAACAATATTCTCCTTGTAGAGTGCCAGTCCGTACTGATAACCGGCAAGATTCAAACGCAGGCTGTCTACACGTATGTTCTGGAGAGAATCCCTGTTGAAGAAGGTATAATAATCCTTCAGCGATTCCTGGAGGTTACTGAAACGTGCGTTATTCTTATAGCTCTTCGCATAGATAGCGCTGATCTCCTTTGCTTTCAATACCCTGCCGGTACGTTTAAGCAGGTCAATGTAATTGGTAACATCCGAAACCAGTATGTCCGGAGCCGGCTTATACAGCAGCTCATCATAAAGGCTCACCGTTTTTTCAAACTGCCGCGTTTCAAAATAAATACGCGCCAGCTGGAACTTTGCCTGTCTTACAGCGTTCTCATTACCGCCGTCATTGATCACTTCCGAGCAAAGTGACACTGCTTTTTCAAACTCCTGTCTTTTATACAAACGCTCTGCGCGTTTGACTTTAGTGATGCCGTTCCCGCCTACCTTTATATGGTTATTAATGAGTGCACAGGAACCACACAACAGTACCCCTCCCATAAACAGCGACAGGTACTTTAACTGATATTTTCGCATAACGTTCCTTAATTATGTTTGGTTTAACAATACTTAGAAATACCGCGGGGCCACCACTTTCCACTTCGACCAGGAGAACCGGTAGTTGACCATCAGCTCATGCGATACCGTCTGCGCCCCTTTCAGATTGGATTGCATCGGCGAATCATAAGAATAGCCGATCTGCAGGTTTTTGGTAGCCTGCACCTGAATCAAGCCGGTGATCGTTTTCTCAGAACGCCACGACGCGCCCAGCCATACCAGATTCTTCAGCAGTACGTTGGCATTCAGATCATACTGGAAGCCTGTACCCTTCACCATGCGCAACAACACATTAGGCTTCAGCTTGACATCTTCATTGAGGGTAAAAAGATAGCCCGACTGAATGTAATAGTGCGATTGCACAACCACCTTGTTCACACTATTGCCAAGATCGAAACTCTTGAAGGTAGGAGAAGAAATTCCCACAAAGAACCTGTCTGTAAACAGCATGAAACCAAATCCTATATCCGTTTTCCAATAACTCTGATTATGGGCAAAAGCCGGATCGGTAGTAGTAAGGGAAAGGTTATCCTCGCGGAACTGCGACATCCCGCCCTTCAGCCCCAATGCCAGGTAAAGCTTCTCATTAAGCTTTACGCGCTGTGAGATGTTGAAGTTTACGGCAGTCTGCGAGTTTACTGTGATCTTCTCATTCATCAACGACACACCAATACTGGTATTGGATGCTTTCAGCGGCGTATAAAAAGATGCGGTAGCCGTTTTAGGCGCACCCTCCACCCCCACCCACTGATTGCGGCCAACAGCAGTGAGACTGGAAGATTCATCCATAGATGGATAAGCGGGGTTGATGATCATACCGTTAAACATGTACTGGGAGTATATCGGCTCCTGCTGCGCCTGTACCCGCAGGTAGCAGCACCAGCATAAAACGGTTATCCACAGTGCTTTCATAAGAAATTTGTTCATAGGTATCAGCTTATAATATTTTTCAAAATCATCCTGCTAAACAATGCATCCATTTCGTGTAACCATTATCGTTTGATCACAATGTAGCCGGTAACGTTTTGCTCCTTACCACCCACCCATACACGGATGTTGTAGAAGTAAGAACCGTCCGGCACATCCGCCCCTGCATTACCACCGGTATTGGACTTGCCTCTGAAGTTATTGGACTTGTTATCGTAGTTACTCAGTTTGAACACCGTGCCACCCCAGCGGTTAAAGATCACCACTTCATTTTTCGGGTACTTCTCAATGTTCTCGATGTACATCGCGTCGTTACCGATGCCGTCATTATTCGGCGAGATAGCCGGATGCACGCGGATCTTGCCATCTATACCATCGAGGTAATTGAGATTACGGTTTTTGTCTACATTCCACCTGCTTACAGAATCAGGTACACCATCGTTGTCAGAATCAAGATCCAGGAAGTTGGGAATACCATCGTTATCTGTATCATCATCAAACGGATCTCCGTTCCCATTGATATCTTCCTGTTCGTCTGTGAGTCCGTCGCCGTCTGTGTCACATTTACGGCACATCGCGTCATCGTTGAGGATCACGCCGGTAGCGGCGTCAGGGGCGCTTATTACTGGTGTATGCTGACCAGAAGGCACACTCACCGTCTTCATGCGAACAATAAACGTTTCGTTCTGCTCGAAGGCCGTATCGCCGATAATATTCACCGCTATCTTTCCGCCATCCTGCAATGCAGGAATTACTGTCTGCCTGGTAGTGTTTTCAAAATCTACACCTGGCGTAGCTTTGAAGTCCATATACGGGAAACTCACGCCATCAGTCGATTCTTCGAAATCGTAATTCACAGTGATTGCCCTGGAGCTCTTGCGGTTCATCTTGATGTCAAAGATCAGCGGCGTGATTTCTCCTGTGTTGCCTTCCTTCACTTTGAACTTATCTGCTGCAAAAGTGAGTGTAAGCGGATCGTTATCAGTAATGGACACATTAGCCTCTGCCACTGCGCCAGCTTTGTACAGCGGTGTACTGTTGCTGCCGCTGTAAGGCAGTATAACAGCCTTCAGGAACCCGTCATCGTCGTTGATGTCATTATCTGTTACGGTCACCGTGAAGGTATATTCCGGTTGCAATGCAGGATAGTTCACTGTAATGATATTGCCACTGGCGGTACCACCTGCTACGGTAAAGGTTCTTGCAGCATCCTGGTCTATTTTGATCCTCACAGGTATATCGTGTGCCGCAGTAGAAGCAGACTTCAGTGTCAGCTTCACAGCGTCGCCTTCATTAGCAGTAGTTACTGCACTATAAAGGTCTACGATGAGGGTATCATTGTCATGGATCAGTACATCCGCTTTAGAAGCAACTGAAGAGAGCGGCCAGGTTACGCCCGCAATGGACGCAGACACTGATTGCAGCTGCAGCTGTACATTCTCATCTCCTTCTACAATTTTGTTGTCAATCGGGTCTACCTGTATATCGGTGCTATTCTTTCCCGCCGGGATGACGATGGTGCCATTTAATTTTTTATACCGGCTATCGGCAACAGCAGTACCACCTACAATATAATTCACTGTTACATCTTTCACAGCAGTCAGCTGCGCATTAGTAAAGCGTATTCTGAAAGTGCCTGGCGTAGCAGGTTCTGAAGCATCCGCAATTTTCTCTGCCATCATCTCACGCTCAGTAGCCTTCGGACCGGTAGCATCACTTTCATCATCATGGATATTCATTCTCACAGTATCCAGGTCGTTCACATCAAAGGCAATATTGTTGCCGAAGCGTTTCATCTGCGCCAACATCAGCGCTGTTCTGACCTCCTCATCTCCTTCGATTACCTTATTGTCTACGATATTAACGGGAACGTCTACACTGTTTTTACCGGCCGGGATCACGGCAGAAGTCTGTATCGGTGCAATATTGGTAGTCCCGGCAATACTGCTCACATAGAACACCACTTTCACATCTGCCGCAGCGGTGCTGTTACCTGCCAGCTTGATCGTGTAGATACCGCTCGTAGCTGGTTCTGAAGCATCTCTGCCTTTCAACAGTTTTACATTCATATCACCGGTTTCAGGAATAATCAGCTGTCCGGGCTGTGTAATCAGGTAACCCGGCGTAACCAGTTGCGCGTTGAGTTGCAATTGCTCATTTCCTTCCAGTACGTTATCATCCGTAATCTGCAGCTGATACTGCTTACTATGTTGCAGTGCAGGTAAGGTCACTTGTGCAGGCAGACCGCTATAATCAGCATTATCTGCTGTGGATACTACGCTTCTGTTGATGTTGATGATAAGATCTTCGGAAGATGAAATATTGTTGTTGACGAAACCGAAGGTGACGGCTGTTGTATGCCCTTCAAAGATGGACGAAGAGTCGATGCGCATCTCCATCTTCAGGTTGGAAGGATCCAGACGTGTAGCATCATCAATGGTAACACTCAGGCTATCGCCCTTCATCCCTGACCAATTCTGAGGTGTGGCCACTACCCACAGCAGTTCATCTTTCTCCAATATGAAATCGGTGTTGGCTGTAAATGTTACATTAATATCTGGCGTGTTAGCTGGCAGTGTCACTTGTGCTGGCAGGTTGCTGAGGTCACTGGCGCTGGCAACAGATAATGCGCCGGTAGCCAATCCTATATTGATAGCCTTAGCCGCAGTTACTTTCGGCGCCAGGGAAATCTTCAGGGTATAACTGTCGCCTTCTTTCACATGCGTACCGGGCGTTACAGACGTTACAAAGATGCGGCCTGTAGCAGGATCATCATGTGTTCTGTCCCGGATAGTGATGGTCTTTCCATCCACTTTCATATTGGGATCGCCGGTAGTGGCAGTAAATACAATTGTTTCATCGTCTTCCAGGATGAAATCTGCCAGCGCTTTCAGCTCAAAGGTAGCTGCACCGGATTGCTGTCCCTTTTTGATTACTATATCAAAAGGAGATGTTAAGGCGCTGTGGTCAGTATCAATCGCAGTGGAAGCCACTCCATCTTTAGACACATGTACCACAATATCACGACCTGCCTGCAGGCCATTAGGCAGCTGTGCTCCTAGCACGGCGCCAGCGCCGCCTTCGTCAATGGCATCCAGCGTACTTGTAAGCGTAATATTGGATGGCAGCGGATATTGCGCAGGATCATCCTTGATCACCACGTTGAACGGTTGTATGCTGAAGGTGCTGATGAGATCTGTAGCAGAAGGCGTGATGGTAAAATCTTCGTCACCTTCCACAAAGTTGTCTTTATTAATTACCAAAGTCGTGGTAGTGCTATTACCTGCATTCAGGATAACAGTTCCAGACAGCGTATAGTCAGGTCCTGCTTCCGCAGTACCGGCTGTCTGCGGTAACTGGATAACAATCGGCACTTCAGTAGTGATACCGGCGGGCAGACTGAACGTCGCTACTGACTGGTCCCCCTCTGTTAACGGAGACGCTTTTGAAAGTGCTACATCCAGTTTCAGATTAGCCGGAATGGTCCTTGTCACATCGGTGATGGAAAGCGTCAGATCGTTGGTCGTATAACCGTTGGCGGTAGCGTGCAGTAACAGTGATTCATTCTTTTCCAGCACATTGTCGGTTTGTGCATTCACCACATCAAATGTAGCAGTCTTTTGTCCTGGCAACAGTTCCAGTGTGGTGGTCAGCAGCTGGTAATCGTTCTTCGCGGCATCCGCTTCAGATGCAGGATCAACGCTTAACTGTATGGTCACTTTCTTAGCAGAAGCATATGGCATAGATACAGTTACACGCATCTTTTGCCCTTCCGGTATGGCAGTGATATCTGGCGTAAGTGTAATATTCCTGGCGCCAGGCTGATTGATCGTATTATCTGTTATGTTGATCACGGCGCTGGTAGCAGGTACGTTGATGTTGCCGGGATTACCATCCAGCTTAACAGTGGCATCATCATCTGTGATGTCGTTGCTGTTGGCTGTAAAGTTGGTGGTAGCCGAACTCTTGCCAACAGGGATGACAATGCTGGCTGGCAGCGGCTGATAACGGCTTACATCTGCCGTAGAAGCGGCATCGTCCCTTACAAGGGATATAGTCAGCGGAACCGCTGCGACCCAGTCGAATGGCAACGCCGCGGTGATCATAGTACTACTGCCTTCTGCAACGTTGGCAGGAGACGCACTCAGCGTAACCGGCGATGCAGCCGGAATAGGATATTGTTTATCGTTGATAGTAAAATCAAAGGTCGATGGATTGACGGTATAGGTAGTTGTATAATCGTCTGTCACTGTCGGTTTGATGGTAAGCATCTCCTGCATTTCCACCAGCTTGTCGGCAGCAATATCCAGCTGCGCAGTAGTGGTGGTTGTCGGAGGTGTGAAGGTCAGACTGGATGGCATTGTGTAATCATCATTACGTGTAGCCGTTCCGGTAAGCGCCAGCGATACATACAGCGGGATCTCGGTTGACACCCCGGCAGGCAGGCTGAAAGTAGCTACGGTATTGTTGCCTTCATCCAGGTTGTTCACCGGCAGCAACATGCTCACCACAGTATTCAGTGGGTCTTTCCTGGTGAGGTCATTGATCACGATCTTGGTATCATTCACTGTATATCCCGCGGCGGTGCCGGAAATAAAGAGCGCTTCGTCCTTTTCCAGGATCTTATCTGCAGTGGCGCGGACCACATCTGTTACCGTATATTCACCGGTTGTGTTAGCAGGTAATTTGAGAGAAGATACCAGCAGACTGAAATCGGTATCAGCAGCTTCGGTGCCTGTAGGTTTTTTGCTGAGCGCCACGGTAATATCTTTGGCTGCGCTCACACCGGCGGGCAACGACAAGGTGAATGAGGTGATGTCTCCTTCATTCAGTGGAGACTTCACCGCTTTCAGCGTGATCGTCTTCAGTGCCGGGTCTGTCTTGTCATGTATCTTCAAAGTCACATCTCCTCCGATAGGTACATTCGCAACGGCGGTACTGCCGTGTATTACAATCTCGCGGTCATCGTCCAGCACCTGGTTGGGATCAGCGGAGATCACAGCATTCTGTGACACCAGCTGATCTTTAGCGATCGTGAGAGAGGGTGGTAACCCTTTATAGGAACCGGCTGCAGCAGTAGATGCTGCAGCCGCTGCTACGTCAATCTTTATATCGAGCTCCGTTGTCCAACCCGCAGGCAACGCTGCAGAAAGTGTAGAGCCGGCCCCCCCTTCATCAATATCTGTAACAGAGAGCTTCAATATGATCGGTGTGGCAGCGGGCAAAGGAATGTCTTCAATATTAACAGTAACAGCAGGCGCAGAAAAAACGGTAGCCGTTCCGTCACTTGCCGCAGGTGTCAGGATCAGGGTTTCCGTACCTTCTATCCGCTTGTCGTCTTTCAACACCAAAGGCACTGCAACGGCAGTACTTCCACTGATAACCAGCTTTGCGGGCAGTGCATCGTAATCTGTACCCTCCGTAGCAGTACCGCTTCTGAGAATAGTAACGTTGATGGGAATATCGGTAGTCACACCAGCAGGCAGACTCGCATTCAGTATACCGTTGAAACCTTCTGTCAGATTAAAAGGAGCGGTACTGTTGCCGTCAACAGTGATACTCACCAACGTATTTTCTACGTGGTTACGTGTATCATCCGTGATGGTAACTTCCGGACTGGTTGCCGTTTTGGGTTGCCCCATTACGTCAGCAGTAGCTTTGAGTGTAAACTTCTCCGGGTTCTCAAGTACTTTATCCGCAACGAGATCTACCGGCACTTCGGCATAGTTGCTGCCATTGGCGATAATAATGGGAACGATGATTTTATAGTCAGTGTTCTCAATAGCAGTACCGCCGGTTACTGTTACGACATTAACTGGAATATCTTCCGTAGCCAGTACACCGGAAGGCAAACTCACCTTACCTTTCAGTATGGTGCCTTCATTGGCAGAGGTAGCCGGGAAGGTGAATGTAAGGGTACGGTCTTCATCATCTGTAATAGTATAAACTGAGGCTATCTTGGCCCCCAGCTTCACCAGCTGATTACATGAGTTTTCCAGCTGCAGGGTCATGTGCCGGTTATACTCCAGCCGGTTGTTGCCGATAACAGTGATATTATCCACCGGTACAAAAGTTGCCGTCGTATAATCACCAGCAGGGATCATGAAGCCTGATTCAAAGTTGTAGTCCACGCCAGGCACTGCTACATTCTTCTCTCCTGGCGCAGGCGCCGTCACTTTCATCTTTATGAAAGTCGGAATCTTCAATATGCCTCCTGAAACCTTCAGCCTCAGACCAGGAGTTTTGTGATTGTTCCCTGCATTGCCTTCCGGATCTGCCGCTACATCACCTTCAAATTCAACGGTCACCGCGGAGCTGCCGGTGCTCACAGGTTGGGTGATCATTTGTGCCCTTGCCGCAACAATATCATTGAAGTTGATGTCTTCACCATATCCAACAAGCACCCTTGTACCAATCGATTGATCCCTCACCTTTCCATTATCATCAATATCCATTTTCACCTCTACCGCCATCCCCCGCTCTGAGCTCGCACTTCCGCCGGACATACTCACAATGTTCTGCAGGGTCATATCATCACCACCATTAGGAATATAGTTACGCTGGTTAACTGCACCATAGAAATAGCTTTTGAATGTATCGAAAGCCGCAAATGCATGTGCGAACGGCCCGGCAGCACCGGGACAATCACCTGCCTCCCTGCTCCCCCCCAGGATACTATTGTCTGCCGCCTTAAAACCATAACCACAGTAACTGTTTACACCCGCAGTATTGGTAGGTGCCGTATAAGTATAAGCAGGATTCTGCTGCATTACCACATACTCCGAAAGATAGAGGTGCGGAGAATAACCGTAGTTGTCACTGGTGAGGGTATAGTCTACCGTAAAGTATTTGTTGGGTACTACATAGCTGATGGTAGTAGTAATATAGAGATCATAGTTCTCCATATCCTTTGTTTTGCTGTAGATGCTTACGCGGTAAGGTCTCGCAGCAGAACCATCTCCTACAGTGGGTGTCACTTCACATACCTGTCCCATGGATGTGTAAAACACCGGCATTACGCCCTGCTTAAGACGCAATGAAGAAACAATACCACGCGGATCATTACCCGCACTCGATGGCCAATAGGTTTCTGTTTTGCCGAGGCGCATTACTTTGTATGAACCGTCGTCATAAACGCTTATACTCATTCCTTTAGATGGATCTGTGCCACCGCCGGTAGAATTTATCGTGCTCGTCAATGTTTGCGCCTGTAACCGCGTGCCTGCAAACAATAAGAAGAAAAACAGGGCTATGCCAGACGTAACATACTGATTGACTTTCATAGAATAGGACAGGAGTAACATATAAACGTGTAAAATTTCTATTTATACATATAAGATTTTAGTCAGAAAATAAAGAAATGGTTCTTCGTAAAAACTTGATATGCTTT
>NZ_DATLKJ010000151.1:0-64222 GCF_035538455.1 Chitinophaga sp.
ATCTAGAAAATCAAATTTTCGGTTTTATTGGCGACTACTGTTGCCCTCTTGTTTTTTGCCTGTAAGAAGCAGGATAATCGTTCTAATCAGCCTCAGAGTCTCAAAACAGAGGCAAAATCTTACTTTGATGATGTACTGGCAAAGCAACCAGGAAATAATGCCATTCAGGAAACTAATCGGCTTTCCTATGATTTACTTCCCGATTGGAGCTCGGTTAAAGAAATAAAAGTACAATCATTCAGTACAGTACTGGTGCCGCTGGTCTTCTCGAATAAAATGCCATATTCGTTGGATTCGCAGAAAGAAAGAAGGTATTTAGGTGCGCCATTCCTAGCCTTTTATAAAGGCTCCTCTGGCAGCATCGTTGCAGAGGTTGTGTATAAATCCCCTACAGCAGATTCGAGAAAAAGTAAATTTGAAGGAGACATCCTTGTTACTTCTTGGGATGGAACAATAAAGAGAAGTTCTTCATATAAAAATGGAGTTGCGCATCGGACAAATGTGTCTATTAGTTATACTGCGGCGAAAGCTAAAACAGAAGGCTATAACTGTGCTGAATTTGATTATTTCCAGGATGTTTATGTTGGAGGTAAATACCAGGGTACGCAATACTTGTACTCAAAAACAGTATGTTTTGATGACGGGGGAGGGCCGAGTGGTGGTTCCGGTGGTGGCGGAGATATGGGTGGAAGTGGTACCAATCCGGATTATTCTGCACCCGATATTGATCCGGAAAATACTAATAGTGTTGACTGTAGTGCAATTGTTTTTAAGCAAACTAGTTCAGCAAACTGGCAAGAGGCAGGAATTACCAAGATTAGATTAAAATGGGTATGGAGTTCAAATGAAGGGATGACAGCAATGAGGACGGTTTATATCAACCAGGTGGTTATAGGGTTGCCACTTAAATATGCTAACGGCACTGAGATTACGCCAGGTCTTGCAGCATCGCTTGCAGCAACATATACAGACTTGGCAAAAATATTTACATATCAAGAGTTTAAAAACTCTCCATATATGCCAGATGACGGAACTGTTACCCTTTATTTCAGGAAGAAATTGAATGAGTTAATGATTGTTAAAGGGGGAACGGCTGGGGTTGCTGGATCTGGAAGCCCCAACATAATTTACAAAGAAGAGCAAAGGACTGCGTGGAATCCCTATGATTGTAAATAAAATTTAAATGAGATTCGCCATAAAAAGGAAGTTTGTAAGAGATTATTTTTTAATGGGGTTTTTTTTGACTTTTTTTAGTTCTAATTTGGTTGGACAACAACCAACTAATACAGCCATGAATCTGGATAAAATACTAAATGATGGAGCAACGGTTCGTGCTTTTGTGGACTCAGAGTTGATTAATTATAATGTCAGCATCAATGAAAAGATAGAGACCAACCATCCTTTGCTGCTTTATAATTTTAATAAGATCCAACCAGAGAAAAAGGTATATACAATATTCAATCTTCCTGTAGATAAAGTTCTGGCATATAAAAAGGACTCAGAACAATTCTGTCTGTTCTTGCTCATGGAGTTTAACAAGGATAGTCTAAATGTTTTTGCTGAGCGCCTGGGATACGCTCACAATGTCACTACTGATGATTATAAAGCGGGTGATTTTGATTTTTTAGCATGGCATTGGAAAGATATGGAAGCATTTATTCTGCCCGACAGAGTAAGCATGGGAAAGTATCCTGGCACAAATAGAGTAATTGTACAGGTTACTAATATGGATCTAAAGGAGGTTCTGAGCTCAGAGAAGATTTTTTTGACAGAATAGTCAATCTTATCTCAAGCTTATGATATACGTTTCTTGATCTGGTATATTCTAGCATAATTTCTTTCAATACATTAGATTGTCGGAAGTAGGGATCAATGAATTTCTAATGCCTACCACAGGCACTGATTTTAAAAATGTACATTATGTACAATTACTTTACATGCTTTGTTGAAGCCTCTAGGGGCGTAGCAAATTTGTCCTATACTCCTGTGTTTGATGGTGGGGATTTATACTACTCGATTAGGGGAGATGAACAACATGAATTCAAAATGACCCGTGGTGATAATGGCCAATGGAAGGTAGTAGTGGGGGAGAGATACCCTACATGGGTTCATGAGAGGGAGCAAGAGCTGAGTTCTCTAATTGAGGAAGAGGCCGCAAAGCAGAAAATCTTCCATGACAGATTAGTTGAAAAAGGTTTTATTTTTCATGAACGAACTGATAGCCATCATCCTTATTATCAGCTAGTCGTTGGAGAAAGAAAGATAGTAATGGTTTTTGATAATGGTGAATGGGTACATTTCATTGAACCGGATAAGATGACACTGATAAGAATTTTATATAACGAAGAAGACTTGGATGCTATAATTAGAGCTGCAACACCGGTGACGTAACCATAATTTTGAATCCAATTAATCCAATTATGGTTTACTACCATTGTAGCCATAGAGAACTAGATAAAGGTGATATTATAGAACCCGGGAATTGGGGAAAGATGATTCGTGAGGCAGGTACGAAGCACAGGTCATGGAATCGAGAGATGCTGTTAGAGGAAATGCGAGTATTACATTTTCCGGAGAAGCCATCGCGCCTTAACAGCTGTTTTTGCTGTATTTCTTTGGAAACAATGAATCTATATCAGAAACATCTTTGCCCCAATGGATATATTTATGAAGTTGAAATAATGGATGCTTTTGCCCCTTTTCATACTGGTGATTTTAATGCTGTTGAACCGATGCCTAGACACCACGCGGATAAGTATCAAATAGCATATGGATATTGGCAATATCGTTATAAAACGACTATTGAATTTGAGGGGAAGGCCATCGCCTGTACAGAATTCCTTACAGCATCTAGGCTGCGAGTATTGCAGAAATTATCATAGTTCAATTAGAACATACTTTTTTTATAGGTTAACTTACTCTGCACGGGACCAATAATAATAACGACTCTTTTATTATCAAATTCGCTTTATGACATTGTTCCCAATGATATAAGCGTAACAAGAAAGCGACGCGGCTGGAGCAGGCATATTAACTTCGATGCCCGTTTCGGGTGGAGCGTCAGAAAGGAAGGGTCAGGCAGCTAATGGACCAGCTCTCCGGATATTACTATTGGCGTGAGTTGCGTGATCTTTTAATCCTTTCAGAAAATGAATTAGCTTAGCGGAAATTTTTTTATGCCTTCCAGGATTGTAAAACAGGTGATCATTATGCGCAAGGATCTCAACATGCGCAAAGGTAAAATGATAGCGCAGGGTGCTCATGCTTCTATCGCTTTTCTCACCAGGCATGCGGTGATTGAAGGGAGTGAACTGCGCACTGGCCTGAAGAACCCGGAAGAAGTAAATGAATGGATGACAAAGGGATTTACCAAGATCTGCCTGTATGTGGAATCAGAGCAGGAGCTGATCGACGTTCATCAGCAGGCATTGGAAGCTGGTCTGAATACCACGCTGATAACAGATTCCGGCCTTACAGAATTTGGCGGCGTACCTACGAGAACCTGTTGCGCCATTGGTCCCAACCTGAATACCGAAATTGATATGATCACGAAAGATCTGAAGCTTTTATAGGTCTGGGTGTGTAGCCGTTAACGGTAGCACTATATGCTAAAGACTATCTCCTTGTTAATAACTTTTCCAGTACCTGTATTTTTTCGAATGATGGTTTAGTTGTAAAAATACCACTGTTACTGTTGTTGCGGATACCGCGTACAAAACAATAAATGACCCCGCCAAACTGTGTGTGGTAGTCAAATCCGGGGATTCTGTTCTCCAGGTATTTTTTCACAGCGACCGTATATATCAGGTATTGCAGGTGGTAGTTGCTCTCATTCATCGCCTGTGCCAGCGCTGTCTGGGAATAGTCTTCCTGGTTGCTTCCCAGGTAATTGGATTTCCAATCGAGGATATAATAACGGTTAGCATGTTCAAAGAAGAGATCTATTTTCCCGTTCATCATACCTTCAAGCTCCTGTTCGGAGAAACGTTTCACATTAACGGTCAGGTGCTCATCGGAGAGTTTGTTAAGCTGCGCTGATTGGAATCCGGGTACGGGAAAGTCGAACTCCAGTTCGGTGAGCCGCTTGTGACGACCAATGGAAGCCAGTTTTAAATGATCGCCATTTATATCGATGAGGGTATGGAATACATGTTGCATCAGCTGCCGCAGCATGGGGAGGTATTGTTCACGCTGGCTGGGTACGAACCGGCGGATAGCTTCTTCCAGCCACTGTTCCCAATTGGAATCATCCGCGAAGTTGATGTTTTCGAAGATGAAGTGCAGAAGATTACCTGTTTTGGCGCCTCTGCGCAGTGTGTGGAAAATGAAGTTATCATATGCATCGGGCTGTTGCTGCGGGCGGGCGCGCAGTGGCTGCTCCTGTTTGGCGGCGAGCATACTATAGCTCATCTTGCGCCAGTGTTCTTCCAGTAATGCAAAGTGAACGGGCGTATGTTTTCCTGATGCAGAAGGTTGCTGATGCTGAATATATTTTCCTTCAGGTGTTTCTGGCAGCGGGCCATCGAGCAGGACGAGGTCGTGGCCGTGCATGGTTACCTGTATACCGTCGAGGAAAGGTGTGAGCGAAGATTTTTTAACCCTGGTATTCCTGAATATATAACATTTATAAACGGCTCTGGTGATGGCCACGTAAATGAGGCGACGGTTTTCCTGCTCCTGCTGGCGCCTGTATGCTTCCAGCTGTTGTTCGGTGAGCCTGTCTTTTTCGGTGCCGGCGTAATCACCGGTTTCGGGATCACGGAAGCTCACAAACCTGATCTGCGCATTTTCTGTGAAATCAAGGAAAGGCGTCAGTACAATTTTGTATTCCAGCCCTTTACTTTTATGGATGGTAGCGATATTCACGGCTTCTTCATCGCTTTCTACCCGTTGCATGTATTCATCGCCTTCCGTGGCCATGCCGTCTATGCCACGTTTGAGCCAGGAGATTACGTCCCGCATGGAGAGATTTTTGCGGCTTTGTGTTTCGTGCACCAGTTCCGTAAGCTGAAAGAGGTTGGTGATGATGCGTTCTCCGTTTTCGGAATGTCCCTGCAACAGCATATTCCTGACGCCAAAATCGGCGATGAAGGTCATCAGTGCGGTATAGGCGCCATCTTCCTGCCAGAGGTCGCGGTACTTACCGAAGAGCGTGAGCGCGGTTTCATCATCAAGGCGGAGTATTTCCTGCACATGGAAGCCGGTAAACGGAGATAACAGCGCGCGGTTAATGCTGGATCTGTCGGGTGTTTCCATCGCCTCTAAGAGGTATAGTACCATCCTGGCTTCGTCTGTTTGCAGAATTTTAGCGTCATCAATGGTTACTGCGGGTATGCCCAACATGGCCAGCTGATGTTTTACATCACGACCTTCATTGCCTGTTCTCACGAGGATACCGATGTCTGAGGGACTGATGGCTTTATCGTTGATGCGATAGGAAGGATCAAGCAGTAGTTGCGCTACCTGTGCGGCCACGCCTGCACTGATATCGGCTTTCTTTGCATAGTGCAGTACGGTAATGGGGACTTCTTTGTGTCCCTGTTTATACAGGTATCCTTTACTGTTATTTTCAGGGCTTTCTACATTGAAATACCCGATACTGTTTTCTTCTCCTTCAAAGTAGAAGGTGTTAAAATCTTCTGTGGGCTTGAAAAACAGATTCATGGCATGGATCATATTTTCCGAGGAGCGGAAGTTATGATTCATGTCGAAGAGGTGCTGTACGTTGTTGCGTGCCCTGAAGTAGGTGAATATATCAGCAGTGCGCCATGCGTAAATACTTTGCTTGGGATCGCCGATATAGAACAGGGTGGTGTTTTCACTGAATGCGTTATGGAATATTTCGTATTGCAAGCGATCGGTATCCTGAAATTCATCGATGAATACTGCTTTGTACTTCTGCTGTAGACCGTCCACCAGTTTGGGGTTGTCTCTCTTCACCAAAGCGGTGTGCAGGTTGTTGATGAGGTCATCATAACCAAGCATATTGCTTCGTTCCTTGAATGCTTTGGTGCCGGTGGTAACTTCCTGTATAATCAGGCAGTATAACTGGTGACGTACGGATTGCACATATTGGTGCAGCTTTTCGCAGATAGTATTGAATATGTCTATTTCTTCCAGCACATTGGCGAATAACTTCTGCACATATCCTTTATCTCTTTTATCAATTAGTTCTTTGATAAAATCGGGGGGAGAAGCAACTTTATCCAGCAGGCCTTTTTTTGCATAGGTGTTGGACTCACAGCTTTTCCTGAGATCATTTGCATGGATGTTGATGTAGCCATGCAATGCTTCTTCCGCCTGCTGTTGCGCTGATTCAAGTTGTACCAGTGTTTCGAGCCATCCGGTTTGTTGTGCTTCGCTTATATCATAGCCGGCGTTTTCATCGAAGCCAAGGTATTTCTTTCCACCAAGATGTTCCCGCATAATCTTCAGCATATCGTCTTTCATATCTTCCGACCAGATATGCTGTAATAATTCAGGATGAAGTGTTGTGATATTTTTGCGCCATGATTTATTCAGTTCGTTTTCGATGATGGGCGTAATATCCGGAACCATCTCTGCGCCGAATAGCTGCTCGGTCTCAAATGCAAACTCATTCAGTGTTTGCTGGCAGAAGCCATGAATGGTGAGTACAGCTGTTTCATCCAGCAGCAGTACCGCATCGCGCAGGCGTTGCTGTACTTCAAGATAGTGAGACCTATCAATCGCATCCAGCACGAGTGTAGTGATATTATCGTCGCCTATTTCAAGACCGAAGCTCACTTTATAAGCGTTGCGGATAAATAACCTGATACGCTCCTGCAACTCTGCTACAGCGGCTTTTGTAAAGGTTACCATCAATATCTCTTTGATGGAAAGATGTTTTTCCAGCACCAGTCTTAACACCAGGATAGCAATGGAATAGGTTTTACCTGTGCCAGCACTGGCTTCTATCAGGTTACTTCCTTCCAGAGCAACCGTAGCCGCTTCAAAATGCTTATATATCTTATGCTCAATCATTGGCCGCTGCTGTTTTGTCGAAGTATTCCGGGAAGATCTCTGTCAGCGGTGTTATCAGCAGCCTGCATGCCTGCCTGTAAATCGCATACAGTTCATCTTCCTCAAAGTATCCTGCTTCGTATTCCTGCAAAATATACGGATCAGAAACGGAATGCTGTGTCTCGAAATTCTTTGTTATCAGTTTATCAAACTCTTCTTTATCCAACGTTTCTACCTTATCAGGCGTAATACCGAAGGACGGATAGAATGGGAGGACATTCACGAAGCCTGATTTGTATATCTTTACCAGTTCACTCAACCGGCTATGCGCTGTTTCCCTGGATAAAGGCGTTGCTTTAAAAACAGTTTTTTTCTCAACGCCGGAAATAAAGTACATCCCTTCAGTAGCTCCGGCTGCAACCGCTGCCAGGTAACGGATATAGGCTTCCACGAGGTACTTCATTTCATTTTTCGACCAGGTGATTTGTATGAGATGCCCGTTGAATATCTTATTGATATTACCTTTCAGCATTACGTCGCCAATCGGAAGTTCAATAGCTACTTTCTGCTCTGGCGCACCATGCGTACATGCATCATACAGGCTGCGGACCGGTGATACCTCTGCTTCCTGTTCCTGTATAGCAACATAGGCCATACTGCCCAGTGGTAGCTGTCCTTTTTTAACGAGACTGTTCTGCAAAGCGGATACCTCTGCCTCTTTCACTGGCAGCAGATTGTTTTTGAGCTGCCACTTTTCCAGTTTGTTAAGATGGAAAAGTTCGGTTTCGCTCAGGAGTATATGCTCGTCGCTGTAGTAGATACCCAGGACTTTGTTGTAATAGGCTTTGAATGGATTTTTGAAGAAGCTGACGAGATCATTCAACGTAATTTCTTCAAAATTCAGCGGGTCGGCTACTTTTTCTTTATGAATGATGTCTTTCCGGAGAGATGAATTGGTATGAAGATAACTGTAAAGACGATAGTCCGGCTGGCCGTATTTCCGGCTGAAGCCCTGCATGGGATGCTGTGTTACCAGGTGTTTTCGGATACCATGTCCTGCTGCTGTACCGGATTCGATATAATCGATCAGTTCATCCACGAGTGCGGAAGGCGGCAACAGGGTATTGTCTTTGACATCTCTTCCTATATAGCTGATGTAGAGGTACTGTTGAGCAGACATGACGGTTTCGAGGAAAAGATGTTTATCATTTTCCTTGATATTACGATCGCCGCGTTGTCGCTTCTGCTCCATGATATTAAAGCTGGACCTGATTTCGCGGCGCGGGAACTTATCGTAATTAAGGCCCATCAGCGCCACGACTTTGAAAGGAATGCTTCGCATAGGGATGAGCGAGCAGAAGGTAATTCCCCCATTGACAAACAAGCCTGAACGTATAGTACCGGTAAGTGTTTGCAGCAGGCTGTGGCTGAAGACATCGAAGGTCACTTTATCGTGCATGTATTTATTCAGCGCATTGTAATCAGACAACTCTTTAATAAGCGTAGTATAGTCTTCATCAATATCATCATCTTCCTGCGGCTCAAACACGAGGTTGTGCAATACCCGTTCGGCATACACCACCCAATCTGCGATGCTGCGGGTGTAGTGCCGCTCTTCTATTGATGCAATCAGGACTTCCACAAAATGACAGAAGCGGATGATCTCATGGGCATCGCTGCCTTCGAGTATATCCAACGGGTAGAAGCTGTCTGCTCCTGCTCCATATTCTTCTTCACCGCTCATGCAGATGCCATACATGATGCGCTGTATGCCATATCTCCAGCTTACAAAGCGGGTTTCATCCTCCTGGCGTCCATCAATACCGAAACGGATGTTAGCTGCCTGCACAATGCTTCTTATCCTGATGGGATCATTGAGCGAAAAACGGTTACGGATATATGAGAAATCAAGTAGCTGCATGACTGTTTCTGCGGTGAAGTTGTCTTCGTTCATGTGCAGAACAGCCTGTAGTGCATTGAAGAGGTTATCGTTGTCGGTATAGCTTTCATCAGCAATGGTATACCGGAACTTGTAGGGCGCATTATTGAATACAGCCTTGATATATGGTGCGTAGGCATCAATATCGCTTACCATCACAACAATATCGCGGGGAGACAGTGCTTCCTGCTTCTGATCGATGAGATGCACGAGGTAGTTGTAAAGCACTTCCACTTCCCTGGCTATGGTGTAGCAGGAATTGATGGTGACTGTACCATCGTGTATATCCTCTTCTGTAACCGGGTTACGGTCGGTGGTTGCGGCGGAGAAAATATCGTGTTGTATTTTATGCAGCAGCGTATCCGGAGCGGGTGGCACGATGCCGATCTCTTCATAGGCATTGAAGAAGGCATCGTATTCAAAGAACAGGCCGAAGCTGTTTTGGATTACCTTGCCCCAGCCTGTGAGTAAGGCGTTGCCTGCATTGGTGTTTTCCGGTATCCGGCCTTCACGCTGCCGCCACCTGGCCAGTTGTTTTTCGCTGCGGTCCTCAAACCAGAATACTTCCGGCGCCGGGTTGATGATATGAAAATGCACGTCTATATAGGCGGATAGCTCATGCAGTATCTTCACGTGGTATGCGGTGATAATGGAAAGACCGAACAGGTGTATCGCCGGGATCTTTTTGGATAAGCCCATTTCAGCTCCTTTATGGCGAAGCGTTTCCAGTATATAGTTGCCTACGATGGTTTTGTCGGGCAGGGCATCTCCGGAAAGCTGCTTTACTTTTATCCACAGCCACTCCTGCCATTCGGCCTGTTGTGTATAGCCGTTGGAGTGGTTACTCCATTCCCGGATCATATCCGGGCGGTATACCTGGTACTGGTCAAAAAGGTCCGCAACTTTTTCGGCGAGGCCCATGCGTTTAAGATCGCTGTCGGGGCCGGTTCCGGTGTAGTAGTCGGCCACGGATGGGAAACGGGAGATAAAGGCGGTTTCGCCCATCAGTTTGTAGAGCAGCCAGCTGAGGTTCTGAGGGGAGAGTACTTCTGTGTAGGCGCCACCCAGCAGCATATAGATATGATACAGCAGGTCGTTGGGTTTCATGAACCGGCAGTTGGCGGCAATGCCCAGCCGGTGGGCGAGTTGCAGTTTCAGCCAGTTGTTCATCCCCTCCGTTTGCGTAACGATATAATGGGACTGAAACACGCCGTTGCCGGCCTGCTCCAGGTCTTCCGACAATCCGGCCGCCAGGCTGTTCAGTGAATTGGAAACCTTTAAGTATAACGACATGTCAGTATCCTCGCTTGTTAATTCTTTGCATTCATCATAAATCTTGCCGCAATGCCGGAAGCCCTTTCTACCCGGCGTTCTGCTGCCAGTAGTATAATTTCTTCCGGTCCCTGTACTATCACCCGTTTCCTGGCCCGGCTTACGGCAGTATACAACAGTTCCCGTGTAAGTATGGGTACTTCTGCCGCTTCCGGCAGTACTATCAGTACTTCTGCAAACTCAGATCCCTGGCTTTTATGAATGGTCATGGCAAATGCTGTTTCTGCCAACGTAAGATAACCGGGCAGCACGCTTTTCAGTTCTCCGTTGCTGTCTTCAAACCAGGCCATCAGAACGCCGTTGTGATCGGGACGAATGATGCCGGTATCTCCGTTAAACAACCCATGTTCATAATAGTTGCGGGTAAGTATGATAGGTCTGTTTTCGTAGAAGGCGGTGTTTATATTGAGTAATTTTTTATCCTGTAAATATTTTTCGATGTCCCTGTTGATGGCATAAAGTCCCTGCCCTCCTTCGCGGATGGCTACCAGTACACGCAGTTCATTCAATTTTTTCAGTGCCGTTGCGGTATCTTCTTCCCGGATAAAAGTAGTATACCCGGAGATGAATTTTTCGAAGAGGGCTTTATCTGAAGATGGATCTATCACTACTTCAGGGTCAGCGCCAGCCGGGAAAAACTCCCTGATAGCGGCGGTGTCGCTGTTGATGATAGCCCGACTGAACTTACCGATGCCACTGTGTCCTGTGAAACGATGACTGCGTCTCAATTCCACCAGGTGCTGAAACAGTGGATGATGGTCGTTATCATTCACCGCAGTGGCGGGGATATGACGTGCGGGTTCACTGATGAAGCTGTTGATGAGTGAGCGCCGCTCTGAGGAAAAGAGATTTAGCGTTGTCTGTGCCTGGCACAGATCTCCGAAGAGGCTTCCCGCTTCCACCGATGCCAGCTGGTCTTTATCGCCCAGCAGTATGATCCTGGTTTGCGGACCGATGGCTTCCATCAGTTTGGCAAAGAGGGCTACATCTATCATGGAGCATTCGTCTGCTATTACTACATCGTAGTTCAGCGGATTGTCCTTATTATGTTTGAAGTACGGCGTGTCTTTTACGGGCTTTAGCAGGCGATGGATTGTAGAGGGGCTGAGTGCCCTGAACTTACCGGTGGTGGCGTCATCTATACTGATGGAGGTATTGCGGAGACTTTCCGCCATACGTGCGGCGGCTTTACCTGTTGGAGCGGCGAGTGCTACTTTTAGAGCCGGGTCAGTTGCAAAGAGTATGGCTAGTATTTTGGCTACGGTGGTAGTTTTGCCGGTACCGGGGCCACCGGTGATAATCGTGAAATTGTTCAATACACCCGTGATGGCCGCGGCCAACTGCCAGTCTACCGGATCATCGGTTGAGCGGATCACCTCATCCGTTGTAAAGAGACGGCTGATCAGGGCGTGTTGCTGGCGGAGTAACGCTGTTCTGTTGGCCAGCACGGTCTTTTCTGCATCCAGCAAGGTCTTTACGCTTTTGAGAAAACTGCTTTCGTAGCGGTAATAGCGTTGCAGATACAGTTTATTCTGATATAAAACGAAAGGCTGTGTGTCGTCGCCGTTTTTCCCAACAAGTGGTACGGATGTCAGCGGAGATGCCCCATTTTCAGGGATGGAGTAGCTGGCTGGCAGCGATTCCTGTTCCTGGCTGATGGTGTCAAGATCCAGGCAGATGTGTCCTTCGCTCAGTTTCCTGGAGAGGAGATATGCATAAGGCTTCAGTGCCGGAATATTGAAATATTCGGCAAACTGCTGATGAACATCATTTAGAGTGACCAGGTTTCGCATGATATGAAATACGCTTGAAATGCTTCAAAGTACGACATTTTACGCGGGATGCGGATGGGTCAACTTAATCTTCTTCTGTAACGTTGATTTCTTCCACACGGCCTATCTGTCCATCTTCCAGGCGAACCTTTATGCCGCGTGAGTGGTAAGGAGCGGATGTGAGGATGTCCTTCACGATGCCATAGGTTCGCTTACCGGTACGCTGATCTTTCTTCAGGATGATGGCCACTTCCAGGCCAGGATAAATATCGTTTCTGTTGCGTCCGTGCATATCTGAAAATAAAAAAGAGTCAGCGCAAAGCTAACTCTTTTTTAAAATTTATTATTTGGAGATGAAGATCTGCCTGAGCTGATCTATCAGCACACCGTTGCCGTTGATGCTGATATTGCTGATCTTCTCAGTGATCTTTTCCACATATTCCATTTCTTTCAGCTTAAACAGCATTGGATTGTCTTCCATCAGTTTTGCTGTATTCATGAGACTACGGGTACTCACTGTTTCTTCTCTCCTCATGATGATATTGGCCTGTGTTTTCTTTTCCGCCACCAATACCTGGTTCATGATGTCTTTTTAATACCTGACAGAAAGATCTTTTGGAATCCGCGCCTGTGCTCGTTCTTAATGGTGCTTTTTTCGTTAAATTTGTTCTGTGTTTTTAACCCGAAAAAAATTTTAACTTATGAACCTTTACAGAACCTTACATCATCCGGACGGCTGGAGCAGTCTGGCTGAGTACGAGATCAGAGGCAACGGAGTCTTCACAACTGTAAACCACGTCAATGGTGTCAACGTGCAGCCCTGGTTTGAAATCAAAGACAACAAGGTGTATCCCACAGTGCATCATCCTTCGGGAATTAGCACAACGCCGTGGTATGAGATTAGTGGCTCGGCGATGAGAAATGCGGTTAATCATCCTAAAGGGACACAAGGAGTGCCGTGGTATGAATTGCATTAAAGAAAAAGGCGCTGATGATACGGCGCCTTTATTATTTTTAGTTTGCTGTGCAAATCAATTTAACAATAGTATTCTATTTATATCCGGCTGCCTGTAGCTCAAACAGCTCTGCATATTTTCCTTTTTGTTCAAGCAATTCTTCATGGCTGCCTAATTCTGCCAGTTGACCTTTCTCCAATACGAGGATACGGTTGGCCATCCGTACAGTAGAGAATCTGTGAGAGATAAGCACTGCTGTTTTATCTTTTGTAAGATCCGCAAAGCGGAGGAAGACATTGTATTCTGCACGTGCATCCAGGGCGGAAGTAGGTTCGTCAAGGATAAGCAATTGGGCGTCTTTCATATAGGCGCGGGCCAATGCAATCTTCTGCCACTCGCCGCCGGAGAGCTCTATGCCTTGATTAAAGCGCCGCCCAAGCATCTGTTCGTAACCTTCCGGCATCTTTTCAATAAGTGGTGCAGCAAGACTCTGTCTGGCAGCATCTTCTATGAGCGAATGATCATTGGCCTGGTTGATGTTGCCTACGGCAATGTTCTGTGATACTGTCATCTGGTAACGCTGGAAGTCCTGGAATATAACGCCGATGTGTGTACGCAGCTCCTGTATATCATACTCCCGAAGGTCAACGCCATCCAGTAATATCCGACCTTCCACCGGATCATATAACCTCGATAGCAACTTCACCAGTGTTGTTTTGCCAGCGCCATTCTCTCCTACCAGCGCCAGTTTTTCGCGGGGATATAATGTAAAGTTAAGGTTACGTACGGCCCACTTATCGGAGTTCACGTACTTAAAGCCCACGTTTTCGAAAGTAAAGCCATGTTGCATCGGCTTGGGAAATGGCCGTGATTGCTGCTTGTTGGACATCTTCGGTTTTATATCGAAGAAATCAAACATGTCTTTCAGGTACATAGCTCCTTGCGTGACACTGGAGAAACGGATCAGAATTCCCTGGAAGGTAACCCTCAGTTGTCGGAAAGAGCCGGCGAGGAATGCGAGGTCACCAATAGAGAGGCGGCCACTAATCGTCTGAAAAATAATGATAAGATAAGCGGCGTAATAGCCGCCACTGCCCAGTACCGCGAACAATGTTCCCCATACGGTGTGCCGTTGTTCAAGGTTTTTCTTGTCGCGGTAAAACGTATCGGAAATGGTTTTGAAGCGGTTGATAAGGAAATTGGAGAGGTCAAATACTTTTACCTCTTTGGCGGTTTCGTCACTGGCGCCGATGTACCGGATATAATCCAATTCGCGGCGTCCGGAGGTTTGGCCCCAACTGAGCTTGTACGAGAGGTCATTGAAGTGCGACTCGCTCAGAAATGCGGGTATCACGGCCACCAGCAGTAGCAGTATCAGCCAGGGATTAAAGATTGCGAGGCCAGCTCCCAGAAAACACATCGTGATCAGGTCTTGTACCTGACTTAATACTTGTGAGAGCAGGATGGTTCTGCCGAAGGTTTGTTGTCTGGCCCTTTCCAGTTTGTCATAAAATTCTGAATCTTCAAACTGGTCGAGGTCCAGCGTGGCAGCATGCTGCATGATTTTTACAGAAGTATGGTTGGAAAACAGGTCGCCCAGTAAGGTGTCCAGCAAGGAAATAGCCCTGCTGAGGGCGTCTGATAATATAGCCAGTATGAATTCTGTTATCACTAGCTGCCACAGGTACTGGGAGTTGTGATGGATGCTGTCTTTACTCAGTATTACTACCTGATCTATGATAAGTTTACCGATATATAGAAGCAGCGAGGGCATGGCTGATTGGGCTATCCTCAGAATGATATTGGCGATGGTCAGCCCGGGGCTGGTTTGCCAGACCATCCTGAAAAATGCCGGGAGGTTACGAAGGGCGGCCAGCCGTTCTTTAAAGGTTAAGTCATCATCGTTGCCGGGGCGTTTCTTCCGGGTGCTTCCTATTGCGCTCATAACTGAAATATACTGAATCTATGTATTCCTTATAACTAAAATCATGAGCTAAATCCTTTATCTTTGGCCGGTCGAAAATGCAGTATTATGACAGTGTTCCTTATTGCCATTGCGCTTATCTGCGCTATAACTGTTACCGGGTGTATAACAGCAATCAATATGCAATCCAGGCAATGGTCTTCTTTTGAGGACTGATCAGATATTTTACTTTCTTTTAATTTATGTGGGTCCGGTATAGCGGTATGTTGTACGGGTAAAAATTGTTGGCAGCCATATAGAGGGCTTGGTCTGTTCCTGCGTTATAGTAGGGTATACACCGTTTAACCTGACAGATATTTTTAGTATATGCGTGAAAAAAGGAATGTGCTGACTTACTTGGGAGAAAAAGAGTGGCTGATTCTGTTTTTATGGTTTGGTTTAGCCTTTCTGGGCGCGATTATGGAGATTTCGAGAGATAACTATAACAATTTTCTCATCTTCAAGAATGTTTTTTTCCATGTGCTGCACCAGCAGTCGTTGTATGTGGAATATCCGGCAGATTATTACGATGTAAACCTGTACGGGCCGGTATTCAGCATTATGATCGCACCGTTTGCCGGCCTGGAAACGAAGCTCGGGGCGTTGCTCTGGGCACTTGCGGGAGCCGCGGCGTTGTACTATGCCATCAGGGAGTTGCCACTTACAAGAGTTCAGCAGAACATCATCCTGCTGCTGTGCAGTCAGGAGCTGATGGGGTCCAGTGGCTGGTTTCAGTTGAATCAGTTTATAGGGGCATTCATCATCCTTACTTTTACGTCTATTCTTAAAGGACGGGATCTGTGGGCGGCGTTCTTTGTTGTGTTAGGTACGCTTACGAAGTTTTACGGTATTGTGGGATTGGCATTCATTTTCTTTAGCAGTAATCCGAAACGCTTTATTGGCGGGTTATTCCTGTGGGGCGCGGTGCTATTTGCATTGCCGATGGTGATATCATCTCCCCAGTTTATTATTAATTCTTATTACGAATGGTATGCTGCCATTGTTCATAAAAACAGCCTGAACCTGCGCACCAATGTTACTTTCCAGGATCTATCGGCCGGAGGATTTATCAAAAGGGTATTCCGCCTCCCTAATCTGAGCAGTCTTGCAATATTGGTACCGGCGGTGGTGTTGTTCCTGTCGCAGTATATCATGTTGAAATATCGTTATAACTCCCGTTATCGCCTATACCTGTTATGTTCTGTTCTGATGTTCCCGGTGTTGTTCAGCTCAAGTTCTGAATCACCTACGTACATCATTGCTATCCCGGCTATCTGTATCTGGTATGTGATTCAGCAGCCGGTTACAAAGTGGACCAACATATTCCTGTTTTTCTCTATACTGTTGGTGAGTTTCTCACATTCCGATGTGGTAACTCCGTGGGTAAGGAAGAACCTGGCAGTGCCCTATGCCTTAAAAGCCCTACCCTGCCTGGTTTTGTGGTTAAGGATTGTTTACGAGATCTTGTCGAAGAAATTCCTCCTGCAGAAGTTGCCGCCTGTTCAGCCGGTACCAGTGCTACAAACTGCCGGCCACTTATAAAAAAATGGCTGGGAAAAGTTGTCTTGACCGCGTATATTGCCTGTTTAAAGGTTTTTGATTATGAAATCGCGATTCAAGATTGGCAGTGCCTTCGCGTTGTCTGCCGCAATGCTCGGAGGCTTGCCGGCACATGCGCAGAAGAAACAGATTGTTACGCCTGGCTTTGTAGAAAGTAAAGCAGTTGCTTCGGTAGATCCGTACATTGGCTCCGGAGGCCACGGACACGTTTTTGTTGGCGCCAGCGTTCCCTACGGCGCTGTGCAGGCAGGACCTACCAATATCGTTAAAGGGTGGGACTGGTGCTCCGGTTATCATTATTCAGACAGTGTTGTAATTGGTTTTTCACAGACACATCTCAGTGGCACCGGCATCGGTGATCTTGGCGACGTGCTCATCATGCCTTATACCGGTAAAATAAGGACCCAGCGCGGCACACAGGAAAATCCTGCCGCCGGGTACGGTTCCCACTATTCACATGCCCGCGAGACCGCCCGCCCAGGCTACTACTCCGTGCACCTTGACGATCATAATGTTCAGGTAGAACTGACAGCATCAGAAAGAGTAGCATTTCATAAATATACTTTCCCGAAAAATCAACAGGCAAACATCATCATCGACCTCAAAGAAGGGATCGGCTGGGATGCGCCGGTAGAGACATTTATACGCCAGGTAGATGAATATACGCTCGAAGGATACCGCTTCTCCAAAGGATGGTCAGAAGATCAGCGCCTCTGGTTTGCGATTAAATCTTCGGTACCTGTAAAACAGTTCCTGGTTTTTGAAGGAGATGAACAGAAAGACGGGAAATCACTGAAAGCCAAAGCTGCAAAGGGTGTTATCGCATTCGACAAATCTCCCGGACAGGTTATGCTGAAAGTAGGCATCTCCCCGGTGAGCAGTGAGAATGCACTGGCTAATATAAAGGCAGAGATTCCCGGCTGGGATTTCAAACAAGTAGTGAATGCCGCTAATGGCAAGTGGGATAAGGAACTGGCCAAAGTAAACATCGAAACAAAAGATGAAGTTGCCCGCAAAGTATTTTATACTGCGCTGTATCATACTATGATAGCTCCTGCGCTCTTCAATGATCATGATGGCAGTTATCGCGGAACTGATAAAAAAGCATATCCCAACCCGGGCTTCGACAATTACTCTGTTTTCTCTCTCTGGGATATCTATCGCTCCTGTGCACCACTCAGTACCATTCTTCACCCTGAAAAGGTAAACAGCTTCGTGAATTCCATGATCGCTATTCACAAGCAGCAGGGTAAATTGCCTATATGGCCGCTGATGGGCAGTGAAACCAATTGCATGGTAGGGTATCACGCAGTACCTACTATCGTGGATGCCTACCTGAAAGGCTTCACGGGTTTTAATGCTGAAGATGCTTTTGCTGCAATGAAAGCCTCTTCCACCCGTGATGACCTCGGTGTGAAATACGTAAAAGAACGAGGTTATATCCCCGCTGATAAAGAGTATGAATCTGTTTCGAAGGCGTTGGAGTATGCGATAGATGACTGGTGTATTGCTGCTATGGCTAAGAAAATGGGCAAACAGCAGGACTACGAATATTATAAAAAGCGCGCCGGCTACTACAAGAATTACTTCGACAGTACCATCCGCTTCGTACGTCCGCGTATGAGTGACGGCAGTTTCAAAACACCTTATGATCCTTTCAACTCCATCCATGAAAAAGGTGATTTCACGGAAGGAAATGGCTGGCAATACACCTGGCTGGTGCCGCAGGATGTAGAAGGACTCGTAAATCTGATGGGCGGCGACGAAGCCTTCACCCGTAAGCTCGACAGCCTCTTCACCGCCAAGGGGGATATGGGTGCACAGGCCTCCAGTGACATCTCCGGCCTGATAGGCATGTATGCACATGGTAATGAACCGAGTCACCATGTTACCTATATGTATACCTTCGCCGGTAACCAATGGAAAACTGCTGAAAAGGTAAGGCAGGTCATGAAAGATTTCTATTTCGATCAGCCTGAAGGCCTTGCTGGTAATGAAGACTGCGGTGCTATGTCTTCCTGGTATGTTTTCTCTTCACTGGGCTTTTATCCTGTAAACCCTGCAAATGGTGTTTATGTATTCGGCAGCCCGCTGTTTGACAAAGCCACACTGAAGCTCAAGGACGGTAAAACGTTCACTGTGCAAACAATCGACAACAGCAAAGAGAATATCTACATCCAGCGCATTACACTTAACGGTAAACCATATACGAAAAGTTTCATCACCCATGATGATATTATGAAAGGGGGTACCCTGGTTGTGAAAATGGGTAGCAAGCCTGAATACAACTTTGGTAAAGCTACTACAGACAGACCCTCCAATGTATTATAATTATCAGTATTGAGATTTGCGTGATGAGGCAGATGATTGTGATATAGCGAAATATATAAAGAGACCGCCCTGACAAATAACTGTCAGGGCGGTCTCTTTATATCATGAATGCGGTGATCTGCTGACTTTTTCTTTTATACGGAGGCCAACGTCTGGAGCACTTCCGGAGTTACGCTACCAAAGATAGATACCCCTGCGGCACCGTTCTTTAATGCCAGTGATATGGCTTCTCTCAAAGCATTATAGTCACTGTGGAAATCAGGCAGAAAGAGGCCGGCATACAGTGGAAATGCGCCGTGAAGTGCTTTGACGCCTTCTGCAACGGCATCGCCGATCCAGGCTACCGGTTCTTTATAAAATCCATGATAGATCATCGGACAAACAGCATTCAGTGGCCAGTTGGTCCAATCCTGCCGCACAATGCGCCTGGCTATTTCCGGTGTGGGAAACACCGCTGCTGAAATCGGTTTTTTATGTTTGGCGGCTACCTGTGCGATGTTGTTGACCACATTGGTGATACGGTCATATCGGAACTTGCGCCAGGATGGGCTTTGGTCGGGGTGTTCCATGTCAAGCGGATCTTTCCCGTATTGTGATTTATAGTTACTGCGGCATTGATCACAATAACAAAAATCGTATTCCGGTAACTCTTTTGACTGATCGATGCCATAGTGACTCCAGAGGTTGACGGGCAATATCACATCGCAGAAGCGTACATAATCCAGATGGATACCATCTACGTAGTCTTTTGTGAGTGCCTGTTCCACCTGCTCCCGGAGATAGTTTACCACTTCAGGTTTGGAAGGACACAGCCACCGGTAGTAATCCACATAAGGGGGATGATCGGCGCAGGACTCCCCTTTTCTGTTTTTGGCGTACCATTCCGGATGGCTTTTCAGCAGTTCCTTTTCACCGCGGTTCATTGTCCAGATCCAGCGGTGAGCCTTGATTCCATTAGCCCTGGCGGCTCTGAAGTGTACTTCGCTGTCTGCTTCAAAGAAAATATCCCCTATACCTGCTTTCTGGTAGGATGCGTAACGTTTCTCCAATACGTCTTTTGTTTCTTTCGGATCAGGATTGATCCATACTCTGTGCTTTGCTACTATTTTCTCCAGTCGCGGTGAAGCCTTGCCCGTTGCGGCTGCTGCCGACAATGGTGCCTGGGCCAGTGCAAGGCCGCTTATGCCCAGGGTTTTAATAAAATTACGTTTATCCATGTCCGTTATTTTCTTTCTGAATAAATGCGTCCCTCCTGATTCAGATGGATACTGCCTTTAAAGGTACTGCCGTTGATGATGGCCTCATACTGCGAAGAGGTACCCTCTATATTAAGATGATATACTTTATTATTTCCGGCGCTGATTTCCGGAGTTACACCCAGCTCTTTCGGTGTAGATGCAAACCGTCCGTGGGCGCGTTTGTACTGTTGCTGTCGATGATAGATGTCCCATAGGTATCGTTTGGCATCCTCAGTAGCAGGTACATTAAATATGACGTTTCCGTTGCCGGCAGTTTGTGTAGTGAACCAGAGATAGCCCCATCTTTCCGGTGCATGCATGTTGATAATATCCTGCGGTGACCACACCCAGTTGTGTTCCGGACGCTGCTGCTTTACATACCTACCGTTGCGGATATCGGTATCCCATTCCACCCTGGAGAAATTAATACGCCATATAGCGCTGTCGGCGGGATGTTGGGGGTCATTAAAGAAGCGCAACGCACTGAATGGAATGGCCATTTCTACTGTCCAGGAACTGTCTTTGTCTGAAGCCTGATTGATAGTGCCGTTAACGCTAACGGCTGTACGTAGTCCCTTGACGTCCCAGTTAAGCATAGCTGTACCACCGTTCCTGTATGGCTTTTGCATAAAGAGGTCCATTACGGTATTTAATGCATTGATCTCAATTTCGAAATATTGATGTGTATCTCCGTCTGGGTCAATAAATACTTCAAAGTCGTTGTCATGGAAGATGATGGCGTCATGTTGCTGCAAGGTGCCCCATACATGTGGCTCCTGCATAGTGGCGGCTATGTAGAGGTAGTTATCGTCCCATAGCATTTTCAGGCGGGTGCGCAAGGATGGCGCGGGCCTGGCATCCCCTTCAATATCTTTGAAATCTTCGCTCCATGCCACCATATTCCAGCTGGCCTCATCTGGTTTACCATCTATGACGATGCTGTCTGCGGCACGGTAACAAATATAATGGCGGGGCGTGCCCTTAAATGGCAGAAAGGACTCTGAGAAAGTCTGTGCTGAAAGCGGACTGAGGATAGTTAATAGTATAATTGTCTGGACTGTGATTTTTGTGATTTTTTTGATTATCCTGAGGGATAGATGATGATGATTAAGATTTTTTTTATGAAAGAGGCTTCTTATAAAATTTTGCATTGTTGACACGTTTAAATTCCAGGCTTCTGGCTCCAAAGTTGATTAATAACCCGACCTCCAGGTTAAATGCCTCAAGATAGTTAATTGTTTGGGCAAGATGTGCATCTTCTGTTTTAATTATTGCTTTTAGCTCAACGCAAATGACTTCATCAACCAGGAAGTCTACCCTTCGGGTTCCTACATGCAGGGTTTTATAGAATACAGGTATTTCTTTTTCTCTTTCAAATGGGATTCCGTGCTCAGTAAATTCAATAGCCAGTGCCCGCTGGTAAATTACCTCCTGAAAGCCATTACCCAGTATATTGTGTACGTTCATGGCGCAGCCAATTATCTTACTGGTCAGAGACGAGTAGGCATAACGATCATTGATCATTGTATTGGGTTGGTTAATCAAACAACAAAATAAATAGATAAATAAATGGATAACGATAAGCGCCGAGTGACGGCTAACAAACAATTCAATGGATAATGACAAGCGTCATTGAAATTATGTATCGAAATTAAACAAAAATCCTGATTAACAAAAAATAAAGTTACAACTTCAAATTTTGTTAATCAGGATGAAGATAAAGTTTAAAAGACGATTATTCTATTTGATCTTCCTACATCAGCAGAATCATTGTAATCATAAAGAAATCACAGTTCAGACAATATTGACGTTAATTTCCATTACCAAATCCGTACCCTCAAACTATCAGCTCTCCACATACCATCTCCTGATTTTACGCCATATACCTGGTAGAATGCGTCTACATCACTGAATGGCCCATTCACCCTGAATTTGGCGGGAGAGTGTACGTCAGTCAATACTCTTCTGGCGAGTTCCTGCTTCTTGGTGTGGCTCAGCCATCCGAGGGAGTAGCCCATAAAGTAGCGCTGAGCAGGTGTATAGCCAGCGATCTTCTCTCCTTTTTTGAATTGTTCAGTATGTTGGAAAGCATCCCAGCCCAGCAGGATACCGCCGAGGTCGGCGATGTTTTCACCTAGGGTGGCCTTACCATTGATATGCAGGCTGTCTACCACTACGTACCCGTCGAATTGTTTTACCATAACGGCAGCACGCTGATTGAACTTGGTTTCATCATCTTTGGTCCACCAGCTTTTCAGGTTGCCGGTAGCATCAAACTGGCGGCCTTCGTCATCGAAACCGTGTGTGATTTCATGACCAATGGTGGAAGCGCCGGCATAGCCATATACCAATGCATCGTCCAGTTCTTCATCGCGTTTGCCCGGAACGGTGAATATACCGGCCGGCAATACGATCTCGTTGTTGCTGGGGTTATAGTAAGCGTTATATGTTTGCGGCGTCATTTCCCATTCGGTGCGGTCTACTGGCTTACCGAGTTTACTCACATTGTACTGATGCCACCATTTGCGTGCTGCAGTGACATTGGCGAAGTAAGACTGGTCTTTGATCTGCATAGCGGAGAAATCTTTCCACTTATCGGGATAGCCTACTTTCTTGGTGATCTTCGACAGTTTATACAGTGCTTTCTGTTTAGTGCTGTCACTCATCCAGGTGAGGTTTTCGATACGTGTTTTCAGTGCGCCACGAATGTCTTCCACTAGCTTTTCATATCGCTGTTTAGCATTGGCATTGAAGAACTCTTTTACGAACAGTTGTCCGAGTGCTTCACCCATAACTCCTTCTTCAGCATCCAGTACGCGTTTCCAACGAGGCTTCTGCTTTTCCTGGCCTCTGAGCAGGGTACCATAAAATGTGAAGTCGGTATTGGCAATACTATCACTGAGTTGAGATGCGCTGCTATTGATCAGGTGCCATTTGAGATAACTTTTCCAGGCATCCAGCGGCTGCGATTTTATAGCGTTACTCAGCGTGGTATAAAATTCCGGTTGTCCTACGATTATTGTATCTGCAAATGATGTGATTCCCTGTTGTTTAATGAAGGCAGGCCAGTCGATGTTGCCGGCGATTTTGGTCAGCGCGGTTACGGGCATCTTGTGGTAATTGGCTTCAGGATCGCGCAGGGCTTCCAGTTTGCGGCTCGATTTGGCGAGTTGGGTTTCCAGTTGTACAACTGCTTGGGCAGCGGCTTTGGCGCTGGTGCTATCCAGGCCGGTGAATTGCAGCATTTTAGCTACATGCGCCGGATAGGCTTCGCGTATTTTGGTGGTACGGGCGTCGGTGTTGAAGTAGTAATCACGATCAGGCAGGCCCAGCCCTCCCTGATAGAACTGCAATGCCATTGCATCGCTGTTCTTAGCATCCTGACCTACTCCCACATTGCACAGGGCGCCGGTAAAAATATTCTGTTCGGCGGCAATCTGTAGCAGTTGCTGTGGCGTGGTAGCAGCATCGATGGCCTTCAGCTGATCTGCAATGGGTTGTATGCCGGCAGCGTTAATGGCTGCGGAGTCCATCCCGCTTTTCCAGAATGCAGCTATTTTCCTGGAAATATCGTCTGTAGGTTTTTCTATGGCCTGCTCATTGATAGTGCGTAATCTTTTATATAATTCTTCCTGTACCAGGTTAGCGACGCTCCATGAGCTGTATTCAGGAGGTATGGGGTTGCGTTTGATCCAACCGCCATTGGCAAATTCAAAGAAATCCTGTGCGGGGTTCACAGTACTGTCGACGTTTGCTGCGAGAATATCTGCAGTAGATTGGCTGGCATCGGCTGTTCGCTGGCCCTGGTTACACGCCATGAGCGTGGCTAAGCCGGCAATCCCCATGCAGGTAAAGAGATTTTTTCTCATAAAATTATCCAGGTTGTTGATTAGTAGGTAGGAAAGGTAGTTAAATTTAGCTATTTTGATGAGCCGCTTATCAATCCGACGGTTATTCTATGATCAATCAACTTACCCGTAACCGCATACTATCCATTGACGCCTTCCGTGGTATCACCATCCTTGTAATGATATTTGTAAACAGTGTGGCTGGAGTAAAAGGAATTCCATCCTGGATGCAGCATGCCCATGCTGATGAAGACAGGATGACATTTGTGGATGTGGTATTTCCTGCATTCCTTTTTATTGTGGGTATGTCTATTCCTTTTGCGATCAATAGCAGACTAACAAAGGGCGACAGTTTCTTTCAATTACAAAGGCATATCGCCTGGCGAACAATAGGGCTGCTGGTATTAGGGGTGTTTATGGTAAACACTTCTGATCTCAATAGCGAAGCAACGGGAATCAGTGCAGCATGCTGGGCGTTGTTGTTTTACATATGTGTTGTACTGGTGTGGAATGTCTATAAATTTCAGCAGCCGTGGATCAGCTGGTGTTTCAAAGGTGGCGGTATAGTGGGGTTGCTGATACTTGGATGGATTTACCGCGGCGGAGAAGATGGGACGATGCGCCTTACACCGCAGTGGTGGGGTATCCTGGGACTTATCGGTTGGGCTTACCTTTACAGCTGCATTATTTATCAGCTGTTTAAAGGTGTTGTCAGTGCTTATTTTTTAATGATAGCTGTATGTATCGGTTATTATATTTTGTGTCAGCAGCCGTTTATACATCACGGTGAATGGAGCTGGCTGGGGTCGCAAGCTGGTAATGCAGCGCATACGGCTATTGTATTGTGTGGGATGGTATTGTCATTGTTTTATTTTGATGAGGAACTGGGATTGAAAGGAAGCAGATTAGTGAGCCGGGTAACGGGCTTTTTTAGTATGTTGCTGTTGTTCGGCGTATTCCTGCGGCCTGAGTACAAGATCTCAAAAATACACGCTACCCCCAGTTGGTGTTTGTTCAGTGCAGCCATATGCGTGGTGGTGTTTGCTGTTTTATATTTTCTTACAGATATAAAAAAAGTTACTGGATGGACTACTTTCTTCAAACCGGCGGGATCTAATCCACTACTCACCTATATACTTCCTGATATTGTTTATTTTGGGATGATGGTTGCGGGCATACAGCTCCCAGCTTTGCTGGGAGAGGGGTTGCCGGGAATCATCTGGTGCATGTTCTTTGCGGTGATCATGCTGCTGCTCGTAAAAGGATTAAATAAAATTGGTATTCGCCTTCAGTTGTAACAATATTCCCCCCTGCTACGTTATAGTAACGTAATGTAGAAAATTATCTACGTGAGCAACATCCTACCCCGGTTGTTATACGTAGATATTTCGGTGGCATTTGGTTTGAGGCACATCAACTGGTACTTAATCTTTTTATCCCAAAATATGACCCTGATGAAAAAAATTGCAATTATTTTAACCGTCACAGGTGTGATTTTAGCTATCTTAGCGCAGTATGCTTTAATCAATGACTGGGTGTGGTTTAAAGTGTTTCATACCCTTGGTTTTATCGGATACATATTTATCATCAGTGGTCTTGCTTATTTTTCCCTGTGGTTTATCCATCAGCTTTCCCGCGATGAAAAAGACAGGATAAAACGTTTTTATCATCAGCAGCATGAAGCTGATAACGAAATATAACGGGCTGCGCAACGATTGTGAAGAATGTCTGCGGATACTTTTACTCTTAAATTTGAATATAAAGGCCATCCACATATCCTGGATGTGCATGCCGTTTCCAGCCAATATAAAACCGTATATAAAGTGACGGTGGAGGAGCACGAAATTACTTTTGAGCCTGATGAAGAAGGCTACGTGCGCGCAGTGAAAGACAACCCCTTGCACGAACATTCAAAGTCTGTAGATGTGGCTTTACTGCATCATGTTGCAGAGCTGATCGTTGCCCATATACAATAACTCAGTTTTCCTTTTCGCCTCTTACTTCATCGCGGATGGATGCTGCATCCCAGCCCTGGCCTTCATCAAGCCATGTTTTCACTTTGTCTGAAGCGATCAGTTTCTCCATTTCTTCCACGCGTTCTTTCATGATATTGAGGAATTCTTTCTTATCGTCGCGGAGGGCGGATAGGCCTTTGAGGCTTTTTTCGTCCTGGCGGAGGAAAGTGCGAGCAGCGCGATGGCTGTGATAGGCCCGGATGCCGAGCATGGTCAATGCGTCTGCCCCCATACGTAGTGAGGTGTCTACTGTTTCGCGGTAGATGTGCAGTACGCCGAGGTCCATCAGGTCAAAGGTATCCTCTATCTGCTGTGCTCTTACGAGCAATTGCAGGTGAGGAAAGTAGCGTTTGGCGATGTTTACTATTTCGCGTGTCTGGTCGCTATTGTCTGTGGCTACTATCAGCATTTTAGCGTCTTTGGCGCCGGCGGCAGCCAGCAGGTCGTAACGGGAGGCATCACCGTAATATACTTTGATACCCAGGTTGTGCAAGGCATCCACCCGGTCGGAGTCAAGATCCAGGATTGTACATGCGATACCATTCGCCCGCAGGAAGCGCCCAGTCATGCTGCCAAAACGACCAAAGCCTGCAATGATCACCGGATTCTTTTCATTGATTTCGTCAGCGTGCCTTTCATTTCCGGGAGCTGTGCGTGTATACCTGGGCTGCAACACTTTTTCATATAGGAGCATAATGAGCGGGGTAAGCGCCATGCTGATGGCCACCACGGCGGTGAGCATGGCGGTTGTATGTTCATCAAGTATATGCGATTGGGTACTGAAAGACAACAGTACAAATGCAAATTCCCCGATGTCAGAAAGGGCCAGTGCAAACAGCAGGTTCTGGTCTGTGCTCATCCTGAATATTTTCCCCAGACCTAGTAATATCAATGCCTTTACAATCATTAATGCTATTACAATACCGGCAATGAGCCAGGGTTGCTGCATGATCAGCCTGAAATCTATAGAGGCGCCTACTGCTATGAAGAAAAGTCCCAGCAGCAAACCTTTGAACGGCTCAATATCGCTTTCCAGCTCGTGCCTGTATTCACTATTGGCTAACACTACACCGCCAAGAAATGCGCCCAGTGCGGAGCTGAGCCCCACAAGGTTCATGAGCACTGCAATAGCCACCACTATCAACAACGCCGTAGCAGTGAATAACTCACGGACACGGGTACGCGCGATGACACGCATCAGCGGATTCACGACATACCTCCCGGCAATTATGATCACACACACAGCGGCCAGCACCACCAGTGTTTGTCCCCATCCTGGTAATCCATCACGAAGGGAGGTGCTGTGCGATCCTGGTACAGCAATACCGGAAACAGCCAGCAGCGGAAAAATAGCCAGCATCGGGATGACGGCAATATCCTGGAACAGCAGTACAGAGAAGGCGCTCTGCCCGGCTGTTGTTCCCATCCATCCTTTTTCATTTAGCGTTTGCAGCACAATTGCGGTTGAAGACAATGACAATATCATCCCCAATGCGAGGGATGCTTTCAGCGGTTGCCCTGTCCAATAAGAGATAGCAGCAATCGCGGCGGCACTCACTATAACCTGCAAACCACCCAGCCCCAGGATAGAGGATCGCAAACGCCATAGCAGCGCGGGTTCCAACTCAATACCTATCAGGAATAACATCATCACCACACCAAATTCCGCGAAGTGCATAATATCTTCTCCTCCGTTGCCTATCAATCCTGCTACAGACGGGCCTATGATGACACCCGCTATCAGATAGCCCAACACGGCGCCCAATCCCATTTTCTTGGCCAGTGGCACAAACACAATAGCGGCGGCCAGGTATACCATCGACTGAAAAAGTAAGGAATGCTGATCCATAAGATTATTGGGTTGGTGAAGGAAGTTGAAGAATCTGGTTCATGTTCGGTACCTGCAATAATGCCGAAGGCTCAAACTTATCGTCGCGCAGGCCTTCCAGCACACGGCGGTATTCCTGTGCGGCTTCTTTAATATCACTAATGTCCATCCTGTGCACGCCATAAATCACATAGGGGGAAATGTACTCCATGTTACATAGTACGGCTGTCTGGATAAATGGCGTGAGAAATTGACGTATGGTGAAACGGTGTATGCCGGTTTCGTGATAGGCGCTTTCCGAAGCGCCGGTGGAAATGATATTGGTGAAGTACTTGCCTTCGAGTGCCTTGCCCTGGTGGCCATAGGCCCAGCCATGTTCCAACACAAGGTCCGTCCACTGTTTCACAATGGCGGGTGCGCTGTACCAGTAAAAGGGATGCTGCATCAGAATAACATCGTGCTTCTCCAGCAGCTCCTGCTCGCGGTTCACATCGATGTCCAGATCCGGATAGCGTTCATAGAGGTCATTGAAGGTAATGCCCTGCATTCCTTTTACCATTGCCAGCAATTCCCGCTGCATCCTGGATTTTTCCAGAGCGGGATGTGCAAAATTGATCAAAATTCTAGCCATGAGATGAATCAGTTACAAATCATCTGATTATTCTGCGTTGGAATACTCCTGCAGTAATAACCTGTATTTATTAAGAATGCTTGATTTTGAAATGAAGCCCACCAATTTTTTGTCCTGCACTACTGGTAATGTCCACACATTCACTTCATCAAATATCTTGATCACCTGGTTGATGTTGTTCTTCAAGGAAACTACAGCCGGCGGTGCTTTCATCAGTTTCTTCACAGTAATGCTATCATAGAGTTCCGGGTTGAACATAATGGGCCGTATATCGTCCAGGGTAACGATGCCCTGAAATAGTTGTTGCTGATCCATCACAGCTATGATGTTGCGATTACCCTCTTTTACTACGTCTATCAGCTGGCGGAGGCTGGCATCAATGCTGATCTGTTGGACATCCGTTTCAACAAGGTCATTCATTTTCATGAGCAGCAGTATGTTTTTGTCATGTTCTCTGGTGAATACTTTCCCTTCTTTCGCCAGTTCTTTGATTTCGGGAGAAATGGGAGAAAACCATTTTGCTATCAGGTAGGAGATGGTGGCAACGATCATCAGGGGTATAAAGAGATCATAGCCTGAGCTCGATTCTGCGATCAGGAAGATAGCAGTGAGTGGTGCATACATTACACCGGCCATCACGCCTGCCATACCTACGATTACAAGATTGGTCACTGGTACATCATCAATACCGAGTTGTGAGCAGAGGATGGCAAAAAAGTAACCGAGAAAGCCCCCTGCAAACAGTGAGGGTGCAAAGTTACCACCATTGCCTCCGCTCTGTATGGTAATGGAAGTGGCGAATGCTTTCAACAGACACACACAACCTGTGAATACCAGTATCATCCAGCTTTGCAGTGGCAGATAACGGAAGAAGCTGTTCTGTAGAATTTCTTCACCGCTACCGCCGGCCAGGGCTTTCACGCTGCTGTACCCTTCGCCGAACAGCGGCGGCATCATCACGCAAAGCGCTGATACCAATACGCCGCCCAGCATAGCCTTGTGCAAAGCGTTCCATTGCAAATGTTTGAAGAAGTGCTCTACTTTCTGCGACAGTACCACAAAGTAACGGGCGTATAGTCCGCAAAGTAATCCCAACGCTATATAAAAAGGAAGGTTGTGATAATTGAATGGCATGCGTGATTCAAAATGAAATAACACCTCTTCCTGTAAAATGATTTTGGATAGCAGGCTTCCGCATACTGCAGCCACTATCAGCGGCATGAAGTCTGAAAATACTACGCCGGTGAGCAGGATTTCAAAAGCGAACATCATCCCGGCGATGGGTGCATTGAATGCTGCTGCGATGCCAGCTGTGGCGCCTGCAGCCAATAATAGCGTGCGTTCCTTGTAGCCCAGGTGATAGGTACGCGCATAGTTGGAGCCGAGCGCGGCGCCCGTCACTGCGATGGGGCTTTCAAGTCCTGCGGAACCTCCCAGCCCCACTGTGATGGCACTCTGCAATACCTGCGAATACATTTTTACCGGTGGGATAAAACTGGAGTTTAGTGCAATCTCGTGCAAAATGGCCGGTATGCCTTTCCTGGACTGCCCTTTGAAGAACAGTACTACCATGAGTGTAGTGAGCACAATACCGAGGAACGGGAAAACAATATAGAAAATGACCTGGGTACTGAAATGAACTTTGTAGGTAATAACGTAGTGAATGTAATGTACCAGCGTTTTGAGAATCACACCGGCCAGTCCTGCGGCGCATCCCACCAGTATACCCGATAGCAGCAGGAACTGATTCCTGTTAAGTTTGCTGTGCAGCCAGTGAATGATCAATTCATAGCTTCTGGCTTTCCTCATGCTGTACTGCTCGAAATCTCTCTTAAACCGGAAAAAGCTATGATATTTTCTGATGCGGGTAAACTGACTCATGAAGCAAATTTAGTGAATCACAGTTCAATCAATGCATATACTTTATCGTTCATGTAAGGCCCGCCAGGGTGACGTGCAGTATAGTCGAGATTGATCCAGTATTCACCTTTCAGTTCGTGGTAGTAGATCTCTTTCACCATTGGTTTAGGGAAGAGTGTTACAATAGCCTGTTTCATGATCTCAAAATCATTTTTGTCGCCGCAATACAATTCCGGGTATGCATGTCCTTTAATGAGTACGATACGGCAGCGAGCACCAATAGATTGCATACAGGAAGTCATAAGGAGGGAGTGGTCATCACAGTCGCCGCCGAGTCCATTTTGTATCGTCTCCTGGGGTGTGGCAAAGTATTCGTCTCGCCGAGAGTCCAGTACATATTTGAAATGACTGTTAATATAACGGAAGAGAGAAAGGAAGCGGGTGATCTTTCCGTACTTGTAAAAGTATTCATCAAAATAGTCGAGGGAATGTTTCACGGAGAAATTGCGGACTACGGAATCCTGGTAGTTGATTTTTTCGCGTATACCTCTTACTGTTTTATCGCGGTAGCTTTCCACTCTCCTGGGGTATAGACTGAGGATGTCCAGTTGCTTGCTGTCTTTAGCGCCCCAGTTGCCCTGTACCATACCTTTATAATCGTTCATTACATTGGAGAAGGTGTAGCGGTCTGCAAACCGGTTGATCAGTAGTATGGCGCATACCATCAGGAACATGGGAATGATGAGTGGCCTGAATACCCAGCGTAACAGGTATACCAGCAGGAGGCAGGCGATCACGGATATTGCCAGGTCAATATGCCACCCGCCGGCAACGATGGGCGGAATGAAACGGTTGATATATGGCGCCAGCATCACTATGGTGAGCAGGCCCAATACATTCAACAGTATTTTTAGAGGCGCCGAATATTTACTTTCATCAATGGCCATTACGCTATGCAAGAAAGCAAAATTATGCCATAATCACCTTGCAAAGTTTGGGATGGGTTGTTTGAAGGAGGTGCTTTTCCTTATTTGCTCCATCTGCTGTATGGTTTCATAGTATTGTTTATCCATTTTCAGCTCACTGTATATTTTACAGAGGAGGTTGAAGTTCATGATAGCGAGGATTTTGAAGTCCAGCTTTTGTGCATTTTCCACGGCGTTTTCTGCAGTGCGAATAGCTTTATGGAACTCCTGTTCATTAATATATACGGTGGCGTGCAACAGTTTATGGAATGATTCCAGGTACTTACCTCCGAAGTAATCAGAAGAATAAGTTTTGATTACCTGGTCTGCATGCCTGCAGATGCGTTCTGCCACTTTGGTGTTGCCGAGCGATAAATGGGCATGGGCCTGCCAGCAGAGCAGCATTAGCCGGAATGAGTCGGCCTTGCGGCGCAACAGCGAAGGGTAGGTTTCAAACAGCCGCGTGGTGAAGTCGAGCAGGCTTTCGTGATCTCCTAACAACAGCAATACAGTGCCCATGTTGCGGAAGACTATTTCTTGAGGTACGGTGAAAGGCCGTCTGGATGCTGCTTCCCAGTATTCAGGGTATTGGTATATTTTCAGGCGGATCTCTTCGTTTACGATACCAAATTTCATGTATTCATAAATAAAGAGCATCAATTCGTAGGGCGATACCCATATTTCTCCGTCAAATTCACTGGGATCATATAATTTCTTCACCTGGTTCATTTCCAATTCACACTGCTCAGCATCCAGTTGCAATAGTGCAATGGTGAAGAGCATGTTTCTGATTTTGAGCTTGTCTTCTTTTGTTTCTGCAAGTCCCAGCAGGGCATTCAGCACTTTTCGTTTCCTGAAGTGTATGAATTCATCATTGATAAAATGGCTGAGAAGGTTCTTTTTGAAGAATCCTGCGGGGAAGATGGATTTCAGTTCCAGTTGATTATTGCCTTCATGCTGATAATGCAGGATGAGGTATTCCAGCAGGTGCGATTTTTCGATATTGGCGAGCGGGAGATGTAGCATTTTGATGATACCATCTGTCTGTGCATGATTGATGGCATATCGTAGCAGCCAGCTGAACACGCCTAGCCGGTAGGATGATTGCGGCAGGTGTTCCAGTATGGCGAGTAGCATTTCTTCGCTGATGCCCTGGTTGTAGTTTTGCAGGTAGGACATCGCTACAAAGTATTCCTGGAGGGAAGTGTGGGCAAACCTCACTTTCACATGGAACATGATTTCCTGGCTCAGGTTTTCTTCCACCAGGATGTTATCAGCCAGTAATTCTTTATAGGCAGGAAACAGGTCAGCGTTCTGGTTGAGCAGAAGATGTTTGTCTGTATAAATACCGCTTCTGCCAAGGTCCAGCAGTGAGAGCAGCTTCTGGATGATCTTTATTTTAAAGGAGTTGCTTTGCGCATTGAATACGCGGTTTTGTATAAACCTGGACACAATTTCGAACAGGCTGAGGTGTTCATCTATAAAATGCTGGTCTGGTCCGGCATTGAGCTGGCAGAAGAGCTGCAGATAGTAAGGATGCCGCAGTTTCTGCAGGAAGCTTTCGGAGAACATCTTTACCGTAGCCTGGTCAAACTGATGGTTATGGAGGATGGCTTTTACCTCCTGATCTGCGAGTGAGGGCAGGTTGATATTGGTTTCTTCATCCATTTCTTTGCCCAGGTACCAGTAGCGGCGGAAAGCAGGATACTGTTGAGAGTGCTGGAATATCTCGGCCCATGTGCTGCTCCGGATGGAGAGGATCACCTTTACCCACGGATAGCGGTCGTTGGAGTATACAAAGTCTTCGAGTTTGGTATATAATACTTTCAGCTTCTCTCCTGCTACTGCAATTTCATCGAAGCCATCTATAATAAGTATAAGTCTGCCTCCTTTTTTTTCAAAGTGGTTGGCGAAGTATTCCCTGAAGTTCTCGCCATTACCCATATTCATCTGGTTATCCAGCCATGCGGAGAGAGAAAAGCCTTTCAATAGCAGGCTGCCTGCTGCATGCGCATGAATGAACCAACATACGTCATGTTTGAAGCGGGCGTCTTTACAGAACCAGAAATGTTCGGCGAGATGGACCAGTGCTACAGATTTTCCCCAGCCGGAAGGGGCTATGAGGGCGGTGGCTGCGTAATCACTTTCGAGGAAGCGTTCTATGTGTGCCGTACAGAAGGGGCGCGGTACAGTAAAGGGGAAGGAAATTCCTGAGCGGTTTTTCAGGGTGAGGATGGTGTAATGAGACACTGCATCGGCTTTCGCTTTGAGGTCATCCCATTTCCTTGTGTCAATCAATGCAGGTCGGGCGGCTGAGTTCATCAGCTGATAATGATGTTGTTGGAAATCGTCCCAATCTTTATACTGACAATACTGCGATAATGTATTGAGTGTGTATCTGGAGAAGCTGTGTTGAGCAACAGCAAATCCAAATACTCTTTTCAGCGTAGTTTCGCTCACCAGTTTTGTGGTGTAATCCAGTATGGATTGAGCCAGATTCTTACAATCTGCCGGTAACATGACCTCAACTCCGTAACGTTTTAAAACTTCCTTCTGTAACGTTATGATGAAGTCATAGGATAGATCAATCATAGGGGCAATAATGGATTATGGAATTTTTCGATACTCATTTAAGTACGTACAGATCAGCCGTTTAGATTTGGGAAAATTGAAATGATGATGATTGCCCGCAATATTAGCGCACGTTATATATATCATATTTTGTAATAAATAAACTTTCCAAGACAGAACAAAAAATCATTTCATATATAAATATGGCGAAAGCAATAGAGTAGTTGCAGATAGGTTCATTTTTTTGTAAGTATTCAACAGATGGAAATTTTTTTAAAAAAACTGAAAATTTACTTCAGAATAAATTAGTAAACTGGTTGACCTCTCATTTATAACCCCAATTGTTCAATTTAATTCAAGAATGAACAAACTGAACAGAAAAAATAATTAATGAACGGAGTGAACGGTATTGGCAAAATGAATAGAAATGAACATGTACTAACGATTTGTTCCTGCTATTTTCGTATCGTCTTATAACAAACCTTTAACAAAGGAAGTGTACTAACATTCTATCAACCAGTGAGTATTCTTTCCCCTGAGTTCCTCTGACCTTGCCTGCCTCCCGAGTAGCTGTAAGTACGCTTACAGACCAGTTTTTTATCCAAATATGTGATGCTATGCATTCAAACGCTACTCCTAAAGAATCTTTAAGGACCGCTTTTATTTTTTTTGTTTCTCTCTTTATGTTCTGCATTGCAGGGAGGACACTACATGCTGCGGGTGCTGAGCGCGTACCAGTTTATTCTTATGAACATGGTTATGTGAACAACTATCTACGTCTGCACCCACAAGCTCCTTTGATCGGCTATTATTCCAGGATGGGCGCTGGCCCGCTGGCAGCCGGGCCCTTATGGTCGCACGCAGGCTCACAGACACAGGTTACTTTTGGAGTTGCCTGTGCTCTCTGTTTTATCCAGGATGCTCCCAATGCTGTAGATGGTGACCCCAATACGGCTTCCCGGTTGGTTATGCCTGTAGGTGCTCTAGGCGGTATAGGGCAGAAGCTTCAGTTCACCGGGAGTTATCTCGCCGGAGATCAGGTAGTATTTGATCTGGAAGTGCCTGGCTCTATTTACACCAAACAATTATTATCAGCTATACAAATACAAACATTCAATGCAGGGGTTGCCAACAATGATCCTGTAACACTGGACAATCAACTGATCAGGGTGCAGGTACTGGGAATAGGTACCGGTACTACCAACAGATTCAGGGTTGTTGTTCCTGTGACGCATGACTTTGATGAAGTGCAGATAGGGCTTTCTGCTCTCTTTGCTGAATTTGGTTCACTACTGATATATGAAGCTGTTGCCGTCATTCCTGTAACCGTTAATACACCTACTGTTATTCCTGTTGGAGGTACTACTACCCTCAACGCTTCCATGCCGAGATTACCCGGAGCCACCTTCCAGTGGTTCAGCAGCCCTTCGGGCGGAACACCACTGGCCTCTGGTTCCTCCTTCACCACCCCTCCCCTTAGCAGGAGCACTACCTATTATATAGAAGCTTCTACCGGGTCGCCCGGATTGCAAAGCTATGTTCGTACGCCCGTACACGTGAGTGTAAGCGGTGGTGTGGGACCTTTGTGGAGTTATGCAGACCAGGAACAGAGCCCGGTTACCGGCGGTATCGCCTGTGCCCTCTGCTTTGTAGACAATCCAAACCTGGCTATTGATGGCGATACTACTACCGCATCCAAACTGGTGCTCCCGGTTGGCGTGGTTACATCTGTAGGACAGATACTCAAGTTCCCTGGCAGCTATAAGGCTGGCGATAATATAGTGCTGGATCTTCAGATTCCCAGTACCATTTATACCAAACAATTATTATCTGCGGTTAAAATACATACGCTGAATAACGGAGTGGACAACGCCGATCCGGTTACGCTGGATAATGCGCTGATAAGATTACAGGCATTGGGACTGGGTGTTGGCAGTACGCCGAAATTCAGGGTGACCATTCCCATACAGAAAGATTTTGATGCCGTACAGGTAGATTTGTCTGCATTGTTCGCAGAATTTGGTTCACTCCTCATATATGAAGCCGTTGCGGTAATTCCTGTAACCGTTAATCCTCCAGCCACTATTCCGGTTGGCGGAACCGCTACTCTTAATGCTTCTATGCCGAGAGTGCCTGGTGCTACCTTCCAATGGTTCAGCACTCCTACAGGAGGAACACCATTGGCAGCAGGTCCGTCCTTTACCACGCCAGCTCTTAGCAGAAACACTACTTATTATGTACAGGCTGTTACAGGTGCTCCTGTTTTGCAAAGCTATGTTCGTACACCTGTTGACGTTAAAGTAAGCGGTGGTATGGGGCCATTGTGGAGTTTTGCGTCCAGTGAGATCAGCCCCGTAACAGGTGGTATTGCCTGTGCGTTATGTTTCGTAGACAATCCGGGTTTTGCGGTGGATGCTGATACGACCACTGCTTCCAGGATTGTGTTGCCGGTTGGTGTGCTGACTTCTGTGGGTCAGCGCCTTATTTTCTCCGGTAGCTACAAAGCTGGTGACTATCTGGCACTTGACCTGGAAATTCCCAATAAAGTATACACCAAACAAGCATTGTCTGGTATCCAGATAGAGTCATTCAACAATAACGTTTCCAATGGCGATGTAACTACTATCGGAACTTCACTGATCCGCCTACAGGTACTTGGTGTAGGCCCTGGCGGTATTAATAAATTCAGGGTGGTGCTGCCGGTGACAAAAGACTTTAACTCTGTACAAGTGAGCCTCTCTGCATTGTTTGCGGAGTTTGGCGCCCTGAAAATATATGAAGCGGCTGCCTTTATTCCTGTAAAGGTTGGGCAGGACAGCATCACTATCACTACTGGTCAGCCAGCAACGTTAACTGCTTCTATTGATCCGCGTGTTGCGAGCCCCACATTCCGCTGGTACACTACACCTTCTGGTGGTACGCCTGTGTTTACCGGCAGCAGCTTTACTACGCCGGCATTAACGCAGACCGCTACTTATTACGTGGAGGCTGTTGCCGGAGATGGCCTGACAAGCTATGTCCGTACGCCTGTTTACGTTAGAGTAAGAGGCGGAGCCGGTTCATTATGGAGTTATGCAGATGATGAAGTTAGCCCCATTACCGGTGGCATAGCCTGTGCATTATGTTTTGTAGACAGTCCGAAATTGGCTGTGGATGCAGATTCTACCACTGCGTCCAAAATAGTGTTGCCGGTGGGTGTGCTCACGTCTGCGGGACAGATGCTGAAGTTCCCAGGTCTCTATAAAGCAGGGGACAATATTTCCCTTGACCTGGAAATACCAAATAAAATATATACCAAACAAGCATTGTCTGGTATCCAGATAGAAACATTCAACAATGACGTTTCCAACAATGACGCCAGAACAATCGGTACATCTCTGATTCGACTGCAGGTATTGGGTGTAGGCCCTGGAGGAATCAATAAGTTCAGGATAATATTCCCTGTGCTGAAAGACTTTGATGCGGTGAAAGTGAGCCTGTCTTCTCTGTTTGCAGAATTTGGCGCACTCAAGATCTATGATGCAGCTGCCATTATTCCCATTACTATTTCACCTGATTCGAGTAGTATTACACGCGGAGGTTCTGCTACCTTTAATGCCAGTATACCACGTGTTCCGGGCGCCACTATTCAGTGGTTTGATGCGCCTGTAGGTGGTAATGCAGTAGGTTCTGGCACCACGTTTACCACTCCTCCATTAAACAGAAGCACAACTTACTATGCAGAAGCAACAGGCTCTGATGGACTGAAGAGTTTTGTAAGAACACCCGCCACTGTATCTGTAACCGGCGGCATGGGGCCATTGTGGAGCTATGCAGATCAGGAACAGAGTCCGGTTACCGGCGGCGTAGCCTGTGCGCTTTGTTTTGTAGATAATCCAAACCTGGCAATCGACGGCGATACTACTACCGCATCCAAACTGGTGTTGCCGGTAGGTGTAGTTACATCTGTGGGCCAGATTTTGAAATTCCCCGGCAGCTATAAGGCTGGCGACAATATTGCCCTGGATCTCCAGATTCCTGGTGCTATCTATACAAAACAATTACTGTCTGCAGTTACAGTACATACTTTGAAAAATGGCGTAGATAATGCTGATCCTGTTACCCTGAACAGCTCTCTGATAAGATTGCAGGCACTGGGAATAGGGCTTGGCAGCACGCCTAAGTTCAGAGTGATTATCCCTGTGCAGAAAGACTTTGATGCAGTGCAGGTGGATTTGTCAGCACTGTTTGCGGAATTTGGTTCACTGTTGATCTACGAAGGAACAGCATTTATTCCTGTAACGGTAACACCACCGGCACCTGTTACGACATCCGGAGGTACTGTTACGCTTACACCTGCCATTGATGTATCAAGGGTAAGCAACCCTGTCTTCAAATGGTACACTACTCCTACCGGAGGTGCGCCTGTATTTACTGGTGGTGCATTTACTACCCCTCCATTGGATCGTAATATTACTTACTACGTAGAAGCATTCTCTCCGTCAGATGGATTGAACAGTTATGTGCGTACAGCCGTTCCTGTTAAGGTGGGCGGAGGTCCTGGCACTATCTGGAGCTTTGGGCAAGATCAGGCCGGGCCGTTTACTTCTGGTATTGCATGCGCAGCCTGCACCATTGAAAATCCGGAACTGGCCGCTGATGGGGACACCACTACTGCTTCCAAATTTATCACAGGAATTGGTATTGGTACTACACTGAGCCAGCGGGTGATATTACCTGGTGTGTATCAGGCTGGCGATAGTATTGTGCTTATCATGGATCTGCCTTCTGATCCGCTGGCAGGTGCACAGTTATTGCCCAATATTAAAGTGCAGACCTACAATAATGCTATAGCTGGTCCGGCGGTTGCCAATGGGGATCAGATTTCACTGAACAACACCGGTGTTGTGCGACTGAGCGCACTGGGAGCAAGTATTAATGGTACCAATAAGTTCAGGGTAACAATTCCGGCTACAAAAACCTTTGACGCTGTAGAAGTAGGACAAGGTTCTCTGGCTGCAATATCTTCCTCATTGCGGTTGTATGAAGTAACAGCTTCTATCCCGGTTACGGCTACACCTTCTCCGGCGATAGCAGGCTATAATAAACCGGCAACGTTGAATGCCGCTATCAGGGTGCCGCAGGCCACTTTCAAATGGTATACTACACCTACAGGCGGTACTCCGATTCCTAATGCCGGAGCTACTTTTACCACAAACAACCTGACCAGGCCTACTACTTTCTATGTAGAAGCCACAGATCCGGCTGGTAAGACGAGCTTTACACGCACAGCTGTTCCAGTTAAGATCAGCGGTGCGGCAGGCCCATTATGGTCATATGGTACAGACCAGGTAAGCCCCATTACCGGCGGCGTTGCCTGTGTGCTTTGTACGATAGAAGATTCGTTGAAAGCAATTGACGGAGATACTACAACTTCTTCCCGGCTGATTGCTCCTCTCGGCGTATTAGGAACTGTAGGACAGAAGATCATCTTCCCTGGTACATATCAACCTGGGGATAGTATTATTCTCTTCCTCAGCTCTCCGACAGATCTCCTGGCTTCATTATCCTTACTGGGAGCTATTTCTGTTGAGACATTCAACGGAACTACCGCGAACAATGATCCTGTAACCCTAAATTCATCGCTTGTAAACCTGAGTCTGTTGGGGGTTGGTACTAGTGGTGAAAAGAAATACAGGGTATCTATACCAGCCACCAAAACGTTTGATGCCGTTCAGGTGAACCTGGGCGGAGTTGCTACTGTGAGCAATTCCCTGCGCATCTACGAAGTGGCAGCCAGTATACCGGTAACAGTGGCGGTAACACCAACAGATACAACTGTAAATGCGGGTCAGACAGCTATTTTCAATGCATCTATTCCAAGGATACCAGATGCTACATTCAATTGGTATGAAACGCCAACAGGAGGAACACCAATCGCAACTACCAATACATTCACCACTCCGCCACTCACCCAGAACAAGACATATTATGTGGAGGCGAATTCTCCAACTGATGGTCTGATCAGCTTTGTTCGTACAGCTGTTACCGTTAAGGTTAATGATCCTATTACCTGCGGTAACCCGACTTCGCAGACCAACGCTGTAACCGGATTGCTGTGTGTGGACTGTGCGATTACGACTCCTGAACTCGCAATTGATAACGACGTAAATACAGCGGCCACGCTCCATATGTCCATAGGCTTACTCGGCGAGGTGGAGGAAACCGTTACCTTCCCAGCCCTTAGCCAGGCTAATGATAGTCTGTATCTTGGACTGGGCGTACCGGGTAATATACTGCAGCTGAATCTGCTGGTAAGTGCCACAGTGACGTTATACAATGGAAACACCCAGGTCGCTACTCATGCCCTTGATCAAAACGCATTGCTGAATCTGCGTTTGTTTGGAGACAGCACCCGTGGTTTGATTGCCTTTAAAGAGGCGGTACCGTACAATAAGGTGAAATTAAGTATCAGTGGTGTATTAGCCGTAGCAGGTAGCGCCGTGAAATGGTATTTCGCCAGACAGGTAGCACCGGGTACAGTAGCTCAGGTAGAAAGCAGCGTGGTGAATGTGTGCAGTGGTGGAACGGCAACGCTGAAAGCTACAGGTCCGGCAGGAAGTACCTTCAACTGGTATTCATCCTATACTGGCGGGACGCCAATATTCACGGGACCTACCTTTACCGTACCTAATGTAACCAAGGATACTTCCTATTTTGTGGAAGTAGCCAGCACCAGCAACTGTACGTCTGCATCCCGCACGCAGGTGCAGGTAAGGATTGGTCAGCCAAGCGTTGCTGTAACGCCTTCTTCAGCCACTGTGACGGCCGGTGCTACTCCTACCTTTAATGTAGTTAATCCTGTAGGAACCAATAAATATAACTGGTATACTACCCCAACGGGCGGTACACCTGTATTTGTTGGGCCTACTTTTACTGTACCACCGGTAAATGCAACGATCACTTATTATGTTGAATCTACAGATGCGGCAGGCACCTGTAAGAGTCTGCGTACACCGGTGCTTGTTAATCTCACTGGCGGCGGACCAGTTAACCCGCCGGTTGGTGATATAGATTGCGGTGGCGCCACCAGCCAGCTGAGCAACGCCAATGGCCTGTGTATTGGTTGTTATGTAGAGAAGCAGGATTCTGCTGTTGATAACAGTACTGCTACTTCTTCGTCTCTGCATGTGGTATTAGGCTTGCTGAACGGCTATACCCAACAGACGCTGATTTTCCCGAACCCAGGAAACAGTGGTGATAGTGTTAGATTGGGATTGTCGACAGATGTTGGGCTTGCTGATGTTGGCGTATTGACCGCTATTAGTGTCAGTTCATATAATGGTACTACTTCCAATGCTGATGAAGTGACTATTAATGATCCGGGAGTGAACCTTCAGTTACTCACAGGAACACCTAAGGCAACACTGACATTCAAGCCTAAGGGTCAGTTTGACCGTGTTGTGGTACGTCTTACTTCAGGTATTGCCACAGCGCTTACATCACTCAATATTTACTATGCGCAGATATTTGCTGGCGCGCCTACAGTAGAAAAAGATACTGTATACGCATGTGCCGGCAGCCCAGCTGTATTAAAAGCTACCGGCCCTGGCGCCACCTTCAGGTGGTATACCCAACAGACGGGTGGAAGCCCGATTGCAACCGGTGCAACATATACGATCAACAGTGTTACTGCCAATGCAGTATACTATGTTGAAGCAGTTTCCGGTGGTGGTTGTACAAACCCCACAAGGAAAGCTGTTACAGTATTGGTTGGCTTGCCAAAGGTGATTGTAGCTCCTGAAACCGTGAAGGTGAATAGTGGTAGTACTGCTACATTTACTATAGTAAGCCCGAACCCGGCATACCAGTATAACTGGTATGATGCACCGATTGGAGGTACGAAAGTAGCAGGACCTGTCACTTCATTTACAACGCCGCCATTAACAGCAGCGAAGATCTACTATGTGGAAGCGGTAGATCCCATAAGCGGTTGTGTAAGTTCTCAACGTACAAAAGTGACTGCTGATATTAACCAGTCGCCTGAACCTACCCCATGTAGTTACGCAACAGCGCAACAAAGCCCGATCGTTACCGGTATTTGTGCACTGTGTAGTGTAAGCAACCCAGGTAATGCCGTTGACCAGGATGCTAACAGTGCATCCACCATCACAGCCACACTGGGTGCACTTGGATATGTTGGTCAACTGCTTCAGTTCAGCAATACATATGCCGCCGGTGATAGTGTTACGCTGGATCTGGAAGTTCCAGGCCAGCTTATAAGCGCTGGATTACTGGGTGGTATCAAGCTGCAGACTTATGCAGGAACGTCGCCCAACGGTGATGAAATAACTCTCGACAACCAGCTTATAAGATTAGAATTGTTAAGCGCCGGCAACAGGTTCAGGGTAACCTTGCCTGTTACCAAACCATTTAATGGGGTGCTGGTAAGCATTAATGGTGCAGTGAGCCTGCTCACAAGCGTAAATGTATACTTTGCAGCAGCCTTCCCGTCAAGGCCGGTACTGCAGGCGCCTACTTACGCTTCCTGCGGCGGCCAGCCAGTAACAATGACCGTTACAGGCCCTGCTAATGCGGATACTAAATGGTACAGTACAGCAGTGGGCGGAACGGCATTAGGTACCGGTTATACCTTCACTACTCCGGCATTGACAACAACAACTACTTATTATGTAGAATCCGGTAAGTTCAATTGCGCTTATCCGATCAGAGTGCCGGTAATAGTAACAGTTGGTAGCAGCACTGCTGCGCCGACAGCCCCGGGTGTAACCATCTGCTCCGGCGGTACAGCTACGCTGGTGGCTACAGCGCCTGCAGGTGCTACATTCCACTGGTATCAGAGTGATACCAGCACTGTAGAGCTGGGCAATGGTACGTCTTTCGTTACAGCTGCACTCACTGCTGATACAGCTTACTATGTAGCTGCAGATAATAACGGCTGCTTCAGTACACGGACAAGAGTACCTGTAACAATAGCAGCCGGTGCAACCAACTTCACCGTAACACCAACCAATACTACCGTAAGCCGTGGTCAGGGTGCTATCATCAACGCATCTGCAACAGGTACCGGTATTGTATTCAAGTGGTACAACGCGGCGGGCGACAGCATCTTCGCTGGCCCAAGCTTCAACACTGGTCCATTACAAGCTGCTGCTACATATACAGTAGCAGCTGTAAGCCCGGGAGGTTGTGCTACACCACGTATAACCGTAACCGTTAATATCGCAGGTGGTACTACGAACGATGTGCCATGCGATTTTGCAAACAACCAGACCAATGATGCCAATGGTATCTGCATAGGCTGCTATGTTGACAACCCAACCTTGTCTGTTGACAGCAGTACTACTACCAGCTCCACCATGCATATCATTGCAGGTCTGTTGGGTGGTTATGTAGAACAAACACTGATATTCCCATCTGTCAGCAATCCGGGTGACAGCGTAAACATCTTCCTGTCCTTCCCGATTGGCATTGCCGATATTGGCCTGCTGTCTTCAATGGAAGTGGCTACCTACAATGGTACTACCTTTAACAATGACCGTCTGGCCATCGGCAATTCTCTCCTGACTTTGAGATTGCTGACCGGTAACCAGCAGGCAATACTGAGCTTTAAACCAACCAGCCAGTTTGACCGCGTAGAATTGCGGCTGAACTCTGGTGTGGCTCAGCTGCTGACTGCTGTGAATGTACATTATGCACATCGCACTGTTGGAATACCAACCGTGTTGAATGATTCACTTACTGTTTGTCCTGGCGATTCTGCTCTCCTCCAGGTGAAAGACCCTGCAGCCGGTGTTACCTATAAATGGTATGGACAGGCAAGTGGTGGTCAGCCATTATTCACCGGAACTGCTTACCAGACAATGGCAATAACTGCTGCTACTACATTCTATGTAGAGGCCAGCAAGACACTGAATGATTGTGCTAACCCGCAACGTGTACCTGTGAAGGTAGGAGTCACTCAAGCACCAGTATCACCAGGCGCACCTGTAACAGTTAATGTATGTCTGGGTTCCAGTGCAGATCTTTCTGCAACAACGCCTGATCATAGCCTTACCTACAAGTGGTACAATGTACCAACAGGAGGAACCAGTCTGAATACAGACAGTGGTTATGTCTTCAGGGTAACGAATATACTTGCTGACACGATCTACTATGTAGAAGCTGTTAACAAGTGTGGTACTGCTTCACCGAGACAGGCTATCAGCGTGAAGATATCCTCTTCCCTGAACGCACCGGTAGTGGCACCAAATCCAGATACAGTGAGCGTAGGTACACAGGCCGTACTTACTGCTACCAGCAACACTGCGAACGCTGTATACACGTGGTTCGGCAGTCAGGCTGGTACTGATTCCCTGTTCACAGGATCAACCTTCAGTCCGCCGACACAGTCTGCTACCGGAACGGTGGTGTACTGGGTAGAAGCATCACTCGCCACATGTAAATCTCAACGTGTACCCGTTACTGTTGTATATGTGAACGGTGGTCCGGCACAACCGGTACCATGCGAAGGAGCAATATCACAGACCATAGGTGGTTCTGGCCTCCTGGTACTGGGTAACGTATATAATCCGCAACTGGCAGTAGATAATGACGCCAATACCGCAGCTTCTCTGGTAATTAACCTGGGTGTACTCAACGCGGAGGTTTGGGAAAGGGCTAAATTCAATGGTGTGTCCACAGCCGGCGACACTGTAAGAGTTCTGCTCACCAACCCGAGCCAGGTGCTTTCTGCAAGCCTGCTTGGCAGTGTACAGCTGACTACTTATAATGGAAGCACTCCGGGTGATTCAGTGTTGGTTAACAGTTCACTGGTTAGACTCATCCTGCTGAGTGATACAAGAAAAGCCATTGCTGAGTTTGTACCGACTAAACCATTCGATGCCGTAGAAGTGAAACTGAAATCCGGAATTGCCGGTGCACTGAACGCAATAGACTTTAACTATGCACAGCGTGCTCTGAAAGCTCCGTCAGTACAGGCACCACAGGTAACGGTATGTAAAGGCGCAACAGCCACTCTGAATGTACAGAACCCTATAGCAGGTCTCACTTACCGCTGGTTTACTTCCAATGGTATTTATCTGGCCGGTCAGGATGGTGCTTCTCTCACTACAGGTGCATTGAGTGCTGATACAGCCTTCTATGTAGAATCCTACCGTAATGGCTGCGCAAGTAATGGCAGATCACTCATAAATGTAACAGTAACCACAGGCGCTACATCAGCAGACATTAACCTGGCAGATACGGCAATCTGTACTCCGGGTGTGGTTACGCTGACTGCTTCATCTTCGACAGTTACCAACCCGGTATTCAAATGGTATTCAGATGCAAACCTGCAAAACCTGGTAAATACAGGTGCTACATTCACAACACCTGCCTTGTCTGCTACTACAGCATACTATGTAACAGTGGAGGGCACCAATAAGTGTGCGAATGCTGCGGGTGATGCGAAAGTGGTAACCGTAACAGTAGCCACCCTGGAAGCTCCGATTATCAACGCTTCTTCAGTGAATATATGTGTGGGCGACAGTGTGACACTCACTGTTCAGAATGCAGTGAATACACTCACCTACCGCTGGTATAATGTAGCTACAGGCGGTACACCGCTCTTCACAGGACCAGTATATGTGGCTAAAGGCCTTACAGTATCGACAGACTTCTATGTGGAAGTGGCTGCTGGTAACTGTACTGGTGGTACAAGAACTAAGATCTCGATTGGTGTAGGCGAAGCTCCGGTGCCAATCCTTGAATCCAACAATGTAACGGTATGCCAAGGCGGCAGTGCAATACTGAAAGTAGTGTCTTCTACTGCCGGTCTCACTTATAACTGGTATAATGCACCAACAGGCGGTACACTGCTGTTCACCGGCCCGATCTTTACAACTCCGGCAATAACAACAGCAACTGCGGACTTCTATGTGGAAGCTGTGGGCGATCCGACCAAGTGTGGTACACCTTCTGCAAGAGCCAAAGCAACAGTAACGACGGTTCCTGTTCCGCCAGCTCCGCCAGTAGTAAGCGCTAGTGTGAGCGTATGTAGAGGACAGAATGCAGTACTGGCAGTACTGAATCCGCAGGCAGGTGTTACTTACCAGTGGTTTGACGCTGCAACAGGTGGTACACTGGTATTCACCGGTCCTGTATTCACCCTGGTTGCTGATGTCAATACCACTTATTATGTACAGGCACTCATTGGTGGTGGTTGTGCGAGTGCATCAAGAACAGCGGTAAGTGTTACTGCCAGTGATGCTCCGGCAGCTCCGGTTGTGAATGCATCATCTCAATCTGTATGTATCGGGGGTACTGTAACACTGACTGTACAGAGTCCTGCGACGGGCGTGATCTATCGCTGGTATGATGCCGCAACAGGTGGTAACCTCCTCTTCACAGGCGCTACCTATGTAACAGGCCCGCTGAACGCAAACACAGACTTCTATGTGGAAGCAACCAGTGGTACCTGTGGCAGCGCAACAAGAACTAAAGTGTCCATTGGTGTAGGACAGGCGCCGACACCAACCCTTGAATCCGATAACCTCACCGTTTGTGTAGGTAATACTGCTACATTGCGTGTAACATCCGCAACAAATGGCATAACCTATAACTGGTATACAACAGCCACTGGCGGAACACCGGTATTCACCGGTCCTGTTTATACAACGGGCGCGCTTAACAGCAGTATGGACTTCTATGTGGATGCAACCGGTGACCCTTCACAGTGTGGCAGTGCGTCACCAAGAGTAAAAGCAACGGTAACAGTGGTAAGCGCTCCGGCTGCACCCGAAGTGATGGCAACAAGTCTGAAGACATGTGCGGGTACGGGTATAACTGTGGCAGTGAAAGCTCCGCAGGCTGGTCTCACTTATCAGTGGTATGATGCTGCAACAGGTGGCAACCTGCTGTTCACCGGAGCGGTATATGATGTGCCGGTAGTAACCAGCAACACTACCTTCTATGTACAGGCGCTTGTAGGCGGTGGCTGTGCCAGCGCAACCAGAACAGGTGTAAGCGTAACCGTGGATCCGTCTCCGGCAATACCGGCTGTAAATATAGATAATGTGACAACCTGCATAGGTGGCACTGCAACCTTTACTGTACAGAATCCGGATGCTACACTCACCTACCGCTGGTATGACGCTCCTGTGAAAGGTAACCTCCTGGCAACAGGCACCAGCTACACAACAGGTGCACTGGGATCTACTACAACCATCTACCTGGAAGCACTCAATAATGTAGGCTGTAGCAGCTCACGCAAAGGCGTAACAGCTACCGTGGTTACTACAATAGATGCGCCGCTCGCAGATCCGGCAACTACCTGCGCAGGTCAGACCATCGTGCTCTCCGTGAAGAACAAACAGGCTGGTGTGATCTACAGATGGTACACCGCACCAGCTGGTGGTACAGCAGTATTCACCGGCGGCGACTACTCCATCACTCCGACAGCAAACGTAACATACTACCTGGATGCGGCTACCAGCGGAGGTTGTACAAGTGCAAGCAGAACTGCGGTGAATGTAACCGTTAATCCTGCACCGGCAGTGCCTGCAGTAGCAAATGCTACACTAGGTACCTGCATAGGTCAGACTGCTACACTGACCGTTCTCAACCCGAGCCCATCGCTCACTTACAGATGGTACACTACACCAACAGGTGGCACACCAATAGCAACCGGCGCTATATATGTAACACCGGCAATCACTGCTAACCAGATGTACTATGTAGAAGCACTTAACAGCAACGCTTGCCCAAGTGCTACCCGCACAGCAGTAAGCGTGCAAGCTACTACGGCTCCTGCTAGCCCGTCGGTAACCGGAAATGAAGCTGGTGTTTGCCCAGGCAAGACAGCAACGCTTACTGCAACATCTAATATAGCAGGTGCTATCTTCCGCTGGTACAGTGCACCAACAGGCGGTACGCCGCTCTTCACAGGTGCGGTATTTACAACCAATGCACTGACAGCCAATACTACCTACTATGTGGAAGTGTCTACAACAGGCGGTTGTACAAGCGCTGTAAGAACAGCTGCTACCGTGAATATCCTGCAGCCGCTCGAAACACCTAATGTGACTGTAGATAATACCACCGCTACCAGCATCACATTCCGCTGGAATCCGGTTAACGGTGCAACACACTACGAAGTAACGCTCGATAACGGTGTAACCTTCATCCCGCCTAGCTCCGGTGCAAACGGTACTACTCATACAGTATCGGGCCTGCAACCAAACCAGAGCGTAACTATCAAGGTAAGAGCGGTAGGGGATGCTGATTGTCAGACCAGCGCACTGTCTAACGGTGTAACCGGCAAGTCGGCTAATCCGCAGGGTAACAACATCTTCATACCGAATCTCTTCAGCCCGAACGGCGACGGCATCAACGATGTGGAATATGTATACGGTACGGCTATCGCACAGCTGGAATTCAGGATCTATAACCAGTGGGGTCAGCTCATATTCACCTCCAAAGACCAGCGTCAAGGATGGGATGGAACTATGGGCGGACAGAAACAACCGGTAGGTGTATATGTATGGATCGTGAGAGCAACAATGCAGGACGGCACCGTGATTACTAAGAAAGGTAACGTGACCCTGATGAGATAACATCACCTGTTGCGTAAACTAAATAGACCGGGATGCAGACAAGCATCGCCTGCATCCCGGTTAAATTCTGAACACGTAAAAATATGTTCCTATGAAAAGGATCTTTATTATAACAATACTTTTATGCGGCAGTCTGCTGTCTAAGTTTTCTATGGCTCAGGTAGACCCGCACTTCTCGCAGTATTATGCATACCCGCTGTGGCTTAACCCTGCATTGACAGGTATTATTGACGGTGATTTCAGGGTGAGTGGAAACTACCGCAACCAGTGGGCTAACTATGGGAAGCCATTTTCTACTGCAGGAGTTTCTATTGACGCGGCTACAGAAAAAAATGTTGGGGTAGGACTGAACGTAATCAATATGTCGGCTGGCGATGCTGGGTATAATTACTTCAGCCCCATGGCCAGCGTTTCCTATAGCGGTGTGAAATTTGGTCAGACCAAAACCACGCAGCTTGTATTTGGTGTACAAGCCGGCATTATCAACAGAAGGGTGGATCCTGCCAAATTCCAGACTGGCAGCCAGTATCAGCCGGTGATAGGATATGATCCCAGTATGTTCAATGGAGAAACGGTAAAAACAACTTCTTCTACCGTTTTTGACGCAGGTGCTGGTGTTATGTTTTTCGATGGAAATCCTAACCATATGTTCAATCCATTTGTGGGATTTGCTGCTGCTCATCTCACCCAGCCTAAAGATCCATTTGCAGATAAGGGCGATGAAAGAAAGCTCCCCGTACGCTACCAGGTGCATGGCGGCTCCAGGATAAAGCTCAGTGATGTGATAAGCCTTACTCCTACCGCTTTGTATATGCGCCAGGGGAATGCAGAAGAAGTCGTTGCCGGTGTGTATGCGCAGCTGATAGTAAACCCGGAATTTGATCTGCTGGTAGGCGGTAACTATCGTTTCAATGATGCGGCTATTCCATTCGCCGGTTTCCACTTCAAGAATTTTGTGCTGGGTCTCAGCTACGATACCAATACTTCCAATATGCGCCGCCTGGTAAATGGCAGCCAGAGTTTCGAAATATCCCTTTCCTTTATCAGCCGGAAGAAACGTGTATTGGGTGAAGAATACTTTATCTGTCCGAGATTATAATTCATGGATCAACCTGATGAAAATGGAGGAAAATATTTACAAAGAAAAAAGAAATGGAACCCTCATGAAAAAAATTACACTCTATTGGCTGGTAATTTTTATAGGCATTATTAACTCCATACACGCGCAGTATGTTTATGATTATAAACATACTGCTGACATCTACTACAATGCCAGGGATTATTATTCTGCGGCACAGTATTATAACAAAGCTTTAGGCACTTTTAAAGTGAAAGCCGAGCAGATCATACCCTATGCGGTGGCCGGCGCTACACCTCCCAAAGGCAAGTTCAGGGACTATCAGCAAGTAGTGGCCAGGCTTGCAGAATCCTACAGGCTTTATAACGATTTCGGTAATGCGGAAACATGGTATTCACAATTGGTAGGGTTCAATAATCCAGCTTATCCGCAGGCACGCTATTGGTACGCTGTATGTCTCAGGGCAAATGGTAAGTACCAGGAAGCATTGGATCAGTTCAAGAAATTCAAAGAATCATATACAGGTGCCGACGATATATCTGCACGTGTGCCGCTTGAAATAGCCAACTGCGAATTCGCATTGGCAGAAGATGGAAAACAGCCACGTTTTACTATTTCAAAAACTGCCGGAAATGTAAATGAAGGCGGTGCTAACTATGCTCCGGTGGTACTGAATAAGAGTACGCTGATGTTTACCTCTTCCCGTCCTGAAACACCGCCATTGCCTAATGCAAAGGCAGAAGCGGACAAGAAGAAAGACAAGAAGGGTAATCCGTATGTAAATGATTTGTACGTTGCGACAGGCAGCGATAATTCTTACAGTAACAGCCAGAAGCTGAATCTTCCGGCTGCAAAGGGCTATGACCAGGGAGTTTCGGCGGTTTCACCTGATGGCAATGCTCTCTATCTTACAAGATGGAACATCAAAAATGGTAACAAAACAGCTGCCGTCTACATAAGTACCCGGCAGAATGGTAATTGGTCTGAACCTAAAATACTCGGCAACAATATTAATGTGGAAGGTTACAACTCAATGCAGCCTTTTGTTACGTCTGATGGTAAGTATCTGTTGTTTGCTTCCAACAGGCCAGGCGGTATGGGTAAGAACGACCTGTGGTATTGTGTAATGAGCGGTAATGTGCCCGGCAGCGCACGTAATATGGGTACTGCCATCAACACGAAAGACGAAGAGCAGGCACCTTTCTATGATTCAGAAAAGAATCTACTCGTATTCAGTACAGATGGCCGTGTAGGTCTCGGTGGCCTTGACTTCTTTTCCAGTGAAGGCGATTTTGGTACCTGGTCTGTACCAGTGAATATGGGGAAACCTCTCAATTCGCCTAAAGACGATATCTATTATACGCCTCTTGATAATACACATCCGTTTGCTAGTGGTTTTATCAGCTCCGACAGAGAATCTATTTGCTGCCTGGAAGTATTTGGGGTGAACAGGATCCGCAAAGTAGCCGGTGGTCTTATTGTTGACTGCGATACCCACAAACCACTGGAAGGCGCTACAGTAACGCTTCTGGATACCGTTCGCCGCAAAACCATTCAGAAGATCACCCTGGGGCCCAATGGTCGTTACAGCTTTGAACTGGATCCACAGCGGTATTATAAGATACTCGCTGAAAAAGAAAATTATTTCAGCAAAGCCATCTATTTTAAAACTGATTCACTTAACAGCATCGATTCTCTCGATAATCCAACACTTTGCCTGAAACATTACGAAATAGAAAAACCAATTGTGCTGAACAATATCTATTACGATTTCGGTAAAGCCACATTACGCCCTGAATCGAAGATTGTATTGGATACTGTGGTGGATATTCTGAATGAGAATCCGAAGCTCACAATAGAGATGAGTGCGCATACAGACAGTGTAGGTTCTGTTAAATTCAATAATAAGCTGTCGCAGGATCGTGCACAGTCCTGCGTGAATTACCTGATCAGCCGAGGCATTTCGTCGTCGCGTCTCATTGCTAAAGGTTATGGGAAGTCACGTCCTATTGCACCCAACTCACTGCCTAATCACAAAGACAATCCTGACGGACGTCAGCTAAACCGAAGAACAGAGTTTAAGGTATTGCGCAGGCAGGTACAGGTGGCGCCCAGTAATTACGATACCGAAGAAAAAAGTCAGTAACCATAAAGTACCGGGATGCCCCGGTTACTACCATATCCTATAGTGAAAACAAACTATGATTCCTGTGATTGTTATGGTTTTTGTGAATTCTGATGTAGAGATGAAATAGTTGTACTAAAGCGAATAACCCGTCCTGGATCATATCCTGACGGGTTATTCGCTTTTATTCTTACATCAAGATGTTTCTTTCGGGGAATCAAAAAAGCTGAACTAAATCGAAGAAATGCATGGTTTCCGTTAGTGTGGCTGAGGTTTCTGTGTACCAGTTAAACGAGAGGGGCTTCCAAAAGTTACACCAGCCTGGAAAAGGAATCGATTATGGAAGGGTTTTATTGTGGACATTACAGGAGATAATATTCTCCCCAGGAATATTTTTTGGAGATAAAGATTTTTATCATCCGGAAAAACTTTTACTTTTGTCAGGCATCTACCCGGTGTTATAAACAGCGCATATGAAAAATTAATCAGACAACGGTACTCCGTTTGTCGTCCCCTTACATCACCACTTTGAGTCCTGGCATTTTATTGCCGAATGTTTCCTTATTTTAAATTTTTCAATTATTTCCTATGTCCACGGAGAACCAGACGCGTCGGCGCTTTGCTGATTTTATTCATTTGTTCAAATTAGCGGTTACCGGTGCGGAGAAAGAATTTACAACCGGTAGTATCAACCGTGCTATTTTTCTATTATCTATTCCTATGATCCTGGAAATGGCGATGGAGTCGCTATTTGCAGTGGTGGATATTTTCTTTGTAAGCCATCTTGGCATAAAAGCCATTACTACAGTGGGGCTCACAGAGTCTGTGCTGAGCCTTGTTTATACTGTGGCCATGGGCCTGAGCATGGCGGCTACCGCTATGGTGGCCCGCCGCACCGGAGAGAAAGACCACGATGCGGCCGGCCGTGCAGCTGTGCAGTCGCTCTACCTGGGTATGGCGGTATCTGTACTGATCAGTATCGCTGGACTTATTTTCGCTAAAAAGGTACTGTTGCTGATGGGGGCTTCTCAGGAAGTGGCAGACTACGGTTACGTATATACGGAAATATTGATGGGTGGTAACATTGTGATCATGTTGTTATTCCTCATCAACGGTATTTTCCGCGGAGCCGGAGACGCTGCATTGGCAATGCGTTCACTCTGGCTAGCCAATGGCCTCAACATTGTATTGTGCCCGCTGCTGATATCCGGTTTTGGACCGTTGCCTGCCCTGGGCCTGAAAGGAGCTGCAATAGCCACTTTTATAGGCCGTGGTACAGGCGTGTGCTACCAGATATATCATCTGCTGAAAGGAAAAGGGCTGGTACGGATTGCGAAGCAGCACCTTAAGCCTGCATTCAACATTATTGTATCTATTCTGAAACTTGGTTTGGGCAGCACTGCTCAGATGCTGATTGCCTCTGCCAGCTGGATTTTCCTGGTACGCATTATCTCTTATTTCGGGAGCGATGCTGTTGCTGGATATACTATCGCTATCAGGGTTGTGATATTCACGATACTGCCGGCATGGGGGATGTCTAACGCAGCGGCTGCACTCGTAGGACAGAATCTTGGTGCGCAGCAGCCAGAAAGAGCTGAAAAATCGGTATGGCGCGCTGCCTTGTTCAATGTGATATTCCTCGGATCATTAGGGCTGGTATTCCTGGTGGCAGCGCCTGTGGTGATAAAGCTGTTTACCTCTGAACCGGCTGTAGTGCGGTATGGCGTACAGTGTCTTCGTCTCATGAGCCTTGGATATGTGTTTTACGCCTACGGTATGGTGGTTACGCAATCATTCAACGGTGCAGGTGATACACGCACACCCATGCTCATTAACCTGGTGGCATTGTGGCTCTGGCAAATGCCCCTCGCCTATGTACTGGCAATATGGCTCAATTGGGGGCCTTTGGGAGTGTTTTGGGCAATTGCTGTATCTGAGTCAACCATGGCGGTTGCAGCGGTATTACTGTTCAGGAAAGGCACCTGGAAACAGGTGAAGATTTAGTTTCCGCTTTCTCCATAAGTAATTACCTTTGCCTGGTTTTGTATTAAAATTTTTTAACGAATAAATTCCAGGTAAAAACATATGTCCCTCACTGTTGTCGGCACTATGGCATTCGATGAGATCGAAACGCCATTTGGAAAATCAGGAAAGATCATTGGTGGTTCAGCCACCTTTATCGCATGGGCAGCATCCAATTTTGTAACGCCAATTAACCAGGTGTCCGTAATCGGTGAAGATTTCCCGCAGGCGGAACTGGATGCACTTACAGCAAAAGGCGTGGCATTGGATGGTGTACAGATAAAGAAAGGAGAAAAATCATTCTATTGGGCTGGTAAGTATCATATGGATATGAACTCCCGTGATACATTGGTAACGGATCTCAATGTACTGGCTGATTTTCAGCCTGTAATCCCGGACAGCTATCAGGGCAGCGAATTCCTGATCCTGGGTAACCTGACTCCACAGGTACAGATGAGCGTACTGGATCAGATGAAGGTGAGGCCCAAGCTGATCGTGATGGACACGATGAACTTCTGGATGGAAGTAGCACTGGATGATCTGCTGAAAGTACTTAAGAAAGTAGATGTACTGATGGTAAATGACAGTGAAGCGCGTCAGCTTAGCGGTGAATTTTCATTGGTAAAGGCAGCTCACAAGATCCTGACTATGGGACCGCGCTACCTGATCATTAAAAAAGGTGAGCATGGCGCATTGTTGTTTCATGAAAATCATGTGTTCTTTGCTCCGGCTATGCCGCTCGAAGATGTATACGATCCCACAGGCGCCGGCGATACTTTTGCCGGAGGTTTCATTGGTCATCTTGCAAAAACAAAAGATATCTCTTTCGAGAATATGAAGACAGCCATCATTGTAGGTTCTGCAATGGCTTCTTTTTGTGTGGAGAAATTTGGTACTGAGCGACTGAGAGAGGTTACAGCAGAGGATATCAGCGCCCGTCTGGAGCAGTTTGTTCAGCTGGTGAATTTTGATATAGACCTTGTATAGATTTTTGAATTTTGAGATGTAGGAGTTTGAATTATAATGACGATGTTTATCCTAATTCAAATTCCTACATCCCGAAATTCAAAATTATTTAAAGATCCCGTTCAACACTTCCGCCAGCCTCAATCCTCCTTTCAGCAGTTGTTTGTTCAGATCATTGATAAATACATAATTGTATCTGTAGCTAAGTTTTGAATCTGGCTGAGTATAAGCATAGATTTTATCTGACAGCTGGTGTGATTCAAACATCCAGTCGGCAATGGAGCCGCTCTGCATCAGTTTCACTTCTTCCGGTGATGCGATATCCAACGCCTGAGTGTATTCAGTATAGCTCAGTTGCTGGAAATCTATCAGCTGTTCATCCCATACCTTGTGCAGGTTAGAAGGTTTGTCGAACCACATTACATTGATTTTGTTGCCACCCATATCTTCATCTCTGCCTACATGCAGCGGCATATGCATGTCGCCTATCATGTGTACGAGGAAAGAGAGCATGAATTCCTGTTCGCTTTTGGCCAGTGATTTGTTCTTCAGTTCTTTTATTGCCATTTGTGTGGACGTGTGGAGATTCTCGCCGTCAGCGGTCTTCAGCAGGCTGTCGAACTGACTACGGGCAATATTTGACGGAAAATCCAGGTAATGCCATTTGTTGGTGTGATCATACACATGTGTGGTGTCTGATTTGATAAAGTCAGGCCAATTAGCTACCATAGCGAGGCTCCGCCTTCCCAGGATAGCGGTAATGGCTTTGCGGGCCTGCGGAGTAAGGTGTTGATATGCAATTTCAGCCACTACCCTATGACCAGTAGGTCCCCAGGCGTAGGAGGAAACAGGTAATAAAAAGGCGAGCAGCAGCCCTGTTACGATCATTTTTCTCATAAGTACATCCTTGATTGAAGAAGCGAAAATAAAGCATCTTTTTTTAACACTTTTTCACGACCTTCTTTTAGTATTTTTACATACTACTCAAAACACATTATTCAATATGTCATTTAAGATACATGCGCCATATGCTCCCGCTGGTGATCAGCCGGAAGCGATTAAACAGTTGACTGAAGGCTTACAGGCCGGAGAGCCCTTCCAGACGTTGCTGGGGGTGACCGGTTCGGGGAAAACGTTTACAGTGGCCAATGTGATTCAGAACGTACAGCGCCCTACACTGGTGCTCACACATAACAAAACGTTGGTAGCGCAACTTTATGGGGAGCTGCGGCAGTTTTTTCCGGACAATGCGGTGGAGTACTTCGTTTCCTACTATGATTATTACCAGCCGGAGGCATATATGCCTGTAAGTGATACTTATATTGAAAAAGACCTGGCCATCAATGAGGAGTTGGATAAACTTCGTCTGAAAGCCACGTCTAACCTACTTTCTGGCAGGAGGGATATTATTGTGGTAGCCAGCGTATCCTGTATTTACGGTATGGGTAACCCAACCGATTATGAGAATGGGATCATCCGTATCAACAAAGGGCAGACAATGAGTCGCAATACTTTGTTGCATGGCCTGGTAAATTCACTGTATACTCGTACTACCGGCGACTTTAACAGGGGGAATTTTCGTGTACAGGGAGACACGGTGGATATTAATCTGCCATATGTGGACTATGGTTACAGGATTACTTTCTTTGGAGATGAAATTGAAGAGATCGAGAGCTTTGATGTGCAGAACGGAAAGCGTATCGGCACAATGGAGAATGCCGCGATCTTCCCCGCAAACCTTTACCTGGCGCCGAAAGATATTATGCAACAGATCATCTATGAAATACAGGACGAACTGAAGGCACAGGTAGATTATTTTAAAGCTAATGGCAAGCTGATAGAAGCACAGCGTTTGTCAGAGCGAGTGAACTATGATGTGGAGATGATCCGTGAATTGGGTTACTGTAGTGGTATTGAGAACTATTCCCGTTTCCTTGACCGGCGCAAACCAGGCACCCGCCCGTTTTGCCTGCTGGACTACTTTCCAAAAGATTACCTGCTGGTGATTGATGAAAGCCACGTGACCGTGCCACAGATTGGTGGTATGTATGGAGGTGACCGTTCCCGCAAGCTGAACCTGGTGGAATTCGGGTTTCGCCTTCCTTCGGCGTTGGACAACAGGCCACTTAATTTTTATGAGTTTGAGAACCTGCTGAACCAGGCCATATTTGTGAGTGCGACGCCTGGTGAGTATGAGCTGAAGAAAACAGAAGGTATTGTAGTGGAGCAGGTGGTTAGGCCAACCGGTCTGCTGGAACCTCCTATTGAAGTGAGACCCAGTGTGAATCAGGTGGATGATCTGCTGGAGGAAATAGATAAGCGTGTGCAGAAAGGGGACCGTGTGTTGGTAACTACACTGACCAAGCGTATGGCCGAAGAAATGGACAAGTATCTGGGCCGTATCAATATCAAATCGCGTTATATCCATTCTGAGGTGGATACCCTTGAACGTATTGAGATCCTGCGGGATCTGCGCCTTGGTAACATCGATGTATTGGTAGGGGTGAACTTGTTGAGGGAGGGGCTGGATCTTCCGGAAGTATCGTTGGTGGCCATTCTGGATGCTGATAAAGAAGGCTTTCTGAGAGATGAGCGCTCGCTGACACAAACGGCTGGCCGCGCTGCGCGTAACGTTGACGGATTGGTGATTTTTTATGCCGACAAGATGACGGACAGTATGCAACGTACCATTGATGAAACGGACCGTCGGAGGGAAAAGCAGGCCGCTTATAATATTGCGCATAAAATTACTCCAAGGACAGTGCGGAAGAGTAAGGAGCAGATCCTCGGACAAACCTCAGTGCTGGAGATCAAACATTTTGATGAAACGTCGCCATTTGCTGTGCATGATGAAGTGATGCTGGTAGCCGAGGATGCGATGGAATATGCAAAAGCGTCTGCAGCTACAGAGAAAACGATCCCGCAGCTGGAGAAGGCTATTGTAAAGGTGAGGAAGGATATGGAAAAGGCAGCCCGTGATCTCGATTTTATGGAGGCAGCCCGTTTACGCGACCAGATGTTTGCGATGGAGAGAGAGTTGCAAGAGATGAAGCAATAATATTACATAGAATTTATTTACATATAATTGTTCAGTTTTTTATATTGAAATGATAAATTAATAATTTGTAATTATTTATAAATAAATATATTATGAAGACTTTCCTGTCAATGTAGTGGTGCATTGACAGGATTTTTTTTGAAAATCTTAATTCAAAATTAATATTGATAGAAAATATTGAATAATAAATAGTTACATAAATTATATCGATTGCAATATTTCCTTCCTCTCTTCAAAACAATAATTAACATTATTAATAATTAATATATAATTGAGTTAATCCTAAATAATCCACTCTGAATTTAAATTTTTCTATTTTTAAGCTATTCTATTTGATGTTTTGAATTTCAGACCTACTTTTATTTAAGAAATTTAAAAATCAAATGCTATGAAGAAAAATTCATTTCAGGACTATCTCCCGTTCATTGTTCTGGCGATAGTGGCAATTATTGGAATTTTTATTCCTACCCTCCCGAATTTTGCTGATTCTGGCAAGTATAATACATCAGACATTGCCTGGATACTGGTCGCATCTTCCCTGGTGTTTCTGATGACCCCCGGTTTGTCATTCTTTTATGGTGGCATGGTGAACAGGAAGAATGTTATTTCTACTATGATGCAGAGCTTTATCGCTACCGGTTTGATCAGTGTAGTATGGGTAGTGGTAGGTTTCTCACTGGCATTTGGCAAATCAATCAATGGTATAATCGGTGATCCCACCACCTTTTTTATGTTTAAGAATGTAGGGTCAGGAGCCCCCTGGAGCCTGGCCCCCACTATTCCGCTGCTGCTGTTTGCACTGTTTCAGATGAAGTTTGCAATCATTACGCCTGCGCTGGTGGTTGGAGCAGTGGCGGAGAGGATTCGTTTTACATCTTATGTGTTGTTCATGGTGATGTTCAGCCTGCTGGTATATGCTCCGATAGCACATTGGACCTGGCATCCGGATGGCATCCTCTTTAAATTGGGAGTGCTGGACTTTGCGGGTGGTACGGTTGTACATATTTCCGCAGGTTGTGCCGCGTTGGCTGGTGCACTGGTGCTCAAACGCAGAAAGGACCATATTGAGAAGAAAGAATTGCAGCCCGCTAATATTCCTTTTGTATTGCTGGGTACTGGCCTTCTCTGGTTTGGATGGTTTGGCTTCAATGCAGGATCTGCTCTCGGGGCCAATGCACTTGCGGCTACTGCTTTTGCTACTACTAATACTGCTACAGCTGCTGCCGGCTTAACATGGGTATTCTTTGACGTGGTACGAGGAAGAAAACCGTCGGCTCTCGGATTTTGCATTGGCGCAGTAGTTGGCCTGGTGGCCATCACACCTGCAACCGGTTATGTGGCTATCCCGCAAAGTATTTTCATTGGTTTCATCGCAGCTATCATCTCCAACATGGCTGTACACTGGAAATCAAAAACCAGCATTGATGATACACTGGACGTATTCCCCTGCCACGGTCTTGGCGGTATTGTAGGTATGTTGCTTACTGGTATTTTCGCTACCAAAACCATCAACGAAGCTGGTAATAACGGATGGTTCTATGGCAACTTCGAGCTGTTCAGGAACCAGGTGCTGGGTCTCTTGCTCGTAGTGAGTTACAGCTTCGTTATGTCTATCGCTATCTTCAAAATCATCAACCTGATCCACCCGTTGCGTGTATCTGAAGATGAAGAAGCACTTGGACTGGATGCTACTCAGCACAATGAACATTATCATCCGGCCATGATGAGTGTGAACGACAATGGTACGCTCCGTGAAGAAGAGTTGATACACTCCTGAAAAGCACCGCGATTGATCATAGCAAATGACACGGATTTTTTGAATAGTGACCTTTATCAAATTTATTAAGACGTATAACCTTTAACGTTAGAGACACTGGAATGGATAATTAATAACACAAGCTGTTAGATGATTGAAACTCACCTGTAAAATTCCTGTTATTAATTATCCATTCCTTCTATTTCTATAGTGTGTTCTTCTATTGTGTAAAACCTTAAGCACGCATTCCCAAAACAACTCGCAAGGAAAGGAAGCATCTATACTTACCATTTTATCAACCAAATAATAAGTACATGAAACGATTGCTAACGACCTTATTCGCTGTGGGTAATGCTTTTGCTGCCTTGTCTCAATCTGCAGACACCATTTCTACACCAGCTTTCAAATTTTCAGGTTCCGCTGATGTGTATTATAAGTATAACCTGAATGGCAACTATACTGATAACAAAACCAGTTTCACTAACTCTCATAATTCTTTTGAACTGGGCATGGTATCTCTCAAAGTGGAGCATGGATTCAAAAAAGGAAGTATCGTAGCGGACCTCGGCTTTGGAAAACGTGCCGGAGAATTTTCCTACAATGAACGTCCTGCACTGACGAACGATATGAGTGTTGCCATCAAGCAATTGTATGTCTCCTATCAGCTTACTGAAAAAATAAAGGTAAGCCTTGGCAGCTACGCCACGCATATCGGGTATGAGCTGGTAGATGCTTATCTCAACAGGAACTATAGCATGAGTTATATGTTTAGCTATGGTCCATTTTTTAATACCGGCGTTAAGGCCGACATAGCGCTGAGCTCTTCACTGAGCGCTATGGTTGGGGTTTTCAACCCTACCGATCTGAAATCAGTAACACAGAACAGTCATAAATATATAGGCGCACAGCTGGGGTATGCACCTGCAGGAACGCCACTGAAGCTCTATCTTAACTACCTGGAGGGGAAAGATACCGCCGGTATTCAGAATCATCAGGTGGATGTAGTGGCTACGTATCAGGTTAACAATTTGCTGGGCTTGGGGTACAATGGCACTTATAGCACCTATTCTTTTAACGGGGATAAAGCTGCTCTGGCCGGTACGCAGAAATGGTGGGGATCTGCCCTATATGTTAACTGCGACTTTTCCAACAAGTTTGGTCTGACAGTAAGGGGGGAATACTTCAGTGACAAGAGCGGCCTAAAAGTGTTTACAGCCGTTCCGGGGGGTGGAGATGTATTTGCAGGAACGCTGTCGTTCAGTTATAAATCAGGAAACCTCACCATTATCCCTGAGTTCAGGATGGACAAGGCTTCTGCAGACATTTTCAATAAAGCCAATGGGAAGCCATATAATCTTACCTCCAATCTGCTGCTGGCAGCAGTGTATCATTTCTGAAACTAGCTGAGGAGATGGCTTTCGGTTACCGGCTCAACAGTTTTTTTTATTTACCGAAAGCCAAATTCTTAGAGCTAATTACGATTTGTATTATCTTGTACGAAAAAATACAATGGTACAACCATCCACGTTGAAATTTCTGAAATCACTCAGATCCAATAACAACAAAGCCTGGTTTGACGATCATAAAGAAGCATATCAGGCGGCCAAGACCGATTTTGAAAGTGTGGTGCAGCAGATAATAGACGGTTTGGCAAAACAGGACCCCTCACTGGGAGGATTACAGGTAAAGGATGCAGTTTTTCGTATATACAAAGACGTTAGATTTTCCAAAGATAAGACACCATATAAAGTTCATATGGCCGCGGCTTTTCAGCCTGGGGGAAAGAAAGCCATGTCTGCCGGTTATTATGTACACCTGGAACCGGGAGGCAACAGTATGGCCGGCGGTGGCATATGGATGCCACCAGCTGCAGAGCTGAAAAAGGTGCGCCAGGAAATAGACTATAACTTCGATGAATTTGAGAAGATCATTTCCAACAAAGAATTCATCAGGCGCTTTGGGAAGATAGAAGGCGAAGCACTGAAATCTGCTCCTCAAGGCTATTCTGCAGACAACCCCGCTATTGCTTATCTCAAACTGAAAAGCCTCGTTGTTTCACATTCGTTTTCAGATGACCTATGTACACAGCCTTCGCTGGTGAAGGAGATCCTGAAAACATATGCAACTATGCAACCCTTCATTAAATTCCTGAACCGCTCGTTTGAATAGCTTCCCAGTCATTATGATTATTCAATTATTCGGCTATCTGGTTATATTATATATAATCAGATAGCCGAATAATTAAATAATCAAATGACTAAATGCTTTTAGTTTTTGTGGATTAGAAACTCGAAAGGGCGTGCTTTACGGTTCTTCAACAGGTTTTCCTTATCAGTACGTGCCTGGGCAAACCGTTGGTTATACACATTTGCCACTTCGATGATAGGTATGATTCCATCCAGTGTATCCTGTTGATCAACAATGTTCATGATACGGGATACCTGTGAGGAAAAATTTGTGCTCCACTCTTCAGTAAACTTGTGCATTAACAAAAGCTCACGATTGGTGTTGGTTTTCATAGGCCTAAAAGGGTGTTTTTCTGATTAGAAAATAAAGAAAAATTCCTGTATCTCTCTAAAATTGGATTACTCTTTTATTGAAAAGTAATAGTTGGCATAGGATTATGCTATCAAAATTCAATTTTATCTACCACAAATCAATACTACTTCCGTGTAATTTTTACACTTTCCGTGTTATGAATTTATGAAAAGTGAAAAAAAAAGCAAGCGATAAAACGCTTGCTTTTAAGGAGTTACAGATATCTTTTCGTATAGTCATCTCCGGGAGCTACGTTTACTGCCTTTTTAAGGCAGAAATTACATAGCACAACAGTATGATTATAACCAGTTCTGTTGTTGCAGATATTCGGCAATCTGTACGGCGTTGGTTGCTGCACCTTTGCGCAGATTGTCGGCTACGATCCACATATTGACAGTCTTAGGCTGTGTTTCATCTCTGCGTATGCGGCCTACGAATACTTCATCTTTATCGTGCGCATCTTTGGGCATCGGGTATTGTGCCTTGGATGGGTCGTCTACGACAATCACGCCAGGAGTCCTTTCCAACAGTGCGCGCAATTCTGCGACATCGTATTCATTTTCAAATTCTATGTTTACTGATTCACTATGGCCGCCCATTACCGGAATACGTACAGTCGTTGCAGTTACCAGTATGGTATCATCCCTCATAATCTTTTTCGTCTCGTTCACCATCTTCATCTCTTCTTTTGTATAGCCGTTGTCGAGAAACACATCGATCTGCGGGATAACATTCAGGTCAATGGGATATGCGTAAGCCATCTCGCCTGAAATGCCTTGTCTTTCATTCATCAGCTGGGTAACTGCTTTTACGCCGGTACCGGTTACTGACTGGTAAGTGGATACTACTACCCTTTTGATCTTATATTTTTCGTGCAGAGGTTTCAGTACCAGTACCATCTGTATAGTAGAACAGTTAGGATTGGCAATGATTTTGTCTTCCGGGGTGAGCGCATCTCCGTTTACTTCAGGAACTACCAGTTTTTTGGAGGGATCCATTCTCCAGGCGGAGGAATTGTCGATCACAGTGATACCAGCGGCTGCAAACTTAGGCGCCCATTCCAGGGAGGTACTGCCACCGGCGGAGAAGATCGCTACATTGGGTTTCATGGAAATCGCCGTATCTGCACTCACCACCTTCCAGGTCTTGCCCTTAAATGTTACTTCTTTACCTACAGACTTCTCTGAAGCCACTGGAATCAGTTCTGTCACGGGGAAATTCCTCTCCGTCAACACCTGTAACATTTTTGAGCCTACCAGTCCGGTAGCTCCTACTACGGCAACTTTCATTTTAAATTTATTTTACATTTTAAATTGTGGAAAACTCAAAATTAATATATAACGGGCGCTTTTCATAACAGTAGATTTTTTTTCTTCTGTTAAGAATGCATTAACCAACGCCACTGTTTTTTCCTGTAAGTTTAAATGACATCAAACCCTTATGTATGCTTATTCCCATTGTTTGTATCTCGCTGCTGGCGTATGCAGATTCAGTACTGCCGTCAGCCTATGATGTAGTTATTCATGAAATAATGCCAAGACCCTCTCCTGTAGTCGGATTACCACCCTGTGAATATATTGAGCTGCGTAACAGGAGTAACCATATGGTACAGCTACAGGACTGGCGTATCGCTGTGAACAAGCGGGAGGTCACTCTTCCGGCTTATACACTTCTGCCTGATAGTCTTGTTGTACTGTGTGGTGCTGCCGCTGCTGACAGTGCTGGTATCCACAATATAATGGGAATTGGGCGCTTCCCGGTCTTACCGGACGATAGTGGCCTTGTTGTATTGTATAACAACAGCCGTAAAGTAATACATGCCGTTGCTTACAATCCTTCATGGTATGGTGTTTCACGTAATGGCAAGGCCGGATATAGCCTGGAAATGGCAGACGCTAATTGTCCCTGCACCGGGAAAAGTGCCTGGAACGCTGCCCCCGGATCACCAGGCAGATATAATACCAGTGTGGTAACCGTAGCCGGGTTTTCCGGTCCGGACCTGTATTATGCAGCGGTTACAGACAGCCAGCAATTGTCTATCTGCTTCAACATGGCTATAGACAGTGTCACAGCAGGAGATCCGGCCAGATATCAGCTGAGTGGCAACCGTATTACGGGCGCTACTGTGTTGCCTCCATTATTCAATACGGTAAGATTACAAACAGCTTCACCCCTGCAACCCGGAAATACGTATATTATTACTACGAAAGGTATTACCGACTGCCTGCAAAAACATACTGGTATTAAAACAGCTATAGCCCTGGCTTTGCCGCAATTGCCCACTCCCCAGGATGT